>ASZN01000019.1 GCA_000406005.1 Candidatus Poribacteria bacterium WGA-3G
GAATCGCACTACTACGAACCGGGTTTACCTTTCATTTCAATGTTGACAGACTAATAGTCTCCTCTGTAGGAGCGAGCTGTGCTCGCGATCTTTCCTAAGAAAACGTCAACTTATGTAAACGAAAATCGAAATCAAAAGCGAAAACTAAATCGTCCTGCCATTACCGTAAAGAAGATTTGAAAGCAAAGTAATTTTATGCTAAAATATGAAGAAATAAAACCGAAAGTATACATCGAAACCACAGTCGTTAGTTACCTTGCAGCGCGACCCAGCACAGATGCGACCTTAAGTGTCCGACAACGAGTTACACGACAGTTCTGGGAAAACTATTCGGATAATTTTGAGTTTATCGTATCGGATGTAGTGATCACTGAAATTAGACAAGGCGATGAAACCGCAGCACAGCGTCGGGTTGACGCGTTAGCAGGTCTTACGGTATTGGAACTGACCCCGGAGGCAGTTATCCTCGCATTGGAATTGATAAATGCGGGTGCTGTCCCACCACATTCGCTACCGGACGCTCAACATATTGCTATTGCTGTGGTAAATGGCATCGAGTACCTAACCTCTTGGAACTATAAACATATCGTCAACGAAACTAAGCGGCAGCATATAGATCAGGTTTGTCGAGCCGCTGGATATCACCCTACGATCCTCTATACCCCTGTAGAGTTGATTGAGGAGATGCACGTGAAAGAGAAAGAACATCCACCCATGGATCCTATCCTTGAGGAATGCTATAAAATGAAAGAAGAGTTTGCTGCCCGGTTCAAAACCATGCAGGAACTTGTCGATTATTTGAAGGCGGAAAATAAAAAGAACAAAGCAGAAGGTTGGAAGTATATATCGCTACCGCCAATCAAATACCACAAACAAGACTAATGTGTCTGCGCTCTTTTCCCCTACAGGGAGTTATTTTTATTTTACAGGTAGGATATAGTAACCCAAGTTGCTACTAACAAATTTTGGGGTTTTTGCTTGGGTATTTCTGCGTATTTCCACACAGTTTTTCAGACAGTTTCCCACCCCAGATGAAGATTAAGAATTTAATCGGGTAATTCTGAGACGTGTGATAACAAGTAGATCGGTTCGTAGTAGTGCGATTCATCGCACGTCGCGTTGCCACAATTACCCAATTTATTTGTTAAACCTCATGAGGGTGTTATGTCTATAGAAAAAGGTATATCAATGTCCTGCACCTTCTTCGGCTTGCTATGTAAGTAAATAGGTGGCAACTTGCGTTATAGTAATGTATGCAGGGCATTTGAAATTGCCCTGATTTTTTATCCAATTGCTGCAATGGCAAGAACATCAAGTGTTACCATCAGCCCTGATGGAAGCCTTCTTGCAGGCGGAAATGCTGACAGCACAATCGTTTTGTGGAAAAGAGAAGATTAAAATCATCAACATCTATCACTTGAACCCAAAAGGGGTTTCACATGAAAATAACTTTAATTTTATTAGTTCTTTTAACTGTTTTTTCACCAAACACATTCGCCCAAGATTTTCCTTATACTAGTCTTGAGGGACATACAAGTAGGGTCACTAAAATTGTCTTCAGCCCTGATGGGACAACGCTCGCAAGTGCAAGTGAGGACAGAACAATTCGTTTATGGGATGTTGCTACAGGGGCACATAGGCACACGCTTATAGGTCATAATTCTCATATTTATTCTGTTGCGTTTAGTCCGGATGGTAGAACACTGGCAAGTGGAAGCGAGAATGGTAGAATTCGTTTTTGGAATGTCCCCACTGGTCAATACAGAGTAACGCTTGAAGGACATAGTAGTTCTGTCAGAAGTGTTGCGTTCAGTCCGGATGGTCAGACACTTGCGAGTGGGAGTTCTGATCGCACGATTCGTCTATGGGATGCTACTACAGGTTTATACAAAGTAACACTTGAAGGACACTCAGAAACTATAAATAGTGTTGCGTTCAGTCCGGATGGTCAGACACTTGCGAGTGGGAGTTCTGATCGCACGATTCGCCTGTGGAGTGCTACTACAGGTTTCCACAAGCAAACTCTCACAGGACATACACAAGAAGTTTATGATGTCTCATTTATAGAAGGTGGAAAGACACTCGCCAGTAGAGGAGGCAATAACACAATCCGTTTATGGAATGCTGCCACCGCTCAGCACAAGGAAACCGTTCATCTTGATGGCCCTCATGGTCGTCACTACGCCTCAATTAGTTCGGATAGAAGGATGCTCGCTAATGTATGGCATGACAGAATTTATCTGTGGGATATTGCAACAGAAACTGAAATCGTGTCTCTCGTAGGTCATACATCTGATATTTACAGTGTTGTATTTAGTCCGAATGGTAAAACTTTAGCGAGTGGCGGTAGTGATCGTATAGTTCGTCTATGGAATCTTTCCACCCGTGTTAACATTACACCGTCAACTATTGAATCTCCAGCCGTTGGTGAGGAATTTGATATTGATGTTAACATTCTTGGTGGGCAAGATGTTAGAGGATATGAGATCAGCGTAGAATATGATCGCAATTCACTAAGTTATGTGTCTCACGCTCACGGTGATTATTTATCTGACAAAGTTTATAAGGGACCAATAATAAGGAAACTTGAAAAAGTGTTCTTTAGCAACGTCTCAACTGCCGATGCTGGTGAAGGAGACGGCACTCTTGCTACAATAACCTTCAAAGTTATTTCGCGTAGAGCGTCAACTATTAGTTTGTTAGCAATCCTTTCTAACAGCGATGGCGTAAGGTTACCCTATATCGTGATTTCAGGGAAGGTAATAGAACCACCGTGGGATGTAAACGGTGACGGTTCCGTAGACATCTTAGATCTGTCGTACGTCGCAGCGCGTTTTGGAGACAAAGATCAATCTGAAGCGGATATTAACAGGGATGGAGTCGTAGATATCAAAGACCTAATTACGGTTGCCAGTGGGATGGGTGGAGAAACAGATGCTCCTTCCCCACACTATCGTAACCTTAAGGAATTACCATCAAGAGCAACAGTGCAACAGTGGCTCACTGAAGCGCAACAACTAAGCCTAACAGACTCAACATCACAAAAAGGTATCCTTTTCTTGGAATATCTCTTAGCATCGTTGACTCCAAAAGAAACAGCACTTCTACCGAACTATCCGAATCCGTTCAATCCTGAGACATGGATACCCTATCAATTAGCACAATCTGTGAATATAACTATTTCCATTTACACAATAGATGGAAATGTGATACGTACCCTTGACCTCGGATATAAATCATCCGGAATATATCAAGATAAAACCCGTGCTGCATATTGGGATGGAAAAAATAATGTCGGTGAGCCTGTCGCCAGTGGACTCTATTTTTACACCTTAACTGCAGGAAAATACAAATCCACACGGAAGATGCTAATTCTGAAATAGTATCAAATGACCATAGGATAGCTGGGATGCTAATGTTTATTAGCTTTATGGCTTTGAGGGATAAGACATTATGGATGTTTTGAATAGCATTCGCGATGCGTTGTTAGAGGCACAAGACGTACTCCATCGGTTCGTCCAAAATCCTGAAAATATCGCAACCATCGCGGAAACAGCAGAGATGATGCGAGACGTATTTGCGCGTCAAGGCAGAATCTTCACGTGTGGAAACGGTGGTAGTTTGTGCGATGCCGTCCATTTCGCCGAGGAATGCACCGGAAAGTTTCGGGAGGATCGGAGACCACTTCCAGCAATCGCACTCAGCGATGCCGGACATATCACCTGCACCGCAAACGATTTCGGATTCGCAGAGGTCTTCGCACGTCCACTATCGGCACTCGGACATCAAGGGGATCTGCTCGTAGCCATCTCGACCAGCGGAAACTCCGAAAATGTTGTCCGCGCAGCAGAAGCGGCAAAATCGCGCGGGATGCAGGTCTTCGGGCTGCTCGGTGGTGACGGTGGACACCTTAAACAGTATTGCGACATTTGTCTGATTGCACCCGGCGATACCGCTGACCGTATTCAAGAAATCCATATCAAAGTGCTGCACATTCTGATTGAACACGTCGAACGGTTGATGTTCCCAGAGAATTACGGATAGCCGACTTTTACTATATTTGAAAATTAACAGTGGATTTTTCAGGGCGCGATATGATACGATAAATTGGTGAGGACTTTTGAGGAGGCGACAATGAGAAGTTTTGGAACCGAGGGGCGCGTCCGCCCTGAGCATCACTATATTGTTCCACGCACCGAGGAGATTACCGATTTCATCAGCCGCGCCAAAAATGGCAAGTACATCGTCCTCTTCGCGCCGCGCCAGACCGGGAAAACCACCTTCTTTCGATTGGCACTCGAAGCACTCGTCGCGGAAGACCCGACCTATTTCCCGATCCAATTAGATTTCCAAACGATGCGCAACACTGCACCTGTCACTTTTTATGAACGCCTCTATTACCAGATTAACATGCAAATTGAGAGCGTTTTCCAAAAACGCGACGAGGTGCCGTCTGATACATTAGCACAATTTTTGGCGAATACACAGTTAACCGATGATTTTTCCATGATGATGTTTTTCGGGCAGCTTGTAGGTATGTTAAACAGAGACTTTCAGAATCAAGGGCTTGCCGGCACGAAGGTTGTACTTCTCATTGATGAGTTTGATGGTATCCCGCGAACTGTCGTGAGCGATTTTTTGTATTCACTCCGCCAGATTTACCTCTCTGATCAGTTACACTGTCCGCACAGCGTAGGCATCGTGGGAGTCAAGAGCATTGCACAGCTCGACTATGACCGGTCTGTTTCTCCCTTCAATATCCAAGACGAATTTCGTTTGCCGAATTTTACACTCAAACAGGTGCAGGAATTGCTTTCGCAGTATACCGATGAAGTCGGTCAAGGCTTCGCGACTGAGGTCATTGAATCCATTCATAAGGAGACTGCGGGACAACCTGTCCTCGTTAACCGCCTCGCGCAGATTCTGACGACGGAGTTGGAGATTCCGAAAACCGAGCCGATTACGATGCCGCACTTTTTAAAGGCACATCGCCAACTTGTGCGCGGACGGAACGTCAACATTCAACACCTCACAACCAATATCCGCAGAGATAGGCGTTTTGAAAGGCTTCTGATGAATATCATGTCTTATGAGGAAGGCATGGATTTCAATCTGCGTGATGAACATATCGATGAACTCGCCACGTACGGTGTCATCACGGAAGACGCGGACGGCATGTGTCAAATTGCTAATCCGATTTACCTCTATTGCATCATGCAGGCATTCAAGCCGACGATAAACGGACTCGAACAGGAATACTTCCACGAAGACAATATAGACGGCTTTAAAGCTTACCTGACCACCACAGGACAGATAGACATGGAACGGCTGCTTGATAACTTCCGAGACTTCATCGCACGCGCCGGCTTCAAAATCCTACAGGTGCCAGATACGCCGCAAGAATCCGTCGGACGACATCTCCTCCTTACCTATCTGGACCTCTTCGCCCGGAGCGTGGGCGGTACCTTGTCCTTTGAAACCGAAACAGGACGTGGCAGGATGGACCTCCTCATCACGCGCGAGAGAGAAAAGTATATTGTTGAAACAAAGATTTGGCGCGGCGACATCCGTTATCAGGCAGGCAAAAGGCAACTTGCCGCATATCTCAAATTGGAAGGCGCAACACAAGGTTACTATGTTATTTTTGATCATCGACAGAACCCAGAACCCAGAGTAGAGACAGAAGAATTGGATGGCGTAACAATTCGGAGCTACGTGATTCCTGTCATGCAAGAACAACCCTCGTTACAATAAAAGTCTAAAACTGATAATCTTCACTTGCCAAGAACAAAACAACTTGTGCAAACAATCTATGATCCCGATTGCTCCAAGGAGGACAATTTATGGAATCATCGGAAAGAAATAAGGCGTACTGGCGGAAAAATCTGCAATATCTCGCTATCCTACTCGGAATATGGTTCGTTACCTCGTATCTCTGCTCAATTGTATTCGTGGAACAACTCGACAAAATCCGATTCGGTGGATACCGACTCGGCTTCTATTTTGCGCAACAGGCATCCATCTGGATTTTCGTTGAGCTTATCTTTGTCTATGCTTGGCTGATGAATCGTTTGGAGAAGAAATACACGCAACAAAAAAATGAGGAAGACGAGGAACAATCATGAACGTACAAGCATGGACATTTGTAATGGTGGCACTCTCCTTCGCATTGTATATCGGTGTCGCACTCTGGTCGAAGGCACGCTCGACAGGTGATTTCTATGTTGCAGGGAGCAACGTACACCCACTTGTCAACGGAATGGCGACAGCAGCAGATTGGATGAGCGCAGCCTCTTTCATATCAATGGCAGGACTTATCTCATTTATGGGACGCGACGGCTCTGTATACCTGCTCGGATGGACAGGTGGATACGTGCTGCTGGCACTGTTATTAGCACCTTATCTCCGCAAATTCGGTAAATATACGGTCCCCGATTTCGTAGGTGACCGGTATTACTCACAATTGGCGCGGATTGTCGCAGTCGTATGTGCAATTTTTGTGTCGTTTACCTACGTGGCGGGACAGATGCGCGGGGTCGGTATCGTCTTTTCTCGGTTTCTGAACGTCAATGTCGAAACCGGTGTGTTCATCGGTATGGGAATTGTGTTCTTTTATGCCGTCCTTGGTGGTATGAAAGGCATTACCTACACACAAGTCGCACAATATTGTGTCCTGATTTTCGCGTTTCTCGTGCCTGCTATCTTTATCTCTATCCTGATTACTGGCAATGCTATCCCTCAACTCGGATTGATGGGAAAAGTGGCTGATGGCTCAGGGGTCTATCTTCTGGACCGACTTAATGGCTTGAGCGAGGAACTCGGATTTAATTTTTATACGGATGGAAGTAAAAGCACTATCGATGTCTTTTTTATCACATCGGCATTGATGTTAGGAACAGCAGGACTGCCGCATGTGATTATCCGATTCTATACCGTGCGAAAAGTCTCTGAAGCGAGGATCTCTGCAGGCTGGGCACTCCTATTTATCGCGATTCTTTATACAACCGCACCGGCAGTCGCCGTATTTGCCCGGACAAACCTCCTCCAAACCGTCAGATTTGAACAGAACGGCGAACTAACAGATGTCAGGTATGAGGATGTACCTGAGTGGTTTAAGAATTGGGAAGCAACAGAATTGATTCAATTCAACGATCTGAACGGCGATGGACGCATCCAGTACCGAGGAGAAAAGTCCAACGTTGAGAATGAACTTACCATTGATCCAGACATCATGGTGCTGGCGAATCCTGAAATTGCGAAACTCCCGAATTGGGTTGTCGGGTTAGTTGCCGCGGGCGGGTTGGCTGCAGCATTGTCAACAGCTGCCGGTCTGTTATTGGTGATTTCTACGGCAATCGCCCACGATCTGCTTAAAGGGAGCATCGCACCCAACTTATCGGAGAAACAGGAGCTACTGGCTGCGCGTATCGCAGCCGGTGTGGCTGTCTGCATTGCCGGGTATTTTGGCATTCATCCACCCGGATTTGTAGGGCAAGTCGTGGCATTCGCCTTCGGACTTGCGGCGAGTTCGTTCTTCCCCGCTATCGTTATGGGCATCTTCTCTAAACGGATGAACAAAGCCGGAGCCGTCAGTGGCATGATTGTCGGGATCACATTTACGGCAGCATATATTATCTACTTCAAATTTATCAACCCTGAGATGAACACATCAGATCACTGGTGGTGGGGCATTTCACCTGAAGGGATCGGAACTCTCGGCATGNCCCTTAATTTCATTGTTTCTATCAGCGTGGCAGCTTTGACGCCGCCACCACCCGATGAAGTACAGGCACTTGTTGAAGACATTCGCCTCCCTTAGAATACGGAGGTCCACGATGAAAGTGAAATTTTCACAAGAAAACTGTCAACCTGCTATTCAGTCAAAAATAACAGATTTTTGGTGCCGCATGCACGGACATCTCAAACTTTGCGGTGTCGTTCTATTACTCCTAACAGCATCATCGGCGCATGCAGCAAAGGTCGCAGACTTCATACCCAAAGAGAGCGTCCTCTACCTGCAGCTCCGAGATATAGATGAAGTCTACGGTGAAATTGAGGCATCGGAAAATTGGGAAAAAATCTTCGCTATGGCACCAAATGTTGTTCCAAATTGGCAGGATCTGCAGCAAGGCATCGCGATGGTACAAGGGGTCTTAAGCACCGACCCGCTGAGTGTACTTGAGACAATCGGCTACCGGACAGCGCTGGCAGTATGGTTAAATCAGGCGAACGCACCTCAGATTGGACTCGTCATACATTCCGGTGGTAACCTCAGCGAACTCCAACGTTTTACCAAGATTGTTGAAGGATTGGTAGGCATGTCTGGTGAAAGTACCTGGCATCCGAATGCAGGTGAGTACCAACGGACACCCTACAACATGATGGAAATGGACGGGAATGTGGTCAAGTACGGATTCGTAGGAGAGTTTCTCGTCCTGGGTGCAGGCGAAACCGCGTTTGAAAAATTGATGGACACCTATCGGAAAGATGTTCCGTCTATCCATAAGAACCAAGCATTCAAAGAAACTTCAAAGAAATTGGGAGCCGGTGTCATCAGCGCATTTGCTAACATCTCTCACGGCTTGTCTTTAATAAGTGATTTAGATGATGTAAACCGGAAACGTCTCGCTATTTTTGAGTCGCTTTCTGCTCGGATCAACCTGCTTGAAAAAGGTCCCCTCCTTCAAGTAGATGTCCAATTTAACCCGAATCTCCCTGACAATGAAATCGGTATGTTTTTGAAAAAAGGGGAAACACTGAAAACGCCAAACGCAATGTCTACCAGCGATGACCTCTTTGTCGCTATAGCACCGAGCATTCTGGAAAGCGTCTGGGAGCTTCTCCGAACCGAAATACATAAAAACGCGAACAATGACACTTACGCAGCGATAGCCCTTTTTGAAGGGTTACTGAACCTGAACCTCGAAAAAGATGTTATGGCTGGTTTGACAGGTGAGATCGCTCTATCCGTGCCGGATTTCACAAAATTCGATCCGCAAGCATTAGAGAACATTAACATGCAATTTGATGGCAATTTTTATTTTGATGCTGGCAACGTTGAGACTGGCGGTGCCATTATTTTCAACCCAACCAATCGGATGAAATGGAACCAAATTGGCAATAGTCTGTCCAATCTACAAAATTTCTCTATTTCTCAAACGGATTACAACGACACAACCGTGTCAGGACTCGATTCAAGTATCTATTACAGCGAGGTAAATAACCTGTTTCTGCTCGGATTCTCAGAGGAAGACATCTTTAGACTCGTCGATTCTGCTAAAAAAGACACAGAGCCATCTTATTTAAAGCAGATACCTAAAACCCCTGTCGCATTTGCACAAGTGAATGTCGCGCGGGCTTTGGAAATCCAAAAAGGGGCACCACCTTCTGACCAGGTGCTTGTCAGTTCTAAAGAAATCACACCAGTCCTCGCATGGATTTCAATCGAAGATAGCGAGGCTTCGTTTGAAATAGTGCTATCCTCGGAACAGATACCACTTGAAGTCCTCGCGAAACATGTCCCATTTTACATCTGGGCTATGCAGAATTAATAAGGTCAAATCAACTTTAGAATTACGCACCGCTTTGTTCCTAACTCTAAGGAGGAAACAACGATGACTAAAGAAAGATTGGTAACGAAGGCAAGCACGAAACAGTGGTTTTGGATGTTAACAATCATTACAAGTCTATTACTCGGTTTCGGAATTGGGCAGTTGCCACAGTTTCACGGTGCAACAGCAGAAGCACAAGAGGGGGATCTCCCCCAACTCGCTGATGACCTCGATGCCCTTAAAGCCGAACATAAAAAGATTCAAGCGAAATGGCGAACCGAACTACTCGTCCAGATCGTGCCAACTTTAGCAGACGAATCTAATCGGGTAAAACATCAATATGTGGATTTCCTTAAAGAAATGGGGAATTCAGGGACCGCTGCGCTCGTTGCTATGCTCCAAGACCCGTCTAAACGGGTGCGCGAAGAAGCCGTTGAAGCGTTAGGTGAAATCGGTGAAGACGAAAGGCAGGCAGGCAGGAATTATGATGCCGCCGCGATCGGTTTAGCCGGTGCACTCGCAGACGCTTCTGATGACGTTTTCCGTGAGGCAGTTTCGGAATTGGGGGACGTTCGTCCGACATCTGCGGAATCGCTCGCTTTCGTCGTACCAGCACTCATCGCTACACAAACGAAAGGTTCATCGAGTGCACGCGATGATGTACTCGATGTATTAGGACAGATCGGAGAAGATCTCTCAGAAAGTGGACAGTCCACCGACGCAATTCGAGACGCTCTAATTGTGGGTCTCAATGACGATTCATCAAAAGTCCGAACAAACGCGATAGCTGAGCTGTCTGATATACGAGCGGCTTCGACTGAAACGTTCACAGCGTTGATAGGCGCATTAGTGGACGATTCTAAATCTGTTCGGAACCGTGCTGAAGATGCCTTGATTAAACTCGGTAGAGGACACGCTGGAACGATTACGCCGCTGTTGGCAGACGTACTTACGGACACCCAATCGGCAAACACACGTAGGCGTGTCGTTGATGTGCTTGGCGAAATCGGTGAAGATCTCATAAAAAAGGGAGATTCTGGTGAAATAGTTGTGAAACAACTCCTCATAGCGTTGCAAGATACCGACGCAGATGTCCGGCGCAATGCCGCTGATGAATTAGGTGAGATGCGAGCGAAGTCGCCAGACGCGATAACCGGACTAACGCAGGCACTCAACGATAATTCTAAAACTGTTCGTAGTGCCGCAAAGAAAGCCATTCGACGTATTGAGGAATCGAAATAACCTCAGAACCTTCCCGAAGTGTTTTTGAAATAGTTGGACTTACGGAGTTTGTTAGCAAATCCTACATAATAGGCAATAATAGGGCGGGGCTCCAAACCCCGCCTGCAAACTCGGGCACAAGTTCTAACAGTAATTGTTGATAGTTCCTTAAACTTATTTCTAGCTATTGCGTCTTAATTAGCAATAAACGGATAGAATAAAACTAATTTATTAAAAAAAATAACACAAAGGCTACCGCTCGCGCGGGGTAAAATCCGCACCTATAGTAGAGCGTTTACGCTATGCAACAAACACAAAATACGGTTTCAATTGTTGAAGTGATGCGACAAGCGTCTCTCATCTCTGAGCAAGACTATACAAACATTGTTACAGAAATAGAAGAGACCGGCGCATCCGAAACCGCTGTACTTTCCAAACATGGTGTGCCATCTGATGTCCTCGACCTCGCCACAAAGAGCGTCGAATATGGGGCACCCATTGTCCAATTGGAAGGTCTTACACCTGATACCGATACACTCGAAAAAATCTCACCAGGGTTCGCGTACCGCAACAAACTTGTTCCCATCGAATTAAAAGATGATGAACTTACCATCGCAATGGTGGAGGTCCTTAATATTGTCCTCATCGACGAAATTGAGCTTATCACAAATTGTCGTGTGATACCTGTCCTCGCGAATACAGCAGACATCGAGGAGGCAATTGTTCGCCTCTATGGACGTACCGCGGAGAGCCTGCTGAGCACTGGTATCAAGGGACCTGTCGGCGCAGCTACGACCCTCGAACGAGAGACTATTGAAGACTTCGGTATCGATGAGAAAGACCTCAGTCAAGATCCGACCGTCATACACGCCGTTGACCAGATGATTATTGATGCCGTTCGTATGGGTGCCAGTGATATACACATTGAACCTTATCCGACTCAACTTAAGATACGATTCCGCGTTGACGGTGTATTAGAAGATCAACCGCAACCGCCTGCTTATTTGCAATCCGCGATTACCTCTCGTATCAAGATCATGGCAGGAATGGATGTCGCAGAACGCAGACGCCCCCAAGACGGAAAAATCAGTAGACAGATCGCGAGTGTCGGAAACAGACAGATAGACCTTCGCGTTTCTACTGTTCCGACTGTCGCAACCCTTCACGGTGAAAGTGTTGTCCTCCGAATACTTGACCGGCAGTCTATCGACTTCGGGCTTCAAGAACTCGGATTGACCGAAGACAATCTCGAACTCTTTGAACGCATGATTCGCAAACCACACGGTATCATTCTTGCTACCGGGCCTACGGGTAGCGGAAAGACGACCTCGCTCTATGCCTGCCTGAAAGAGATTAACTCGCCGGATGTCAAGATCATCACGCTTGAAGACCCGGTCGAATATGAACTTGAGGGTATCAACCAGATCCAGGTCAATCCGGATATCGATTTTACCTTCGCTGCTGGACTTCGCCACATCCTGCGTCAGGACCCGGATAAAGTATTGATCGGTGAGATTCGCGACTTTGAGACCGCAGAAATGGCGGTTCATACATCGCTCACCGGTCACCTCGTCTTTAGTACACTTCACACAAACGACGCACCGGGCGCGATTACGCGACTCATTGATATGAACATTGAACCCTATCTCGTCGCTTCTACAGTGGAAGGCATCATCGCGCAACGGTTAGCACGTCGTGTTTGCAAAGCCTGTTGTGAAATGCATCCACCTGAAATGCACGAATTAGAAGCACTTATCGGGAGTAATGGGAGCGGACCTGCTATCCCGTATGATCTAAAGATTCCGAAACCTGTCGGATGCAAAGAGTGTCGAGGCAGAGGCTACAAGGGAAGAATCGGTATCTTTGAAGTTCTGTTCATGAACGATGAAATCCGGTCAATGGCACTCAAGCATGCATCAACAAGTGAGATTCGCCACCTCGCTGTCCAATTGGGCATGAGAGGCTTACGCGAAGATGGCTGGCGCAAAGTCGCCGCCGGAATGACAACCGTTGACGAAGTACTCCGATTGACACAAGAAGAGGAATTTGATTTAGGCGAAGTTGTATAAACTCTCTGTTGTATCCAATCTGTTGAGTCTTGTAAGATTGTTGGTGGAGGCGAAAGATGCCGTTATTCCGATATGAAGCAATCACACACGGCGGCGGTAACGTAAAGAATACACTCGAAGCCGATTCTAAAGCCGAACTTATCTCCCGCTTGCGACAGATGGGCTATTGGCCCACGACTGTCGTTGAGGAGACTGATGAAGATGCACCGACTGACATTCGCAGATGGCTGAAAATCGGACAAGGTGGCATCAAACCGGCGGACGTCGAGTTCTTTACCTACCAATTGGCGACACTTGTTAACGCACACGTCCCACTACCGCGTGCTTTAGAGGTAACACTCGGACAGATCCAGAACCCCGCACTCCACCGTATCGTCTCACAAGTCAAATACGATGTCGAACACGGTGCAACTTTTAACGATGCACTGTCGCAGCACCCGAAGGTTTTTTCTGACCTCTATATTAACATGGTCAAAGCCGGTGAAAGTGGCGGTGTACTCGGTATAGTTCTCGAACGACTCGCGGAATTTGCCGAACGCCAAAGACTCCTGAAAAACGATGTCGTCTCAGCACTTTTCTATCCAATTATCCTGTTAACACTCAGCATATCCGCTGTTACTGTCCTCATGATTCTCGTCATACCCAAATTCACTGCTATGTTCAACGACCTCGGTGTCGAGTTACCGCTGCCCACACGAGTCCTTATCGGCACAACAGATATTTTTCAGACATATTGGTGGGTCGCACTCGTCATCATTATCGCAGCCGTCGCCGGAATAAGACAGTACCTAAAACTTGAAGCCGGTCAAGTCTGGTTTGACCGACTCAAACTCAAAGTACCACTCATCGGCCCCATATTTAGCACGTTTGCTATCGTTCGGTTCACCCGCACGATGGCAACACTTTTGGAAAACGGTGTACGTATGTTGCCTGCACTCGCAGTCGTCAAGGATACAATCGGTAATAAGGTCTATAGCAACGTCGTCGCCGAAGCCGAAGTAGAAGTCGAGCAGGGGTCCACACTCTCTCGTGAACTCGGAAAAAGTAAAGATTTTCCTGAGTTCGTCACGCACATGGTGGCTGTCGGCGAGGAGTCCGGTGAACCTGTTCACATGCTCAGTAAACTCTCTGAATACTACGATGTAGAAATAAAAAAGAACCTCGAACGTTTAACGAGTTCTATCGGCCCCTTGGTTATTCTACTGATGGGGGTCATTATCGGGTTTATCGCTGTTGCGATGATCCTTCCGATCTTCGAGGCAAATCAATTACTAAGCGGTTAACATGCCCTTTAGGTGTCAAGCGATACCTACCAAAATAATTTAGGAGAAAAATTACAATGTTCACGCAACTAAAATCCGACGAATCCGGATTAACGCTAATCGAACTGACGATCGTTATCGTTATTTTAGGCATCTTAGCAGCCTTTATCGCGCCGCGGGTCATCAATGCACCGCAGCAAGCGAAAGTCTCAAAGGCAAAAACAGAGATTAGCAGTCTCAAAACTGCCTTAGAGATGTACGCCATAGCAGTAGGCGACTACCCGACAACTGAACAAGGATTAAACGCCTTGTGGCGTGCACCGAGTCCGGCTCCGCCAAATTGGGACGGTCCCTACATTGATAGTCCAAGTTTCCAAGATCCGTGGAGCAATCCCTATGTCTATCGCCAACCGGGTACCCATCAAGGCTACGACTACGATCTCTATTCAATGGGGAAAGATGGCAAGGTCGGAGGCACCGAGTTAGACGCCGACATCACCAATTGGATTGAAGAGACAACAGCGGCCTATTAAAATGATCCGACAAATAATGGATAGGCGAGTGTTTCCGAACTCGCCTATTTCTCAATCTCAACGCGGCTTTACGATCACAGAATTACTGATCGTTTTGACGCTCATGGGCATTTTGTCAGCGATCTCTATGCCGACATTGAAAGGGTTCGCGGCAACGCGTCAATTGAAGTCATCGGCGTATACGGTCCGCAGCCTACTCACGTTCGCACGCGATATGGCGATCACTGACCGAGCAGCATACTTGGTGGTTTTCGATCTCGATAATGATCGGTGCTGGCTCGCCTCAAGTGAAACATTTAACCCCAGCAGTCCGCTTGCGTCAGCACTCACAGCCCAGAATTCTACCGCTGTCAACGCTTCGACGACGAATACAAACGTCAATCCATTGGCAACCGCAAATTCTGCACAACAGGACGGGGCGCGCGCGCGCGCTGGCGGAATCTTGGGGGTGCCTTACGCGATGGAGAAGAATGTTGTATTAGCGGCTATGGTGACCAACCAGAACGGTCGTACGGTCCAAGCGGATTCGGGAACCGGATATATCTATTTCTCACCGACCGCTACCTCCGAGGAGGCACTCATCTACCTCCAGAACTCACGAAATCAAATTATGTCTGTCGCTGTTGAAGCAGCGAGCGGACGGGTTACGGTACGACAACTCGCTGCTGAGGAAATTGAGACGTTAGGGTTATAGAGGCGAGGTAACCTCGCCCTACCATTCTGCGGTTTTGCTGCACGCGCTGGATGATTGTCCGCACACATTTCGGGGGGTCCCACAAAACTTATGAGACTGCCAATTAAACACTTAGTGCCAACAAGAGAAAACGGGTTTACACTCGTTGAGATACTCGTAACGTTAGCGATTTTGGCGGCTGTACTTCCAGCACTTTTGAACGCCTTTGCTTCCGCTGCGCGCAACCAAGCACTTTCAGATAACAGTACCACTGCACTCTATCTCCTGAAGTTTCAGATGGCACAGATTGAGATGGAAGGGTTCCCAGATGTCGGGGAGGCATCCGGCGAATTCGGCGAGAACTCGCGCTACCATTGGGACTCTGTTATTGAGGACATAGAATCCGAAGAGATTGAGAATGTACGACGTGTGCAAGTAACTGTTACGTGGATACATAAAAGCAGAGAGCGTTCAATGTCTATGACGACTTTCGTCGCTGATAGACAAAAGTCACAAACACAAACACAGCAGGGGCAGCAACAAGGTGGTGGACAATAGCCACCTCCGCAATGTTGCAACGGGGCACCATAGACATGAAGACGCAAAAGATACACACCGACACAATTGGTGAAAGTGGACTGACCCTCATCGAAATGCTCATGGCAGTTAGCATCCTCGTTATCATCGGCGGAGCGGCGTATTTCGCTTTCAAAACAGCCGTCGATGCCTATCATAAAACCGAGGCGAGGGTATTGGCTGCACAGAGATGCCGATTCGCCATGGATCGAATTGTAACCGATCTTGGAAACATACAGCTCTCACCTCAGGAACCGGAACTCGCATTGTACGCACAAGACGGGCCGAGTCAGTCCGGTGATAGAGACATGATCAGCTTCGTTACACTCCTGAGGACCGACCCTGACCCGTTTGCAGAGCAGCTTTCGAGCTTCCAATCCCCGAATATCTCACAAACGCCACAACCACTTTTAAGTGACGTTCAACGTGTAGCCTATTTTGTCGCCGCAGAACCGATGCCGGGTCAATCCACTCTCGGTTCAGGAAACTTTCAAGACGGTTTTACAGAAGACACAACTGCTGAGGAGGGTGGCACATCCGCGCTCTTCCGCATCACAACCACAACGCTTGACCCAGAAACCGTTATCGGTCCCATCTTAGAAACCGGAACGATACCCGAAACAGACGAAAACGGCGACCCGATTTACGTTGACATCGCAACTCTTATTACCGGCTTGACTAATTTTGATTTACAGTATTTTGACGCAGAGACAGAGATCTGGAACACTTCCTGGGAAGATCCAGAAAGTGTCCCGAGTGCCATACAAATTCTCATGTCCGTGCAAAGTGAGATAGAGGGCCCCGTAAGCACAAATACCACGACGCAGTTTACGACGCAAAACCAACCCGTCATACCGTCAAACAGTATGACCCAATCAACGATGGTACATCTCCGAGCGAGCGGCACTGCTGGTGGCGGCGCAGAAGGCGCGCCTTAAGGAGGTCCCTAATGATAGCACTCACAAAACGGTTTTCCGATACATTCTACAAAGGCTATAAAGAACAGAGTGGATTGTCACTCGTGTCAACGCTCTGGATACTCACGATCCTCTCTGTTTTGGCGGCGCAGCTCCTCTATTCGATCCATATAGAACAGCGGACACAACGAAATTTCCTGGACAGAGCAAAATTTCACTACGCAGCGAAAGCAGGCTTCGAGTGGACACTCGCTGTTATGCGAACGGATCAGACACCTTTCGATTCGCTCGGTGAAAATTGGGCTGAACCCATTCAAGGACAAATAGATGACGGCGTACAGACAGGAAACCTCTTGAACTATCAGGTAACAGTTACCGATGAAGCCTCGAAAGTTAATCTCAATGTTGCCGATGTGGGACTCATCACGAATTTGCTTATGCAAGCCGGGGCTTCGCAGGATGATCCACTAACGCAGGAACTCGCAAACGCTATTGTTGAAGGACAACCTTATAGAACCGTTCGGGACCTCGCACGTGTGGAAGGGATGACCTCTCAACTCCTTTACGGGACGCAACAAGCAGCGACGTTGACACAACCAGTCGCTAACACACAAGCCGGAGCCACGAGTAACGTAACGGAAACCGGCGTACCTCAAGCGACAGCGACAGAGGCACAACCCGGATTGGTGGACTTAGCAACCATCTATTCACTTGATGCAAGTACCGACCCGGATGGAGAAGCACTCGTTAACCTCAATACAGCAGACGAAGAGCAGTTGACACAACTTGAGACGCAATCCGGTCAAGGTGGCGGGCAACCGGTCTTTTCACAGGCGGAAGCGCAATCGCTGACACAACAGCGTGAGTTTGACAGATTTGCCGACCTCATGGAGATACGCGCAGTCTCTGACGAAATTTTCAACAGTATCGAGAGTCGAATTACCACTGAGGATACCAACCAAAATCAAGGAAACCAAGACGACGAAGATGATGAAGGACGCAATGGACCTCAACAGGAACAGGGCGAAGATGAACAAATCAATATCAATACAGCCGATGTCGAAACCTTCGAATCTTTGGACGATATTGACGAAGGTATCGCCCAACGTATCGTCGATCATCGCGACTCACAAGGATTTTTTCAGAACATTGACGCTATCAAAGATGTCAGAATGTTAACACAACAAGAATTCATCGGTATCATCGATAAAATAACCTTGAAAGATGGAGAGACACGCAGCGGTCTTATTAATGTTAATACGGCTCCCGTTGAAGTCTTAGCACTCCTACCGGGGATGGACCCAGAGAGAGCGCAGGCGATCGTCACACGTCGAGAACAAGACCCCCCGGACGATTCACCGGTACTCAGTTTTACCGAAGAAGAAATAACAGGAAATCCGTTCATGAATATCTCACAACTTTCGGAGATGGAAGAGATCGACTTTAATACGTTCCGCGAACTTGCCGACTGGGTAACTTATCGTTCGCACGGCTACCGTATTGAGGCAAGCGGGATTGATACTGCAGGTAGAGCTATCTCAACCTGTGTCGGTATCATTGATCGTACAGGTGATGAAGTCGTTATTCAATATTGGAGACAGGATTAGAGGAGTGGCTTTCAGCCAATAAAACATGGCGAAAAAACAGGTTGTGGCGATTGACATCGGCACGCACACAGCGAAAATGGTTCAATTTGAACAGTCATCTACAGGTGTGCGTCTAATCAACGCTAATGTTGTTACATACCAAGATGCAGAGGACCGGTATCAGGTCGCTCAAGCCTTGGATCAACTTTGGGGACCCTCAGGGAAACCGCCAAAGCAAGGGAATTTACGCGCACTATTCAACCGAGATACATCGGAAGTCGTTCTCGCGCTTCCGAGATCTCTCGTCAGCACAAAACGTATAGCCAATTTACCTGCCGCAACTGATGATCAACTCGCGAGTATCGTCGCGATTGCCGCAGAAGCGGAACTCCCGTTTCGGATTGACGAAGCGATCTTTACATATCACGATGTACGCCGAACATCAGACGCGACTTCGGTAGAGTTGATATCTACCCGACGGTCATCGGTCACGGATTATCTCGATCTTCTCGAACAAAATGGTGTCGTCGTATCCGGCGTTACGCCTTCGATGATAGCGATCGCTGAGGTGGCAGCAAACAGCGGATGCACCAAACCTACATTTATTGTTGACATCGGCGCGAGACACACGGATTTCTGTTTCATTGAGAACGGAGCCCTCCGATTTTCACGTAGCTTCCGGCTCGGAGGCAACAGCCTCTCCGAACATATCGGCAGCGCTTTGAACATTGATACTGACGCTGCAGCAGAAGAAAAACGGCACATCTCCGCGGATGAGGAACCGACAGCTGCGTGGACAACACAGTTGATTTCTGAACTCCAGCGTTCCATTGCCGCTGCGAACTTACAGCGCGAACAGGACGACAACGATGCGGAAAACGACACCGTTGGCTCTGAAAATCCAACGGTGTCTACGACTGAACCTGAAATCTGGTTATCCGGCGGTGGTGCGCGTGTCCCCAATCTCGCTGCTGTTTTGGAAACGGGACTCAATATCCCGACGATGCCATGGAATCCGATTCAGGCGATTGAACAGTATTCAGATATTAAAATCGAACCTAATCAAGCGGAAGTCGGGGTTCTACTCGACGAATACGGTGATACGTTGGCAGTTCCATTAGGTGTCGGACTTAGCGCATTGAACCCGGCGGTCGAGGTCTCTCTTTTACCCAAGGAAACAGCCGAGACGCTCACGCAAACAGCACGGCAACGTCAGATTCTTGCAACTGCAGGGTTGGGAATTTTGATAATCGGGGGTGCCCTTTTTGGCGGTTATACGCTGCAACGCACACAGAAACATAGAGCCGAATTGGTAGACCAGCGACTCGCAAATTACGCGCAGCCAATGGCAGCCGCACAAACACAACTCGGACGTGAATTGGCACTCACAGAAATGTTGACGCATAATATCTCGCCACTCGATATTTTGCACGCACTCAGTGAGATGTTTCGCGATAGAACACAGGTCGCATGGACAAATTTTAATATTACCAATCTCAATGTCCCGGAAACGGCACGAATCACTTTCAATTTGGAGGGTTCCTCCCATAATGCCATCAATACCCTTTTAGGCGCACTCAACCGATCCGGGGTCTTTACGAATATTCGACCCGGTGAGGTTACAACAATTACACAAGATAGAAAACAGATTTTTCAAGTGCAGGTGCGGTGCAACTTGACCGCGTCTGCTGTCAAAACATTCGCTAAAAAACGGTATCCGATGCCCGAAATCCCGATAGATGAAAATGAATCGGTAGCAACGGACGACGAACTAAATATTGAACCACCCGCACTGAAAACCGATGAACCGGAAAATGGAAAAGTTAAACTGGAAGATGAAAACGAAGAAAACGAAGAAGATAGATAAAATATATATCTGCTCAAGCAGCTTTCAACCGAATTCTATGAACTCAAATTTTTGTAGAGGATAAATTGATGGAACTGGATCTCCAATTAACGCCACGAAGCCGAATCTTGATCGGTATTTTGGGTGCCGTACTTCTTGTCTTGGTAGCAATACAAGTTGTCCCTGCTTTCTATCGCTTGTTCGCGAATCAGGACGCTAAAGCCAAACAGGAGCAGTTGTTAAAAACTGAGAACCTTGTACGTGCTGCGGGGGTGCTTAAACCCGTTGAAGCCGAGATTTATAAGGCAACCGGATTGGCAAACACAGAAAATCAACAAGAACAGGCTGATGATCAAAAGGTAGTCTCACTTTTTGATACACAACCGCCTGAGACTGTCATTCGAGCGCGTGTTGATGGATTGGTCAGACGCGCCGGTATCGAACAGAATTATCAACTCCTAACGAAACCTGCTCCAGGTAAGCAGCACCTAAAGTTGACAATGCAAAACCGAGAACGTCTCATCCTTTATCTCTATCTCAAGCATATTGAGACAGAGGCGGCGGAGCTTACGGAGATCGCAGCACAGGAGGCAGCGGATAATTCGTTCGACATGATGATGGATGCATGGTTGTCAGGTACAACAGAGTCCGACACGGATGAAAAAACGGGCAAAGCAGATGAAGCGTCGTCTGACACAGAATCCGCAGAAGATATGGACCCAGAAAGGAACGCACAACCAGCGGAGCCTGAAACGCAGACAGACCCATCGGAATTCGCTGCACTGCCAGAAGCGATACCTCTTTCGCTGCGTGTCAAACTCGCTTCGTATATCAAAAGCATGGTAACACAACAACTCCGTGGGGCAACAGATTTTAGACAAGGTTTCTTCGCGGCGCAAGTTCACAAAATTGAGACCGCTGCCTCTCCCGGTATTTTCGGCATCGGTGCGAAACCTGCTACCGTTGAAGTGCAGTTACGTAAGAATAGCCCACTTTTGGAAATTCTCATGCAAACGCCGGACGAATACGCTGAGGATCAACCCGCAGCGGCTGAACTTCAATCGGTACTCGTCAAATACATTGAGAAAATCCAGGAACAGCGAGCATCCTTTTTGGAGCAACTCGCTTTGGCACCGCCAACCTACGAAACGCAACTTTATACCGTTGAAATGAAATTCAAAACAGATCTTGAAAAACTCGTTAATTTGAACCACCTTATTGAGACAAACGCTAAATGGCTAACCGTGCGCGATATGCGAATCTCCGCTGATAAGCAATCATCGAACGCCAGAGCACAGCGCGGTCGGAATCGGGGTGGGGATAACGCAACAAACTTAAATGTTGACCTATTTCTTATCGCTCAAATATTTTAACTGCACCGAGATCATTAATAAATCGGTTTCGGGGCTAAAAAAATTGCCTAAACCTTACGAGGTCGGCAAAAAAACGGACTAAATTAAAAGGATCGGATGTTATGCAAGGACGAAGACTCTTATTTTTTATTTTATCGCTCTGTTTCGGATTGCTTGTTCTGGCGTTTGTCGAGGTCCAAGCGCAGCAACAAGCGACCATGCGCGTCGCACAGACCGACGATCAAGGTCGGGCAATCCGCTTTGATTTCAACTTTACCAGCCAGGAGCTTAAAGGTGTCCTGGAGTGGCTTTCACGCGAAACAGACCTCACAATTATCGCAAGTGAAGAAGATATTGAAGATAAAAGATTCTCACTCATTAATCTCACAAATGTGACCATTGAAGAAGTAATCGAACAAATCAAAACTGTCCTCACACAATATGATCTCACACTCATCCAAACCGACAGCACGCTCCTAGTCACAACCTTTACGCGCGCCATGGTCACAAAAGGCGTTGTCAAAAGCATTACACCGGATCCCGAACTCGTTGATATGACCGATGAGATTCAAACTTATATTATTCAATTGACGAACGTCGTTGCTTCAGAACAGGTAGACCGTCTCAAACCGCTACTCAATAGACAGGCAAATATTTTTGCGGATACCACAACAAACTCACTTGTCATAACAGATGTTGCCTCGAATATACGACGAATCGTTACAATTCTACAAGTCGCTGACGAAGGTGAAAGGTCCCCACTAAAGATTCTCGTCGTCCCACTTGCTTATGCGGATGCCAATCGTGTGGCACAAGCACTCACAAACATTTTTCGAGAAGAAGGTCGCGACGGCGGTAGATCTGAAAGCGGCGCTGCCCGTATGACTGTGGAAGAGGCGAGGGCTGCTGCAGAACAGATGAAGACCGAAGGCACTGGGTACGAAGTTCTCGATGGCACCATCCAAATTATCCCTGAAACCAACTCCAATTCACTCATCCTCAAAGCCTCTGAAGTAAACCTGGTATTCCTACAAGAAATCATCAAGGATCTTGATGTATCACCCACTTCACAGACCGAAATCAAAACTTTTCGACTTAACTACGCAGCCGCTGAGGATGTCGCAGAAACGCTCCAAGAAGTCCTTACGGGTGAGAATCAAGACAACCGCCGCAGAATGGATGCCTGGGACCGCGCAAGGTTAAGGAACTGGCAACGGGAACAAGGAATCGAGCAACAAGGGATCGTCGGAGATGTTAACGTCTCTCACAACGATCGACTTAATATTATCGTCGTCTCCTCGGATCCGCGTAACTTCTCTATCATCGAAAAGGTCATTCAAGAACTCGACCAAGCGGAGACGCAAGAGGAAATTAAGCTCTATTTTCTCAAGTTTGCGGATGCCGAAACCCTCGTTCCCAATCTACAAGACCTCTTTGAAGGCGGTAGTACTGGACGCGACAGAGAGCGTCCCTGGTGGGAGCGTAGGCGCGATGAACCCACTGAAGGTGGCGGCGGATTTGGTGTACAAGGTGAGGTTCATCTCGTCGCTGACACACGCCTTAACGCTATTATGATCTCAACGAGTTCACAGAACTTTGAAACAATTGACGCACTTATCGCCAAACTTGATGTCAACATGCCGGACCAGGAATGGGGGACCCGCATGTACAAACTCAAATACGCCGATGCTGAAAATATAGCCGCTGTCATCAACAACACCTATCAGGGCAGTTCCAACAATCAGGACTTTTTCTTTTTTCTCCCACGAAGCAACCGGAATCAGACGCAAGGTTCGTTGGCAGGTAATGTCACCGCCGAAGCGTATCCTACGTTGAACGCTATTATCATCTCGACGGCTACGCAGCGTAACTTCGAGCTTATCACAGAGTTCATCGAATCCATGGATATACCTACGCCGGAGGGTCAAAAAGAGATAACAACGACAATTCGACTCGAATACGGAGATGCCACACAACTTGAGACAGTGCTGCAACAGGTGTGGGAAGGTGAAGGAGACGGCGGGTTCAGTATTAGAAGGTTCTTCCAGTCGGGTGGCGCGCAGCAACAGCAAGATATCAACTCCTTGAGAGGAAAAGTCACCGTCTTCGCTGACGCCGATACCAACTCTCTGATTATTACGACGCGGCAACGCTACCTTCCTGATGTTGAAGCCCTCATAAAGAAGTTAGATTTTGTCCGAGGACAAGTCTGGATAGACATCCAAATTCTTGAAGTCACACTTGATGAGACGACTAAACTCGGTATTGAGCTCACAGCTCAAGAAAATAAAATTTTCGGTGTATCCCCGGTTCCCGGCAACCCGCTTATCGGTGACCTCGATGCCCAACTCGGACTCGATCAGGAGATTTCGGGGTTTAATCTCGGTTTAGCGACCAAGGAATACATGGNACTCCTCCATACACTCATGCGTGAAAACAAAGTCCAAACGCTCTCGACACCGGTACTGTTGACACGAGATTCCAGAACCGCGACGTGGAGCAGTGGTCGCCGTATCCCGTACCTCCAAAGTGTTGATACAACCAGCATTTTAGGAGAAACCACCGCTCAGCCGCTCTTTAACTATGACTTTATTGATCCACCTGTCGGTATCAATATTGAGCTGACCCCGTACATTGCCAAATCGCAAGCAGGCGAGGACGGTAAACGCACCATCGGTTTGGATATTACAAATATCAGTGCCAGCAATTTCATTGAGTTTACCGATTTCAATGCCCCCATCACAGATGATAACGCCATCAGTGTTTATATTGATGTAGAAGACGGGCAACAGATCGTTGTCGGTGGTATCATCCGTCAAAAGCAGAAGCAGGTCGAAAACAAACTCCCAATCTTGGGCGATATTCCGTTGCTCGGTCGGCTCTTCAAAAGCACCGAAACCGCCATTGAAGACACTGAGATTGTGATAATTATCACGCCGCACATCGTCGATATTAAGAACGAAGCAGACCTTGAGAAACTCAAGGAAAAGGCTGATAATTGGCAAAATAACGGGAGTAGTGAAATGAAGATGCAATTAGAGGACCCTGACAAAAAAACAGACGAATAGTCTCCTATACCTGCCCCGTACATAGCCTCTGATTGAATCTGATAGGCTTTTGCGGGGCTCATATTTTTCTGCTATCGAATGTGTCGGTAGAGTTTAGCAAGCTGCGCGGGTGAAAATTTGAGAAAATAGAGGAGTGTTATTAGCCAGTTGTTTAGTGTGGTGCGGACGATCCCTTTTGTCTCCCATCGCCGCGCAGAGATATGGATAGGCGGTGTAATCAGCGTCGTTTTCCCAAGCCGCCGTAACCCTTCTGAAAATTCCATCTCTTCCAGAATCGGGATTTCAGGAAAACCTCCGAGCCTCTCGAAATCGGCACGTCTGAGAAAGATACCGCTGTCTCCGTAGAAAACTTTCAGATATTTCCCACGCATGTTTCCTGCTATTTCAATCGCGCGATAGAGGAAATGCGTACCATCAATCTTCTGCTGAAACCCGCCACCGACGTATCCAGAAGTGAGTGCCGTCGCTACCGATGCCAACGCTCCCGGTTCAAGCCAAATATCAGCATGCAGGAAAACAAGGATATCCCCTGTTGCCGACACCGCGCCTGTGTTTAACTGCTTCGCACGTCCCGGTTCCGATGTGATCACCTTTCCATACTTCTCAGCGATATGAACAGAACCGTCAGTACTCCCACCGTCCACAACGATGAGTTCATGCACTCCTAACTCAGGCTCAAGTTGGGAAAGCGTCTTCTCCAATATCTTCGCTTCGTTCAGGATAGGAATTATGACTGATATTTTTTTCTGTGTCGTCATAGGATGAAACTATGAGGCTGTTTGCAGCGACTGGTTCAAGGCAAGTATCGGAAAAACGGACGCATAGATCGGGTCCGCGTAGCCACCTATAATCTCCCAATAGATACCGACACACTGCTCTTGCCAGGAGCCGTCCTCCCGTTGGTGCTTGAGCAAAAACTGAATGCCGTTTTGTGCTGCACGGTTTTCAGGATCCACTTGTAGAAGCGCATAAGTACTCCACGCCGTCTGTTCTATTGTACTTTCGATCGGATTTCCGAACATATCTTCACCCCAACCGCCATCCCTATTTTGGCTGCGTTCTAACCACGCAACGCCGCGATAGACTTCTGATGTGTCTTCCAACCCGGCTTTCACGAGTGCGGTTATAGCACAAGCAGTGCCGTATGTATCTTTTGCCAACCAGAGGTCTCGCCAGTAACCGTCTCGATGAATTTGACGGCGAAGCCATCTGATACCGTGCTGCATCTCACGCGTCATATCCGGTTTATCTGCAAGGTCCAGTTTATTAAAAGCGAGCAGTGCTTCAATCGCATGCGCCGTGATACTGACACATCCGACATCTCCTTGTCCGGGTTGATACGTACTCCAACTCCCCTCGCGCCCCTGTTGTGTCTTCAACCACGCAATCCCGCGGAGAATTGCGTCATCGTAGAGGCGCGGTAACCTCGCCCCTACAGCGTGTGAGCGTATCAACGCAAGGGTGCCGAGGGCGGTATCGTCCGCGTCACTCGGAAGCGAACTATCACTTAAACCGGAAAATGCCCATCCACCATCTGAATTCTGATGTTCAGTAAGCCATCGCGCAGCAGATTTCACTTTTTCCACCTCCTCAACACTGAGAAACGCATTCCTTTCGTTAGTGGAATGTACCTCTGTGAGTGCGATGATGCTCAACGCTGTATCCCAAACATTCAGGTTCAGTGCTTCTCGACATCCGCCATCACGGTTTCGGGTACTACGGAGCCACTCAATGCCACGTTCTATAAATTCGGTGGTACCCTCGTCGGCTTCCCATTTTTCTTCGAGTTCAATAAGTGCCAAAACCGAAAGCGCAGTAATATAGTTCACCCGAAACCAACTGCCATCGCTGAGAACG
This sequence comes from Candidatus Poribacteria bacterium WGA-3G, assembly GCA_000406005.1. Classification (GTDB taxonomy): domain Bacteria; phylum Poribacteria; class WGA-4E; order WGA-4E; family WGA-3G; genus WGA-3G. The sequence continues at coordinate 26,512 of ASZN01000019.1, forward strand.
TGTCCTTTCAGCCATTCAACGAGTGCCGCAATCATTTCAGGTCGTCTTCTGGTGTTTAATTCTATTAGAATGAACACAGGCACGAGTGTATGTTGTTCAGCAATAAACAGCGCATCAAAAAGTTCGGTATTGAACAGTGCAACCGGTGGCAGCCGATGCCTCGGCGGCTTCAACCGTTTTCCAAGTAATGGGAACTTCGTCAATTGCCGTGCGAATTTCATGAAGCGTAAGGCGTTTTCTGGTAGGGTAAGTTCGTTCCAGTCAAACTGCTCAAAAGCAGCATACGCCAATTTGACTAAAGCGAGATGTGGCGCGAATCGCGGAATAGATGTTAGTAGTTTTTCGAGAGATGGATCCGGCGCGCGTTGATAAACTTGCGATAGAATTAGGTGGGCAAATCGTGTCGCTTCAGCGTTTGATATGTTCGCAGTATCCAAGCCCCAGCCGCCATCTTCGTGCTGGTTTGCCTTGAACCATTCAATTAGATCGGAATCCGGCATCTCGCCTCGCGCAAGTTGGATCCAGGCATAAGCACAAGTCGGGAACGTACTCGAAGAGAGGTGTCCCTCGAAATTTCCGGCGACCTGCTGTTGTCTAAAAAGAAAAGCAGTGCCACGCGTTAATACAGATTTGATTTCTTCATTCATAATGCATCAATATAAGACTGTAGGTTGGGTTGAGTTGGTCCCTGACCACTATTTTTAAGATGACCCCAGAAAGTCGGCAATGTGAATTCGGAGAACGCCACTGCCTGTGGCACATCCAAGTTTGGACTTAACACATTAGAGATACGCGTTTCCATTTTACATAGAACATATCATACCCGTTATCTGTCTTTAAACTTTGGAATATAGTTTAGCATGCAAGCATTAACACGGTCAATACTTTTAGCACATCGACCATTTTGACTCGGTTGACAGCAGCACCAAAGTACGCTATAATTGCCATATAGAATCAAGTCAATTGAGATCGCCTGAGGTGCAAGTGAATGTTTATATCCAATTTTCGGAATCTTATATCTATTGCTTTTTGTATCGCGTTTTTGAGCACGCCACATCTATGTCCAGTTTTTGCAGAAGACGATGCCCCACCTATCAAATTGGAGAAAATCGTTGTAACCCCAGGTCGCTTTACCATTTATGACGGCACATCCACGAGAATAGCCATCTCCAAACAAGAAATTGAACAGTTCCCGTTAGTTGATAACGATGTCATGCGAGCCGGACACGTTTTTCCCGGGGTCGCCTCAAGCGATTATAGTGCGCGCTTCAGCGTCCGAGGCGGAGAAAAAAGCGATATATCTGTCAGATTAGACGGAATGGAACTCTACGATCCGTATCATCTTCAAGATTTCGGCGGCGCGGTTTCACTTATCGGGCTCGATCTCGTTCAGAACACGCAGCTCCTGATGGGTGGGTTCCCTGCCGAATACGGAGAGAAGATGTCCGGCGTTTTTGACATCACGACAAGGACACCGAATACCCAGCAATTCTCGGCAAATTTTGGGATAGACCTGATCAACGCCACAGCCACTCTGGAGGGACCACTTACTGAGAAAGGCAGTTGGCTTCTATCTGCTCGGCGTGGATATATTGACCTCATTCTCGCACTCATCGACATCGATGAAGACTATAACCCGCAGTACGCCGATGTCTACGGGAAATTCACATATCAATTGACACCCTCAGATACGCTCACGCTTAATGGACTCTACGGTTGGGACAAGAATCGGATACGTTTAAACGATATAGACAATAACTTGGATTCGTTATATAACAATTCAACGGTTTGGACAAAATGGCGGCATACCTTCGCCGATTCACACTGGACAGATGTATTCATTTTCGGAGGCATTTCTGATCAGAATAGAACGAGCGGGAAAGCGGACACTGACGATCGAAATTTCAGGTTTTTCGGCACAAAAACGGAACTTACAGCAAACCTTTTTGATGATCACACCGTTCGTACAGGTATAACTTGGCGATGGCTAACAGCGCAATATCAATATAACGTCCAAGAACGGCAAGCAGGTATAGATACCTACAAGCCGATTCTCGCTGATGTTGACGATCGCGGCGGCGAATTCAGCGCGTTCCTCCAAGATGAATGGCAGCTTCACTCGAAACTTGCCCTTAATGTCGGAGGACGTTATGTCTATCAGCAGTATCGAGAAGAAGGTATCCAACGGTATGAGATTGGACCGAGAGTCGCACTCGCAGTAAAACCGACGAACAATCTTATCTTACGCGGTGCTTGGGGTATTTACCATCAGCCAGTTAGCCTCATGGGGGTCCCTGTCGAGGACGGTATTGAAACCGTCGGACGTGCCGAAAATGCTGTACATTATGTCATCGGTGCTGAATATACACCAACCGATAACTTCTTAGTCCGTGTCGAAGGCTACTACAACACATTTGATAATCTTGTCGGACGGCTACGCGAATTCGGACGGCAAAACCAGATTTTCGCACCACCGCAGTCCGGAGATGCCAGAGGTCTGGATGTGTTCATGACACACGCCGTTTCAAACCGCTTATCGTGGACACTCGGTTACGCCTACGGAATTGCTGAGGAAGTCGCTGGCGATGAGACGCTCTTCCGCCAATATGACCGGCGGCACGCTTTTGCTGTCAGCAGCAGCTACCAATTCGCACCGACTTGGCACCTCTATATCAGTTGGCGGTTCCATACAGGGGAACCGAGGACACCGCTTATTCACACAGAAGTGCTACAAACTGACGGAAGTATCCTTTGTGACCGACAGTTCGGGGACACCCACTCAGAACGGATGCCTGCTTATCATAGCCTCGATTTTCGCATGACAAAGCGGAGCCCATATCGGCGATGGGAGTTGTCTTGGTACTTCCAAATCTTGAACCTATATAACCAGCGGAATTTGGATCAATACGCCTTTAGTGAAGTCCGCGATGAAGAAACAGATGCTATTATTGACTGCACTGTTGATGGAGAACCGCTTTTACCAATCCTTCCGACCTTAGGCGTGACGGTGCGTTTCTAAAAATACAATTTCTGCGCTATTAGAATCGAATTGTGTAACCAATTCCTATGCCAAAGAAGTAGCAAAATGTTCAGATATATCAAACAAGCAATAAAAAAGATGCGGCGGCAGTATATAAGAAACCGAGTAAGACGGAACTTGCCGAAGGCTGCACCGAGTGTAGCAGAGGCGATCCTTCCACTCGATGCCGACACATATACCATCACACCCAACCAACTCAAAGGGATGATAGACGAAAATAAACGGTTCATTTTGTTGGATGTCCGTGAGCAATGGGAGTACGAGATCGTTCACATTGAAGGAGCAACACTGATCCCGTTGGGTGAGTTACCAAGACGGTTTCGAGAGATTACACACGGGATTGAGATAGTGGTATATTGCCACTGGGGCATGCGGAGCCTCGATGCCGCCTTTCTTTTACAACAACTCGGTTTCAAATCGGTGAAGAGCCTGGTCGGGGGCATAGACCAATGGGCACAAGAAATTGATACGCAGCTTCGCCAGTATTAGAGCAGCGCAAAGCCTTATGCGTTGGAACAAGGCTTGAGGATCGTAAACATCTCCCTCTACGAGTCGGTTTTAAAATCTTGACTTTGCAGCCCGTATTTCTGCATCCGATGCTGGAGTTTACGACGCGAGATACCGAGCAGTTTTGCTGCTTGAATCTGTGTCCCGTTGCTTTTCGTCAACGCACTGCACACATATTCCTTGATAATTTCATCAAGTGAAACACCCTCTTCTGGAATATCGAATTCAACGTCTGTTGTCGGCAACGAGGTATCTAAAATTTCCGGCGGCAATTCGTCTTTGTCGATGACCTCATTCTCCGAAAGCACGAAGATCCGACGCAGATAATTTTCTAATTGCCGAATATTACCGGGCCACTCGTAACGTCGGAGCGCGGACATCGCTTGCGGTGTAACCTGCTTTGGAGTTGCCTCCACATATTCGCTGCTGAATTTCTGTATTAAGAAATTCACGAGCATCGGGACGTCCTCCGGATGCTCCCGTAACGGTGGAACGTGAAGCGGAATCACATTCAAACGGAAATAGAGGTCTTCACGGAAAGCACTGTCTCGGACTGCCTGAATTAAATCCTTGTTCGTCGCAGCAATCACGCATACATCTACTTTAATGCTCTGCGTACCACCGACGCGGCGTATCTCGCGCTCTTCAAGAACGTGCAGGAGTTTGCTCTGCGTCTGGATCGGGAGATCCCCGATTTCGTCAAGGAACAGTATCCCCTCATTCGCGACCTCAAAAAGCCCTTTCTTCTGATGCGAGGCATCCGTAAATGCCCCTTTTTCGTGTCCAAAAAGTTCGCTTTCAATCAATGTATCAGGGATCGCACCACAGTTGACAGCGATGAACGGTTTGTCGTTTCTAAGCCCGTGTTTGTGCAGTGCGCGTGCGATGAGACTCTTTCCGGAACCCGTCTCACCTGTGATCAGAACCTGCGTGACACCACGGTGCAGGATCCGAGCCATCTTTTTGAAAAGTTCCTGCATCTGCACACTTTCACCGACAATGTCATCAATCTGAATTTCCGGAACGGATGCGTCGCTCTCCTCTTCCGGTTCCGAAAGGGCACCGCGCATCTGTAGCGCGTGCTTCACCTCGCGTTTGAGAACATCAATCTGGATCGGTTTCTCAAGATAGTAAAACGCGCCCTCATGTGCAACAAGATTGACAGCGTCGTTGAGCTCCGCATAAGCCGTCATAATAAGCACCGGCAGATCCGGATCCGTCCGTTTTATCTCCCGCAACAGATCGCGACCCTCAAACCGTGCGGACATCCACATGTCGCTAATAACGAGGTCAAACATCCGATTCTCTAAGACCTCAAGTGCGGTTTCACTGCCGCCGACAGTCTCAACCGCGTACCCTTCGCGTTTCAAAATGCGCTGTAGAATTGTCAGTTGTGCTTGGTCATCGTCTACAATCAGTATGGATGCCATCGTTCGGTTCTCCTCTAATAGTACGCAGTTAACAGTAATCAGTACGATTTTTCTGCGAAAAATCTTTCAGCTATCAGAAAGAGACGTTGAGATTATCAATTTTCTCTTGTGCCTGACAACTGAAAAGATTACGTAGTAATCCGTACTGACAACTGTTAACTATTAACTGAAAGGTTGCGTAGCAACCGGACTGTTAACTGTTAACTTCTAAAGCGGAAGACTGATTTTAAAAGCTGTTCCCATTCCCATTTTGCTTCGAACTTCGACCTTACCGCCATGGGCAATAATAATCTGGTGTGAAATAGCGAGGCCAAGTCCGATACCACCGGTCGCGTCCTTCGTTGTAAAATAGGCATCATAAATCTGTTCCTGAATTTCTTCGGCGATGCCGATACCGGTATCCCGAATTTCGATCACTGCGTGTTCCGTATCCTCACCGGTTTTCTCGTCCGAAGTACTCATGTAGATACTACCACCCTTCGGCATCGCTTGGATACTGTTTTGCACGAAATTAAAGAGCGTCTGCCGCATCAAGGTGGCATCAAGCGGAACATTCGGCAACGTGTCTTCGTAATTCCTAATCAGCTGAACGTTTGCTTCTTCAGCGATAAGCGCAAATTCTGAGAGTACCTGCTCCACAAGCGCATTGAGATCCACCAATTTTATGTTCAATCTTCTCGGTCGATTCAAGGTGAGGAACTGCTCCGAAGTCTGCTTCAGCTCCCGAATTTTGTTGTCAACAATCTCTAAAAGTTCTTTCGCCTCTTCAATATCATCTTTACTCACCTTTTGTTGTGAGAAAACAGATTTCAGGTGCTGCGCAGTCATCCCGATCGAATTAAGCGGATTCCGAATTTCGTGTGCCACCCCAGCAGCGAACTGTCCTAACGCAGCAATCCGCTTCGAGTGCGAGTCCCGCAATTGCCATAACATTCGAACAAGGTTATAGGTTGCCCGACCGATCTCATCCGAGGAATAGTTCTGTGTGACAGGTAAATCACCACTTTCCGCGCTCTGAATAATTCCTGTCATCCGTTCTAACGGCCTCATAATTAGATGGTTCGTTGTTAAATCAATCAGAATGACGAGAAGCGCACCGACAATCACGATCAGGATCGCGTGCATCAGCAAAGCGTAGCGGATTGACTTGTCAATATCCGGCACATTAAATAGCACCTGAATATAGCCGACCTGTGTTTTCTGAATCCATAACGCCTCCTCATCTTTCCAGAGGGTATAGATATTCCCATCTTCCTGATCGGTAATCCGCCATCGGTTCCCTTTCTCTTCAACCGTTACAATATCATCTAAAACATAAACATTTTGTGCGATAAGGGTTTTCCAGAGTAGAAAAGGGATGCTACCACTATCTAAAGTGGTTTGATATGCAACATCAGGAGGCTCAATCTGCTTAGGTGTTTCCAACGACACAAAATACTTAATAACAATAGCGGTCGCGTTCTGATCTGCTACTGTGTCTATCCTCGCACCCTTTGTCTCAATTTGTGCCAGATCTGCCGCATCGAGATTGATATTGGCGGTATCATCGCGGGTTAGCAAGCTGGAACGGATACGCGTATCGTCTAACGACACATGAATGTCTAACACATCCTGCATATCTGAATGCCCACGCTTGAGTTCATCAAGCACGTTATCAATTTCGCGGGCATCAAACGCTTTTGCCGTTTCGAGTTCCGACACAACAGCCGGCAGGATGGTATTTTCTACCATCTTTTTCAGCTCAGCACCGCGCTCAGCACCCAGAGCGTGGAGCGCATTCATTTCGCGCCGGACACGGATACTATCAAAAAAGTAAAATGCCACCAAGATGGCTATCACAGAAAGGTTGATAACAAGGGAATACTTCCATTGGAGTCGCATTTTAACCTATCACACGCGCTACGGCTCGTTTCCACTGTTCAAGTTTTCGGTTCCGTTCATCTGTGTCAATCTGCGGTGAAAAAACACAAGTCATAGAAACATCGTCAGCAGATGTTGTTGGCGGAGAGCGGTGTGCCTCAAGTTCTTCAACGTCGCTCCAAAATCCGATCGTGATGCCAGCGAGATGCGCAGCACCCAATCCTGTTGATTCAATTTGTGCCGGACGTTCCACATCTATTCCGAGAATATCTGCTTGGAACTGCATTAGGAAATCATTAGCAGTTGCACCACCGTCAACGCGTAACCGATCCATCGTCATACCCGCATCTGCCACCATCGCAGTGACGACATCTGCCGATTGATACGCAATGGATTCCAAAGTGGCGCGGATAATATGGGCGCGTGTACTCCCACGTGTTAAACCGAGGATAGCACCGCGTGCCTCAGCATCCCAATAAGGGGCACCAAGACCAGTGAAGGCTGGAACGACAAAGACACCACCCGTATCGGGAATCCCAGACGCGATCGCTTCTGTTTCCGAAGCGTTACCAATAATCTGGATGCCGTCTCGTAGCCACTGAACAGCAGCACCCGCAACGAACACACTCCCTTCAAGCGCGTAGACAGGATTTTCATCTAAACTACACGCGAGCGTTGTCAGCAGTCCGCTATCTGTTTCTACCTTTTCATCACCTGTATTGAGCATGAGGAAACAGCCGGTACCATAGGTGTTTTTTGCCATACCGGGCCGCGTACATAATTGTCCAAAAAGGGCTGCTTGTTGATCCCCTGCTATTCCAGCAATTGGAACACCATCCAAGCCTATATTTTTTCCAAAGGTTTCAAGCCAGAAATTGCGGTAAAAACTCGCTGTGCCGAAGTTGTTAGCAGACGGAAAAACTTCCGGTAGGATCGTTTTAGGGACGTTGAAGATTTCCAAAAGCGTCTCGTCCCACGAAAGTGTATTAATATTAAAGAGAAGTGTACGCGATGCATTTGTATAATCGGTCTTATGGACAGCACCATCGGTTAATTTCCACAAGAGCCAAGTATCTACGGTACCGAAAGCGAGTTCCCCACGTTCCGCTTGCGCCCTCGCACCGCTGACGTTATCCAGAATCCACGCTATCTTCGTTGCAGAAAAATAAGCATCCAATACGAGACCTGTCTTCTTCTTCAGCTCTTCTGAAATCCCCTGTTTCGCAAGTGTATCACACATCTCTGCAGTACGGCGACACTGCCACACGATAGCAGGATAGATCGGTTTACCGGTCTGTCGATTCCAGATGAGCGTCGTTTCGCGTTGATTCGCAATGCCAAGCGCGACAATATTAGGTATCTTATCTTCAAAAAGCGCGTCTATTGCTTGGAGAGTCGCATCCCATATCTCAGCCGGATCGTGTTCTACCCAACCGGGACGTGGGTAATACTGTCTGAATTCTCGGTATCCTTTCGCGACAATGTTGCCACGCACATCAACAAGGAGTGTCGTCGTACCTGTTGTCCCTTGATCAATAGAGAGAATACAAGCCGTGTTGGGCATACTAAAAAAAATCTCCTGATGGATGCTGAAGTTTTAGTTAAAGAAGCATAACACGGAAAAAAATATATAGCAATTGGAAATCAGAATTGATCATACGCATACTAATGACTTTTTAATCAATTCAGTTGACATCGGATTCGCTATTTTGATATAATATATCATCAGTCTCGAATATTTTCTACAATACTAACTATATGACTCAGAGCCATTATCGTTTCTATACTAAAAATAGACCTACCGACATTTCGCAGACACTTAGGTTGTAAAAGTGAGACGACGTACCGGCTCTACTGCTCAATCAACGTCTGATTGAGATCCTTGTTACGAACAAAAAACAGATTTTGAATAGTTTAGGGAGGAGTAACGCTGTGAAAAAGGCTTGGGTTTGCACACTGATAGTGTTCTGCTTGACTACCTATTATAGCCACGCACAGATTAAGTGGGATGCTGAGAAGTTTATGCCGTTGTCCGAGGTAAAACCTGGCATGAAAGGGAAAGGCTATACGGTATTTTCTGGAATAACGGTTGAAGAATTTGAATATGAAGTTGTTAGTATCGAATACGACAGTTACCCCGGATGGCATGTCGTGTGGTGTAAAGGTCTTAGCGAGAACTTTAAACGTACGGGTGTCGCAGGCGGGATGAGCGGGAGTCCAATGTATCTTGATGGACGGCTCATGGGAGCACTCTCACTTGGGTACTTTAATCAGCGCGAACATGCTAACCTCTTTGGTGTTACACCGATTGAGTTGATGGTTAAAGTAGCACAACGTGGCATGGAACCTAATTTGAGTTACCAAGGCATGCAACTCTTTGATCTCGGTGATGCCGCGGGCGTGCAAACATCCGATTTAGATATGGGTGCCGCCCTGCTTCGCGACGGTGAAGTCACACATACACCTCGCACCTTTAAGGATATGTGGTTTAAGAGTGTTTCTAATGTCCCCACTCGAGCGCGGTCTGCCCAACTATCAATACCTCTTGCAATGCCACCACTGAATCCAGAGCTGATGCGGTTCGTTAAACCTGTTTTCAACAAATTCAACTTTACACCCGTTCAAGCCGCAGGTGGCGGGGGACGCATAAAAGAATCACCCGTTGAGGAAGGACAGATTATCGGAACGGAATTCGTCCGTGGTGATGTCTCATTTTTTGGATACGGCACTATTACGCATGTGGACGGAAAGGAATTACTCGCTTATGGACACGGCGCGTCGGCGGAAGGTAATGTGAACCTACCGCTTTCAGGCGGACATGTCCATTTTATTCTTCCAAGCAGCTCCCGTTCCTCTAAAATCGCCGCACCGACACAACCGATCGGCACCTTAGTCCAAGACCGAGAAACTTCTATCGCAGGGATCATCGGCAGACATCCGAGTTATATCCCGGTCAACGTCAATATACAAACAACCGATGGGAAACTGCACCAAAAGCACTATGAAGTGATCAGGGACCGTGGTATATCCGGCCTCTATACCGCGATTGGCACATCCTACCTCTTGGACGCATTGGAATTCTATTTCCACGACCATACAGTCAACTTGGGCGCGACCATCACCTTGAAAGATCATCCCGACCTCGAAAACAGTGAGTTGACCTACAAGAATATCTATTCTTCCAGCGGGTCACCTTCGTCCGGTGTCATGCAAACACTCATGCTGCCAATGGCAATGTTAGATAGCAACACCTACACAAAGGTTCACGTAGAAAAAGTTGATCTCGATATCAAGGTAGAAGATAAACGCCGGACAGCAGGAATCCAGAGTCTACGCGTCGATAAACTGCGGTATCGTCCCGGTGAGACTGTCGCAGTCGAAATAACTTTGCAACCCTATCTTGAGATGCCTATCGTCCTAACAGGAACAATCACAATTCCAAAAGATACGCCTGACGGACTCGTTATGCTACTCGCCGCTAACGGGAATTTTTATCAGTCGTGGCAGCGTTCCCGTGCACCCTATAATTTCCGATATCGAAACATCAACCAATTGGTTGAACTGTTGAAACGCGAGGAAAACAATTCCAATATTATTTTCGAACTCTCAGTACCGCAACCCGGACTCACCGTTCAAGGTGAAGAATTCTCGAATCTACCGCCGTCAGTCATGTCTGTGATGAATACCGCTAAACAGGTCGTCGGAAATAGTGGGTACACTTCCGGGACAGCCTTGCACGTTGATAAGGTGTCCACGGATTACGTGATTTCTGGCAGCGGCATCATCCGATTTGTTGTTGACAGGAACGCCGAATAGTATTATGTCCACTAACGTTTTCAACTTGTAGGTACGTTTTGGAACCGCACCTACGGACACACACTTAAATTTGGCGACTTGCCACATTAAGATCAAGATTCGCTTAAACAACCCTATAGGAGGGTATTTTCAATGCGCCGTGTCATCTCCTTTTGGAGTATCGTTCTAACTATCTTTATTTTCGCCGGAGTCGCATCCGCTGTAAAAACTTCGTTGTGGGAACAGCAAAACCATTCGGATTTCGAGTCTGGTAAGCCTAAAAACCTATCGCTCACAAGCACTGGGGACGTGATGCTGTCCCTGAAAATTGATGATTTTACAAAATTAAAGGAGACCCAAGTCTGGGCAATCGTTGAAGATGCCGAAGGCAATCTCTACGCAGGGACTGGCAACGAAGGGAAAATATACAAGATTAGTGCGGGGGGCGACTCCGCTGAACTTTATTATAATTCACCCGAAGTTACTATCTATAGCCTCGCAATCGGACCCGATGGCGCACTTTATGCCGGGACAGGTCCCGACGGATTGATTTACAAAATCACTGATGCAACGACACCACCGACAACTCTCCTCAATGAAGGGGACAAGTATGTCTGGGCGCTACACTTTGATGATGCCGGTAATCTCTACGCCGCAACAGGTACCGATGGGAAAATTTACAAAATCACACCGGACGGTGAATCTGATGTCCTATTTGATGCCGAAGAACAAAATATCATGACACTTCTTGCCCACGAAAACGGCTTCTACGCCGGAAGTGGGGACAACGGCATTATTTACCATATTATGGACGACGGCACCGCAAAGGTTATTTATCAAGCAACACAAAAAGAAATTCGTGTTCTTGAAATGGACAGTAAAGGGAATCTCTACGCCGCAGCCGTTACGTCTCAACCCGCTGAACCTTCAAGAAGTCGACGCGGCAGTGGTAGCAGCGCAGGACCGCCTACACCCACTGGACCGCCACCCCCAGGCGGTGGACCGCCTCAAGAGAATAAGTCTAATCTCTACAAAATCCGTCCAGACGGCACAGCTGTGTCGGTTTGGAATTCGCCAGAACCGCTTATCTTGGCGATCGTCTTGGAAAGCGACTCCCAAATCCTTGTCGGAACAGGGAATGAAGGAAAAATCTATCGCGTTAATCCGATGACGGGCGACTACACTGAAATCGGTAAATGCTCAGCAGACCAAGTCGTCGCGATCCATCAAAGAGAGGTTGACGGAAAACCCACCACCCTCTTGGCAACCGGTAATCCCGGCAAACTCTTTACTGTTACAACTGACTATGTAGAAGACGGAACGCTTGAGTCAGAGGTTCACAACGCACAGAGCCTCTCCCGGTGGGGCAAACTTTCTTGGGAAGGTGCTATGGAAGAAGGCACCACGATTACCTTCTCAACGCGGACCGGTAATACCAAAAAGCCGGATGACACATGGAGTGATTGGTCGGATGAACTCGAAACCCCCGAAGGGTCACAAGTCCCCAATGGAGACGCACAGTACATCCAGTGGCGCGCGAAGTTCACAACGACCGACACGGAAAAAACACCCGCCTTGAAGAAAGTTACCCTCGCCTCCGTACAGACGAATGTTGAACCACGATTCACTGGTATTACGATAGATGACGGCAGCAGCAGTGGCAACCAAGACCAAAGACGGCGCTCCGGCGGCAACTTACCACCGCCAGGGGCAAGAAGCAGTAGCAGCGGCGGATCCAGCAACGGCGATGCACCCTCCAAAAATTGGAAGGTCACTTGGAGTGTTGAGGACGCGAATGAGGATACCCTCCAATATACGCTCTACTACAAAGCTGCCACCGAAGGGGACTGGCGACTCCTGAAAAAAGAACTCACCAAAGCCGAATACGAATGGGATATTACGACCGTCGCAGATGGACGCTATCAGGTTAAAGTTGTTGCGACAGACAAACTGAGCAATCCTGTCGGCTGGGCAAAATCCGCTGAGAAGGTGAGCAAACCCTTTGATGTAGATAATACCCAACCCGCTATCGGCGAAATTCAGGTCGCTAAGAACGGGAACGGCACTTACAAAATCACCTGTGACGTTACGGATATGGGGACACCCATCGAGAAAGCCGTCTATAAAATCGACAGCGATCAGGAATGGAAGGCGATCTTCCCCAATGACGGTATCTTCGATTCCAAAAGTGAGCAGCTCCTATTGGAAACCGGTGAACTTCCAGATGGCGCACACGCAATTACGATTCAGGTGACCGATAGAGCGAAAAATACGGCAGTCGGCCGTGCTGGCTTCTAAACGCATCCCGAAACCATGCAGGCGGGGTTTGTAACCCCGCCTATTTTTTTCTCTATTTTTTTGTCCCTATATCAATAGAAGTATAAACAATATCCAGCAATGAATCTAATTCAGCAATGGATATACCCAACGGCGGCATCAAGACAATCGTATTGACAAGCGGTCGGAGCATCGCACCACGGCTGAGTGCCTCTTTGCAAACCCGGATACCTACCTTCTCTTCAAACGGATACGGTGTGTCCGTCTCTCGGTCTTTCATGAGTTCTATGCCGGCAGTGAGACCGCATACTCGCACGTCTCCAACGTGTCGCAGCGCATAGAAATCCTGAAGTCGATTTCTGAAATGTTCAATTTTGGGTTGAAGCTCGGATAGAAGGTTCTCACGCTCGAAAATGGCGATGTTCTCTAACGCCACAGCGCACGCTAATGGATTTCCTGTAAAAGTGTGCCCGTGGAAAAAGGTTTTGAGGTCTTGATAATCGCCGAGGAAGGCGTTATAGATGTCGTCTGTAGTGAGCGTCGCAGCGAGCGGAAGGTAACCCGCGGCGAGACCCTTTGCCGTGCATAAGATGTCAGGTGTAACGTTCTCATGTTCACAGGCCCACATTTTGCCGGTGCGTCCGAAACCGGTCATCACCTCGTCAACAATGAGGAGCACTTCCCACCGTTTTGCCAATACGGAGAGCGCCTTCAGAAACCCTTTCGGCGCAATCAGCATCCCACCAGCACCCTGAATAAGCGGTTCTAAGATAATACCAGCGATCCGACCCGCATTTTCCGAGAGCGCAGCTTCTACGGCATTGAGCCAACGCGCTTTCAACGCAGCACCACGACTATTCCCTGATGCATCCCTATCACGGTCAGGACGATAGACTTCAGGAGCAGACACACGGACACCTCTGAAAAGGAGGGAATCAAAGGTGTTGTGGAAACTGTTGATACCGCCGACACTCATCGCACCTATCGTGTCACCGTGATACGCATTATCGAAGTGGATAAACAGCTCCCGTTGCGATTCTCCCTTGTGTTGCCAGTACTGATACGCCATCTTCAAGGCAATTTCGACAGCAGTCGAACCGTTATCGGAGTAAAATACCTTGTTGAGCCCTGCAGGCGTAATTTCTACCAGTTTTTGGGCAAGTTGAATCGCAGGGATATTACTATATCCGAGCAGGGTCGTATGTGCGACTTTATCCAGCTGCGTTTTGAGTGCTGCATTTATTTCAGGGTGATTGTGTCCGTGGACGTTTGTCCACATAGATGCCATTCCGTCAATATATCGGTTCCCAGAAATATCTACAAGGTAACACCCCTCACCACGTTCAATAACGACGACATCCTCTGTCATCCAATCTTGCATCTGCGTGAACGGATGCCAGAGATAACGCTTGTCATAAGCGACAAGCGTCTCTTTATCCAACATAATGCTTTCTCGTTATTTTTATGTGGACAATATTTACCACTCTCTACAAGGCGTTAGCATGCCAAGACGGTTGAAAACCTATCCCTTGAGTTTCGCGTAGTGGACAGGCGGTTCCAAGCCGAGTTCAGCGTAAGTCCCAGTTTTCGGAACAACAATTTCGAGGACCCTGTTCCGATAGTGTGTATGGAAATCCACAGGTTGCGCTTGAATCGGAAAAACACTCGTAAAACCGTTCGGGAAGGAACTGGCACGTCCAACAACATTCTCAAACCGAGGATCTTCCATCTGACCTGTCTTCGGATTCACAGGCAGTTGCGTCTGAACCGTCACAGTCGTTTCCGAGACGGCGGTAGCTTCTATCGAATATGGAGAACTTAAATTGACCTCATAATCATAGTCTGGCAATCTATCGGGGAGACCGTATTCTTCCTTCATCGAGGAATGCGGTACCCATCGTGGGAACTCAATTTCGATGCGATAGTAGTCCGTCATTTCTGAGACCTGATTAATCATTCCGTACCGTCGGTATCGTTCCTTTATATCATCGCTGTAAATTGCGCCACCTACGGAGACAGCTCCGGGTGCTGTTGTCCGTTGTGCTACCGACTCCGCAATCAACGCAGAACGGGCACCGATGAGAAGTGGTGTCGCAACGAGGGACATCATCCAGCCGTAGAACGACGCGCCGTAACGCGGTCGCTCCGCTGTTGAACCAAACTCGTCCTTAAAACGGTAAATCCCTTCGGTGACAGCAATGACGATACCAAGGAAGATCATCAAGTTGCCTCTACTTGAGAAAAGGTCAACTTCTTGTCCTCGGAACCCGATGAAGAATAGAATCAGTGGATAGAGTGTCAGGTTAACAAGGCTGTTAATACCTGTAGATACGCCAGAACTGAAGATGAGCGCGTTTCCTGCCATCTCTTCAAGTTGTGTTTTGAACTTCGCTGAGAACGCACCGAGGATAGGTTGACCGAGCATCGCTAACACATTGAACGGTGCGCGGAGTCTGGTATCCGGCACCTCTGGCAGCTGCACAAACTCTTCGGGAATACCTTGAGTTTTGCCCTGTTTCGGTTTGCCTGTCTCGTCAGTATCGCTGTCTGATGTTTCTGGTTTAACGAAAGTTTCAAAGAATTTACGGTTGATTTCGATATACGATTCCCACTCCGCAGGAACATCGCTTTGCATAGAGATCGCGTCCACCGGACACGCAGGTTCACACGCGGCACAGTCAATACACACGTCTGGGTCAATGTAGAGCTGCTTCTCGCCTTCGCTGGTGTGTATACAGTCTACAGGACAGACATCGACGCATGCAGTGTCCATGACATCAACACACGGTTCACAAATTATGTAAGCCATCTTTCCCCCTTTTTGTTGACATCTAACAATTAAGTATACCACAATTAGATGCCAATAGCAAGGAAATATTCTCGTCTGTCAGTGCCATTCCGACACTTCTTTCTATGTTTGACAAATCGATGAATTAAACTTATAATTATCCTAAAAACAAAAAACAAACGGAAGAAACTCAGATGTTTAAAGAACCGGAAGATTTTATCGTTGAAGAACTACCACTCTATGAACCCTCTCGGACAGGGACACATACCTATTTCGCGATTCGGAAACGGAATCTCAGTACCATGGAAGCCATCAACCGAATCGCACGCGAACTTCAGGTTCACACGCGGAATATCGGTTACGCAGGCTTAAAGGATAAGAACGCCGTCACGACACAGGTATTATCTGTCGAAGGTGTAACGCCGGAACGGGTGTTGAGGATTGAACAACCGGCTATTGAGGTTTTATGGGCAGAACGGCACGCCCATAAATTGCGCGTTGGTCATCTTCGAGGTAACCGTTTTCAACTCACTTTACGCGATATGCCTCACAGTACCTTGACGCAAATCAAGACAGCCATAGATCGGTTGGCAACCGAAGGTGTCCCGAATCGGTTCGGCGCGCAACGGTTCGGAAATAAAAACGATTCGCACCTCATCGGCAAAGCACTGGTGAAAGAGGATTGGGAAGCGTTGAAATGCTATATATTCGCAAACGACGACGTTCCACAACAAAAATTCAATCGGAAACCTGTCGAAACGGTGGTCAACGCCATGCCACATCGGTTGCGGCGGTTGTACCTGTCGGCATATCAAGCGCACCTCTTTAACCGCGTTCTTGAGAAACGGACACCACATTTAGGCACACTCCTTGACGGAGATATTGCCGTGAAACATAGCAACGGCGCACCTTTTCTTGTTGAAAACCCGCCCATCGAACAGCCGCGCGCTGACACATTTGACATTAGTCCATCAGGACCCATCTTCGGCTACAAAATGCGAATGCCAAGTGGCGATGTACGTGAGTTGGAAACATCGGTTCTCACAGATGACGGCGTTCGTCTTGAAAAGTTTCGGAAGGTCGCCGGCATTAAATTACCAGGAACCCGTAGACCCCTACGGATGCCGATCCAACTGCATGAAGTCTCTACTACCGGTAATCATGCAGGAATACGTCTCAGTTTCACGCTCCCCGCGGGGGGATACGCAACGGTGGTCCTCGAAGAACTCTTGGCGGACCTGCCGACACCGAAATGATTTTAATCGCCTTGTATTATCGCCTTAGTTCTCCGATACCTATAAAACGTCCATCCGCCAGAGACAAGGAAAACGACTAACAACACAATCAGAACAATGTTAAGAATATAGCGACTCCGATTGAGCTGCCATAACCGTTGACCTGCCAATTTCGCGGCGGGTGACCCCGTTTCCGCTTTCGTTTTTACCTCTTGCCAATATTTCTTGGCGAGGTCAGATTGATTGAGTTGTTCGGCGAGCTTCGCTGTAACGACGAGATAATTGACATCCTGAACGTCTTGTCTTTCTAACGCATCCGCAAAGGAACTCAGGAGCAGAACCGTCAGATCCGTGGACATCTGTGGGAAATCTGTCGTTTCCTCGACACCATTCTGAAAAGCAGTGACTGCACCTTGATGGTTGTCACGCGCAAATTCGATTTCGGATACCTCAAACCAACTTCTCTTAACAAGTTGGAGCGATTCTGATATATCGCTATAACCATCGAACGTGAAAGTTACCGAACCGTAATTCAGACTCCCGTGTTTCGCGTAGAGGGTGTAAGTTTCACCAATCATCAATAAGCCGGAGTCCTCCCACGCATCAAAACGGAAAATTCCATCTGGTGCCACAGTACGGTGATGTGTCGTGCCATCAATCCAAACGATAGCACCAGCAGGCGACGCACCCGCCACGCCTTTAATAGTACCATGAATAGCGATAGGTTGAAGCACCCAACCGATGTGAACAGACTCGCCAAGCACTAACGCCAATTCAGCAGGTTTAGCCGGTGGCGTGATGTACCCCGCCTTTTTTACCGATACTTTAGTGGTCCCTTGCTGCAGATTCTCTGTAATGAGTTTCGGTGTATTCCCAACTTCTACATCGTTGATAGAGACCTCTGCCCCTTCGGGAAGTGTTGTCACCTTAAGCGCAGGACTCAATTTGAGCAGTGCCGCTTCAACATCTCCGGTTGGCGCGAGGATCCCCGCCAGAAACTCCGGTGCTTCTCGCAGCAGATCGTAAACTTCAGAGATACTCAACCTCCGATTGTCGTCTAAATCCGTTGTATCCACAGCGAGCACATCGTTAAGTTTCTTAAGCAACGTTGTACGCTCCGCATTCGCTATCGATTGAATCACATTCAGCGCAGCAGTACCGAGTATCTCGCGGTTCCCGAAGTAAGCACTTAAATTCGTATCTTCCGTGTAGCCATCAACGATGACAACCGTGTGTGCTATGCCAATCGCCCTGAGCCAGGCGTTGAATGTCGAATCTTCGATTACATCTATGTCGCCTTGCGGCAACAGATGCATCGCAGCAGTACCTCTCGGTTTCGTAACCAGTCCGTGATATAAGAAGATCAGCGTGTCTTCAGCATCCGCTTGCCTTCCGATCTCTTGGAGTTGCGCGTGAATCTCTGTACCTGTTGCGTTTTCGCCTTCCACGCGGTAAATTTGGGCACTCGGCACTTTCGCTCGCGTTGTCAGGAGTTCTGTAAGCGAATTAAGCCCATTGCGTGCCTGTGAATCCAATGTCGCGTCAACAAGCATCCAATACGTACCCGAATCCACTGAAAACGCTGGTGTTGATACGAAAACAATAACGACAAGTAAAATAAAAGTAAATTTGAAAACTTGATTTCCCTTTGGCATGATTCTACCCGTGAATTGTGGCTTCAAAGTTCTTTGACGACTACGATTGTGTAAGCATTTGGTGATGCCTATCAAGAACGACGGTTTTTGACAACCAGATACCGATTGATTTCTGCTATAATAGTTTAGCAGAAATCCGTAACAATTGCAATTATAAAGAACCTCTTGGTGGGTCAAAATGTCTAAACTTTTATAGAGGTGTTGCGTCAAAGTATATAGGTAGGTTTTTTTGGTATTACATTTAAAATTCAAACACCACAACGCATCCGCTTAGAAAGCGTATCTATAAGCATCGGAATGGACAAGGAGACGTTAATGATTCACGGGAAAATTAAGTTTACTGTTTTATCGAAACTCACAACTTTCTTAAAGGAGCGGCGTGCAAACTTCCAAAACGCCCTTCTACCAGTTATTATCATCCTTCAGTTTGCTCTGGTTCTCAGTGTCGACGCGCAGGAACCTGCTAACGAAATCGACCTATCTCAACCCTTGACCCTTGAACAGTGTATCCAGATAGGTTTGGAAAAATCAACAAGTATGCGGAACGCGCGCCTGAATCTCGCAATGCAGGAACTCCGAGTGAAAAACGCGCGTTCGGGATATTTCCCACAAATTTTTTCAACCGGTAATTACGATTTTTCTGACCGCCTTGACTTCGGTTTTGAACCTGAAAACTACAATCTCGGACTCCGAGGGGTATACACGATTTGGGATAACGGGCAGCGAGAAGGCAGTTTTGCACAAGCAAAAGAGAACTTAACCGCTACTGTTAGCCGTAATGAAAGAACGAAACAAGACATAATCCTTGACATTACGGTGGCTTATTACGATGTTCTTAAAAGGCAGGAACTCGTCACAGTCAGCGAACAAATCTTCGCAAGATCCGAAGAAAACACACAACGAACAAAGGATTTCGTCGAAGCAGGCACACTTATCCCAGCAGATGTCGCTACCGCCGAAGTCCGAGAAGCAAACGATGAATTATCACTCATTAACAACGTCAACGCACTGCAAATCGCGCAAGCGACGCTACCGCGCCTCCTCGGACTCGATCCTGGGCAGTTGCTTACGGTCTCTCTTGATGAATCCTATCAACTCTACCAAAACCGAGGCACTATCGAACGGATAGAGATGCCGATTGAAGAAGCTATTCAGATCGCTCTTAACAGCCGTCCTGAGTTCGAAGAGCGGCAAGCGCAACTCAGATCACAAGAGTGGAGCCTAACCTTGGCGCGCTTACAGCGCTGGCCCCGTTTAAACGCAGATGTTGACTACAACGTTAACCTTGACGACTACCTCCGAGAGCGGGAGAATTTCTCTGATTTCCGGTCTTGGAGTGCTGGTGTGTCTCTGAATTTCACGCTCTTTGACGCAGGGGTCCTCGGAAACCGTGTAAAAGAAATAAAGATGCAGTTAGAACAATCGCGCGAAAACGTCAGTGACTTAGAACGAAGCGTCGCCCTCGCTGTACGGCAAGCCTACCTGACACTCGAACGGAGTGAAATCGTCGTTGACATCTCCAAAAAACAGGTTAATAACGCTAAACTCAGTTTGGATGTCATCCAAGGACGTTTTGATGTCGGAAAGGCTATTCTGCTTGAACTGCTTGACGCCCAAACGAGTTACGCACAAGCATTGACAAACGAGGTCAACGCGTTCTACGACTACAAAATCGCACAAATCCGTCTGCAAGACGCAATGGGAGTGCTACAGTAGACATGAAAAATCGTAAGAAATTGCTAATTATAGCGGTAGTGGCTGCCGTCGTTATTGCGATCGGGGCAATCGGTGCTACCCGTATGAATTTTAGTTTCGGCGGAAAAAAGGAAAAAGCAGAAGTGAAGCAGGAAGTCGTCCGACGTGGCGAATTCCTTGTCCGCGTTCGTGAGTCCGGCACTTTACGCTCCTTTATAGAGGTAGATGTCCGCTCAAATGTAGAAGGCGAAATCGTTGAAATCCTCGTTGATGAGGCACAAAAGGTTGAGATGGGACAACCTCTCCTTCGCATTGATGAAAAGCAAATTCTGGAGCAAAAGAAACAAGCGGAGGCAAACTTTAACGCACGCCAGGCTGAACTCGAGCGAGCACGGCTCAGAATTAAGATTACTGAGAAGCAGCAGGAGAGTAGTCTCGCGCAAGCACAAAATTCTGTTCTAAAGGCACAAGCAACCCTGGATTCGTTCGTGGCAACTACACAACAGCGAATCACAGAGGCTGAAACTTTGGTCGCAACAACAAAAAATTCACTCGATCAGGATAACATCGCGTTGAAGCAGGCAGAAATTGCATTGGGACAAGCAAAGCTAAACCTCGAACGCGCAGAATCATCCGTTGAATCCGCTAAAATCTCCTATGAAACCACAGAGTCCGAGCATCAGCGGAACAAGGAACTCTATGATAAGCAGCTCATTTCAAAACAGGCGTTGGAAGATTCTCAAAGACAACTTATTGTCGCCAAGTCACAGTACGATACTGCTCTTAAAGAGGTAGAATCACAAAAAGAGACCATAAAATCCCAAGATGAGAACCTGAACACTCGGCAAAAAGCGATAGAAAACCGAGAATCGACGCTTGAACTAAATAAAAAGAATGTTGAGACGCTCAAAGAGTCCCTAAAAGCCCAGCGTAAGCAATATGAAGCGGAATTTGAAGATTCACAAACCCGGTTACAGCAAATCCAAGAGACAACAGAAGAAGAAAAGGAGTTGACGATACATTCAAAGGTGAGTGCGGAAGCGAGCCTCCTCCAAGCAGAAAGTCAACTCAAATCTCAGCAAGAGCGGCACGATTGGACGACAGTCACTGCACCTATGGCTGGCACGATTACGCGTCTCATTGTAGAAGAGGGTGAAATTATCACGTCCGGACGTTCTTCATTTTCACGCGGTGAGGCGATCATGCGTATCGCCGACCTTGACCAGATGATTGTGAGGACACAAATCAATCAGGTCGAAATTGGAAAGATAGAGGTCGATCAACGCGCCGAAATCACCGTTGATAGCTATCCCGGTCGCGTTTTTCCGGGACGGGTGAGCGAAATTTCACCGAGCGCAACGCAGCGCGGGCCCGGAAATCAGAGTTCCGTCATTACCTTTGAGGTAGATGTAGAGGTCATCGGTTCACCGCCTGAATTGCTGCCCGGAATGTCCGCAGATGTCGATATTATTGTATTTGAAGAATCGGATATCCTGCAACTACCGATCCCATCTGTGCTAAGTCCAGAGATCTTCACGATTAAAGCCAATATTGATTCAGCAAGTCTCACACAATTTCAGGAAGGGCAAGAACTCAAAATTAGGAACCTTGTTGGGAAGAACTTTAACGGACGCGTCGGTAAAATTGACCCAGAAAAGACACGTGGGAACCTCGAAATCTTGCTCGAAGGTGACCAAAAAGGCTTACGCACCGGTCCAATAGAGATCAGTATTGTTGTTTCCGAACAAAACATACTTCCTGATATAGAGGCAGAAGTGAGTAGTGAGCGACAGTACTTTATTATGTTAGATACCGGTGAACCGAAAAAAAATAAAGAACAAAAGGGTGTTAAAACCCATATTACAATCGGGCAGCGCAATAACACACACTTCCAAATCACAGGCGGTTTGAAAGAAGGCGATCGCGTTTTTGTGCCCTCTATGCAAGAATTAACCAAAGGACAAACAGGAACAGACGAAGACAACAAGTAAACCTATTCATCTAAGGAGGAAATACCGTGTTAATAGATGTAAAAGATTTGACGAAGGTCTACGAAATGGGCGATGTCCAGGTGCACGCACTTCGAGGTGTGTCATTCAGTATAACAGAAGGCGAATTCATCGCGATTATGGGACCCTCCGGTTCCGGTAAATCGACCATGATGGATATTCTCGGATGTCTCGCCACACCAACATCAGGTGAATACCACCTTGAAGGTGAAGAGGTCGGTCAACTTTCCGACAATCGGCTCGCAGACATTCGCAATAAGAAGATCGGCTTTGTGTTTCAGTCGTTTAACCTTCTACCGAGAACCAGTGCGCTGAACAACGTTGAACTACCCCTTATTTACGCCGGTATGGGGAGAAAAGAACGCAAACGACGCGCATTTGAAGCGTTGGAAGCCGTCGGTTTGGCAGACCGTGTAGATCACAAATCCACAGAGCTGTCTGGTGGACAAATTCAGCGCGTCGCTATCGCGCGTGCCTTGGTCAATAATCCATCAATGATATTCGCCGATGAACCGACAGGAAACTTAGATACGCGTTCTGGCTCCGAAATTATGGCGATCTTTGACCGATTGAACGATGAAGGCAATACAATCATCATGGTGACGCACGAACCTGAAGTCGCTGAACACGCAAAACGCGTCCTCCACATTAGAGACGGTTTAATTGAACGAGATGTCAGACGAAATGGACATCAAGAAGATGGCGCGAATTAAATGAAAAAAGCGTTCCTTTTTATCTTTGCCACTTTCTGCCTTACTGTCTGCTATGCCCACGCCCAGATTAAGTGGGACGCAGCAAAATTCATGCCACTCTCCGAGGTAAAACCGGGGATGAAAGGTAAAGGTTATACCGTATTCTCCGGAACAACCGTTGAGGAATTCGATTTTGAGGTCGTTAGCGTCTACTATGACCGTTTCCCAGGTTTGCATATCGTCTGGGCAAAAGGGGTAAGCGACAATT
This sequence comes from Candidatus Poribacteria bacterium WGA-3G, assembly GCA_000406005.1. Taxonomy (GTDB): domain Bacteria; phylum Poribacteria; class WGA-4E; order WGA-4E; family WGA-3G; genus WGA-3G. The sequence goes on from ASZN01000019.1 coordinate 49,763, forward strand.
TTAAGAAAACAGGTTCTGCCGGTGGAATGAGTGGAAGTCCCATGTATATTAACGGCAGACTCATAGGCGCACTCTCGAGAAGTTATCGAAACCAGCGTGAACATGCAAACCTTTTCGGTATAACACCCATTGAATTTATGGTGAAAGTTACCGAATTCGGTATGGCACCGAACCTAAGTTATCAAGGGACGCAACCGTTTGATTTCGGCACAGAAACCGGGACAGCGGGGGTGAGTCCTACCGCCCCGCTCTTTCCAAACTACAATTCCAGATACATACAACAACCTCTTGATGACTTCCAGATGGATGACCTATCAGAACGGTTACCGCTGCCGGTTGCAATGTCCGGTGTTAATTCTGATGCTATGCGGTTCTATAAACCGCTTTTTGACAAATTCAATCTGATGCCGCTTGAGTCACCAGGTGGTGGAAGTCCGGTTAAAAAATCGCCTATTAAGCAGGGGCAGATAATCGGTGTTCCATACGCTCGAGGTGATTATACCGCTTTTCGCTCTGGAACTATTACCTATATTGAAGGAAATCAACTCATTGCTTATGGGCATTCAAGAGATGGGGAAGGAAATGTCAACCTCCCGATTTCTGGCGGGTATGCTCACTTTATTATTCCCAGCATTTCAAGATCATTGAGGGTATCTTCTGCAACACAACTCATTGGGACCCTGGTGCAAGATCGGCAAGCAGCGATCGCTGGTATCATTGGTGGGCATCCACCATACATTCCGGTGACGCTTAGTATGGAAACGGTTGATGGAGAACTGCATCACAAATCTTATGAAGTCATTCGGCATCGCAGTTTTACACCCGCCTATATTGAGATTGGAGCAGAGTCACTCGTTGAGGCATTAGCGTTTTCCTCGGCGGATCATACGTTGTCTATTGATGCGACAATCACCTTAAAAGCACAACCCGAACTTCTATCGCCAGAACTCACCTATAAAAGTGTCTATACTTCTGGTGGATCGACCGGCGGCGGCATTACAAGAGTCCTTCGATATCCACTTTTACAACTCAGCAATAATCCGTATACACAAGTTGAGTTTGAGAAGATAGCACTCAACCTGAAATTAGAAGATAAACGGAGAAGCGCGTGGATTGAAAGGCTTCAAGTTGATAAACTACGCTATCGCCCAGGCGAAACAGTTAACCTAATGATTACACTGCGACCCTACCTCGAACATCTAAAAACCGAAAATATCAAGATTACAATCCCTGATGATGCACCTGATGGCCTTATCACTTTATCCGCAATGAGTGCGACGACATATCCACAACGGCAACGTTCACGGGCACCCCTTAACTTTCGTCCAAAAAACATCAATCAACTTGTTAAGCTTTTACAGCAGCATGAGACCAATACACATATTATCTTAGAACTCTCTCTAACACAACCCGGATTGACAGTCCAAGGTGAGGAATTCTCTGATCTGCCTATCTCTGTAATGTCTGTAATGAATTCCGCAAAACAGGTCGGTGAGAGTGGATACACATTCGGGACCGCCTTGCATCGCGACACGCACGCCACAAATTATGTTATCTACGGTATCCGTTCACTTGAGCTTGTTGTAGACAGAAATGCCCAATAATCTTCCTTTTCAGGCTTTTTCCACACTTAAATCCGCAAAAAAATAGGCACAGCCCAATACAACCATGCACCACGTCAAAATCACAACACCCTCCCGGTTACACTTTTCTTTACTCGATCTGAATGGTGCATTAGGACGGATTGATGGCGGATTCGGTCTTACAATCGCTGATCCCAACTTTCAAATCATCGCTGAAAGAGCGACAGATATTGATGTCTCGACTTCTGGATACCGTGAACGCGCCATCACAATCCTCCAGCGACTCCAACAGACCTACCCGTTCCCCGGAATCAAATTAACATTTGAATCTGAAATCCCAACGCATAGCGGATTCGGGTCTGGAACACAACTCGCACTCGGTATCGCGCAGGCTGTTAATCTGTTATATAAATTCGGGTTAAACGCTCAACAACTCGCGCAGGCTGTCGGACGCGGCGGCACCTCAGGTATCGGCATCGCGGCGTTCGATACGGGTGGGTTTATCGTGGATGGTGGACACCGATTCCCAGAAGATAAAGCGTCATTCCTACCCTCTTCCGCTGTCGGCAATATTTTGCCGCCTCCGATTTTATTACGCTATCCGTTTCCTGAATTACCGCTACTCATCGTCATGCCGAATTGTTCGAGAATATACGGCGATAAGGAGATAGAACTTTTTCGCACATTGTGCCCACAACCAGAATGGGTCGCACAGAAACTTTCACACATCCTGTTACTACAGATACTCCCCGCCTTAGTCGAAGGCGATATGTACAACCTCGGCAAAGCATTGAACAACATTCAGACATTTGGATGGAAGCGAGTAGAGATTGACGCACAAGGCGCGGAACTTCAATCAACGCTCAATTTTCTGCAAGACAGCAGGGCTTTCGGAGCGGGGGTTAGTAGTTGGGGACCCGCGATTTGCGTGATAACTGAAGATGTTGAGAGTTTTAAGCAGGAGACCGATGCCTTCCTAAAAACGCTTCCAAACGGAGGCACCAGTTTTATTACATACGCGAACAACTTTGGCGCAAGTGTCGTGACGGGTTAAAACAAAAACGGGCGGGTGATAACACCCGCCCGTTTTTCTATATTATCCTTATCCTTTACTTGGCGCATAATACGGGTTCGTTCCTGAAGCGTGATCAGTCGTATCAATCACGTGTTTGATTTCAGGAAAAACCTCCTGAATCATCGCTTCGATGCCGTGTTTGAGAGTGACATTCGCCATGCCACACCCTTGGCACCCGCCCCCCATGTGAATATAGATAGAATCTTCATCAACGTTCAACAGCTCTATCTGTCCACCGTGTGCAGCGACTGCCGGGTTAATCCGTTCATCAATAAGTTCCTGAATCTTCTGCGCCCTCGGGTCATCCCATGTCGGAGCATTCGGGTTCTCAATATTAAAACCACTCGCATTCAGGTCATCGACATAATCAATAACTACGCCTTTGAGATCCGGGGCACTTTCGGCATCAACAAGGACATTAAAATTCTCACATTCAACAACAAGGTCATCCGCTTGTGTTTCGGTCGCTAAACCGAGACTGTATTGGAACGCAGTAGCCGTTTTGCCTTGGATACTAATGCGGAGCCCTTCCACTTCAACTTCCTCGGCTTCAATCACCGCGCGAATCTTCTCTTCTGCAGCTTCTGTGACTGTCAGCAAAGGGTCTTCGTTGCCCGTGAACTTCTTCAAGAAATTCTTCATAGTTGCCTTCCGTGAGTGAGATTTATGCAGCAGTTTTACCTGCCCAAGACTGATCTGACTGAAACTCTCCCATTTCGTCGTACAAAACGCGGAGCCGCTTGATTGCCTCTATCTCGAGTTGTCGCACACGCTCACGCGTGACTTTCAGAGCGACACCAATCTCGCGGAGCGTCTTGCGTTCACCATCATCGAGACCGAAGCGCATCTTCAGCACCTTCTGTTCTCGTTCTGGTAACCTTTTAAGAAATTGGGCGATCAGGTCCTCGTTAATCATTTCTGCAATAGGACTTTCTTCACCGTTTGTTGCAGGGTCCTCAATTAAATCACCTAATGTCGCAGCGGAGCGTTCATCACTGAGTTGTAAATCCATGGAAATGGCATCGGCGTTGAACGTCAAAATCTCTTCAACCTGCGTTACGGATAAGTCCAAAGCCTCGGCTATCTCTTCGCGACGTGGTTCACGTTGTAACTCCTGACATAATGCCGCATACACAGCATCAAACTTGTTCATCTTCGCAACTACATAAGAAGGGAGTCTAATCGAGCGGGAGAAATTGTCAAGCGTACGCATAATCGCCTGCTTAATCCACCAAATCGCATAAGTACTGAATTTAAAGCCCTTCGTATAATCAAATTTACTCGCTGCTTTAATGAGTCCGATATTTCCTTCTTGAATCAGATCTTCGAGTGGGACGTTGTGTCCTTGATACTTCACAGCAATTGAAATAACGAGTCGTAAATTCGCTTGTACAAGTTGATCCCTTGCCAATTCTGCATCCGCTGTATAACCGTTTTGTGTCTTACCAGCTTCAATTCGTTTTGCTAACTCAACTTCTTCCTCACGGGTTAACAGGCGATGACCTGCCACACTCCGGAGCCAACTCGTTAACGCACTCTGATCACTCCCGCTGTAACTCTCTGGCGGTTCTGTTTCCTCTGAATATGCTGCATCCATATAAGAATCAACACTATCAATATTTGTCGTTTCACCGAGAAATTCGGCTTCCATCGTTCTCCTCTCCTTTTACGGAATTTAATAAAAAATCATACAAACCTTAATGATACATCATGTTAAAACGATTTGTCAAGCAAAATGTTTAAAAAAAAGCGAAAATCGTAGAAAAATCCACATAATAAAGCATTTTAACACAATTCTTGAAACAATAACAACAAAATAAAGACTTTAAACTGTCAATACACTGTTAAGAGATGTTTTGACGAATCACATTTCTGTTAAGAGTTGTCAGTACGCAGGACGGTTTCCTGCAAAAACCTTTCAGTTATCAGAAAAAGAATAATCGAAAACTCTTTTAATGACGGCTAACGGCTACTTTATCTAAACTATGTCGCATGTCCAATCAGTAAAACCGCTGCTGGCAACGAAGTCTCCTCCGTCTTTTCAAATGCTGCACCGATACATCGGATGTCATTGTCTGTTTCTAACATCCCATAAGGTAGATTCCACGCTTTGAGCGTCGGCTCCAGAAAACTCGCTACTGAATCCACCCATTGTCCCTCTGAATCTCGATTGTGGTATCCGCGATACCCGATGAATACGACCACCGGAACCCGCATGTTGACAACCGTGCCTCGAAACGCATCACCAGATTCCAGAAAACCTGTGTTTTGAATGATAATCACCGGCTTTTGACCACCAACATACAAACCAGAAGCAACGGCGAACGCCTCACCTTCACGGGTTACCGTTATAACTTCAATTTCTGGTTCGCCCCGTAAAAGTTCATAAATCCGCGCACTACCGTTATCTGGAACACCTATAGCGTGCGTGATTCCCTGTTTTTTGAGTTCATTTACAATCTTCTGTGCTGATGCCAATGCGTGCTCCTAAATCTTAATGTGCCCAGACCCGATAGGTGCGGTTTGATGAAGTTTGAAAAAATAAATCGGTAATTCTATATTTTCCCCAGGCCCGGTAGGTTCGGTTTTTGCGGTGTACTCACCCAGATGCGACGTGCATCGCGGCGTACACGCCCAGATGCGATCTGCATCGCAACCGAACTGGACTGCCCTAAAAATTACCGAATTAATAAATTAATCTTCATCAACCGCACCGGACTTCGCCAAGAGATTACCGAATTTATTTTTTAATATGCGTTCTGCCCGCCCCGTGATTGTGATCTCTACTGTCGTCCTTCAACCAAGGCATCGACAACTGTCGGATCGGCAAGCGTTGACGTATCACCGAGATCAGAGATGTCACCTTCCGCAATTTTGCGGAGGATACGCCGCATGATCTTACCCGACCTCGTCTTCGGCAACGCTGGTGTAAACTGAACCTTATCAGGTGTAGCAATCGGCCCAATGTGTTGGCGAACCGCCTGCTTGATACCGGTTTCTACTTCATCAGACGCAGATTCACCCGTCATGAGGGTAACATACGCATAAATGCCTTGTCCCTTAATATCGTGTGGGTAACCGACGACTGCTGCCTCCGCTACCGCCGCATACTGTCCAATAGCACCCTCTACCTCTGCCGTACCTAACCGGTGTCCCGAAACATTCAGGACATCGTCCACGCGTCCCGTAATCCAGTAGTAGCCATCTTCATCGCGCAGGACCCCGTCGCCTGTCATATAGTAACCGGGGAACCGACGAAAATAGGTGTCTAAAAACCGTTCATGATCCCCATAAACCGTTCGCATGATGCCAGGCCACGCCGTCTTGATACAGAGATAACCCGTCGCCGGATTCCCTTCGACCTCGTTCCCCTCTTCATCGAGTATCACCGGCTCAATCGCGAAGAACGGGAACGTCGCCGACCCCGGTTTCAGTGCCGTTGCAGCAGGCAGCGGTGTCATCAGAATACCACCAGTCTCGGTTTGCCACCATGTATCCACAATCGGACACCGCTTCTCACCGACGATGTCGTAATACCACAACCATTCCGGTTCTTTAATCGGTTCACCGACTGTACCGAGCAATCTGAGCGTCGATCTGTCATACTTTTCGACCCAGGTGTTGCCTTCCTTCATCAAAGCACGTAGTGCTGTCGGCGCGGTGTAGAAAATGTTAATACCGTGTTTCTCAACGACTTGCCAAAAACGTCCAAAGTCTGGGTAGTTCGGGACACCTTCAAACATAACACTAACAGAGCGGTTTGCAAGCGGACCGTAAATAATATAAGAGTGCCCCGTAATCCATCCGATGTCGGCGGTGCACCAGTAGACATCACCTTCGTGGTAGTCGAAGACCTGCTGATGCGTGTAAGATGTATAGACAAGGTAACCACCCGTGGTATGTAAAACCCCCTTCGGTTTTCCGGTTGAGCCGGAGGTATAAAGAATAAAAAGTGGGTCCTCGGCATCCATAACCTCTGGTTCACATTCCGCGTCTGCCTCTGCCATCGCTTCGTGCCACCAGATATCACGCGAAGCATCGAAATCCACGCTGTCCCCTGTACGTTTCACGACGACAACTTTTTCAATAGACAGACATTCCGCCACAGCAGCATCCGCGTTTGCTTTCATCGGTATATCACTACGCGGACCCCGCATTGCGGTATCCTGTGTTATGAGCATTTTACACGCGGAATCATTAATCCGATCTCGGAGGGATTCCGCCGAAAACGCACCGAAGACGATGGAGTGGATAGCACCAATCCTCGCACACGCCAACATCGCAATCGCCAATTCCGGCACCATCTGTAGATAGATACAGACGCGGTCGCCTTTTTCTATACCTTGTGATTTCAGAACATTGGCAAACTTTTTGACCTCAGCGAGGAGTTCACTGTAACTGAACGTCTTATCTTCGGATGGATCGTTTCCTTCCCAAATAATAGCGGTCGCATCGCCGTGTCCCGCCTCTACGTGCCGATCAAGGCAGTTATAGCAGGCGTTCAGTGTGCCGCCTTCAAACCATTTAATATCACCGTTAACAAAGTCGTAATTGCGAACCGTATCCCAGTTCTGATACCACGTCAACCGTTCCGCGACCTTTGCCCAAAACGCTTCCGGGTCTTGAATCGATTCGGCGTATTGCGTCTGATACGCTTCAAAACTATTGACGTGTGCGTCATCAATCGGATAAGCAGTTTCCACCGGTGGAAATACATTATTAGCCATTTTATATTTTTTTCTCCTCTACAAATCAATCTGCAGTTCTCAACATGCCTTTACAAATTGTATAGGATATATTTTATAGGAAAACGGTGATCATGTCAACTACAATTAGAGGATATTTTTATTAGAACGTGCGTTTGATGACGCTCCGCAATTCCGAAATTGCAAATACACCTTGCGTTTTTAATAAAAAATGAAGTATAATTATCAATCAACGAACTGTTTATTTTTCATTGTATAGCGGGTATAGAACGATTGTCAATAGGAACGGAAACACATCAATGAGAGAGATGGGAAACTGGAACGAGTACTTTATTGAATACCTTGCCACCGACCGCGAGGCAGCGATTGATTATCTTCAGTTGACATTGGAGGAATACCTCGCTGATGACGATCTGCCCTTCTTTCTAAAGTGCCTCCGGACTTTTATAGCATCACAAGGCGGAGTTGTGGAAATTTGCAAACGAACCGGTATTGATACCGAAACGCTTTCAAATATGTTCGCTAATGAGGATGCTACACGATTATTAGATATGTTCAGCTCCCTATTGAACGCGCTTAAGCACCGTCCGGTGATTGAAAATACAAACGCTAAGCATCTGTCACCTATCAAACAGATGCCAACCAATCAATAGCGGCTTGCTCGTCCTATTCAATAGCGATTTCGACGGCTCGCTTTGCACATTCCAGAAGCTCTTTGGATCGCTTGCGGAGGTACTTCCAGTTCTCAAATAATTGTCCCCTGATGCGTTTATAATTTCAGTAATGTTATCCATAATTATCGGTCATCCCCCAGAAACTGTTTCTTGCCCATCTGTTTCTGCCCTGTTCCTTATTTTTCTAAAACTAAAATCCAATCAGCTAAGCCTGGATGAGCCGCTCCCGTTCTAATGCCTCTATTCGCTGACGGAGCAATTTGATTTCTTCTTGTTGATCGCGGAGTGCCCTAATTTCTGATTCTTGTTGATCGCGGTTTCGATTGTATTGATAAACAATAACCCCCATTGGCACTGCAACGAAAGCAATAATGGCAACGATCAAGGCAATGATTAAATGCCCTTGGAAGTCTATTCGTTTCCCTAAGGCTTGACTTTCAAAAGTGATACGTTGGTTCAGTTGTACTTCAACCTCATCAATACGTTGGCCCAACCGCACCTCAACCTCGCTGACAATCTGGCGGATCTTCTCCAAATCCTCAACGCTCAATTCGCCAAAGGCAGATGGACTGAAGCACAAAAGGCCCGCGATGGCAAGAAACATTCCTAACATTTTCATAATCAATTCTCCACACTTTACCCGATAAATGCCGCTACACTTTACGAAATTATAGCACAATTACTGAGCGTCAGCAATAGAATTTTAAGGAGCAGAGTGCCGAAAAGCGACAGCCACTATATCCATCGTCATCGCAACGAGCCAGTGAATCGCTGCGCCATAGAGGAATGACCGCGTTTCCAGTGCCAGTACGCCAAGCAATACACCCGCAATAACTGAACCGAGTGCCTCCGGCAGCGGTTTAGTATAGTGCAGGATAGCAAACGGAATCGTCTGAATTAAAATAGCATAATTCCCGAACTTCCGTTCCAATCCGAAAAGCATAAACCCGCGAAAAAAGAATTCCCACGAAAACATATAAACACCGTACGCGAGTTGATACAATAAGAACGCCTGCCAACTGCTTGTAACTGCCTTGCTGAGCGGATATTTTTCTACAAAAGGCGGATACACGATAACGGCAAGGACAACCACAGGTATCATCAGAACCCATGCCATGCCTGTCACACGCCATCCGAGTTTCTGGTTTCCGAGCTGAACCCCGTAATTTTTTAGACGTTCCGATGTCCCAAATTTTGCAACGAGTGCGGGAAGAAGGAACAACGTAAACGCCGTGATCAAAAACCAGTAAAAATACGAGTGACTCTCAGGTAATGGGAGACTGTCAAAGTATTCTGTGAAGTGCCGCCTGAAAAAGCTTCGACGGCTATAATATCGGTGCAGCGTTAACAACAACGCAGAGGCAAGCAAAATAACAGTCGCTTGCCGTTCCCAACCCTGTAGATACTTTTCTTTCAGTGTTTGAATATGGATAATCATCTTGACTTCCCGTCAGTTTTACGGTATTATACCGTGAATGGGAAAAATTTGCAATTGATGGACAGCGAAATGCAGAGCCATTCAATTGTCACACACCACTCTTGTAGGAGGGGTTTGTAACCCCGACTCTTGCAGGTAGCAGTACGTATCCATTTCCAATAATGCACAGAAAAAAACGAAAACTGAGCCTGACTGGTTCATGGAGTGGAGTCAGGTTATTAGACTAAACCGGTGGGGCGCGAAGATTGTATACGAACACTTTAATGCCAGAGCAGCGTATGCCTACGGTTTCCTCGAACGCCTTGTTACACGGTATCCAAAGAGTAGTTGGCGACCTGCCGCCGAATACTATCTCATTGAGCATGGATACAATGAACGTGAACCTGTTGAAAAATCTCTCAATGCCCACTACGACTACATCAAGAAATACGCCAAAACTGGGCTTACAGAAGTCTATATGGCTTATCTTCGTATTGCACATGTCAACGATAACCTTTGGCAGGCGTTGAAATCACTGGGGGAAAGCGAGCACTACATCGGTTTCACCAGTGACAACACGCAGAAGGACAAAGCAGATGCCCAGAGACACAAAGCGGAAGCACTCAAATATTACGCCAAGTTCATTGTAAGTGTCGGTGGATATAGTTATGGTAACGGGTTTTCAGATGAACTTCGGGAAACCCTCAAAAGATTTGAAAACCTCAAACAGGACAAAGAGTGGAACGAGTGGTATATCATTCTGGATTAGCAGAATTGTAGCGTAAAAGAAGCAGTGCCAATATGCTAAAACCTGAGCAGGTCAACCGCATCTTAATCATCAGACTCGCACCCCTCGGCGAAACAGTTTTGACAACACCTGTCATCCGTGCCTTGCGTGAACATTTTCGAGAGGCATATATCGCTTACATGGTAGCACCGACGCGGGAGGACCTGGTATCCGCAAACCCACATCTCAATGAAGTGTTGACCTATCAGGCTTCCGTGCCGAAACTCATCTACCAAATTGCACGGCGAAAATTTCAGATGGCGGTTATATTACAACCGACGTTCCGCTTGGTATTACATACATTTCTTGCTCGAATCCCGCTTCGCGTCGGATTTGAAACGAACGCAGGAAGAAAAAAGTTGCTAAACATCGCAGTCCCGAATAATACCGCACAACACGAGACGCAACGCTACCTTGATGTCGTTCGTGCACTCGGTGTTGAGATCACAGACGATGAACCGGAAGTGTTTGTCAATAGTGACGGTAAAGCGTGGACAGATAACTTTCTTAAAATCCAGAAGATTGATGATGGCAACCCTATTATCGGTCTCAACCCTGGAGCCGCTACCGTTTATCGGCGTTGGGATGCAGCGAATTTTGCCGTCCTCGGCGACCAACTTCACGAAATATACAAGGCACACATTGTTATCACGACCGGCCCGCGAGAAGGTAAGTTAGCCGACCAAGTCGTAGCACAGATGTCGCATTCGCCTGTTATTGTCAATCACGCAACCCCGATGCAACTTGCGGCACTCCTACAACGGTGTAACCTCTATATCAGTAACGATACGGGACCGATGCACCTCAGCACCGCCGTAAAAACACCCACGATCGCCTTGTTCGGCGCGTCAAATCTTATCCAGTGGGCACCGCCATGGAAAAAACATGCTGTTATCGCACGTAAAGAGTGTGAATTTATGAAAACGCTATCATCTAAGGAATGGGACGCACACCCAGATCGCGCACGCGAGAATCTTGAAGCGATTACCCCGAATACAGTCATGACAACAGTGGAGAAACTCATACAGTGAACACTAAACACAATCAGACAAACGGATTAGATGCCCAGCGTATACATAAATGTCTAACCGATATCCGTTCCAGAATGGATCGGCAAGCACGCTTACAGACAGTTGCAACCACGTCTTTCTGTGGGCTTGTCCTCCTTGCTGCGCTATTCCTCCTAAACCGATGGATTCTCCTACCGCTTCAGTTGTCGCTCGTCAGTTCAATTGTCATACTCGCTGCAATAGCAATAGGCATCTACCACAGTCTCAAAAAGCGCAAGGATTTGCTGTCTGTCGCACGCTTTACTGACGAAAAAATGGGACTCAAAGAGCGTCTCAGTACGGCAGCCGAGTTGATGCAGATGACACCCCAAAACGAATTCGCGCAACGCCAGATCCAAGATGCAGCGGAGACTGTAGTCACCTTAGACATCACAGAAATAAGTCCATACCGGGTTCCAAAATTCCTGAAACTGTTTCCAATTCCGCTTTTATTCATTGGACTCTCCTTCACCGTCCCTCCTTTCTATGAAGTACCGCAGCCACTCACCCCTCAACAACAGGAAATATTGGATAGAACCACTCAAGAACTTAGCGACAAACAGGTAAGCAACTCAGACCTACAGCAGCAAATCAACGACACCCTACAGAAGTTAAAAACCGCAACCGATTTTGATACGGCACAGAAACATCTCAGCAACTTAAAGAAAGAGGTACGCAAGCAGCAAGCCGAGCAAGCCGATGCTATCGCCGAAGCCACAGAAGCGAGTCAAAGTTTTCGCGGAATGAATGCCGACCAACTCGCTGCAGAACTTGAGCATCTCACAGAACAGATTGAGATACCGCCAGAACTCCAAGCGGAACTTAAAGATCTCTTTGCACGCTTGGCTGAAGGTCTACCGAAGGGAGCACTCAGTGATGCATTGAATCAAGTTCAGGGCAAGGCTGTCACACCAGAGACGCTGCAAGACATCATCTCTGCACTTCAGAAGGTGGATACATCAGATGATCTGGCGCAATTGGAAGCACAACTCACTGCAAGCCAGAAAGAATTAGCATTGGCAGCAATCGAAACTGAAACGTCAAGTGGCGGAATTGCCAATAGCGATGGCGCACCCGGGCAAGATGTTGGTACGACCGAGGTACAAGGCACCGTGGAAAGCATATCCAATTCCGATCCACAGACTGAATCCCAGACAACTGAAGCCGACGCAATAGAAAGCAGTCCAGATAGCGAAAACGCGACATCTCCACTCGTTGGCGAAGAAACACCGATTTTACAAATGAATGGAAACCAGTTGACGCTTACAACAACCGATTCCGGCGATGCACAAGGTTTCTCCGATGTCTTTACAGGTGAGGTGCATGACGGTGCACCTGTCTATCTACCTTTCAGCGATGCCGTTCTCAACGCGTCGCGCACTTACGCCGAGGCTATAGACAATAAACGCATCCCCGTCCGGTATCAAACACAGATTAAAGCCTACTTGGAGGCAATTTCAAGAAAAAAATGAAAAAAAGCATTCTTAAAATCGCGATTGCCCTGGGCATTGTCGCTATCGTTTATTTCGTATTGAAATCCTATGGCGTGACAGACAATATCCGGCTGGAAAATGTTCCGAAGATCAAAACGTGGGTAGCAAGTTTTGGGGCAGTCGCGCCGCTGGTCTATATTGGACTCTACTTTGTGTCCACTGTCTTCTTTCTACCGGGTACCCCTGTAACCGTGTTAGCAGGTTTCGTGTTCGGTCCGCTGTGGGGTGTCCTCTACGCCTCTATAGCCTCTATTATTTCCGTATCTGCCGCATTTCTCATCGCCAGATACGTGGCTCGCGATCTCGTTGAAAACTGGGTCAAGGATAACGCACAATTCCGAAAAATAGACACCCAGGTTGAAGAACAGGGATGGCGGATCGTTATGCTTACGCGCTTAGTCCCTATCTTTCCGTTTAACCTCCAAAATTATGCCTATGGACTCACCAGCATTCGGTTTACCACCTATGTTATTGTCTCTGCTATTTTTATGTTACCGGCGACGACGGTGTTTGTTCAACTCGGTGGGGCGTTTGTCAGTGGTGAGGGTAATATCTGGAAGACGCTTCTCTATCTCGGAGCCGCTGGCGTACTTCTACTGTTACTATCGTTGCTTCCGAAATTTCTACAAAAGGACAAAACCAATTCGTGAGAGGACTTACGCATTTTTTAGCAGTTGCTATGCTGTCGAATTAATGCCGCAACTGCAGCGAATGCCTCTTCACGCGTACAGATTTCACCCGCAAATTGGCGATCCTCAATTTCTTTCAACAGGTTCCCAATCTGCTTCCCTTCTTTCAAGCGAAAGGTCTGAATCAGATCGTTTCCTGTGATGAGTTTTCCTTGATTGCGAACTGGCAAAATACGTTCATAGTAAGTATCAGCAACCTGTTTAAGGATTGCCGAGTCAATCGGATATAATGCAGCGGCGTACAGTAGCACTCCGAACCAATCCGACAGATATGTTCTGAGAAAGTCTACTATCTGTTTATGCGTCAGCTCTGGCATTATCCGTTTAAATTCTGTACTTCCAGAGATGAGATTCGCCATAAACTGCACCGTTTTTCGGCTCAACCGAAGGTGTTCGCCGATACTGCTCGGATTGTCTCCACAGAGAAAAGCAAGTTTGATGAAAGTACGTCGATCCGCCTCTACTCCCAATTCCTCTCGGAGATAGTCGTTAATCCCATTCCGATAAGCATCAAGTCCCGTAGGAATCGGACTTTTTTCAAAATCCTCAAGTGAGCACCAAGCACTATCCGTCCCACTAATTGATGGAACAACCTGTTCAAGTAATCCAACGCTCTCCAATTGTCTTAGATATGGATATGACTTTTTTACCTTAAAAATTTTGACCAATTCATCACGGCATCTTTCCATCGCCACGTTGGACAGCAACAACCGATGCTTTACAACCAAAGCGATCGCAGCCTCGGAAATCTCAAAATCCAACTGCGCTGCGAATCTATAAACCCGCAGCAGACGCACCGGATCCTCTTGCACCACCCTTTCACTCGGAAACCGGAGTAGACCCGCTTCCAAATCCTTCATACCACCACAGGGGTCAATTACTACGTGACAGGCGTTCTGCGCGCGCCCCTGCTTCGCGAACGTCTCCGTATTTTCAAACGCAACTGCCATCGCATTAATCGTGAGATCCCGTAGACGTAAGTCCTCAATGAGCGATGCCGCGCGGAATTGCGCGAAATCCATGCTGAGCCATAATCCGCCTGAAACATCCGACCGCTTAACAACCACACGAGCAGTGGATGGGGCTTCTTCAAGCACGATGCACGTCGCTCTGATTCTCGCTGCAAACGCCTTCGCAAACGCAATCGCATCCGATGCTAAGGCGAAATCGATATCCGTCGTTTGGCGTTCGAGCAATAGATCCCTAACGCTGCCACCGACAAGATAGAGTTCTACGCCTCGCTTCTCGGCGAAATCGCCGAGTGCTTGCATAGCCTTATGCTCAAAGAGTTCTCGAAATGTGTCAGATACTAACTTCATTGGTTCGCCCGTGCCTTCTGACGTTGCGCTTTCCGTGAACGAAAAAGAATACCATCCAGATACAGGTGCGACGCATAACCGACGAAACTTGCAACATAGAAAGGAAAACCACTAAGGAGAGCATCCGGAAGGTCATCCCAATCCCGTAATCCATAGAAATCTGATACGAGATTAGCACCCGATGCCCATTCTGCATAGTCGGTATAGATCGGGATTAAAAGGAACACACCCGGAAGCAAAATCATCGTAATCTTAGCGTGCGTCCATCCGCGGTGTTTACTCATTATCGGAAGCATCGCAAACAGACCTAATAGTGCCGATTCCAAGTACTTTTGTAAAAAAACAATTAATACTACGTTCAGTACAAACAGGACACTGTAAAATATCTTTTGACTCTTGCTCTTAATATCAACATCTGGCCAGAGTCCGAACAGCACCGCGATAACAAAACAACCGATGATCTGTAGAAAATCCAACACCGGTGGAATCGTCGGATTCCACGCCTCCGGTACCGTATCATAGAAGATTGGAACAGCAATAGTAGCGACAAGCGAGATGATGAAAAAGGTACTATAAGCCACTAACCCGCCGATCCAGTGTTCACGAAACATGCTCATGCGAATAATTATAACGTACTTCGGAAAAAAATAAAATCGCTTTCTGCTGGAGAAGCAGCTTTTTAATTTGACTTATAACATTGGATATGATACAATTATGTCATAATCTACGCCGAATCCTACTTATGACGATGGTTTAGTGAGCAATCCATGTCCAAACAGAAGGAGGTTCAAACGGCGAGGTTATTGAGTTTTTTCAAACACATGAGTCCTCGATCCAACGGTTTTCTGAGGGTCGTGAATTGGCTTGACTAAATCAAGGAAAACAGGTATTATGTAACGATATCAGTGATAGACGACAATTGATAAGCCGTTACTTGGCAATCGATAGAAGTTGTGTTAAGCAGTAAGTTTAAAATTAGCGGAGACACTTGTACCTCAGTGCGATGCCTGTCAACTGCACAACACAACATAAAACCAACCGCGAGGGACCTCTATTATTGGGATAATTCGCGTTTTTTTATAATTTTACATAGGATTTTTTCATAGGTGGATATGACAACAACCGAGAAAAACGCTATTATTGAGATGTTAACACCGATACTTGATAGCGACGGTATCGAACTCGTGGATGTAGAAACGCACCGACAGACCCTGCGACTCCTCATCTACAAACCAGACGGACTCTCGGTGAAAGATTGCCAAGCCGTGAATCATATCGTACAACCGATTTTAGAAGTCCACGAGTTTTTCGCAGGCTATACACAGTTAGAAGTCGCCTCACCGGGGGTAGATAGACCCTTACGAACCGCCAGGGACTTCCAGCGAAATTGCGGGCGAACTGTCCGCATCCAAGTCAACTCCGAATCGGAAAACCAACAAGAACACTATGTCCAAGGTGTCGTTGTAGAAGTCCAATCCGAAACGGTTGTCTTAGCACAAGACGGTGGAAAGAACGTCTCTGTTGAAATTTCACAGATTCGCACGGCACATATACATCTGCAATGGTAACACAGAAAGGCAAAGCACACATATCGCCACCCTATTTAAGATTGGGCTTACGCAATTACTTCATGAATTTCTACGTCCTATATAGTGTTGTCGAGATTTCAAGATCCGCCAATCAACAGATGGGATACCTCGCTAACATAGCAGGTGCGTAAGCACGGTAAAGGAAGATTGTAAAAGAATTTGGAAAGGAGCATGCGGTCTGAACCGGTATAGGATGTTGTTTGCAAACCTATATAAAACCTGAAACAGGAACCGCGAACGTTACTTATGTTAAAGGACCTCCAGAACGCTATTCGTCAGAATACAGCACAAACAGATTTACCTGAACAGGTCTTTGTTGAGGCGATAGAGGAAGCACTTCGTGCCGCAGCACGCCGAGTTTATGGTGCCGATGCCGACGTTGCTGTTGAGATTAACTTGGAAAATAGTGATATACGCTGCTACGTCCCTAAGAAGGTCGTTAATATTATGCGTGATTTCTCCACAGAAATCCCCATCGAGCACGCCAAGCAATTCCAAGAGGACATTGAAATCGGACAGGTACTGAACGTCGAAATCAATCCCAGCGAATTTGGACGGATTCCTGCCCAGTTAGCAAAACAGATCCTTTTCCAAAAAATTAAACAGGCTGAACGCGAAAAAATCTATGACGAATTCGCCGGACGCGAAGGTGAGGTCGTCACCGGTTATGTCCAGCGATTTGAACGCGGTGGTATTATCTTAGACCTTGAGCAGACAGAAGCCTTTTTACCACCGCGAGAAATGCCGCGCGCACACAACTACGAACGCGGTAAACGCTTGCAATGCCTAATATTAAATGTGAAAAACGAGATGCGCGGCGCCCCGATCATCGTATCCCGAACACACCGAGATCTCGTCGCAATGTTATTTGAACAAGAGGTCCCCGAAATCTACGATGGGCAAGTCCGAATAATGGCAGTCGCACGCGATCCAGGCAATCGGGCAAAAGTCGCAGTCAGAGCCACGGAGGAAGGAATAGATGCCGTCGGCACCTGTGTCGGTGTCAAAGGGATCCGTGTACGCGCTATCGTCAGTGAACTCGATGACGAAAAAATTGATCTCGTCGAATGGAGCGAAGACCCAAACGTTTTTATCGCTAACGCTTTGGGGCGGGTCGTCGTCAAAAGGGTCGAACTCAACGAGGCGAATAAAAGTGCACGCGTCATTGTCCCAGACAACCAGCTCTCCTTAGCCATCGGACAACGTGGACAGAACGCTCGGCTCGCCGCAAAATTAACCGGATGGAAGGTCGATATAAAAGGTGAATCCGAAGATACTGTTTCGATCAATGGACTCTTCAGATCCGATGACACTGAGCAAACAGTAGACACACCTGATGAAGACGCTCACGAAAATCAACAAGAACAACCCGCTGCAGATGCTACCGATGCAGCAGATGTTGAAAATATAGACGATAGTACGGTAGATACAGATACTTTTGAAACCGAAACCGCAGAAGAGAACGCTGAACCACTTGAAGCAACCAGCGATGATGATTTTGATGTTGAAGACGATTTTGATGTTGAAGACGATTTTGATGTTGAATCTGAAAGTGGGTGAAATTGTTGACGGATGTTATTCGGACTTGTGTCGGGTGTCGAGAAAAATTTTCACAACGGACGTTGATCCGATTCGTCGGTCAAAAAGATGGAACACTCCGAATTGACAACGAAAAAAAGTTACACGGGCGCGGGGCTTATGTTTGCCGCTCCGAATCCTGCATCCTGAAAGCATTTAAGTCGCCGAGACGCATTAATTCGCTATTACGGACACAACTTGCACACGCGGTTATAGAACGATTTGAGAAGATCCTTCTTCAATGGACAAAAGAATCCGATAGCACAACAGAAAAAAGGAGGTACTCCTATGAGTAGAGCCCCACGGCAGCGGCGAAGATCCAATAGAAATAATCGTGAGCAAAATCACGGACAGGGTACGCCGGTTTATGAATTGGCAAAACAATATAACCTAACGCCCCAGGAACTTATCGCCTTCCTGAAGGATCTTGGTGTCCAGGTTAAAAATGATATGACATCACTTGACCCAGATACCGTCGCATTAATAGAATCTGAACTTACAGTCAAAGCCGACGCGCAGGTTGTATCCAAAAATGAAGCAGCCGTCAAAAATGCCGCCAACGGTTTGAAAATCGAAGAAGGCGCGACCGTTTCTGATCTCGCTACATCACTCGACTTGCAACCGTCGGCACTCATTATGCAACTCATGAAACTGAAAGTGATAGCCAATATAAACCAGAGGCTCGATTACAAGACCCTCGTTATGCTTGGAGAGCACTTGGGTTTTGAAGCTATCAAAGCGAAAACACTTGAAGAAGAACTGTTGGTTGAAAAAGCAGACCCATCTGAATCTTTACAACCCCGGGCACCCGTTGTTACAATTATGGGACACGTTGACCACGGTAAAACTTCTCTCTTGGACGCTATCCGTCAATCAAACATCAGTGAATCTGAAGCGGGGAATATCACACAACACATCGGGGCATATCACGTAAACCTGGAAAGTGGAAGTGTCGTTTTCTTGGATACACCCGGACACGCCGCTTTTACCGCTATGCGCGCACGCGGCGCACAAGCAACTGACATCGTTGTACTTATCGTTGCAGCCGACGACGGCGTGATGCCTCAAACAATTGAGGCTATTAACCACGCAAAAGCCGCTAAAGTACCTATCGTCGTCGCAATTAACAAAATCGATGTCCCCGGCGCACGACCAGACTATATAAAACAACAATTATCAGAACATGAACTCATTCCTGAAGAATGGGGTGGGCAAACCATTTGTGTCGAAACCTCCGCTACAGAAGGAACAGGCATCGATTTTCTCCTCGAAATGCTACTTTTGGAGGCAGCACTCCTTGAACTCAAGGCAAACCCAGATAAACCCGCACGCGGGGTCGTCATTGAGGCAGAAGTCGATAAAGGACGCGGCACCGTCGCAACTGTACTAGTACAATCCGGAACACTAACGGTCGGAGACTTTTTTGTCTCCGGTAGGTATTCCGGAAAAGTTAGAGCAATGATAGACGATTTTGGAAAACGGATGAAAAAAGCCGGACCCTCAAGTCCTGTCGAAGTCCTCGGATTTACAGGTGTTCCTGAAGCAGGTGATAAATTCTACGTCATTGAATCTGAAAAGGACGCACGCACAATTAGCGAAGCACGCCTAGATCAATACCGAACCGAGAAACTCGGCACAAATAGCCACGTCAGCTTGGAAAACCTATACCAACAAATCCAAGAAGGGGAAATTAAAGAATTGAACGTCGTCCTTAAAGGCGATGTCCAAGGTTCCGTACAAGCAGTCGCCTCATCCTTACTTGAATTGAGCACTGATGAAGTTAAAATTAAGATCATTCACCAAGCCGTCGGCGGAATCTCCGAAACTGATATTTTGCTCGCTTCTGCATCTGACGCTATTGTTGTCGGTTTCAACGTTCACCCAACAACTGAGGCAGTACAAGCTAAGGAATTGGAGGGGATTGATGTCCGGACATACAACGTGATCTATAACCTCATTTCCTACATCCACTCTGCTATGGAAGGCTTACTTGACCCAGAAGTTCGAGAGATCGTTATCGGACGCGCAGAGGTTCGCGAATTGTTTAAAGTACCACGCCTCGGCTTAGTCGCTGGCAGCTATGTCAATTGGGGACGCATCTCTTACAATCAACCCCTTCGTGTCCTTCGAGACAATCGCTTGGTTCACGAGGGAAAAGTTGTTTCACTCCGTCGATTCAAGGAAAATGTAAACGAAGTACAAGCAAACTATGAATGCGGTATAGGCATCGAAGCGTTTGGTGATCTAAAGGTCGGCGATGTGCTTGAGTGTTACGTCCACGAAGAAATCGCACGTACGCTTTCATAACCCGTTCTGTTATATCATAGCCTATTTATTAAACGACGCAGTTGAAAACCGCAACTAACATGGCAATTAATCGACATCTAAATTTATGCACATCGGTGTTTGTAAAATCCGGCTACGGATCCCAGACAGCCAATCGTTGAAAGCGAAACGCCGGGTCGTCAAAAGTCTTATTGCTAAACTTAAAAACCGTTTCAATATCGCTATCGCAGAGATTGAGGCGTTAGACGCACATCAGCTTGCAGTGTTAGCAGCAGTATCCGTTTCCAACGATCACGCACACCTCAACAAACTTATATCGCATGTCGTTAATTTTGTTGAGGCAAATGTCGATGCTGAACTCATCGATTACGAAACAGAATTCTTTTTCTGATAAGACATAAATCGCAAGACAAAACTTGCTGTTGAGGTAGAAATACATGGCAGATAGTAGAAGGCAAGATCGCGTTGCAGCACTCATCCAACGGGAACTCAGCGAGATCATCCAACGTTCCGTTAAAGATCCGCGTGTCGCGTTTTGTACTGTCACACAGGCAGAAGTTTCACCAGACCTAAAATATGTTGATGTCAAAGTAAGCGTTATCGGAGACGATACACAAAAGGAGAAAACACTCGCAGGCCTGAAAAGCGCAACAGGATTCCTACGCCGAGAAATCGGAAAACGACTCACCCTACGCTATTCGCCAGAACTCCGCTTCGCTATTGATGAATCCGCTGACTACCTATTGAGAATAGATGGACTCCTGAAGTCCGTTAACTCAGAAGATGAGGCACCCGATAACCAGACAGCAGACCTTACATGAAGACTCTACAGACAACTGAGATGCCAAACTACAGCACACTCCTCTCTGTATTTGACCGGTATCACAGCTTCGCACTCTCAACGCATATTAATCCTGATGGCGATGCTATCGGGTCCCAACTCGCGCTATACACCTTTCTCACAGAGATCGGGAAATCTGTTAAAGTATTTAATACGGATGCCGTACCTAAAAACTACAAATTCCTTCCAGGGTGGGATATCATTGAAGCGGTTAATGCCGTTGATTCATATCGACCGGAAGTACTCGTTGTATTAGACGCAAGCACACTTAACCGGATCGGAAAAAAACTTTCTAAAACCTTACTGCCAATACACAAACTCGTTAACATCGACCATCACGCCACAGCAGAGGCGTTCGGCGACATAAACCTCATTATGCCTTCTGCCTCTTCCACCTCAGAAATCGTCTATAAACTTATTAAACACTATCAAACACCAATAGGTAAAGCGTGCGCGCTCTGTCTTTATACGGGGCTCATGTTTGATACCGGTTGTTTTCGCTATAGCAATACGACACCTGAAACACATCAGATCGCAGCGGAATTGATGGAGATAGGCGAATTCGCACCAGATGAAGTCTATCGGAACGTTTATGAACAACTACCCGTCGCTAAACTTCGAGTACTAAGCGAAGTTCTCAGGACATTACAAGTGACCGATAACGGAAAAATCGCGTCAGTTTACGCAACACAAGAGATGTTCCGTAAAACAGGAACAAACACCGATGCAGTAGAAGGGATTGTCAATCAAATTCAAGCAATCGCCGGTGTTGAGGTCGCACTCTGTGTTTCTGAAATGACCGATCGAAGCACGAAAGTTAGTATGAGAAGCAAAGGACGCGTTGATGTCAGTCAACTTGCTGCTGAATTTGAAGGCGGCGGACACGCACGGGCCGCAGGATGCAGGCTGCTCACGCATTATATCACAGCACTCACAACACTTGTTGAAACCGCACAACGCTATATGGATCAAAATTCCTCGGAATATACGGATTCTGGAAGGATTGAGCCACGTGGAAAACGCCAGTCATAGGACCGATCCGAAAATCGATCCTACAACTTGTCGGTTGAATGATATAGCCGAATTCGAGAGAAATACAGTCGTCACTTTTGGTGTATTTGACGGGATCCACATCGGACACCAAACCGTTATTGATACACTTCTCAAGCATGCTACACATTATAAGTTGATGAGCGTCTTGATCAGCTTTTATCCCCATCCTCTCGCATTCCTCGCACCCGAACGCTGCCCCCCTCTCCTAACGCCACTCTCCAAGCGCATCGAAATCCTTCAACAACTGGGGATTGACAAAATTATTATGCTCAGTTTTGACGCACAAATAGCGGCGATGTCGCCAGAATACTTCGTGGAACATGTCCTCCTAAAAAAATGCCGCGCCAGACATATCGTGGTCGGGTACGCTTGTCAGTTCGGAAAAAATCGCGCTGGCAACGCCGAAAAACTCATAGAATTCGCCGAAGTATATCCGTTCGACGTTACCGTTGTACCCCCAACAGAAATAGATGGTACCCCTATCCATAGCACCCGGATACGAGAGGCCTTGACGCGGGGAGATATGCACTGCACTGCACAACTGTTGGGACGTTATTATGCTCTCATCGGGAACGTCATTCCCGGCGATGGTCGTGGACGGCAGATCGGATTTCCAACAGCTAACATAGACACACACGGACAAGTCTGCCCACCGAATGGCGTTTACGCCATTCGAGCACAATTGGAAGGACAACAACTCGATGGCGTCTTGAACATTGGCGTTCGTCCTACGTTTGACGGCACAACTGTTCAGATAGAATGCCACTTTTTTGATTTTCATGAAACAATCTACGGAAAATCCGTAGAAATCTTTCTAATAAAAAAAATTAGGAGTGAGCAGAAGTTCACCAACCCTGAAGCACTCATTCAACAAATACAACGCGATATCAAGACAGCAAAGAAGATTCTCGTAGAGACGAACCGCCAACCTGAAAGACTCAGTTAGGTATTCCTACTGCTTCGGATATGAGTTTAATTTGAATTCGCAACGGATTTGTGGTATTATATAAGTACAAAATAAAATAACGATGGGAACGACTTCCCGAACGCAGCTGAATCGCCATTTCATATAATACAAGACAAGCATCGGTGCCTCGCACTGCTCGCCTTATGAGATTGATAAAGTTGCAAACTCCTAAAATTGTAAGAAGGAGGTGAAGGTAATTGGCAATTGGTGCACCAGAGAAAAAAGAATTAATCCAAAAGTACCAGATACATCAACAGGACACAGGTTCCCCAGAGGCACAAGTGGCAATTTTGACCGCGCGTATTCGACAATTAACTGAACATTTTCGGACACACCGCAAGGATCATCATTCACGCCATGGACTCTACCGCTTAGTTGGTAAACAACGTCGCTTGTTACGGTATCTATATAAGAAAGACGTTACGCGCTATTACCGTTTAATTAATGAACTCGGAATTCGTGACACCATCGGATTAAGGTAAATTAGGTTATCGTATGGATGCTAAGTACATTCTATATCGGCACAAGCAGAACATAATGATCGAAATCTTGTGCCGAGCGAGTCTCATTAGCACGGCACGATCTCATTTTAAAAAATGTAGTTAGCATCGTTAAGTCGGCAATTTGTCTCTCGAAAAAAGGCAGTGATTGCATCGCCTCTTTATTTTTCATATATAGTGGCACGACGGAAAATAGGAATACAGGAGTAGTATTAAATGAAAGTTGAAATGCAACTTGGGAGCGAGAAATTATCCATTGAAACCGGAAAAGTTGCGAAACAGGCAGATGGTGCTGTCTGGGTACAATACGGGGGGACGGTTGTCTTGGTCACAGTAGTGGCTGATGATAGTGAACACGACCTCGATTTCTTTCCATTAACAGTAGATTACCGTGAGAGGGCTTATGCCAATGGACGCATACCCACAGTGTATGGTAGACGAGAACCACGACCCGGATCCTCAGAACAACTCGTGGCGCGACTCATAGACCACTGTATCCGTCCACTTTTTCCAAAGGACTTTAAGGCTGAGGTACAAGTATTATGTAACGTCTATTCATCGGATGGTGTCCATCCCGCGGATGTACCCGCACTTATCGGCACCTCCGCCGCATTATCTATTTCTGATATCCCTTTTAATGGACCCGTCGCCGCCGTTACCGTCGGAAGAATTGAAGACCGATTGATCATCAACCCAACTTATGAGGAATTAAACGCCTCCGATATGGAGCTATTCGTCAGTGGAAAAGCTGACGCTGTTATGTCTGTTGAAGGTGGTGGACACGAAATCCCTGAAGATGAAGTCATTGATACCATTATCACAGCACACGCACAGATACAAGAGGTTATCAAACTTCAAGAGGGACTCGCAGCAGGATGTAGTAATACAAAACGCGATTATACCTCCGGAAGTGTTGAATCAAACCTCAGCACACGAGTCCGAGATCTCGCAACTTCACGGATTCGGGAATCCATCGGGATGGCTGACAAGAAATCACGTGAGGATTACCTCGAGCAAATCCAAGAAGATGTACTCTCCGAAATCCTTGAAGAGGCACCAGAAGACATCGATCCGAATGCAACAAAAGACACCATCTCTATTTTAAGTGAAATCGAAAAAGAAGAGATGCGACAAGCAATTTTGACAGAAGGTAAACGGGTAGACGGACGCGGGCTAACAGATATTCGCACTATCTCTGGGGAAGTCGCTCTACTCCCCTATACCCACGGCTCCGCTCTCTTTAGCAGAGGACAGACCCAAGCCCTCTGCGTTACAACGCTCGGAACATCTGGAGATGAAGATGTTCAACGTGGACTTGACGGCGAAGTAAGACGTTCCTTCTTTTTACACTACAACTTCCCGCCTTTTAGCACCGGCGAAGTTAAACGGATGATGGGACCCGGACGCCGTGAAATCGGACACGGAGCACTCGCAGAAAAAGCACTCGAACCCGTCATACCTGATAAGGAAGATTTTCACTACACCATCCGCATCGTTTCCGAAATATTGGAATCCAACGCTTCTTCTTCTATGGCAACTGTCTGTGGCGCAACGCTCGCACTATTAGACGCAGGTGTACCCATTAAAAACCCCGTCGCAGGAATAGGGGTCGGACTTATTAAAGAAGGTGAACAGGAAGCTATACTTACCGATATGCTCGGCACCGAAGATTTTCTCGGCGATATGGACTTTAAGGTAGCCGGAACAAGTGAAGGCGTTACCGCTGTGCAAATGGACATCAAGATTGAAGGCGTTACGCCTGAATTGATGCGCCGCGCAATTCATCAGGCAAAGGAAGCACGCCTCGCCGTCATCGAACAGAT
This sequence comes from Candidatus Poribacteria bacterium WGA-3G, assembly GCA_000406005.1. Taxonomy (GTDB): domain Bacteria; phylum Poribacteria; class WGA-4E; order WGA-4E; family WGA-3G; genus WGA-3G. Next base: position 75,192 of record ASZN01000019.1, read on the forward strand.
GAACGCTGTTATCGCACAGCCACGCGCAGAACTTTCGCCCTACGCACCACGCATCCACTCCATACAAATCGCGCAACAGAAAATTAAAGACCTCATCGGTCCTCGGGGGAAAACTGTACAGGGTCTCCAAGAAGAGACAAACACTACCATCAATATCGAAGACGATGGAACTGTAGAAATTGCCGCAACAAGCGCAGAAGATGTCAAAAACGCTGAGGAGAAAATTCGAGCCATCACCGCTATGCCTGAAATCGGTAAAGAGTACACCGGTAAAGTCGTACGAACCGCATCTTTCGGCGCATTCGTCGAGATCTTACCCGGTAAAGACGGACTCGTTCATATCTCACAGATGGGAGATGGATATGTCAGACGTGCCGAAGATGTTATGCAAGTCGGCGATCAAGTCACTGTCCGAATCCTCACGATTGACGAGCAAGATCGCGTCGATTTAGCACTCGTCGCTGCTAACGGTGTCCCTGTTGAAGAACTGAACATCGAATCAAGCGATGACCGTGAATTCACACCCAGAGAACCCCGCGAGGGCGGTCGTTCTAACTATCGAGACAATCGAGACTCCCGCGATTACAGAGATAACAGAAGAGGGAATGACTCGCGCGACCGACGTGGCGGAAACCGGTATGACCAACGCGATAATCGCGACTACCGCGGCGACCGACGCTCTTCACCACGCCTCCCGAAAGGACGTTCTCGATAGCAACGTGTTGAATCCTCGCAACCGTAATTAAGAACACAAATAGAAACCAATAGGGTGAAGGACAAATCCTTCACCCTATTTTATTTTTTCTACATCCAGATCGCGAACCCAGGCATACTTTTCCGTTGACAACCTATGCAGGACATGGTATTATATTTTTAATTTCACGGAGGGCATTTTGTTAAAATTGCGAGAACTCGGACGAGCCGTAAGAGATTTTTGGAGAGTAGGGAAAACAGGCTTCGCACTTTTCCTAATGTCCCTCTTCGTTCTCATCTACGGTTACATCGCCTTGGATTATGAAACAACGAAAGGCTGGAAAGGGCATGAATCTGTCCAAAATGTCTTTGACGATATTTCAAACTTCATCCCAGTTGGCGCGGCCGCAGTCGGGATGATAGTAGGAGGCATTGATCTAATCATGTTATTGTCAGATTGGTATTCAGACAGACAAGAAAAGCGAATTCGGGCAGCCGAAGAGGCAGCCAAAGCGGAAGGCAAAGCGGAAGGCAAAGCGGAAGGCAAAGCGGAAGGCAAAGCGGAAGGCAAAGCGGAAGGCATCGCCGAAGGTCAAGCGAAGGTTTATAGAGAAATCGCGGACTGGGATCGACGCAGAACGGAAGCAGCCGCACGCGGTGAAGAATTCTCTGAACCGCCCCCCGGTATGACACAAAACGGCTCCCAATAGTAGACTAACTTTAGAGAGTCACCAACTTCCACACCCA
>ASZN01000020.1 GCA_000406005.1 Candidatus Poribacteria bacterium WGA-3G
CGCACGTCCAGGGTGCCGACGTTGTCGTTATCTCGCCAGCGATTCCTGTCGATAACCCAGAACTCATTGCTGCAAAGGCTGCGAATATTCCAATCGTTAGCGGCGCAGAAATGCTCAACGAGATTACACGGATGCGCTATAGTGTAGCCGTCAGCGGAACACACGGGAAAACAACGACGACCGCCATGACAGCGACAGTCCTTAGCAGCCTTGACCCGACGGTCGTCGTTGGTGGGAAATTCGTCGACGGCAGCCACGCCAAAACCGGTGAAGGCGATGTTATGGTCATTGAAGCAGACGAGGCGTACGGTTCGATTGAGATGTTCTATCCGACGGTTGCTGTCGTTACGTCCGTTGACGCGGACCACCTCGATTATTACAGCAACGTTGATGAAATCGGGGAAACCTTTCTCAAATTCATTAATAAAGTACCGTTCTATGGTACAGCGGTACTCTGTCTGGATGCCGAGAATATCCAAAAATTCATCCCCCGGATTAAGAAACGCTATATCACTTACGGTCTCGATACACGGGCAGACTTAATCGCCGAAGGGATTACCGTCGAAGGTCCAACATCGCGCTACCGTGTCCGAAGAAACGGACATCTATACGGTGAAATCCATCTTAAAATGCCAGGACGGCATAACATCTCTAACTCCCTGGCAGCCATCGCTGTCGGCCTCGAACTTGATGTCCCATTTGAGCGTATTCGGGAGAGCCTTGAATCGTTCCAAGGCGTTCATCGACGTTTTGAAGTACTCGGTGAAGCCAACGATATCATCGTCGTTGACGATTATGCCCATAATCCAGCGAAATTGAAAGCCGCACTCAGCGGCGCAAGAGACGGCTACAAGCGTCGTATCGTCGCAGTTTTTCAGCCACATCGGTACCAACGCGTCAGAGATTTAGCAGACGAATTTGCCCGATCCTTTTATCAGGCAGATGTACTTATTGTTACATCCATTTACGGAGCAGGCGAGGCACCTATCGAAAACGTTACCGCCGAAAAATTGGCAGAATCAATACAAGCACACGGGCACCGACAAGTCCATTATGTACCCGATGCCGATGAAATTACCGATGTCCTCATGGACATAACGCAACCTGAGGACATCGTGATAACGTTAGGCGCAGGCGATATTAGTAAGATCGGACGGGCATTCTTAAAAAGGATTAAGGCATCGAACTAAGCAAAACGATCTCCTAAACCATCAGAACGGAAATCGACTCGTATAGAAACGCGGAAAAGAGGGTGCCTTCTTGCGTAAGAAGCGTAGACAATATACTCGACAGAATTCAATGCCACCACAGCAACTCGGTAAGCATCCGAATGCCAAAATATACCGGTTCCGGCGTATCGTTTTCGCCGCCGCTGCCCTACTGACTTTAGCGTTCATCACTAAAACAGTACTCAGTTTCTTCGGTGCTGAATATGTTTCGCTTGAATTTTCTGGTAATATGCATTATACTGATTTACAGATCTCTGATGTCTTAGGCAAAAAGTTACAAAATATCGTCATAGATTCTGAAGAACAGACAGCCGCCTATCTCAAAGAGAACCTGAGTTATCTAAAAGATGCCTACATTACGAAAAATGTAATGAAACGGATGCTGACCATTAAAGTTACCGAGCGTGCCCCGTTCGCTCTTCTGAGAATTGATTCTACGGATGAAAAGAACAGTGCATTTTTCTTGGTAGATAACGAAGGACATGTGTTAAAACATATAGGTAACGGTGCAGCGAGTCCATTAATATCTGAACAGTTCCCAAATATGGCTGTCCTGAGAGTCATTAATGACACGTTACCGAAGGTCGGGACGGCTGTTAAGATATCTGAGCTCGCCGTCGGTTTAAATATTCTGAAAACTGCCTTACTTTTAGAACGAAGCCTTGCCAGACAGATCAAGAATATTGATCTAAACGATCAGCGGAAAATTAAACTCCGTCTCAATAATTTCCCTGGAACTGTTTGGCTCGCTGGAGATGCAGTCAAATCAGGACTTCATCATGTCGCTCTGTTCTTAAAACAGCAAAATACCTACGGACTTGAACTTATCAGTGCCGGAACCGAGCCGGAACACCTGTACTTAGATGCAAGATATGAAGATACAGTATACTTAGGCGGGTTGGCAGCACGCAAGAAGAAACAATAACAGCGTGCTATAATAGAATAGAATAGAATATAGGGTAATATTCCGAGGTATTGCTTTTCAAGTTTGATGAAAGAGGAGGTGAAGCATTTAAATGCCAAAACAAAACATTATTGCAGGACTTGATATCGGTTCAAGCAAAATTTCGGTCATTGTCGCGAATACATTACAAGGAAGTAGCCAGAAGATAGGTGTCATCGGCGTTGGACACGCACCCGCCGAAGGGCTTCGAGCAGGTGTTGTCGTTGACATCAACCAAACTGCTGAAGCAATCCGTAAAGCCATTTCTAACGCCGAATTGATGGCAGGTGTAAAGATAGACTCCGTTTGTGTCGGTATTTCCGGGGCACATATCATCGGACAGACTTCGCACGGTGTCGTTTCGGTCGCCAATACCGAGATTTCATACGAAGACGTTGACCGCGCCATGATAGCAGCGAAGGCGATTTCTATTCCTGCAGACCGAGAGATATTACATGTTATCCAACAAAGTTTCGTCGTCGATGCACAAGATCGTATTAGGGAACCCGTCGGTATGTCCGGCGCGCGCCTTGAAGCCTATGCTTATATCATCACAGGGAGTACAACGGCTATCCAGAATTTGCTTAATAGTATTGAAAAGGCTGGCGTGCCTATCATAGAGACGCTCGTCACCGCACCCTTGGCGGCGACACAGGCAGTCGTTTCAAGAGATGAACGTGAAGTCGGTATCGCTCTCGTTGACATCGGAGATGGAACAACTGAAATCGTCGTTTACAAAGAAGATTCTATTCAACATACAGCAGTCATTCCAGTCGGTGGGCAGCACGTTACCAACGATATCGCACAGTACTTAAAAGTTACCCTTCCTGAAGCGGAGGAACTCAAACTGCATCGCGGTTGCGCTTGGACGGAATTGGTCGATCCTGATGATGATAGGTCCATCCCGGTTACCAGTGACGCTAACCCGCCACGTTTCATTGACCGAATTGAACTTGCAGAAATTATTGAATACCGCATGGCAGAAATCTTAGAAGTGATCGGTGAAGAATTAGGCGACATACCGCTTCCAGGTGGGCTGATACTTACCGGCGGCACCGCCCTGATGGATGGGCTCCAAGAACTTGCTGAAGCGATGTTGCAACTTCGCGTACAGATCGGGTACCCGCGCGGGTTACAAGGCTTAACCGATCGCGTAAACCACCCGATGTATGCCGCAAGTATAGGACTCGCACTGTACGGCGAATCTTTGCGCCGTCAAGAACAGGAACAGAACGCTCGGTATCGTGAAAAGGGGGTCGGTAACTTCCTGCAACGCATCAAAGAATGGTTCGGATATTAGACCTATTGCGCTAACCCTTATGTCCCAACGCAATGAGGCGTACAGGACGATTTAGTTTTCGGTTTTGATTTTGATTTTCGTTTACATAAGTTGACGTTTTCTTACGAAAGATCGCGAGCATGAAGAAACACCCCAGCAAAAACACTCGCTCCTACAGGGGAGGTGTATTTACAGAGATAAAGTAAATATATAAAACTGAATGGCCCTGGTGAGACGTACAGGAATACTTGACTTAAACTCGCTCATAGCGTATAATTTAATGTGAAAACGCGAACCAACATCAGTTATGAAGGAACCTCGGTCTGGAGATTGAGGCTATATTGATGATAGGAGGAATTAGGTTGCTATGTCTACCTTATGGTAACTGAAATCCAATATGATAGAATTTGAACAAGAAGAATTTGAAAATTTACGCGCACGGATTAAAGTCATCGGAGTCGGTGGAGCAGGCGGAAATGCAGTTAAACGTATGATAGAAGCCGGACTCACCGGTATAGAGTTTTATGCCGTTAATACCGATCAACAAGCACTATTGACCTGCCTCGGGGCAACCCAAATCCAGATCGGCTATAATACAACCGAAGGTTTGGGGTCCGGTGCCAACCCTGAAATCGGTAAGAAAGCCGCTGAAGAGGATAGAGAACAACTTCAGGCGATCGTTGAAAACGCGAACATGGTCTTCATTACAGCAGGTATGGGCGGCGGAACCGGAACCGGTGCAGCACCTCTCATCGCTTCACTTGCCTGCGAATCCGGAGCCCTGACAATCGGGGTCGTCACACGTCCGTTTGACTTTGAAGGACAACGCCGCTCATCATCCGCCGAAGCCGGACTTCAAGAACTCCGTGAAGCCGCTGATTCTGTAATCGTCGTTCCGAACCAACGCCTCATCGATACAATGGACAGAAAACTTCCGATACGAGAGGCGTTCCGTATGGGAGACCAGATCCTACTCCACGGGGTCAAAAGTATCTCTGACATCGTTACGGAATCCGGCGAAATTAACGTTGACTTCGCGGATGTTGAGTCCATCATGCGGAATGCTGGCAGCGCATTGATGGGAATGGGGCACGCGACTGGCGATAACCGAGCACACATCGCTGCAGAACAAGCCATCAGTTCGCCACTCCTCGAACAGACCAACATCGCCGGTGCTGTCGGTATGATCGTTAACATTACCGCACCGCCTGATTTTATGATGTATGAACTTGACGAGGCGATGCAGGTTATTAAAGATACCGCACCAGACGCACAAATTATCTTCGGTCTCGTTTACAAAGATGAATTGGAACTCGATGATGAAGTCCTCGTAACTGTCATCGCAACCGGGTTTGATACGATCGCAGATAATAGATATGCACTCGGCTCCGGATCCCAACGAGTTAGTAGTGGCACCAGAACTTCACGATACGATGACGCAGACGTTTATCAAAGACAACCCGCGACACCATCAGAACAACGTCCGGCAGGCGGCGGCAGATCCCGACCGGGAGGCGGTAGAGCCCCCGCGCGTAGACCTACTGCGCCGACACACGCACCCGACCCTGAACCTGCTGAAGACGAAGAGCATGAACCCCAAGGTAGAGGACGGCGACCCACCAGAGGACGATCACAAAGCACACGACGACGCGACACAGATTGGGAAATTCCGGCTTTTCTGCGCGTCAACTCAAAAAACCGGAACGATAAATAGGTATTGATGCTCGACTTACGCCAACACTACCAAAACCTGCGCAGTCAAGAACACAGCACGCAGCATAATTTCAGAAAACCTAACAGGTTCGCACTTGTCTATCCGAGTACTTATGAACTTGGAATGTCAAGTCTCGGCGTTCAGGTGATCCATTCTATCCTCAACAATCGGGCAGATACCGCTTGCGAGCGCGTTTTTGTTCCTGAATCGAATTATATCCGGAAACTTATTACTCAGCAAAAGCCGCTTTTCTCCTTTGAAACGCAAACTGCCCTTAACCAGTTTGATGTCATCGGGTTTTCAGTCTCTTTTGAATCCGATTATGTGAACATTCCGCGTACCTTGCAGCTCGCGAATATACCGCCACTCGCCGAAGAACGTACAGATTGGGACCCCCTCGTCATCGCGGGTGGTATCAATATCTCCTACAATCCAGAACCGATCGCCGATTTCGTTGATGTTTTCGTTGTCGGCGAAGCCGAACATACCATCCATCAACTCATGGATCACTTTAACGCGTGGAAGCAGTCTCGCGCCGCCAAGCATGAGTTACTCGAAACATTGGCGACTGTTCCGGGACTTTATGTACCGAGTTTTTATGATGTAACCTACCACGATGACGGCACCATCGATGCAGTTACACCAAAATCGGGGATCTCCGCGCGTATTCGTGCCGGTGCCGTGCCAAAACTTGACGATGTCGAAACTTGCACACATATCCACACACCCAATACTGAATTCGCGAATGCACACCTCATCGAAATCGTGCGTGGCTGTGGTAGGCAGTGCCGTTTTTGTGTCGCTGACTATGCCCGTCGATGGCCCCGGCACCGTTCTGTAGAAAGTACACTCGCACTCGCTGAACGCGCACGCGGGATTACGGATAGGATCGGACTCGTTGGTGCCTCTATCTCTGACCACCCACACATTGATGAAATCGCGTCAGGACTCGTCGCGCGCGGGTTCCGCATCTCTTGCGCCTCACTCCGTGCCGAAACCGTCCGCGCCCCACTCCTCGATGCACTCGCAGACAGTGAACAAGGCACTATCACGATCGCGCCAGAAGTCGCCACCGAAGAACTTCAGAAGGTCGTCAATAAGGCAATTCCACGTGAGAGACTCTATTACATTTTTGAAGAGGCGTTGAAGCGCGATATTCTCAACCTGCGACTCTATTTCCTTATCGGTGTGCCACACGAAAAACCTGAGGATGTCCAAGCGATCGTCGATATGGCAAAGGAGATGCGCACGATCGTACTCCCACACGCGAAACGAACCGGAAGAATCGCACGTATCAGTTTCACAATTTCCCCGATGGTGCCAAAACCGCATACACCTTTCCAGTGGGTAGCCATGGAACCTCCGAAAACCATCGCTCGGAAACTTGATTTCCTTAAACGTGAAATTAACCGACTCGGCAGTATAAAAGTCGGCTCTGCAAGCGCCAGACTCGCACACCAAGAAGCTGCGTTCGCACGCGGCGACCGACGACTCGGAAAAGTTATTTTGGAAATCGCAAACGGCACATCGTGGAATCAAGCCTTCCGTACACACGGGTTAATGCCACACTTTTACGCAACTCGCCAACGTCCACTGCATGAAGTCAACCCGTGGGATCATCTCGACCTGAATGTTAAACCCCAATTCTTACAACTTGAGTTCAACAAGCACGAAAAAGGTTTCATGACCAGTGAATGTGATACGACCGTCTGTAAAAAATGTGGTGCCTGCTAAAAAGAAGCCGTCAGCAAGATGACTATCGGAAACCATCGGAAACCATCAGCCTGTAAGGTTTGTAAAGTGTAGCTAAAGTGAACTAAAGTTCTCAACTTCTCAACTTTTCAACTTTAGAACACTTTGAAACTTCCCTCAAGGAGGAATTTACTATGCTCAAATTTGAACAACTTATAGGGGTGCTCGTTGCAATAGTCGTATTGTTCACCCTTACAACATCTTTATATGCGGGATTGGATGACGAATCCCTCGTTTTGTATCTCTCTTTTGATGAAGGAGCAGGTGGTGATGCTGCAGATAGTTCCGTGCATGGCCACGATGGTGAACTTATCAAAAGTCCGACATGGGTGGACGGGCAGTTCGGAAAGGCATTAGAGTTTGACGGAACAAAGGGGCAACATGTAAAAGTGCCTATCAATGATACACTACAAGTAAGAGAGCAGTTCTCGATCGCTTTCTGGGTTAAACGTGGGGATGACCAAATTCGCGACTGGAATTATATGGTGACAGCTGGGTCCCTGAAGTGGGCATCAATTTTTAGAAAAGGCGACAGCAAAACCTATTTCTGGTCGACATCCGGTGGTGGTTGGGCACAAAAAGCCGTTAGTAATGACATCCAACCCGAAGATTGGGTACACCTTGCGGTGACGCACGACACCAAATCCGAAGTCGTCATCTATAACGACGGAAAGAAGGCAGGCGGCGGAAATAAACCACCACCCGTCGATGAAATTGATGGTTCCGTTATGGTCGGTGCACGCCACCCCGGTGAGGAATTTTTCACCGGTATCATTGACGAGGTATTTGTCTTCAATCGAATCATCACCGAGGCGGAAATCAACGAAATTATGAGTGGCGATTTTCTACCCGTGGAACCCGCAGAGAAACTCGCGACGACATGGGGCAGTATAAAGGCTGACCGCGACTGACCCTTTATCCAGACTGTTCTTCGTAGGGACGAGGCTGCCTCGTCCCTAAAAACCTATCAATATAAGGAAGCCAAGAATGGACTTCAGTCGGTTTGGAATCACCGTTATTGATATAGGCATCGTAAGCATCGGAGTCATCGGATTCGCTTGGCTCTTCCGAAGAATCGCTATCCTTGAGCGAGAAAATGGAAGACTACAAGCGGAAGTAAATGCTTTCACGAAAGAAGTAGATACACTCACGAAAGAAGTAGATACACTCACGAAAGAGAATCAAGATCTTAGACAAGAGCTCAATATTTTGGCAGCACGATACACCGAAATCAAAGAGATGCTTACGCTGCTTCTCAAGCGCGAAAATTTTATCCAATAAACCGGTACTATTACAAACCGCATCTACCGCGGCTTAAAATCGAAACGCGCGCTGACGCTAACGCAACATACTATAGGGCGGCGCAAACGCTGTCCTTACATTGGAGGGAAGCGGATGCTAAAATATTTCGCTCTATCTGTTTTTCTCTTCAGTGCTTTTGGAAATACTGCTTTAGCCGACCCGTCACCCGCTGAAAAGTACTATCAGCGTGCGACTACCTACCATACACGAGGCGAATTCGAGCAAGCCGTCGCCGCGTACAAGAAAGCCGTCGCACTTGACCCAAATTCCCCGATCCTCTACAACAAACTCGGTGTTGCGTATTCCGAATTGAAGCAATACGATGCCGCACTTGACGCTTATCGGAAGGCACTCGCGTTGTCTCCTATGACGGCTGAACCGCAGTATAACATCGGATTGGTTTACCTTAAACAGGGGGACCTCCCTCGCGCCGCTAAGGCGTTTAAACACGCCATCATCATGGATCCCGAATGGTGTGACCCATACACTGGACTCGGTGAAGTCCACCTGAAACAGGGCGATTATGAAGCCGCTGCACGTACCTACAAAAATGCCATACGCCTTAATCCGAAAGATGCCAGTCCGCTTTTAGGGTTAGGTAAAACCTACGTAAAGCAGGGACGCTTAGATACGGCAATCACCACGATTGAAAAAGCGATTGAAATTCAGGTGGACAATACGGAAGCACACTATCAACTCGCCCAGATTTACATCAAACGCGGCGAGAAAGAGAAAGCAGCATCGGCGATGGCGTTTTTTAAAACCCTCAGTCAGACGGATCCGCTCCTTGAGAAAGCCAAAACATGGGTCAAAAAGCATCCCGATGACGCAAGAGGCTATAACAACCTCGGTATCGTTTACCTCGCGCGTCGCCGATTTGCGGATGCAGTGGCAACCTATAAACAGGCTATCTCGCTTGCACCCGACTTAGCAACTGCACATTACAACTTGGGACATGCTTACCATAAACAAGGAAAAATTGAACCCGCTATGGCGGCGTATCAGCAAGCACTTACTGCCGATTCAGAACTCGCAATCGCACATAATAATATCGCAGTCTGCTATACAGAACTAAAGACGAATTTAGACAAGGCACTCTTCCACGCACGGACGGCTGTCCGTCTGGCACCCACAGATGCGAATTATTGGGACACGCTCTCGGCAATCTGTGACACACTCGGATTACAAGATGAAGCACAGCATGCCCGCGAAAAACAGAAAGCGTACGCCGACGAATGATGAGATGCCTCTGTTGTATCACTCTCTTCTTCATTCTGATGACTTCTGCTTCTGCCGAAGTTAAATTCGTTGACGCAACTGCCGTCGCAGGTATCACGTTCCAACACGTTGATGGCAGAACCGGCGAAAAATTCCTCATCGAAACCCTCGGATCCGGAGCACTCTTTTTTGACTTTAATGCTGATACACATCTCGATCTCTATGTCGTGAACGCTACGTCCATCCCCCCGCCAGTCGTTGAGCAAACATCACAAACACGACACCCACGAAACACACTCTATCGGAACAATGGGGACGGCACTTTTACCGACGTTACAGACAAAGCAGGTGTTGGCGATTCGGGCTACGGTGTCGGGTGCGCCGCCGCAGATATCAATAACGACGGCTACCCCGACCTTTACGTAACCAACTACGGACGCAACATCCTCTATCACAACAACGGGGACGGCACGTTTACAGATAGCACACAACAAGCAGGTGTCGGCGATGAACGCTGGGGAACCAGTTGTGCTTTTCTCGATTACGATGTAGATGGCAATGTCGACCTGTACGTCGTCAATTATATGAAATTCTCTATTGACGAGAACCAATGGTGGGAGACCCGCGGTATCAGAACCTATTGCAGTCCTACAGATCAGATTGTGGGAAGCCACTTTGTGGGTGAACCCGATATCCTCTATCGCAATAACGGAGACGGTACTTTCACGGATGTCACCGAAGCCTCTGGAATTTCGCACCGCGCGCTCGGTCTCGCCGTCGCAATCGGCGATTATGACAACGACGGTTATCCAGACCTTCACATTGCCAACGATATGGAGGCAGACCTCCTTTACTATAACAACGGGGACGGCACGTTTACTGAGACTGCCGACCTAACCGGTACAGGCTACGACGGGAACGGGTTTCCGGGGAGCGGGATGGGAAGCGCGTTCGGTGATTACGATAACGATGGCTATCTCGATCTCGTTGTCAGCAACGCTTCTTCGCTGCCGGTAATCCTCTATCAAAACGAAACTGCCGCTTTCTTCACAGATGTCTCATTTACTGCAGGGATTGGTGCAGTGACACTCCCCTATTTTAAGTGGGCAGTCGAATTCCTTGATTATGATAACGATGGACTTCTTGACCTCTTCGTTGCCAACGGACACCTCCAGGAGAATATCGCGCTGTTCTCGGACAGTACATATCCGCAATCCGATCTACTGTTTCATAACACACGCCGCGAAGATAGCACATATCACTTTACCGATACATCTGCTGAAGTCGGATTGACGCAGCTCCCTAAAATGGTTAGCCGCGGCGCAGCGTTCGGCGACTATGACAACGACGGCGATATTGATATCTTCCTCAACAACTCCAATCAACCCGCAACGCTCCTCCGAAACGACGGTGGCAATCGCAACAATTGGCTGACAATCCAACTGATCGGTACACAGAGCAACGCATCCGGTATCGGAACAAAAATAGCTGTAAAGGCGGGGGATTTATCTCTTTACAAAGAGGTACGCAGCGGTGCAAGTTACCTGTCGCAGAGCGATCTCCGCGTCCATTTTGGACTTGCGGAAAATGCAGAAATTGACACCCTCGAAATCCGCTGGCAGAGCGGACACATAGAACGGTTTTCTAATCTGAAGCCAAATCAGATTCTCCGCATCAAAGAGGGACATGGGATTGTAGACAAGTCAAAACATAAGATAAACTGAGGCAATGAAATCTGGTTTTCCTTGCAATTGATCGCAGATCTGTATATAATTGATTCAGAACTATCACCAATAGGAGAAGAAACAATGAAGGTCCACATTAACGTAAAAAACTTCGGTCCGATAGAAGCGGCAGAGATAGATCTGCGTCCGCTGACTGTATTTGTAGGTGAGAGTAACACTGGTAAGACGTATCTCGCCGCGCTTATTTACGCATTACATCAACATTTTGAAGGTATCTCACAATTTCCTTGGGCAGACTTTGTTACTTCTTATTTCAGTTTTGCTTACCGTTCGCGAACCCGCTATCCACAAAGTCGGCAAGAGGCGTTAGAACAAGCGATGTTAGAGGTACTTGAAAAACTAAACACGCCTGAGCGTCCGTTCAAATTTTCCGATTTACCTCAGCAGGTGTCTACTCAGTCGGAGTCTAGACTCACAGATCAAGAAGACTTCCCAGACGAGCTCAAGCGGTGTTTCGACTTTGAGGCTGCTTCTAAGTTAATTCGATTCACTGGGAGTCAAGACAACGAGATGAAAGTTTCACTGTCGGTTCACGAGAACGATCAAACGTGCTGGTCTTTTGAGGCGCGGACCGCTGGATCCGCCGATCCCACTATAACTGGACATATCAATCCAGACACGATTCTCCTTGACACAAAGCGTAAGACTGAGTTCCATGAAACATCCGATGTTGAACGTTTATTTCGGACTTTAGGCACCCGTCGGTGGCGAAGATCGGATTCATACTACTTGCCTGCTGCTCGGAGTGGTGTCATGCAAAGCCGCGATGTGCTTGCGACTGCCCTCATCAAACGGGCGACGCGCATCGGTTTGGATCGTCTTGAAGTGTCCACGTTTTCCGGAATGATCGGGGATTTCCTGGAGCAGATCGTTCCCTACAAGGAACGCAAGGGAGCATCAAACAGAATAAGTCGAGTCGCTGAACAACTGGAGGCGGAGCTGCTGGAGGGGAAAATAGAGGTTAAACGCGCCACGCCGGAAGCGTATCCGGAATTCCTGTACCGTCCGGATCAGTCGGAAGAAACACTGCGGATGAGCCACTCCTCGGCAATGGTATCCGAGCTTGCCCCGTTAGTCCTCTTTTTGCGAGGTATTGTTGGACCGGGTGACTTGCTCATTATTGAAGAACCTGAATCTCATCTACATCCAGGTGCACAAACCAAAATTGCTCAAACCCTTGCTCGCTTGGTCCGAGCCGGTGTTCGTGTCTTGATTACGACACATAGCAACTATCTCCTCCAACAAATCGGGAACCTCATTCGCGAAGGTGAATTGCAGAAACTCGGAGAACCTACAAGTGAATCAGCAGACTACCTGAAAAAAGAAGAGGTCGGCGCGTGGCAATTCTATAAGAACGAACCGGTTACAGAACTTCCGTTTGACCTTGTTGAAGGTATAGAGCCGGAAGATCACTTGGATATAGCAGAGGACCTCTATAACCGTTCAGCAGGACTCCAAAATAGAATTGAACAAACAAAAGGGGAAGATGCCGTTGAATCTGAGTAAAGGACTTACCGACATTCGAGGGCAGGTGTCTCCAAACAGTATCACTAACTCATGCAGCGGGGAAGGATGTACGGTTCACCTTGATGACATACCCACGGAGCGGGTGATAATAAATGTAGAGAAAGAGTTTGACGCCCGCGGAGAGAGCGGAAAACGGTGTGACCGGATGCTGTTTTACGGGAACACCGTTAAAAACACATTCGTCGCGGTTCCGATTGAACTTAAAGGTCGTGGTAAAGGCGACGAATCAGATGTTCTTGAGCAGTTGAAAAGCGGTTTAGCATTTGCTGCTACCCTCGTGCCGAATTTGAAGGAAACTGTCTATGTTCCAATTGTGTTCACCAAAAACGGCATTAAATCAAGGAATCCAAGACATCAAAACCGAGAACTTAAAGTGAAATTCAAGGGTAAAACTTTGACGGTTCTAACTGGGCGTTGTGGTAGAGAAAGGAACCTCGCGAATTTACTGTCCACTGCAGGCTATCTTTAATCTTAACAGGCCTTACACAAATGCCAGTGTCATGGATGACTCTAACATCTCTAACGCTATACGAGCAGTCATTTTCATATTCATATGAAAACCTCCGTTAGTTACGAAATTACAACCGATAGAGCAGGCAGGAATCAAACGTGCCTACGCCGTCTGCCTTTTTTCCATTCCAAAAATGCCTTATACTCTGGGTACGCTTTCATAAAAGCATGATGCGGTTCCTCTGCATGACACTCAATACAAAGCACTTTTAGATGTTGCGGACTGTTGAAACCCCTACCAAAAATGTGATGGACATGTAAATCGTACTTTCTATCCTTAAGGCAAATATTACACCTTTCACAAGTCCACTGCTTTTCTTCTCGTAACCATTCTGATAATTCACGCCAATAGAGATTACTTTGGAAAAGCTCCGGCGGCGATTTCCTATAAGAGACAGAGATTTTACCATCTAACTGATTACCCTTCGCAAGTGCCCGTCTCACGCCTTCCAACCGGGATATCTCTGCCTGCAATGCTTTTACCTGGCTATCTACCCGCTGACTTGTCTCTGTCTGCAGCACTCTCATATCCTTTCTCTCCATCCATATAGCAAAGAGCAAGATGATAAGGGTTAGACTCAGTCCCACAATTATATGTATTTCCATACTTCACTCAACCAGATCGGGATTTTCCTTAGTCCCTCAGCATAATCCTTGTCAGAGGACTGGATAGGACTCAATGCAATTTGACTGCTTGTTCAACTACGGCTTCTCTCATTTTCCTTACCTACTTTCGTAAACAGGTCCATCTCAATTTAAGGAGAAAACAATTTTACTATTTTTCTCAGCACTTGAGAGTTGTTTCTCACCTATATATTTGAGATTTTTAAGCCTATCACTGAAATCTTTAATTTTCTGCTGATAGTCCTTATATGTCCATTTTCGGACATAAGCAATCGCTATTTTGATCAGTGCATCTATATCGTAAACAGGTAAGAGGGCATCTCCCATAAGACGCGCACCCATCTGGGTATCAGAGAGACTCCAATAGTTCCCCGGTGCTTTTTCAGGTGTGAGTCCTCTATGGATGACAAGTTCTATCCATTCAGGGAGTGCGTCTGAAACGATTAGATATGCGTCTTTGGCCTCTTGTTTCCACCATTTATCGCCTATACCAGAGGAAATATAGAAAGTGACGGGCTGAAGTTCATACTTGATAATTGCGCCTTCCTTTCGCTTTCCGTTCTTAAATCTTCTCGCTCGGTGTAGGTGAAACATCCGCGGGGAATAATAGACATTTGGACGTAGGATTGGATAGAGAATTCTACCCATCGGCGCATGCTTTTTTCGGAAGTTTGGACAACGCGTATAGTCATGAAGTTGAAATAGACGGGCGACGGCTTTCGGGGCAATGAACACACCGAGCCCCGGCACTACTATTTGATGTTTCGGTCTGATAACATCTCTATCAGATTCACTTCCAATCGGCATCTACATTCCCTCCATTATTCCTGAAATAAAATCTTCTGCTGCATATGTTTCCCTGTCCACGGATTTGCCAGCGAGGGGAGTTTTAATATCCGATCCCATCGCTCGTCACTTCGGTAGTATTCCTCAATAGAAAAACACTGTATAGGGGCGTAAGTGGTTTCGCCCATCCTTATAGAGTCTAAGGTATGTTTCCAATTGCGTTGTGCAGTTTGCGCATCAAGAGTGATAAGGATGCCCATCGCGGCGTTCTCGTTTCGGATATTCGCGTGAAGTCTATCAAACTTCGCCTTCTGTGAACCGGAGGCACCTGTGACTTGAACGATAATCGCTTTGCGATCCATGTTATCAGGCGTGTTAAGGAACATCCCGAACCCGTCAATACCATCATCGCCAACTTTCTGTGGGTTGGATGCCAAGCCGTCTATGAGTGAGATCGTCCAGTCCTGGAACTTGAACGGAGCGGCTCTTGCAAGTTGACGGGCGGTGTCCATATCAACAGGCACACCTTCGATTGGAAGCGACGTTATACCGTTAGGGGCGAGGCGGTAGCGGTTTATCAAACGGAGTGCGAAGGGCAGGATGTCTATACCAATAACATCTCGTCCGTTTTTCGCAGCAGCTTCTATCGTCGTGCCACAGCCCGCGAAAGGGTCAAGCACGAGATCACCGGGGTTAGAGGACGCTTTGATGATGCGTTCGTAGAGCGCGAGCGGTTTCTGAGTGGGATAATGCAAGCACTCTTCGGCCCAAGGCATTATCGCATTGTGTTGGTAAACATCATCTGGAATTTTACCTGCTTTACTTCTTTCGGAACCGTCGGCACGTTTCTGACCTTTATCCCATTTATGAGGGGTGCGAACTGCATCAACGTTGAATGTCCAGGTATCACTCTTGCTATAGAACAATAGAACATCATGTTTACGCGCCCAACGCTTCTTGGACGCGCCTCCACCACTATAAAACCAAATGAATTCATTTTGGAATTGTTTTTCCCCAAATATTGCGTCCATTATGACTTTCAGATAGTGGCTGGCGTAGGGGTCACAGTGTAGGTAGATGCTTCCTGTCTCCTTCAAGATACGGTGCATCATAAACAATCGTTCTGCCATGTAGGAGGTGTACGATAACATCTTACTCCGCGGGATGAACCCTTCAAATCCAGCAATCACCTTTGATGCGGGGTTAGCGATGGCGTTCTTGACGCGTTCAACGCGTTCTGCGGACGTGTTGTCCCAGAGCCAGACATCATCAAACGCCTTGATTTGTGGGTCGATGCGGAGCCCAGAGTTCTTGAAAACCTTGTTGTATTTCTCGTTGGAGTTGAACGGCGGATCGAGGCAGATCAGGTCGATATAGTTGCCAGGAAAGCCTGCCATAATATCAAGACAATCGCCGTAATAGAGCGTGTTTGCAAATGGAGTGTTCATAGTCCTCTCACAGACTG
Source organism: Candidatus Poribacteria bacterium WGA-3G (assembly GCA_000406005.1). Classification (GTDB taxonomy): domain Bacteria; phylum Poribacteria; class WGA-4E; order WGA-4E; family WGA-3G; genus WGA-3G. Next base: position 16,095 of record ASZN01000020.1, read on the forward strand.
CGACATGAGCGTAAAGGGATACCCTTTGCTCTGGGTCCAATAAAAATGACAGGACTATAGGGGTGGATGCGCGGATAGGCGCGCCCGAGGGAATAGAAAGGTATTCGGCAACCTTCCCTATAGGGTGCTGGTTTCTATTAACAATCTCACACGCAAAACGTCCGTTGTGATACAATAGAAACCAGCGCTGTCATACTCGTACTATGGCAGTGCTGAAGCGTCGCGGGTATTCGTCGTACCTGCGGCGCGCCTAAGAAATTAGGAAGCTGCCCTAACGTGAACAACACTTTATTAGCACAGGCGCTTTCAAAGCCTTGAGTTCACGTCAAATATATTATAGCAAAAAAGAAAATTTTTGTCACGATTTTTTTAAGGAAAACGTACAGGTCAAGTAACTGCACAAAGTTTTCTATGATAATCTAAAATTCTTTGCGTTGTTTTCCATATTTGTGAAAAATGGTATTGAATTTTCCATAATAATATGGAATAATATATTATTTGAAAAAATGGGTGCAGTTTATTCAAACTCACCTACTTAACGCGAAACTCACGTAAAAGTGAAATTCATTTCTTTAGGAGATTGAACGGCATGAAAATTATATGGGTATTAGCAGGATTTGTGTTGATGATAGCCTATGCTATTATCGGCACGAGCAACATGGTACAGGCGGAGGAAGTCTTGGGAACAGGAACGGATTCACTAATCGGCGGAGACCTAACCGACCCAGAAGACGATGGTGAACCTGAATCAGATGACGGTTACGATGCCATTTTCTCAGCCAACGATGAACCCGGATTCGCGGGCGGCGAATTTGCGTTTAACGTCTTCGATAACCGCCTTGGCCCCAGCAATGACAAATGGTGCTGCGGACGTGGCGGCGGCATCCCAGATGAAGGTCTACACGTGACAGCTGAGTTTGAGGAGCAGTACGCATTGACACACTTCACCGTATCTTCAGCGAACGATGTTCCTGCGAGAGACCCTACAGTGTGGGAAGTTCAGGGGTCGAACGACGGCGAGGATTTTGAGACTATCTTTGCTCACGACGGGGATAGCTTTTGGGATCAGCGACTACAAGTCGTCCTTTTTGAGGCAGGCGAAGATTACGACGTTCAAAAAACCGGGTATAGTTTTTTTCGGCATGTCACTTTTGACACCGCATCGAACCCGGCTGGCGCGTACTTTCAAATTGGCGAAATTGAGTTCTTCGGCGATGATAGTTATCCAGTAGACCCTAAAACCAAGCTTACAACCACATGGGGACGCATCAAAAACGCCCGATAAGTGCAAATATCAGACATTTTCTAAAACGGCTTGAATCAAGTAATAACTTGGTTTGAGCCGTTTTTCACCTTTTTCTCCAGACATATACGCATTTCCGAAGTGGTGCGCGCCCATACGTCCCCATCTGCTGGCTGCTATTTCCTTTTTTGCCGGGGACAACAAGAATATTTTCTACCTCAAAACCGAGAGACCGCGCGATGTCGGATAAAATCGTGTCAACGGAGATGCTCACCCCCGCATAACGCACATTGTCGTTTACCATAAAGAGGCGCGCATTTGGCTTCAAAACGCGGGCACACTCACCGATAACACACGCCATCTCCGAAAAATATCCGCGAACCATTCTGGGGATACTACTGTTGTTTAAATTACCAGATGCTTTTTCATGTCCAAGATAGGCGTATATTGCTTGTAACAGTTTTTGCTGGTTGGCTGCTTCTATGAACGGTGTCCACTGCGGACAGATTTTCAGAAGATCCTTTTCTCGATTTTCCACAGTACAACTGAGCATTTCTTGTCGTAAACCGGAAACTTCTGCCTGTGTCAATCCCAACATCGCAAGTTCAAGGGCATAAGTCCGCGTGTAATCGTAACGGTTACAATACGGAGGCGAAGTCATAACTGCACCGTAGGCAGCTGCTTCAAGCGTCGGCAGAATTTCAAGACATGAACCGTTGAATAATTTAATATCCTTCACTGTCCGTTTATTTGGGAAAAGTGTCAGAGGGGTCTCAATGTCGCGGATATCCGACAAAATTTCTTTGAGTTTGGCGGTTATGGCAGCATCAAAAGCGAGGATTTTACCTTTGTCGAAAGCCTTTGTCCCAGGTCGTTTTCTACCTGAGCGCGCATCCCAACGCAAATATTGTCCATCTTTTCGGGTGTAACTGATGCCTTCTAAAATACACAGTAGTGCGAATTGCAGAATAGTCTGGATTTTCTCATTTTCCTGCGGGAGTGCCCCTCTATACCTTTCGATTGCCTCTACTGTTTTTTGTGGATAGGCATTCTCTGTGATTCGGATTGTACTGAATGACACCCTCTCTGGGCATTCCTTCCAAGGAAGAGAGGTTATCCAATGCTCAAGCGTAGCGAGATCATCTGATGACATTTCTCTTTCCGACAAAAGGCGTGCATGAATAATCTCTTGACCGATAGGCAACAATTCTATACCATCAGCAGGGATTCCTTGCGAACTTGCCGCAAACAAGGTTGTGCCTATCCCAGCAAACGGATCAAGCACCTTTCCTGATATTTGTCCGTCGTAACTACCGAGAAAATATTCAACAAGGCTCGCTGAGAAGGCTTCTTTGTATTTATACCAATTGTAGGCGGGTTTGTCTTTATTTCCCTGAAAACTGACAATTTTCCGAGATAGAAATGGGGTTACCGCAAATTGTGCATTGAAGTCTTCAGTGAGTTCAGCATCAAGCGCGGCGATCTTTTCACGCAGTTCGGCACTCTCTGATTTCGATCTATCGTTTTCAGGTGTCACAAGCATCTTTACACATCACCACTGGGGATTTCTGGCCAGTTGTGCTCCGGTGAATATCCCAAATCATCTGCTGCCTGTTGCCACGAAAAACGGGAATCCGCACGTCCAGCGACAGCGTTATACGCTCCATACTTTACCGTTTCCGTCTCAATCGCACGAGCGACACACTGCGCAACATCCCTCGGATCCACATAAACGAACCAAGGGTCTGTTACAACATCAGGGGCTGCCGGACCAGGGTTTTGTCCATCGCCAGCGATAACCCCTGGTCGGACATGAATTACATCTAATCCGTGTGCCTGATGATACGCCGCACCGATCTGTTCACCGAGATACTTCGCCAGCGAATAGTAGATATCCCCGGGACCGAACTGAAAATCGTCATCGACTTCGTACGGTAGTTTCGCACTCGGAGCAGGATGGCACGCCGAGATACTCGAAATATTCACCAATCTCCGAACGCCTCGCTGGACACAGGCTTCCGCGACGTTCCATGTCCCTTTCACCATCACATCCGCAAATAACGTGGCAGGTTTATCCGACCGTCCTCGTACCAAGGCAACGAGATGCACAACAGCATCCTGATCCACACACGCAGCCTCAATTTCAGAGGCGTTTGTCACATCCGCCTTGATAAAAGTCGTATTCTCAGGTATACGCTCCGGTTCAACGATGTCGGTGAGTGTCAACTGGTAGGTACCGTGCAGCCGATCAATGATAAATCGTGCTAAATATCCACTCGCCCCGGTAATCAAGACTTTTTCAATGGTTGCCATCAGTTTTCGTCCTCGTAGAATTTAGACGAACGGTGGATTCTCATAAAGTGCCACATTGTAGCCGACAAAAAAGACATCCCCGCTCTGGACCGTCGGTGCACGCAGACTGCCACTACGACCGAGAACGGCTCTCAAAATAGGTTCTTGTGTATCCTCAGACGGCACGAAAGTTTCAACGCGCCTCCCTTTTGCGACAACAACCTGCTTCGCACTGCCCATTAAAGTCCACACCGCTTCGGCATCCATCCGCTCTTTGCGAGCATCCGTACGATTTTCCGCTTGTACATTGTGTGTGTCAAGAAACTCTTGCACTTTTTTACATGAGTTTCAGCTGTTCCGAAAATAGATCCAATCTATCATTTTTTTAATTTTCCTTGCGGTTCGGTGAAGCGGATTAGAGACTTCAAGTGCTTTCCCGTATATCCGCTTTCCACTTCGTTCCAAGCTTCGCGTTTTTCTAATTTACCTTATAGGTCCTCCACGTGAACAAATCTGCCGGTGTTGCGGCTCTGGACCGCAGCATCGATCAGCGCAAGCGTCTCGACTGCATCGGCAAAAGGCGACCGGATGAGCGTCCGGTCACCGGTTTCAATGGCGTGCAACCACGCGCCCGTTTTATCTAACCCTAAACTGTTCTCACCAACGACCGGTTCGTTGACGATCTCGCCGTTAAGGTAGCCGTGAATGGTATTGTCTATCATATTCGCGTGTAGCCGCAGATGCGGTCCGAGAACCTCAACTTCAAAACAGAATTTTTCTGTGCCACAATGGTTCGTATGTGTCCCGAAAACGCCGTTATCTAATTGATACGTCATCTGTATGGCGTTTTCCGCATCGAATTCCGTCCGCTCCAACGCCATGTTTTTCGTCGCCAGTGCATGCGCCTGCACCGGTTTCGGGTTCCCCATAACGAACCGCGCGCAATCCAATACATGCACCGCCTGTTCCGGTAAGGGGCCCCCACTAATCTCAGACTTCAGAAACCACAACGGCATTCTGAATGTGAGGTAATAATCAATCGTACACACCGTCCGAACGAGATGTATCGTCTCTGTAGCGATTAACGTCTTCAACCGTTCATAGAGCGGATGGTAACGGAGTTGGAACCCAACAGCGGCGATAACACCCGCTTCCTCAATGCACGCGAGGCACCTCCGACCTTCAGCCATATTCAAGGCAGGCGGTTTTTCGACCAACATCGGAATACCGCGATCGCACGCCATCTGAATCGGCTCAAAACGGACAGGTGGTGGTGTCGTGACCACCACCCCATCCATCTCTACATCAAAAAACGCACCCAAGTCAGCAGTGGCGAGTGCCGTGTCGGTATCCGTCGCAAGTTCACGTGCTGCATCAAGCCGTACATCATGCACCGCAACGACACGTCCACCGTAGTCGGTTACCGCTTTATGGTGATGACCGCCCATACGTCCCGCACCGATAATGCCTATCGCTAACGGTTTTTCAGAGTTCATTGTGTTTTGAGATTTCCCCACGTTATCGTGAGTTTGCCTTTCGATTCAACCGGCGTTGGATCGAAGTTAGGGGTAACAATGATGATGTTATCGTACTGTGCGTGTTCACCAGCCCGATCGCCGCCGGACATCCGGAAACCGATTTTGCCTTGCGCGTGTGCACTCTCAGAATCTGTCCATTCGCTCACGAGTGTCAGGTCACCTACTGCACCACCGACGGGCCCAATGTACGCTTTGAAATTGTGCTTCCGTACCTCAAACTTGATTCGATACCAGACGTTCTGTTCCCGGTCCACGCCATCTTCAAAAGCACCGGGTTCCGCCGCCCACGAACCGCCGATTCTTCGGTGCCACCGGATATGTTGCGGTGTATGCCCGGAACCCGCGGTTGAGACTTGGTGCATGTAGATATTATTACCGTCCGTTCCGTGGAAGACAAAACCTGTAAGTCCGGCATCCAGGGTCCTGAAATCGGCGTAATAGTCGAAATCTTCCGGGAAATCATCAACGCTAAGTCCAACGCCACCGCCCCAGACATCGAGTACTTTTTCACCCAGGACATCGTGGCCTTCAGAATTATCCTCAATCACCCATGTTCCGAGTGCTGCCCATTTGGCTTCGTCAATGTTTCCGCTCTCAAAATCGTCTTCAAACAGAACATCGGCGGAAACGGTTCCTACACACAGAATTAGCATCAAAAAGAGTGCGTATCGCATCTTTTGCTTTTCTCCTTTTTTTTATTTTGAGGCATTTTTACCTCGTTTATGTGCGCTGCGCTGTAGGACGTTGTTTTGTACATCCATGTTAAGATATAGTGCGCTGCGCGAAAGTTGGTATCAAACAGTTATTTACTACCTTATTTCTTCAGTCTTCCCCACATCACAGCAAGTTTATCTTTGGGTTCAACGGGAAAGATATCAAATCCGGGTGTAGCGACAACAACGTTATCGTACTGTGCGTGTTCACCAGCACGGTTTCCGCCAGACATTCGGAAACCAATTTTCCCTTGTTCAAACGATTTCGCACTATCAGTCCACTCGCTCACGAGTGCAAGATCTGCATCTTCCACGCCAACATCACCGAGGTATGCCTTAAATTTGTAGCTCTTGCGCACCTCAAACTTGACGCGGTACCAGACATTCTGGTCCCGATTCTCTTTATCAACGAACGCACCAGGTTCCGCAGTCCAACCTCCGCCGACTCTTCGGTGCCACCGGATATGTTGCGGTGTGTGTCCAGAACCTGCCGTTGAGACTTGGTGCATATAGATGTTATTGCCATCTGCCCCGTGGAAAACAAACCCTGTGAGTCCGCCCTCCATGGTTTTGAAATCGGCATAATAGTCAAATTCTTCGGGAAAATCGTCAGCACTGAGACCGACACCACCGCCCCATACGTCAAGCACTTTTTTGCCGAGGACATCGTGCTTGTCTTCGTTGTTCTCAACGATCCAGCTGCCTTGGGGTGTCCATTTTCCCTCGTCAATTTTTCCACTCTCAAAATCGTCCTGAAACAAAATCTCAGCATAACCGTTGCCGACACACAGCATCAGTATAGCCATCAGTATTATTTGCCACGTGTAGGCTTTTATACCTGCATATTGCATTTGGGTTCCCTCGTGTTTTGCAGGCGAGGTTGAAAACACCGCCTACAATAAACAGTATTACTCTATTTTTATCTCTGCCCATGTTGTCGTCAGCTTCGCGGTCGGATCAACAGCCATAGGATCCCTTCCGCCGTAAATCTCGAGTTCGTCAATCCGCGCGCCACCGTTCGTTCGGATATGGATGCGAAGCCAACGCGCTTCTACATCATCAAAAGTGAATTCAGTCGTCTCACTGACTGGATCCCCTTTGTGCGTGTAGACTTTCTCCCATGTATTCGCTTCGGAATCCGGGTCAGCCTTCGTTGTTGCGACAAGGACATCGAAATCCACTGCCATCCTGTCAAGAAAACCTTGTGAATGATCGCTCCCAAAAATAATACGGTTCACAGTGGCGACATCGCCGATATCAACTTGTGCCCAACCCGGTATTGTGCCGATAATCCAGCTTCGGCAGTTGTTATAGAAACCGTCGTTGAGATATTCCGTGCAGTGCCGTTGCGGACACCAACCCGCTATCTGAGAAGATGCCTCCGCTTTCGCATCTTTCAAAAGTGCCAAGTTCGGTTCATCGTCTCGAACTGTCGGCACGAATTCGGGGCCCGGTTTACCGCCAGCCTCACAAGCGTCCGTTGCAGCTTTGACGTCTTGTTCCTTGAATTCGTAGCGTCCAAACTTCTCAGGTCCCTGATCTTCATCATGAACTGCGAAGACAGCAGGCGTACTGATTAGCACCGCTATCATCACAAACCACCCATAATCTATCCATCTCATCGCACGTTCCTCCGTTTTCGAGGTTGTACTTGGTGCAAATATAACATAAATGGAAAATTATTGCAAAAAATGGTGCGTCGGAGTTTCGCAACTGCGCGGTTTCCTAACCCACAAACGCGAAAAAAAGAACGGAAAAACCCAAATATCCCTCCAAAAAATGTCTAATTATATATTAGGTCATTCCAAAAAATATATGAATTATTTAATATCATAAGTCCTGATGTAATAAAGCCTTAAAGCCTTGCCACCACTGGGTTTTTTGCATTAAAAAAACTTGACAAAAAACGGGTTTTTAATATAATTCACTCAGGTGAATTCGGTTAAAAATTGGCGTCCGGCATTTCGGCACTTGCAGAATATGTCTAAGTTCTGTCGAAATGTGACACAGAGAACCAATTGGATGTATGACCAGTCCAAATTAGGTAGCACACTGCGTAAAAATGCTACACGCGCATTTTTCTAAAACCTCGCGAAGGAACAACATGCAGAACTTATCACTTGCCGTAAGAGATAATTTGCAGGTTTCTTTTATTGAGCAAAATAGCGACAAAGCCATCGGCTTCGCACGCAGTCTGGAAGGCGCGTATCCAAAACGCACCTACAAAGGAAATCCCCGCGCGCCTCCCATGTAGAGGCTTACGAATATTCAACTTTCGCTTATCCATGTCAATCTGTTATCGGACGTGCCAATTTTGGACACTCTTATGAGTTTCGCCTATGTCCGCAGACATGCGTCATTTCCTCTTGCTTCCCACGTTGCCGTTTCCAGCAACGCAGTTAGAGTAAGATATACGGTGTTAGGTTCACCGAGTAGGAATTGAACCTACATTCTACTATTGTCTGTTGAAACGCACCCACAATCTTAGTTTAGGGGGTGGTACTAATTTCCGATGGCAGTACACTTTTGCTTTTTGATTAATTACTACTACATTTTAAATGGAGAAATATCATGAGAAGTCGTTTAGCGTTTTCAATCGTTTCGTGTTCGCTATTTCTGAGTGTTGCGTTATTAACCGTATGTGCAGTTAATTCTTTGGCGAATGACACTTTGGAAACTGCCGATGATATTAATGTGGATTCTACGTATGTCTACAAAATTGATCCTGTAGACGACCAAGATTGGCTTCGTATCGAGATTCAAACTGCTGGATTATTTGAAGTTTGGTCGGAAGGCGGTCTTGACCTATATGTGAACTTATATGATAGCAATGACGAGTTAGTAGATGGAAACGATGACTCTGGTCAAGACTTGAATTTTTCACTTGAGATTGCTTTGAGTGCTGGAACATATTATATTCAAGTAAGATCGCTCTTCGGTGGAACTGGAGAGTATACACTAAAAACTAGGCATGTGCCCGGTGGTCATCTACCCCAAGCCGATGATCCAGAAGATCCAAACGGTTCATGGGAAAAAGCGGCTGACTTCGCCCTTAACAGCGCAGATGATAACTGGCAGATAAATCCTGTTGAGGACGTAGATTGGCTTCGTGTCGAAGTTGTAGATATCGGATTTCTAGAAATCTATAGTAGAAGTACAGTTGATACCTATGCGCTTCTAACTAATAGCGATCAGGAAATCCTTATCAGCGATGACGACTCGGGGTATTCTCTTGATTTTCGCATAGGATTTTATGTCGATCCAGGAATATACTATGTTGCAATTCAAGGGTATTCCACAGGACAGTATACTGTTCATGTAGAATTTACACCTGGTCCGCGCAACCCCAGAGATGTTAACTACGACGGCGTTATTGATGTAAATGATCTGATACTGGTTGCTTCTAATTTCGGTAAAGAAACATCGTCGGGAGATGTTAATGACGATGGAATTGTTGACCGGGAAGATATTTCACTTGTCTTAGATGCACTTGAGGCTAATGAGGCAGATTCTACACCGGGCGCACCTTTGTTTGAAAATAAGTCACCAATTACTGAAAGGCTTAAGCAATGGATTAATTACGCAAATAGGGATGATGCTATCGTTCTTGAACAGTTGTTAGAAACACTACTGAGTCAAGAGGTTGCCCCGTCAGAAACTGCGCTTCTGGCGAACTATCCAAATCCGTTTAACCCTGAAACTTGGATTCCATATCGTCTTTCAGTGCCTACAGATGTAACCATAACGATTTATACCGCCAATGGTAGAGTTGTTCGCACTTTAGCGATTGGGTATCAACTACCAGGTATATACGAAACTCAACAGCGTGCGGCATACTGGGACGGCAGGAATTCACTCGGTGAACCTGTCGCAAGCGGTGTCTATTTCTATTCACTCACCGCAGGCGACTTCATCGCAACGCGCAAGATGTTGATACAGAAGTAAAGAATTGGGAAGAATGGAAGCAAGAGAAAACTGGAAGAATGGGGATGCCCATTCTTTCATTCCGGTACTTCCAGTCTTCCTGTTTCATGAAGTGCTACCGTTCACACGACGATACGAGTGCCTAAGCAATTACTGAATCTACTATAATCGCAGGTTGTTGTCTGTTGATGTCGGCAGAAGTCTGGGGACAACTAAACTTTTTTTTAGGAGAAAATCACATGATTTTTAAAAAATTGTTGGTAATTTCACTGCTTTTTCTCATTTCCACATTGCTCGTGTATGCAGAAAAACATGTGGAAGAGGCCGAACCCGCTCCTGCAGAAGTGTCCGATGCACAGGAGGCGGACACCTCAGACGCAACTGCGAAGACATCGCGCCCCAAGATCGGGATTCACGGCGTCGGGTTCACCCCGATTGGAGAGTTCTCGGACAGCGCGGACTCTACCCTTGGTTTCTCGGCGGGTTATCGGTATTTCCTGGACAAGAAAGAATTCATAGCACTATACGCCGGATTCGGGGCCACTAACTACGCCAGTGAATCGGAGAAATTCTTAGGTTTTGAATGGACAACTGCTACCAATATGTTTTTCCTTGAGGTGGGTCCGCAGATCCACCTCGGCAGTGGACCGGTCGTGCCATATATCTACGTAGGTGTCGGATTTACCCGCTTTTCCACAACCACAACCCTTAACCTCAATGATGAGGAAATTGATAGCGAGACCCATGCCTCAGACTACAATCCTGCATTTTCCGTCGGCGCGGGATGCTATATCCGCGTCTCTAAGCACTACTACTTGGACGCGGGTGTCACCTACCAGCACAACGGAACGATGACGCGTCTCATTGACGATGAAGAAATCACCAGCGAAGCCAACGTGGTGCGCTTCCACGTGGGAGTGTCATTCTAAGGATAACAGACGCTGTAATGTTCCAAGCTATCCTTCGGTAATCTCACTGTCCGCTGCCACTGTTGGCAGTGGACACGTCGAATAATCTTTGACAGGAAAAGGAAAATGACAAATTTATTCTTGCGGTTGAGTGTCCTTTGTGCAGTTCTAATTATCGGAGCCACCAGTTGCGGTCTCGATGAGGATAATGAGTGGAGCGGTACATGGACCATTGAAAAAATTGATGGTGTTAATTTTGAAGTCACTGATGCATTTGCTGAGATACTCGATATTTCTGTTGAGAGGTCCTTGACCTTTGATAACGATGGAACGTGGGACGCGGAAATCACGACAGAAGGATGGGGAGAGTCCGTGACAGATAGTGCTACAGGCGATTACTCCTTAGACGGTTCCAACTATGCAATGTCTGGATCTGGCGACATCTTCTTAGCAGTTAAAGATAATGTCAGTTTACTTAAAACAGGCTCATTTGAAGATGCCGGTACATGGGTTAGGAAAGGCGATACCCTTACACTCACCCGCAATAATGGGACTGTCATTGTTTTAAAAAGGCAGTGAAGGTGCCTCATCAACGACACCTCTGCTTAGTAGACGAGCGTTCGTAGTAGGGCGATTCATCGCCCGTCCTGACAAAAAGTGCCCAAGTATTTTCCTAATTCACTACAACTGGAAAGGGATCAATTGATGATTTCTATAAAAAATCGGCTTTTTCCAAGTTTTTTAATCCTGATATTGGCAGCGTTATGCGTAACGGGTTGTGCCGGCAAACACGGCAAACTCATGAAAAGCGCGCAAGCCAATTATCAGGCGAACAATTATGAAGCTGCCTTACGCGATGCCGTGAGTGCCTTGAAACAGAAGCCCAACTATGTAGAGGCACAGAATTTCGCACCCATATTTTTTAATGCCGCCGTGGCAGCGGCGCAAGATAGGGTTGGAGCCCTTAAGGCAACCTCGGACAAATTCAAGTGGGACGAGATTGTTGCAGAATATAAGGGCCTCATTGAAATAAATACCCTTGTGCAGAATTTACCACCCTTGACACACCAGAAAACCAAGCAACCGATCACTTTTAAGATACGGGATTATACGCCCCAACTTGGTGAAGCCTCCGAAAAAGCTGCGGAGGTCCACTACCAAGAAGGGATCCGCATCGCCGACTCGTCCGATGATGTCGAAACGCAGAAACGAGCCGCGAAAGAATTCAAAACGGTTGAAGAATTCGTCCCCGGCTACAAAGATGCCCGAAGCCGCTATGAACAAACCAGAAGTGCCGGGACTAAACAAATGGCAATTCTGACGTTTCACGGTGAGCGTTTGTTGGGAACAGTCACTGATAATATCACCATCGCTGTGTTGGAAGACGCAGTAGCACGTGAGTTTCTATCGATTGTTCCACGAGTGGAGCTTGCACACGTCATAGCCGAGCAAGATTTAAGTGGCGCAGAACAGATTGATGCGCAAACGGTGGCAGATATCGGTAAGGCACTCGGCGTACATGAAATAGTTGTCGTGCAGATTACCGGTCTCATTTATACGCCTCCAAATACCAAAGTCACAAAATCGGACCGGCAGAAGACGGAAAGGAAAAAGACCGGGACCAAAAGGTCCGTTGATGAAGATGGAAACGTCAAAACGGAACCTAAGTACACAGATGTGAAGATCACTGCCGAGTTCTCACATCATCAACGAGAATCTTCTGTTTCCATTGTCGGTTTCTACGAGATTCTTGACGCACAAACTGCTGAGCTCAAGAAAACTGAGCACTTTACCACAAACCATGAATTCAAAGCGGAGTGGGGAAGTTTCACAGGTGACAAGGACGCATTAAAAGCATCTGACAAGCGTCTTTTGGGTAAAGAGCAGCAGGCACCTGCGGCACCTGCTGAAGCAGTTATGGTGACTGAAGCGTTGAATGAACTGTCTAACGAACTCGCAGAAGCTCTGAAAGCGTATGTGCATTAAGTCTTCCGCGCCAGATGAAGATTAAAAAAATAGGAGTTTTTTATCTTAATCAGATTAATAAGTCCCGCGTTTTCCGATGTCCGATTCGCTTGTTTTTCGCGGAGTGCTCACATCTTCAGTGAACCTTGCATCATCACTTAAACAAAGGAGTTAAATCATGTACAGAAATTATTTTCACTTAAGCAGTCTCTTACTACTTGCTACCCTGTCTACTGTTGGGTGTGCGATGGTAGGAGTAGAGTATGTTGGGGAATTATCATTTTCACCAACCACCACCGTTGATGTGTATTTCTCTGTAGAAGATATCGAGAGGGGATATACAATTATGGGACAGGTACTGGGTACCGGTCCATTGGGCTCTAATGACAAGATTCAAGAAAAACTGATCGAGGAGGCGAAACGTAGAGGCGCAGATGCGGTTGTCATAACAGGGCTGGACACATTGAGCGGAGACAATTCTATGAAAAGCCAGATAAACGCGTTGTCCGTAAAATACAAATAGTTTCCTATCGGTATTTGGATCCACCATATAACTTCAAACAAAGGAGCAAAACCATGCACAGAGATGTTTTTCACTTAAGCGGTGTCTTTCTACTTGTCACCCTATTCGCAGTTGGGTGTACGAGTGTAAATGTAAATTATGTTGGGCACTCATTGGATTCAACCACCACCGTTGATGTCTATATCTCTAAACAAGATATAGAGAAGCCGTATACCGTTATCGGACATGCAGTGGGTAGCGGGGTACTGGCTTCCGAGGATGAGATGAAAGCAACACTGATCGTGGAAGCGCAACGTAGAGGCGCAGATGCGATTTTAATAATAGGACCGGACACATCTGAGGCTGTTGTTGAGGAAATTATTATTGAAACAGTTGACGAACTTGTTGAAACAGTTGACGAACTTGTTGACGAATATACGGAGGCGAAAGTGAAGGAATGGATGGAGAGCGAATTGAAGGCATCGTTCCTGAAATACAAATAGTTTACCGAAATGTGCAGGGTGAAACTGTGGCAAACGGTGTGTATTTCTATACGCTGACTGTTGGTGATTTCAGCGCAACGCGTAAGATATTGATACAAACTATAAGTAGGGAAGCTCTGGAAGAATAAATTATCTGAATCGCGGAGTATCCGCGATTCAGAATTCTTGTTGAAAATCAAATAAAAAACTTAACATACCACCCCCAAAAATGTCTAAAATCTACCATAAATGCCGCTAAAAAACGTCTAATTTATATCAGGTCATTCCAAAAAATATATGAATTATTTAATATCATAAGTCCTGATGTAAGAAAGCCTTAAAACCTTGCCACCATTGGGTTTTCTCCCCTTAAAAAATTTGACAAAAAAGGATTTTACTCTATAATCTACTCAGGTGAATTCGGTCAAAAATTGGCATCCGGCATTTCGGCACCTGCAGAATATGCCTAAGTTCCGTTTTTGCGGAGATTTTGCTGAAGCACCCGAACAAGTGCGGGAGATAGAACTGAATGCCTCTGCGATTACCTGAGTTTCAGCTGATGGGATATGTAATCAGTAGCACCCAGTAATAAGGACCAGGGAACAGTCTGCTGGTCAATAACCCTGAAAAGGAGAAATACAGTGAAAATCCGTTCAACCTTCCATGTCTTAGTCCTTTTGATGGCAGTGCTAACTTTCAGGAGGGTTTTCGTTTAGGTAATGATATGGTGCCACCCTATGATTGCGTCCTTAGGCCAATCGTAGGGGTTGGGTTACCCAACCCCTACGCGCACCTCAAAAATTCAGTAAAAACATTATTTGGTTTCCGAAAACCCTCACTTTCAGCATGCCCTTTGTCACCTTTGCACAACAAAATTCGGTTGACACCGAAGCCCGAGCCGCTGCAGAAGATGGCTCACGCAAGCACAGCACTTAGACCGCATAGATACGAGGGTGCAGAGAGGGATTCGCTTCCTTGAGCAACTCCTCGCAGCGTTGATACCAAAAGAAACGACACTCTTGGCGAACTATCCGAACCCGTTTAACCCAGAGACCTGGATCCCGTATCAGTTGGCAAAACCCGCGGATGTCACGCTGCGCATCTATTCCGTGAATGGCAGCCTTGTTCAGACGTTAGCGTTAGGGCATCAACCCGCAGGCATCTATCAAAGCCGTGCACATGCGGCATACTGGGATGGCAGAAATGCACAGGGTGAACCTGTAGCGAGTGGTCTCTATTTCTATACGCTCACAGCAGGCGACTTCACCGCAACGCGCAAGATGTTAATACGGAAGTAGGCATTCCCTGAAACCGAGGAATAACTTTATGAAATTTAAATGCTCGTTTTTGATAATACCGATATGGTTGAGCTTTTTGCTCCCAAGCATCGCACAAGAACCGATTAGCCTTGAACATACCGGGCCTGTTAGTGCGTTGGCATTTTCACCCGTGGATGCGTCGTTCATCGCGAGTTCAAGTGCAGATGCAGACACGACCATCAAACTCTGGAATTTGCAGAACGACACTGTAAAACATCTTAAAGGCCACACCGATATTGTTGAGGCTCTCGCTTTTTCGCCCGATGGGCAGCTGCTTGCAAGTTCGGGCGGTGGTCAAACGTTCTTATGGGAGATCCCACGCTTGCAAAGGATTGCGACCTTTGGGTATGCTGGACCGGAGATCGCGTTTTCACCCGATGGGCACCTGCTTGCCATCTCCGGTAGCCATGTCAACTTAGTGGATGTGAAAAATAGGACAGAGATCGCAACACTTGAACACAACGAGTGGGTGTGGGTCGTCGCCTTTTCCCACGATGGAAAGTATCTCGCAACCGACGCTGGCGTAGCAACGAACGCAAAGGTTTGGGATATCCAGCGAAAACAAATTATAGCGACGCTTGATGGGCATACCAATGATGTCAATTTTGTTACATTTTCTCCAGACGGCCAGACCCTTGCAAGTTCTTCCTGGGGTGGAGAGATTATTTTATGGGATGTCTCAAATTGGACACCCCTTGGCGCGCTGCCGAGTCATGCGACAGCCACCGTCAAATTCTCCCCGAATGGCAAAACGCTTGCGAGTGGCGGGCACGGAGAAGTAACCCTCTGGTCCGTCGAAACTGGCGAATCGATAGCAACGCTGCGAGGGCATAAGGGATGGGTTCGTGAGGTTGCCTTCTCACCCGACGGCACAACTCTCGCCAGCGGGGGTGAAGGTGGGATTCTCCGTATTCAGAATATTGAAACCGCTCTACAGCCCCAGGAACAACGGGGTATCGTTCGGCTCATCTATTTTCTGCCAAGCGACCGCATATCTCAACCCGACATAGACGCGAAACTGGATAAATTGATAAAGGACGTGCAGCACGTTTATGCCCAACAGATGGAAAGCCAAGGGTTTGACAGGAAAACCTTCACGTTTGAAACCGACGCGAATGGGAAGGCAGTGGTGCATCATATCAAAGGGAAGTTCAAAGATGCGGATTATCACAAACCCTCGGGGCGCGTCTGGGAAGAAATTAGTGAACAGTTTGACCTATCTCGTAACATCTATCTTGCTGCTTTGGATATTAGTACCGAGATTCTTGATGGATTTGCGTCCGGCTATGGAGGCCCCAGAGGCATTTGGGGCGGGACAGTCCTCATCCCCGCGTCCGGTGGTAGTTTTAACATTGATGTAACAACGCATGAACTTGGACACACCTTCGGATTAGAACACGACTTCCGCAGCAACGCAACTGCCAAGCGAATCCTTCTATATACTTCCGAACCTATGAGCACCTCTTTCTGTGCTGCTGAATGGTTAGATGCACACCGATACTTTAACCCTTCTATTCGCCCGACTCTTGATGCCCCGCCACGAATTGAAATGCTGCCCCCGCGTACCGTGCCACCCAACGCGATCCGCTTTCGGTTTAAGGTTACCGATACTGATGGATTACATCAAGTCCAGTTTTTGACACCCGAAGTGGATTATACGGGGAGCCTGCTCGCTTGCAAACGATTAGACGGGGTCACAAGCAGCACTGTTGAATTCGTCACCACCGAATTAACACCGAAAAATGAAACTGTATTTCTGAAGGTGATGGATGTCCATGGCAACTACAAGTCATCACAGCAGTTTCCGCTGGAATAGATTAGCTTTGGCGTGTGAGTAACGGCACAGTCAGCCAACTACCGTGCAGTCAAGCACGGGGAAATCTAAATGCCCACGTTAATTGTTTGATGATTAGATTTTTGCATGGTATACTCTTAAATGGATTAGTGGTTTTGGCATGCCTGCCACAATTAAGCACAAGCAGAGGAAGTGCACTATAGAACGCATTCACGCGAATATTTCGGATCAGTTTAAGACCCATGCAGAAACGCATCTACATCGAAACGACAATTCCGAGTTTCTACTACACTTTGCGTACTGACGAAGAATCTCTTGTCAAACAAAGAGCAACTCGGCGTTGGTGGGACGAATATGCAGATCAGTTGATCCTGACGTCCAGTACTGCTGTTGTTGCAGAACTCAGACGTGGGAGAAGCGGAGCAGTTCAAGCCCGACTTGACTTGCTTGAAGGTGTGGAACTCTTTGAAAGCAATAGTGAAATTGACCAGATTACGCAAATTTATATTGAGAGTTTAGTTATGCCTCAAGACCCAGTTGGAGACGCGTTTCACTTGGCAATTACTTCATTTTATAAAGTCGATGCACTGCTTACGTGGAATTTAGCGCATCTTGCTAACCCTAACAAACTTGATTTCATTACAGAAATTAATCAGGAACTCGGATTACCCACACCAGAGTTAGTTACACCTCTGGATTACTTAGGAGGCACGGACTCAAATGGAACAAAAATTTCAAGAAATAAGCGAAGTTGTTAAGGAAGTCCGCCGGATTCGGCACGAACTTTCAGCGGAATTTGGACACGATCCGCATAAATTCGGTGAATATTGCCGCGAGCTAGAAAAAGAATTACGAAAATCGGGAAAATATAAGTTCGCCGAGTCTCCGCAGCAGAAACCTGAGACTTCAGAATCATCTAATAATGACGGCGTAGATTAGGGGTTAGAAAGAAGCAGGCGCGCTACAAGTGTACCTACAAAACTAATTCACCTCAAGCAGCTTGTAATTCTGGAAGTACTCTACGCATAGACGGAAACCGAACGATTGGAACGGCAAAAACGTAATCGGTGAGCCTGTGGCGAGTGGTATCCATTTCTATACACTGACTGCGGACGATTTTACCGCGACACGGAAGATGCTGATATAAACTATAAATAGTTTCGTTACAACTTCACCCTAAATTAAAAACTAAGGAGATATTCCGATGAAAAAGCGGACGTTTCACATTACGGTTTTACTACTTTTTGTTGCCGTGCTGCCATCGTATGCGGCACCACCGCAGCAACAAACCCAACCGAGTGACCTTGAAGTCTTAAGTGCTTTTGAAAACGCGATTGCGAAAGTCGTGGATCAGAGTAAGCCTGCGGTTGTGAGTCTATCCATGGAAAAAGCGGTAGGAGAAGACAATAACACACAGTCAGGCGGTGGCTCTGGTTTCATTTTTGATCAATCGGGGTATATTCTCACCAATGCACACGTTGTGGAGGGCGCGAAAAACTTCCGCGTGGAGTTGTTTGATGACAGCATATATGATGCGCAATGGGTCGGTGCGGATAAACTCACAGATATTGCGGTCTTAAAAATTGAAGGCGCAGAAGCGTTGCCCATGCTTCGGATTGCGGATTCTTCGGATGTTCGCGTCGGCCAATTTGCGATTGCGATTGGTCATCCTATCGGCTTTAGGTATACCGTGACATCGGGTATTGTTGGTGGGATAGGACGTTGTTTTCACGAAAAAAATGACCTCTTTCAATATCATCACAATTACATTCAGACGGATGCGTGGATCAACCCCGGCAGTAGCGGGGGCCCCTTACTGAATATCAAAGGTGAAGTGATCGGTGTTACTGCTTTAAACCCGGGCGAAGGGTCCACCTTAGCGGTTGATAGCGGTTTGGCGAAAAAAATCGCGCACCAACTGATCGCACACGGCAGCATTATCCGTGGGTATTTTGATGCACATTTACATAGCGTCTCGCAAGGACTTGCGGTGGTAGAAGTGGGGCCTGGCACGGCAGCTGCACGAAGCGGTTTACAACGCGACGACATCCTTGTTGAATTTGATGGGGAAAAGGTGTCAGCACTCTCCGCATTCGAGCGGCGCGTGATGGAATATCCGATTGGCAAGCGATGTGCCCTAAAGGTGCTCCGACAAGGACAAGAAATCACACGCCATGTCGTGATTGATGAGATGCCGCTTGAATTGGTGGGACGCACTGTTAAAACGGAGGCTGCTGCGTGGCAAACGCTCGGGTTAGCCGTGCGAAAATTAGCAGCTGACACTCATCAAAGATATGCGTATCTAACGGCTGAAGATCGCGGTATTCTCGTTGAAAAGGTTAAAAAGGGATCGCCCGGCTTCAAAGCCAAAATTCCGCGGGGCGCGCTCATCACTGCTATCAATGGACAAGACATCGTTGACCCCCAAACGCTTGAGACGTTCCTTCAGACGGAACAAGACATATCCGAGATAACTTTTGATATGAAGGGCATTCATGGCAGAGAAAAAGTAACGATCCAACTGTAATAAAAAATAACTGTACCAAGTTTAAATTTAAGGGTAGTTGATCGGTAGGGGCGAGGAAACCTCGCCCCTACGTTTAATTCACCCTCAAAATCGAAGTTGAAGAAACACTACGAACCAGGTTTACCTTCAATCCATCAAACCCACCTAAAACCCAGTCGTGACATGGATCACAGGGCTTTTCACATCCATCACTTTCCTGATTTTACTATGAAAACTACGAAACGCGCCTTGTCTGCTTTTTCATATTTTCAGACGCGCCTTACCGACTGCTGACAACTGACTGATGTCGCCAAATTTACTTGCATTCTTAACAGATTTATAGTATAATTAATTAGTAGTGAATTCTCTATCTGTTTATAGCAAATTCGGTTCCGAACTACATCAAAACAGGAGAACCTTATGCGATCCCAAGACGCTATTGAACAGCAGTACCACGAAGCCGTGGACGCACTCGTTGAGAAAATTGAGAAGGACCCCTATATCCTCGCCGCGATTGTCGCTGGCAGCTTCTCTTACGCACAAGTATGGGAGAAATCGGACCTCGATGTCGAACTTATCGGTAGAGATGCGATCCGTCCGACGCAATCTTTCTTCTCACTCGTCGAGAACGGTGTAAACATCCACGCCAGAATAACACCACGCAACGCATTTAAGCAGTCGGTGGAGAGTGCGCAACAAGGCTCTTTCATGCACTCCTATTTCTCACACAGCACGCTCCTCTTTTCACGGGACACCTCCATCGAAGAGTGGTACGACAAAAACGCGAACCGCTACAACATCGGTGAACGCGATAAACAGTTTCAACTCCTCAACGTCATTGCTGGTACTTTGCCGAGCCTCATCTATGCCGAAAAACAGTTTTATGTCAATAAAGATTACCTGACCTGTTTCCTATCGCTCCTAAGCGTTGTCCAAGGGTTAGCACGCATAGAGGTGCTCCTGAACAATGAAATCCCAGCGCGCGAGGTCATCCAACCCGCACTCCGTTACAATCCCGATTTCTTTGACCGTGTCTATACAGATTTCATCAACTGCGAAAAGAACGAGGCGGTCCTTCAAGACACAATCGATGCAATTAACGGCTACCTCGATGCACACCAATTTATTTTTCAACCCGTTCTCGACTATCTCACCGAGCAGAAAGTGCCGCGTACGCTCACCGAACTGAACGCCGACTTAGGGCGCGGACTGCACGACAGTGAAGGCTTCCCAGATTTTGATGAAGAATCGCTGGATCTGGTCTGCCAGTGGTTGGCATGGAAAGGGAGCATCAAACAGGTCGCGATGCCGCTGAAACTCACGGCGAAAAGCCAGATCGCTGTCGAAGAACCCGCCTACTATTACGATGGCATTGTAGGAGCGAGCTGTGCTCGCGATTCTTCTCAGGCGCGTCTGAAAGGCGATATTCACGCGCAGATCCAAAGCGCAGTCGAAAATATAACAGACACCCTCGAACAGGATCGGTACATCCTCGCAGCGATCCTCACCAGCAACCTCACTGAAAACAACGTCTGGGAAAAGACAACCGTCCAGATAACCCTAATTCTCCGAGACAGCACAAAATTCAAGCAGCAGCAGTTTCAATTAATCGAAGAAGGTATCCCGATCCGGGTCCAACTTTACACCCGCAGCGATTATAGGAAGCTGCTCGACAGGACACTACAGGGCAGCACGCTTCATTCTATCCTCGCCGAAAGCCGCATCCTCTTTTCCAAAGACAGCCTTTTCGCTGTAGATGGAGATGCGAACTTCAGCGTCGGTGATCCATCCTGTTTGCGAGTCGCCGAACGCGATATGCACTCCCAACTCTTCAATGCCGCCGCAGAGGCAACCGCAATACTCGCAAAAGCCGAAAAATGGTTCCACCTTAAACAGGATCTCAATTACACATTTCTCTATCTAACATACCTCGTGAGGGTATTGGCACGTATTGAGACCCTCATGCACGGCGAAACACCGAGACGGAAAGCTATCTATCAAGCACTCGAACACAACCCCTCTTTTTTTAATACCGTCTTCACAGACCTCATAGACAAACCGAAAGACGAAGCGTTGCTCCGCGACGCACTTGAGCAGGTAGATATGTATCTTGAAAACAACCTACGGACGTTGTTCAAGCCGCTCCTCGATTTCTTGGAAGAATCAGGCGATGAACGCACGATAACCGACATCCATATGCACTTCGGCAAACGCGAACTCGCACTCGAATTAGCATGCGAATGGCTCTCGGAAAAAGAGGTTATTGAGCAGTTTTCCGCACCCGTCCGCTTAACAAAGGACAGCCAGACCTCCGTAGAGGAACCCGCATACTACTACGACGCAAATAACCCGTTTTTATAGGCGCAAATAATTCGTTCCTATTTTGCATTTAATAGCGTTAAATTAACGGATATCCACTCGGATAGATATGGACAATATAGCCACTTTATCCCACCAAATCCTTAAAATCCGCCGCAGGAGGCATGCATGAGACAGACTGTCGCCGTTAAAGGTGCACGTGAAAACAACCTAAAAGACATTGAACTTGAAATCCCTCGAGACCAACTTGTCGTCGTTACCGGTATCAGCGGTTCCGGTAAATCTTCATTGGCGTTTGACACTGTCTATGCCGAAGGACAGCGCAGATTCTTGGAATCGATGTCCACTTACGCCAAACGCTTTATCACACAATTGAAAAAACCGGATGTCGATTTCATTGACGGGCTCTCCCCCGTTGTCTCCATTGAACAGAAAACAGTCACGATGAACCCGCGTTCCACCGTCGGTACGATGACCGATTTGCAGGACTACCTCCGGATGCTGTTCGCAACCATCGGTGTCGCGCACTGTCCTTATTGTGAGGTCGAGATTCCGATCCGTTCGCACCATCAGATACTCGAACGGATGCTCTCGTTACCAGAAGATACCGAGGTCGAGATTCATGCCCCCGTCTTCAAAATCTACGGCGAAGATTATGACTACCTCTTTGACGACATCCGTACAAAAGGGTGCCGACACGTCAGAGTCGATGGCATCGAACACGACATCAGCGAGGAAATCGAACTCGACCCGGAGGAGGAATACGATCTCCAAGTCATCGTTGACAAATTCTACGTCAAAAAAGATATTGATAAACAGGTGCTCGCCTCTCTTGAACACGCCATGCTCGTCGGTGAAGGCTTCATGCGTTTCGATGTCGAGTTCCCTGAAAATGCTGAGCCGGACGCTATACAGCAGCTGGAAGGGTTCGGATGCCCGAAACACGGCGTTATCATGGCTGAACTCGGACCGCATCACTTCACTTTTAACGAACCGAGCGGCGCATGTGTTACCTGCTCAGGACTCGGGACCTATTTACAGGTACATCCTAACCTCCTCGTCCCTGATAAGACCCGAAGTATCGCCGGTGGTGCGTTCGTCCATCAAGCCTTCAACTACGATCCTGATAGATGGGACGGCAGGACGATGTACAGCCTCGCCGCACATTACGGATTTGACCTGGACACACCTTTTACGGATTTACCAGAAAACATTATTGACATCCTCTATCACGGCACACAGGGCGAAGAATTTCCGATCCGCCAACCTGAAGGCGCACGCCCCGTCGAAAAACGCCACCTCGGTAGAAAAATCCGGTTCGACGGTATTGCTACCCGAATTGATAGACACTATCGCCACTACCGAAAACGCGGAGAAGCGCACTCCGGCATGGAGGAATATCTCAGGAAGGTGATGGTAGAGCGTACCTGCCCAGATTGCAACGGCGCGAAACTTAAACGGCAACGACGCCTTGTTACTATCGACGGTCAGACCATCCACGAAGTCGGCGAACTACATTTCGAGGAATTAAGAGACTTCTTGTTAACCATCACAAGTATTCCCGAAAAACAGCGGGAAGCCGGCAACCGTGTTATCAGTGAACTGGTAACACGGATTAGTCTCCTCCTCGGTATCGGACTCGATTATCTCAATCTTAACCGGCGTTCCGCAACGCTCTCCGGCGGCGAATCGCAACGCATCCGACTCTCCACACAGATCGGTTCCGGATTGATGGGCATGCTCTATGTCCTTGATGAACCGAGCATCGGTCTGCACCCGAAAGATAATGAGAAGATGATAGAGACCTTACGAAAATTAAGGGACATCGGCAACACTGTCATCGTCGTCGAACACGATGAAAGCACCATTCGTGCTGCCGATCACATCATCGAACTCGGACCGGGACCCGGTGTCCACGGTGGCGAAGTCGTCATCCAAGGCGAACTTGAAACGATACTCAATTGCTCCGAATCTCTGACTGGGCTCTATTTGAGCGGCAGCCGAGAGATTCCATTACCCGAGCAACGCCGCGCCTCAAACGGTAAATTCATCAGTATTACGGGTGCCAGAGAAAACAATCTCAATAACATTGACGTGGATATCCCGCTCGGTGTGTTTATCTGCGTTACCGGTGCTTCCGGTTCCGGTAAGAGTACCCTCATAAATGAGATTCTCTACAAGAGACTACATTCCATCTATCACGACAGCCGCACGCTCTACGGGGACCATGATGAACTGGAAGGGCATCAGCACGTGGACGATGTGATTAGTATTGATCAATCGCCGATCGGACGTTCGTCACGTTCCAATCCGGCGACCTACATCAAATTCTACGACAATATCCGCAAACTCTTTGCCAGCACACCGCTCTCAGTTTCAAGAGGCTACACCGCCTCACGATTCAGTTTCAACATCAAAGGTGGACGGTGCGAAGAATGCCACGGTGAAGGCACCATCACCACGCAGCTCCACTTTATGCCGGATGTTGAAGTCGTCTGTCCGACCTGTAAAGGCGCGCGCTACAACGAAGATACGCTTGACGCTACCTACAACGGCAAGAATATCTCCGAGGTCCTTAATATGTCTATTGAGGAAGGTGTCGAGTTCTTCGCCGATCAACGGCTGATTAACCATAAGTTGAGCGTCCTAAACCAACTCGGTATGGGGTATCTCCAGATCGGGCATCCCGCCACGATCCTCTCCGGTGGCGAAGCGCAACGTGTAAAGTTGGCAAGCGAACTCGGTAAACTCAAGCGCAGCAAGCATAACCTCTATATCTTAGATGAACCGACGACAGGGCTGCACATCGCCGACGTACAGAAACTTCTCGACAGCCTCAACCGCCTCGTCGATACCGGGCATACCGTGCTGGTGATTGAACACCATCTGGATGTCATCAAAACCGCAGATCACGTCATCGATCTCGGTCCCGAAGGTGGACATAAAGGCGGAGAAGTCTTAGCTTACGGCACACCTGAAGAGGTTGCAGTCGTCAATGCCTCTTTCACAGGACAATTTTTGAAGGACTACCTTATTTCTAGAAGTTATATTGAGTAAAACATAAGGAGGTCGTCAGACAGGGAAAGAAAGGGAGATAATTTGCGTCCTTTTCTTTCCGCTTCAGATCCCCATTTACTTTGAATTCTTAGCTCTTACTCGCTATGAGTTCATAGTAAAACCAACAATTAAATAGACACTTTTCTTTAACAGAGGACGGTTCGTAGGGGCGAGGTCCCCTCGTCCGTCTTCCAAAGTGTGTCTTATTATTTTTCGAGGTTACTATAGATAACTACTATAGTTTGGACAATTTTAAAATAGCCGTTCTGGTCGGACACCCTCTTTTGTAGCATAGGCTGTTAGCCTGTGTGCCGAGAATCAAGACCCTTCGTTACTTTTCAGCAAGTTCTGGGCAGTCTAAAACGCCTATAAAAATCTCTTGACCTTTGAGAATCCAACCGAAATGTCGGTCGAATTGTCCAAACTATTGTATAGATAACGCCAGTTTGATTAATCATTTCGGATGTGTTGCAGTTCTATTTTCGCATCACAGAGACATCAATTGTAGCACAAACTTCCCAGTTTGTGGCGTATATGACGTAAATTAACAGTGGACGCTACATAAGTCCAACTTTTATCAAACTCACGTTAGATAGCACTCACACTTCAATCCATCATAGCGATGGGTATCTACCCTTAAGCGGTAAGAGTCCGTATGTTAGAGATTTGACAAATCCATGAGTAGTGTATATAATCGAAGGCGGTTCATTATTCGCTGCGTTTTTGTCCCGTAAACTTCGTACAGATTATGCTACAAGGAAGATCATATCGTGCTCCGTTTACGAATTGAGGTATTTGTCGTTACTGTTACGGTGATTTATGAACTACCCTCAGTTAAGTAAGGAATTCTGATGCAAGATATCCGAAAATCACCAGAATATCAACAATGGCGGCGAGAGGTCAGACAACGCGATGAAAATACTTGCCGTATATGTGGCGTGCAGCGAAATCTCCATGTACATCACATAAAGCCTTTAGAAAAATACCCTGGGTTTGCCACTGAGTTTGAGAATGGCATAACACTGTGTGGAAATTGCCATGCCTTTTTGAATGGGAGAGAAGAAAGCACCAACCTGCAAACACTTATAGAAGCAGTTACAGGTCAACAAGATACACGAACTGTTGAACAGTTAAAAAGGCTCAACGATAAATTTGGGGACTATCTGGATACCCTTTTAAAATCGAGTGATTGCAATACAAGAAGCAACGCTGTTTATAAACTGTTTGTTCACCTTCAAATCTACCCAGATTCGCTTGACCAATTTATATACCTTATTGAACATATCCTATACGTAAAAAGCGGATTTGGCGAGGGACTTGCTAAACAGATAGTGGTCGAGTTTCTTGAAAACCACTCAAGCAAAGTCGCG
Organism: Candidatus Poribacteria bacterium WGA-3G; assembly: GCA_000406005.1. GTDB lineage: Bacteria > Poribacteria > WGA-4E > WGA-4E > WGA-3G > WGA-3G. Next base: position 42,028 of record ASZN01000020.1, read on the forward strand.
GCACAAGTTATTAGCAAGTATGAAAATTCGTGTTATCAGGAGGGTAAAGATGCTTATTCAAAAGATGACTACGCAACAGCATTAAAGAAATTGAAACCACTCTCTGAGCGTGGTCATGTCGGATCTCAACACCTCCTTGGTGTAATGTATGGTAATGGGACAGGTGTTAACAAGAACTATGAGCAAGCGATAAAGTGGTTCCGCAAAGCCGCTGAGCAAGGATATGATAGAGCTCAGTGCAACCTTGGAATAATTTATAAACGTGGTATGGGTGTTGACGAAGACGACGCGGAAGCCGTCAAGTGGTTCCGCAGAGCTGCTGAACAAGGATATGATAAAGCTCAATACTACCTTGGTGTGATGTATGGTACCGGTAAGGGTGTTGACAAAGATGATGCGGAAGCCATCAAGTGGTATCGCAAAGCCGCTGAGCAAGGATATGATAGGGCTCAATACCTCCTTGGGCAGATGTATAGAGTGGGTGAGGGTGTTGACCAAGATAATATGCAAGCTGTCAAATGGTTCCGCAAAGCTGCTGAACAAGGATATGATAGAGCACAATGGTTTCTTGGCGTGATGTATAGAGCGGGTAAGGGTGTTGACCAAAATGATGCGGAAGTTGTCAAATGGTTCCGCAAAGCTGCTGAACAAGGACATGAGCTGGCCCAAAATCAACTGGAACAGATGTACGAGAATGACAAAGACGTACCGGAAATTGATGAGGCGGATTTGCAAGGAATAGCCATAACACGTAAAGATTTTTTTCAGCGATTGTCTGTGAAGGGCATAGAATTGTGCCTGTCCACTCTCAAAACCAATGATGCAAGGATAGAAATTAAAAACAATCAATTCACATTATCAGATATAGGAAGTCCATCTGGCTGCGGTTTATCAGCACCTTTAAGTGTCCTCTTTGATGAGAAAGTAGATCATGGGATAAAAATACACCCATCAGGAATATCGGATCAGTTGAGAGGCGAAATATTCTTAACCAAAGAGGATATTCCAATACTCAAAGTATTTTTTGTTGGTATTAAAATCCGCGCACACGTGAAAGAGAAACTTGACGAAGCCGAAAGGAATATTTCCGAGGTATATGGTGGCCTTTGGACTGATGTTGAAGCATTTCAGATTGATGTTATCAGGCTCTGGCGCGATGAGATTGATCTGCAGAGTGTGGGTTTTGATGAAGAGATAATTGGCTCCTTGACAGACCTAAGACACCAAATACACGGGTCTATTGACCGGATTTTAGAAGCACTCCATCGACGTAGAACAATAATAGAAGACGTAGTCGCACTCACGGAAGAGAATAACACGTGAGGGTATTTCTTGGCCAGTACGGTCCAGGTGATGCAAAATGAGTAAAGATGTGTTTGATGGGTTTAATGTGAATGTGTTTCTTGACGAGGACGGCGATTACTTAGCACATTTTGTTGAGATGCCCAATGTATCGGCATTTTCAGATACGCCAGAAGGGGCATTAACGGAACTCGCGATCGCTTGGAAAGGTGTAAAAGAAAATTATCAAAAACATCGTGAACCCGTCCCGAAAGCACCTACTCGGTAAGAGCACGAGGTGCCGGTCAATGTACCCGTTGATCCGCAGCTTTACCGCGCCTTAGCACACGAAGCCTCAAAATCAGGAATGAGTCTCTACGCTTTCGTGGCGCAGAAGTTGAAGTCAACGGTCCCTACCACTCAAGATCGAGTGGATAGATGAAGTAAATGTTGATTATATCGTTTTTACCATATTCACGTTTCTCTTTATGGTACTAATGTGTAAGCTCTTCAACCTTGCAGAAAATACCGCACCGCAAGACACGGTGCGGTTTATCTATTAACGAGGTGCTATATTCGTATAGCAGCTTCAACGCTCAGAACCAAAACGGTCCGCTTCTGCAATTTTCCCCTTGAAAAATTAATACCAAATCGTATATACTCTATAGCATGACATTACGACACTTGTACTGTAGGTCTGCAAACCTCTTAACGGTACACCGGTGTGTGCTTATGACTTTAAAAACACGACGAAGCAAAGGATAAACATTGAGCAATAACCTATTAAGTTCCTTAAACGATGTCCAGCGTGAAGCCGTCGAGCACGTCAACGGACCGCTTCTCATCTTATCGGGTGCGGGGAGCGGCAAAACGCGCGTCATTACACACCGCATCGCCTACCTCATCAAACACCACGGCATCTCTCCATACCGTATCCTCGCTGTGACTTTCACAAATAAGGCAGCGAGAGAGATGAAGGACCGGCTTGATGTACTCGTGGAGGGCGGCGTTACCCGTGACCTCTGGGTCTCAACCTTCCACGCAACCTGTGCACGTATCTTACGCCGAGATATTGAGAAATTGAACCCCAATGAAGGGCTGTCGAAAAAACACGTCTACACCCGCAACTTTACCATCTTTGATACGGGTGAACAAGCCACGGTCGTCAAAGATGTCCTCAGACAGCTCAACTATAGCGATAAACAGTTCAATCCGCGCTCCATTCTCAGCCTCATTAGTCGTGCCAAGAACGAATCCATCTCGCCAACGGAGTATGAGAGAACGGCTGACGGCTATTTTGAGAGCGTCGTCGCNAAAGTCTATCCGCTTTATCAAGATGCCCTGCGCTTGAATAACTCCGTTGATTTCGATGATCTACTCCTCTTTACTGTGGATCTCCTGAAAAAGAATTCCGAAACGCACAAATTTTATCAAAACAAGTTCGAGTACATCCTCGTTGACGAGTATCAGGACACCAACCGATGCCAGTATGAATTGGTGAGTCTGCTAACAGGTTCAAAACAGAACATCTGCGTGGTGGGGGACGACGACCAATCCATCTACGCTTTTCGCGGGGCAGACATCAGGAATATCCTCGACTTCGAGAAAGACTATCCGGATACCCGCGTCCTCCGTTTAGAACAGAATTATCGTTCCACACAAAATATACTCGACGCAGCGTGGGGTATCGTACAAAACAACAAGGCACGAAAACCGAAAAAACTCTGGACTGAACAGGACGAGGGAGAACAGATTACCTGTTACGAAGCGATAGACGAAAACGACGAGGCGGGATTCGTCGGCACGAAAATCGAAGATTGGCATAGAGAAGACGTGGATTACAAAGACTTTGCAATCTTCTATCGGACCAATGCACAGTCCCGTATCTTTGAGGAGGCGTTCCGCGCCGCCAACATCCCCTATCAGATCGTCGGTGGTGTCGGTTTCTATGACCGGATGGAAGTCAAGGACCTCCTCGCATACCTTCGTGTGATGTGTAATCCGAACGACTCTATGAGCCTCCGACGGATCATTAATATATCGGGCAGCATCAACAACCACGCCAAGGGGATCGGTGCCACAACCGTTGAACGCCTCAACGATTTCGCAATGCGCGAAGGCATTTCTCTCTTCGAGGCGATCCAACGTGTTGACGAAGTCGATGCCATTAGCAGCGGCATCCAAACCAAAGTCCGACGCTTCGCCGAAGCCTTCGATGACTTTGACGCGACGACTTTGCCAGCCGATGCTCTCGACTATACCTTGAAGATAACAGGTTATCTCAAAAACTTAGAAGGCCAGAACTCGATCGAAACACAAAATCGCGTCGAAAACATTGAAGAACTGATTAACGCCGTTATCGAATATGAGCATAACGCACCGGAACCGAGCCTCTCGGATTATTTGGAGAACATCGCACTCATCGCAGATATAGATACCATGGAAACCGACGATACCGATCTCGTGACGTTGATGACCCTCCATAGTGCGAAAGGCTTGGAATTCCCATTCGTCTTCATCGTCGGTATGGAAGAGGGGTATCTACCGCATCAACGCTCTATCAGCACGGAATCCGAATTAGAGGAAGAACGCCGACTCTGTTACGTCGGAATCACGCGGGCGATGGAGCAGCTTTATCTCTCCCACGCGACTGCCCGAAGAACCTATCGCGAAAGAGAGTACCGCACACCCTCGCGTTTTATCTCCGAAATCCCAGAATACCTCATCAAACCTGTTGATCGCTACCGCTCTCCATTCCAACAATCAGAAGGTTTGTATGAGGAAATCCCAGACGATGCANCCGATTACTACGTCAATCAGATTGTTCACCATCCGCAATTCGGTAGGGGTAAGATAACAAAAGTCAGCGGCGCAGGACGAGGTGTTTATATCACTGTTAGGTTTAGTCGTAGTGGTATGATCAAGCAACTTGATACATCCATTCTGCCCGATCTAACAGTGTCTGATGATTAACAAGGAGACGAACTACGAAAAATGGCAACGATTACCATAGACGGCGTACGCCACGTCGCAAATCTGGCGCGCCTCGAATTTAACGACGAAGAGACGGCACACTTTACCGAGCAGCTTGCCCGGATTCTCGACTATATTGGGAACTTGAATGAACTCGAAACAGATGATGTGCCACCAACCTCGCACATCCATCCGCACCAAATTTTCATCTTAGGGTCAGAAGAAGGCGCACGTCATGTCGCTAAACCGGATGCCGTTAAACCCTCCTACCCGATCGAAGCAGTTCTCGCAAACGCACCTGAACCCGAAGAAGGATACTTCGGCGTACCCAGAGTCGTCGATACGGATTCTTAAGCAAAGCCCAGGCAATGCACCGAACCGCAAGGAAAGTTAAAAATATGTCGGTATATGAATTGACGGCACACGCCTTACACGAAAAACTCAAAGAACGTGAGATTACCGCTCAGGAACTCACCGAAGCTATCTACGAACGCATCGCTGAAGTTGAACCGCACGTCAAAGGCTACCTGACACTCACAAAGGACATCGCCTTGGAACAGGCGGCTCGCGCCGATGAAGGCTTTCAAAACGGAGATGAGATGCCCCCTCTTGCGGGGATCCCAATCGCCATTAAAGATGTGATATGCACCAAAGGCGTACGAACGACCTGCGGCTCCAAAATCCTTGAAAATTTCGTGCCACCATACAACGCAACCGTTATGACGAAACTCCACGAACAAGGCGTTGTCATGGTCGGTAAAACGAACATGGATGAGTTCGCTATGGGTTCCTCTACCGAAAACTCGGCATACCAGATCACGCACAACCCGTGGGACCTCGATACGATTCCGGGCGGTTCAAGCGGCGGTTCTGCTGCAGTTGTGTCCGCGGATACCGCCGTCTGTTCGCTCGGTTCAGATACCGGCGGATCCATCCGGCAACCCGCAGCACTCTGTGGTGTCGTCGGCATGAAACCGACTTACGGACGCGTCTCGCGCTACGGACTCGTCGCCTTCGCTTCTTCACTCGACCAAATCGGTCCTTTCACCAAGGATGTTACCGATTGTGCCTTGCTACTCAATGCCATCTGCGGAAGCGACGCGATGGATGCAACTTCTGTCGATGTCCCGGTGCCAGATTTTACGCAGAACCTCATCAACGATGTAGACGGCTTAAAAATTGGCGTGCCGAAAGAGTACTTCACACCGGCATTAGACACAGAGATTGCTGACAACGTGCATGCCGCCATCGCTGTTCTCCAAGGACTCGGCGCGACTGTTGAAGAGGTCTCGCTACCGCATACCGAATACGCGATTGCCACATACTACATCATCGCACCCGCTGAAGCGAGCGCGAACCTCGCAAGATACGACGGTGTCCGTTACGGATACCGAAACGAAAACCCGGAAGACCTCATCTCTATGTACAAAGAGACGCGAAGCAAAGGGTTCGGTGAAGAGGTCAAACGTCGAATTATGCTCGGTACCTTCGCACTCAGTGCAGGCTACCAAGATGCCTACTATAAAAAAGCACAGAAAGTACGAACACTCATAAAATCAGATTTTGATGCCGCATTTGAGAAGGTGGACGTTATCGCAACGCCTACCTCTCCTACGCCAGCATTCAAAATAGGTGAGCGGACTGCAGACCCGCTACAGATGTATCTTTCCGATGTGATGACCACACCTGCAAGCCATGCCGGATTACCCGGTCTCTCTGTGCCATGCGGATTTGTGAAAAGCGGATTGCCGATCGGATTACAACTGCTCGGCGCACCCTTCGCAGAAAAAAACGTCCTGCGCGTCGCCTACACCTTTGAACAGAACACCGAGTACCACCGGCAAAAACCGGAAATCCAAACGAATGGAGTTGGTTAACCATGAACGCTGTAATAGCACCGTTTGGCGGCTTCTTGGGCGCGATACTCGGCGGTGTCCTCTGGGCAAAATATATCCAGTGGACAGGACACACCGCTGGTTTCGTCGCCATCGGTATCGGTGTATTGACTGGCGTAGGGGTGCTTCTGACAAGCAGCCGTAGCCTCTCACAAGACGCAAAAACAACGTGGCGGCTTGCCGGTATCGGTGCTGCGCTTTTCGCAATATTTGGTATCTTTATCGGAAAATATCTCGATGTCCAATGGAACGCCGTCGCGCAAATCGCAGCGCAGCTCAGTCAGGAAAACAACATGTCTTTACAACAAGCGATGCCGATCGCGACAACACTTTTTAAAGGGCAATCTGTATGGGAATTGATGCAACAACGGATGACGCAGATTGACCTACTCTACGGAGCAGTCGCTGCCTTCATCGCTTTTCGCATTCCAAACATCCAACGATTACGAAACTTGCTATACTAATTCCCGTATCTTAAATTCTATTTTGCCGCGGCTCGATTTCCAGCCGCACATTCCAAAACGGACCGCAGGAGGGAGAAAAATGAAACTGCTAACAACAAACTCTGGATTACACACTTTACCTAAAATCTGTTTTCACATCTTGGTGTCTGTGTTTCTTATCTATTCTTTTCTCCAACCCACTTCGGGCTCGGAAGAAATAACAGAGGAATCTGACGACAAAGTGATAGAAAACATCGCGCTCTTTGCTGAAATCTTGGGGAAGGTCAAAGCGTACCATCTCGATACACCGGATAGTAAAGAGGTCATAGCGGGTGCCATCAACGGTATGCTTCGCAAATTGGATCCATACAGCCAATTCATCCCGGATTATCTTGAGTTTCAGACCCAGAACCAAGGTAATTACGCCGGACTCGGTATGACGATCGGCATTCGCGAAGATATGTTGACCGTGATTACACCCTTTAAAAATAATCCCGCTGCACTCGCAGGTGTCCTAAATGGCGACATCATTAGCCAAATCGAAGGCGAATCCACTGCAACGATGTCCTTGAGCGATGCCGTTGACCGGTTACGCGGTGAACCCGGAACTTATGTCTCAATTACGATTATTCGCGAAAATGAAAGCCGCCCCATTGAACTCACCATCACCCGTGATATCATCCGGATCCCCAGCGTTGAGCAGAACATTATCGGCGATAAAATCGGATACATCAAAATCAATCAATTCCTTCAGACAACAGCAGCCGATGTAGATAACGCTTTTGATGCCTTCAAGGCGCAGGATGTGCGTGGAATTATCCTTGACCTCCGCTTAAATCCGGGTGGACTGCTCTCTTCAGCGGTCGATATCGCAAGCGATTTCCTGACCCCCGGTCAACTCGTTGTCTATAGTCAAGGTAAAGATGAATTCCGTGAAAACTTCAGGGCGGAAGGCACGAAACGCGAACATTTTCCACTCGTCGTACTCGTCAACGGTGGCAGCGCAAGTGCCTCTGAAATCGTTGCCGGTGCCGTAAAAGACCACAAACGCGGACTCGTCATGGGTGAAAAAACCTTCGGGAAGGCTTCTGTCCAACGCGTCTTCAGACTCAGCAACGGAAAATCTGCTGTCAAACTCACCGTCGCAAGCTACTATACACCGAGCGGCGGCGACATCGAGAAAATCGGTATCATACCTGATGTTGAGATCGAATGGTTCAGCCGTTCCGAACAGCAGATGCAACTGAAACTCCGAAACCACGAGAAACTTAAGACCTTCGTTGAAGAGAATGGCGACGACGTGCTAAATCAACTTACCGATGCTGAACACGCCTCTCGTGATGACGAGCAAGCCGCAAGACTCCAACGGAACTACCAACGTTTAAGCGACGCACTCACAGAAGAGCAGATCGTCCTCAGCGACCGCGGACTTAAATTCGCACTCGCACAGATCACGGACACACCGCAAGACGAACTCGAACATGACCCACAGATCGTCGCCGCTATGGACCAGTTGAAGGTACTCGAACTCTTCGGAAACCAAAACTAACGGAGGATGTCAGATGCCTGAAACCAATGTACCAAAAAGTGACGCGACTGCCGTACCGACAGTGCAGACACCACTGCCAAACTATATTAATAACGAATGGCAGAAATCGGAAGCGAATGAACTGCTTGATGTTACGAACCCAGCGACGGGAGCGGTACTCACGCGAGTCCCGCTTTCACCGGCTGAAGAGGTTCATCAAGCCGCGACTGCCGCCGCCGAGGCACTCCACGAATGGCGACGGACACCCGCCGTCCAACGCATCCAATATCTCTTTACCCTGAAAAACCTACTTGAAGAAAACCTGGATGACATCGCCAGAACAATTACGTTGGAGTGCGGTAAAACGCTTGATGAGGCGAAGGGTGAGATGCGACGCGCCATTGAAAACGTTGAAGTGGCGTGCGGCATCCCAACGCTCATGCAAGGCACAAACCTTGAGGACATCGCAACCGGTATTGATGAATTCATGATTCGTCAACCCGTCGGTGTTTGCGCCGCTATCGCACCTTTTAACTTTCCGGGGATGATTACCTTCTGGTTCTTGCCGTACGCGATTGCTTGTGGAAACACCTACATCGTCAAACCGTCCGAAAAAGTACCCATCACGATGCAAAAGGTGTTCCAACTCCTCGAACAGACCGGACTCCCGAAAGGTGTGGTTAACCTCGTCAACGGCGGACGTGAGACTGTTGATGCCATTTTGACGCACCCAGACATCCGTGCTATTAGTTTTGTCGGTGCAACCGAAACAGCGAAAGCCATCTATGCGAAAGCCGCTGCGAACGGGAAACGCGTTCAGTGCCAAGGGGGTGCCAAGAATCCATTGATTGTTCTCCCTGATGCCGACCCGCAGTTTACCGTCAACGCCACAGCAGAGAGCGCGTTCGGGTGCGCCGGTCAACGCTGTCTCGCTGCGTCGCTCACACTCACAGTCGGTGCGGCGCGGAACTGGTTCACGGAAGCCATCGCAGACACCGCCACCAATCGGGTCGTCGGCAATGGATTGGAAGAAGATGTCGAAATGGGTCCCGTCATCACTTCCGAAAGCAGGCAACGAATTGAGGAATTGATTCAGGCAGGCGCAGATGAAGGCGCGCAGCTCCTCGTCGATGGGAGGCATCCGAGCATACCAGGCGGCGAGAACGGCAACTTTATCCGTCCGACAATCCTCAACAACCTCAATCCACAAGGCGAAATCGCGAAAACTGAAATCTTCGGACCCGTTTTAGGGCTCATTCACGTCGAAACAATTGACGATGCCATCGAACTGATCAATAACGGCAGCTACGGCAATATGGCGTGTCTCTTCACACGGAGCGGTGCGTCTGCCCGTAAATTCCGTTATGAAGCAGAGATCGGAAATATCGGCATTAACATCGGGGTCGCTGCACCGATGGCGTTCTTTCCATTCAGCGGTTGGAAGGACAGCTTCTTCGGCGACCTACACGGTCAGAGCTGGGACGCCGTAGACTTCTTCACACAAAAGAAAGTCGTCGTTGAACGCTGGGCATAGTTCTGTGGCAGTATCCTTCCAATTCAGTAGGCGCGCTTTGTAAGCGCGCCAGCATTCTTTAAAAACGCCCTATCTTTTTCAATCTTTGCCTACAACATTCATGGCATTCCTGATTACCACGGCTGCCGATATGACGGCGCATTCACGAAACGTTCCAGCCCCAATTCCAAATCAATTTCTGTATTCGGTGGTAGGTCAACACGGAAATACGTTCCATGGACCGGTGTCGCCTGTTCATTTTGACTGCCTTTGACGTACACTGAAGTAAAATTATGTTCCGCCATCGCACCTGCTTGCACAATAACTTCTCGCCGTTCTGTTGCGTTGAGATTGACGAGCTGCAGCTCCGTCGTGTCCGCTGTCATCTTCGTAACCAACGCACCGACATCTGCTGGGAGCCCGGGTCGCTTTCGTTGTGCGTCAAAATGCCGTAACCGCGTCACGAGCAACCCGCCGTTGTAGTGTGGCAACGGACCGCCGCAGGTCAGTTGCACGAGTCCTTCACACGTGATCGGGTTACGCCTTTGAAAATACGCATCACCATAGTTCGCCGGATCCTCTTCATCGTCATCCATAAAATTAAGACGCGCCTCAACTTGCGAGAGGTTGTGATTGAGGATCGCTTCTGGATACTCTGGATATTCACCCCGCATATACGCAAGCCATGCACCGTCGTGTCCACCGCTATCTTTCGTATGATGCCACGCATTGATGTCGAATTTCGATCCCGTCTTTTTAGCGATTTTTCTTCCACGTTCCTGATCTCCCCCATCCATCGACATTGCCCATAGATGCGCGACATCCGAGGCATGCATCGGCATATATTCAAACCAACCGTCTACCTGCAAAGCCGTCCCATCCGCGTTTGTGATCGGATATTGTAACCACGCCCCCGGGACATAGTTAACCTTCCCCGGATCCCCGTACTTCTGTGGCACATAGAGTTGATCATTTTTCTCGATACCCCTCGCAATTAAAATGTCAATCTGTGAGCGAGGAAAATCAAGGTACGCCAAGTCTCGCCAGAGCAACGCAGCATTCTGTCCAGCAATACTTACCACCTGACCAACGCTATGCCATCCATGGGGCCAACTCCAACCGTAATAAGAACCGTACCACTTACCGTCTATATGTTCGCCAATCTTTCCGGTCAGTCCGACATTATCAGGGACGATGCCGCCGTTCTGCTCCGTGCGCGCTATCCATGCATCGACATATTCCGCCACCCACGTCCTATATTTTTCTTCACCTGTCAGCAGATAGGCATTGGTCGCAAGGGTTGTCGCAGCGAGGTTGACAACTGTATCCCCGACACCTTGCCGTTCACGGATGAGCTGCCCAACGCGGACGCGCAACGCTTCGTTCTCCCGGACGGCTTCATGATTCGTACATCCCGGTATATCGTAAAACGGCATATTGTAGCCATCCCAGGGCCAATACGGATGTCCAGCGAAAGCCCAGAACGCCGGTCCCTTACTGCCATTCATTGCACATTTGATAATTTTATGTTGTTTGTCGTAGTTCTCAGCATCAGGGTCTTCCGTCATGAAAAATCCAGCAAATCGTTTCGCGCGTTCGATATTTTTCGCGTTTGACGGATCCGCCATACAAAGCATATAGAAAAGGTAGTTCCCTTCACCTTGATGAAACCAGTCGTATCCGGGCTGATATTCTTTCACCACCATCGGATAGCCGTGACCGCTACCGTATCGCGCCATATCGTCCGTGATGACATCGAATTCGGTGTCCGCATCATCCAAGAATCGCGCCTCACCACCGAGCAGATAAAAGAGGGGCCAGTTATGGAAACTCTCATAAGCATCGTCGAGTCCGTCAATGCTCTGAAAATCTGGGTTCGTTGGCCAGAACAGTGTTCCATCTGGGCGCGTGTATCTCTCTAAGACCAGCGGTCCCGCCGCATTCATTTTGTCAATAAGTTGGCGTTCAAGCACCGCCCACGTTGGTGGTGTCTGGAGTTGCCTCTGCGCTTCAATCGTTGGGAACATCATCTCTTTGCTCCTCATAGAAGTCTGAAGTCTTTGGATTGGGTTAGTCGTAGTATACCATGTTTCTGTGTATTCGTGGAATTTATGTTTTGTCTATCAGCAGAGTCATTTAATTCTCCAATAAGAGCGAACGTAAATCGCAATATGTCCCTGTAGGAGCGAGTGTTTTTGCTTAAGAAACGCCCAAGCAAAAACGGTGTTTCTTCATGCTCGCGATCTTCCGAGCAAAACGCTTGAAAAACCAAAAACTAAATAACCCTATGCCTATTAGAAACAATTTGCGATTTGAACGCGTATTATGGTATAATTGCGTGTAGGTAGTTATCAGGTGAATTACTTTGTTAGATATTTTCCTAACGACCGATGATAAGTTTTTCAGACGGGCAGAACGCTATAATTCTCAACTTTACGTCCGAGTCGAAAACCCTTATACATGGTTTCAGGAGTTGGCAGAAAATGAACGTCTTGGAAATGACAGATAGCGAACTTTATGAAATAGGGATTAAAATCCTTACAGAGAAACTCGGTGACGCTGAGGTGCCGCGGTTTATTCGGCAGTGCAAACCAGGTAAAGGTGATTACTCCGTTGATCGGCATAAATTGTTAGCGGACCAGCCTGATATTGCCACTATTGTCAAACAGATTGAGGATAAACGTGAAGTGTGGGAAGCCGAAGAACGCGAGCGTGCCAAAAGATTTGCCGCACCCCAAAGCGAAATCCGAAAAATGACAGATATTGAGATTTTTGAAATTGGGAATCAGGTTCTTATGAATAAACTCGGACCTGCTGGATCCATAGGGTTTACCTGGATATGTCAAGAACTTAACGGCGGTTATCCTCGCGGACTCATTAAGAACGCAGAAGAAGCTAAAGAATACATTAAAATTTACACTGCCAGCTTGACCTTCAATCCGAAAATAGTCGAAGACTACATTAAGCGCGGCAACGCCTACAACTACATTGGCGAGCATGACAAAGCCATCGCCGACTATGACCAAGCGATAAAACTCAAGCCTGATTATGCCAAAGCCTATTACAATCGCGGCAATGCTTATCGGGATAAAGTTGATTTTGATCAAGCCATCGCAGACTATACCAAAGCGATAGAACTCGACCCCGATTATGTTGAAGCCTATTACAATCGCGGTAAACTTTACGTCGAGGACGATGCGTATGACAAAGCTATTGGCGACTTTGGTATGACGATAAAGTTTGACCCTGAACACTCCGACGCGCATGGTTATCGTGCTGACCTTTACCGTGATATAGGCGAATACGACAAAGCAATTGCCGGGTATAACATGGAAATGGAACTCTGCCCTGGTAATCCCGAAGTTTATTATAATCGCGGCACCGTTTACGCGAAAAAAGGTGAATATGACAAAACCATTGAAGACTTTAGCAAAGCGATAGAACTACATCCAGAGTTTGCAGAGGTTTATGTCAAACGCGCTTTAGTTTATATCCGAATAGGCAAATTTGATCGCGCTATTCAAGATTATGACAAGGTGCTGGAACTCAAACCAAAATCTATTGCATTCTACGCGGCTCGTGGTATAATGTCTCTACATATAGAAGAATGGGAAAGTGCTAAATTGGATCTGACTTTTGCCAGAAATTCAGGGGTAGATATTATCAAGGTATTTCATCAGATATACGCCAGCGTTCTTGATTTTGAACAGACGAATGGGGTTCAGTTACCCGAAGATATCGCAGTTATGTTGAGGCGATGGTAGAACTGAATTTTGATATGTGATTTCGATTGAAAGGAAATAGAATGCCGAATTCTCGTTACTCGTTACATCAATATTCTGTTGACACACTGTTGAATTGGATTAGAACGGCGGAGATAGTTATTCCGGAAATCCAGAGACCTTTCGTCTGGTCCTCAAACAAAGTGCGTGACTTTATTGATTCACTTTATCACGGTTATCCAGTTGGGTATCTCATTACTTGGCCGAAATCAGACGTTTCCCTCCGAGGCGGTGAATCATCAACCCGTGAACGTATCTTGATTGATGGGCAGCAACGAATGATGGCACTTCGGGCGGCGTTGTTGGGGAAAGAGGTTTTGACAAAAAAATATAAGACACAGCAAATTCAGATAGCCTTTCATCCTGATACAGAACGTTTTGCAGTAGCGACTAAAGCTATCCGTAACGATCCAGAATGGATTTCTGACATCTCCGCTGTTTTCAATTCTAATTCTGGGCTGCTTCAATTAGTTGATGCGTACTGCGAGAGGAATGACGGGGTGGATAGATATGAAATAGTTGTGCCTCTACGTAGGCTTTATGAAATTCAGAACAATTCTATAGGAGTTATTGAGCTCAGTGCAGACCTGAATATAAATACTACTATGGAAATCATTGGCCGTCTGAACAGAACAAGTGGACATTTGCATACGGTGGATTTCATTAGGTCTAGGATAGCTGCTATTGATTCACCATAGGTTGGTCAAGTTGTTATGATATACTGATTTTATCAGTATGAGGAAAGGATAGATATCAATTCATGTCACCAAGTGAAATTCTGGAATGGTTTAATCAGACCTCTATTGACAAAGCATGGTCGTTTGATGGTTACAAGCCATCAGACACAGGGAAATGGACGCATGGTTACCACCGTTACCCAGCTAAATTTATTCCACAGCTTGTTGAGGGGCTGATGGATGAGTACATAAGCAATGGGACTGCTAGTGTAAATGACCCGTTTATGGGATGTGGAACGACCATTGTTAGTGCAGTGTCACGCGGGTTTCACGCGAGTGGAACGGACATTAATAAAATTGCTCATTTGATGACCGAAACGAAAGCAACACCTATTGCCCCGGACTATCTTGATAGAAAGGTTAAAAAATTTCTTTCAAGAGTTTTAACATCGAAAGATGAACAAAGCCTTTTCACTAGGGATCGGATACAACCCCACATTCCAAAAAAACATTTAGAAAGAATTGATTACTGGTTTACAGAAGAGGTGCGGGACGAATTGGGAAAAATCTTATCTTTAATTCGTTGTGAAGACGATTTGGCTGTTCAATCTTTCCTATTTGTTGCTTTTAGTCATGTACTCAAAACGTGTTCAATTTGGAGCCAAAGTAGTACTAAGCCGACCAGGGATTTGAAAAAGCGATCTACGCTACCTCATGATGCTATCAGAAGACACCTTTTGAAAATGCTAAAAGGAAATGCACAATTTTATACTGTTGTGCCGCCTCAAGTTAGAAATAGTCCTGATGAGTATTTGAATGTTCAATCTGGTTCTGCCAAAGTGCAGCCTGTCTCCGGCAATAGTGTTGATCTGATCGTCAGTTCAAGTCCATATGTAACCAGTTACGAGTATGCTGATTTGCATCAGCTCTCAACGCTTTGGTTGGATTTGGCAGATGATCTTAAAGAGTATAGGAAGGAGTTCATTGGGACCTCTTACAAGCAGTACGAAGACAAGCCTCTATCAAGTCAAATTGCTTCCAACATTGTTGCTGAGATGCTACCCAAAAGCAGAAAAAAGGCAAAGGAAATTGAAGCTTTCTTTATTGACATGCAAGATGTCTTTGAGGAAAATTTTAGAATTCTGAGACAGGGTGGTAGGTGTTGTTATGTTATAGGGAATACAAAGTTAAAAGGTGTTGATATACTTAATGCTGAAGCATTTGCTGAGTCCTTGCAATACTCGGGTTTTAAACTTGATCGGCTCATAAAGCGGGAAATCCCACTCAAAATTCTCCCTCAGAAAAGGGATGAAAAAACGGGACGATTTGCTAGCAAGGATAAGGCTGATTCCGAAGCATATCCAACGGAATATATTGTAATCGGCTTAAAGGAATAGTAATCATGAAGTTTGAAGATTTGAAAGATATGTACAGCGAAATACAATTGGTAGAAGGTGCAGGAGCCTACAAAACGGTTTCCCAACTTTTGCAGGATGCTAAAGAACGTCATAGGTTGGACTTTTTGAGGGACAAACCCGATGGAGACCATGAACAGAGTTGGCGGGCTTTCAAGGGAAAGAATTTTGAGAAGTTAATTCAGCATATTATCACGGAGTCAATTGAAGCACTCGGCATGAAGGTAATCAATGGCAATCAGTTAGAACGGAGTAAAAACCTATCGTTAGAACTGAGTCGGGTTAAGCGAAATTTGGCGATTGATTACGGGACATTTGGGTTGCATCTGCCTGATGTTGATATTGTGGTTTACAAACCCAAAGACTCTCAAGTTATCGCTGTAATTTCGAGTAAAGTTACATTGCGCGAGCGAATTGCTCAAACGGGTTACTGGAAACTCAAACTTCTGGAAAGTGAGACGACGGAACACATTAAGGTCTATTTTATCACACCAGACGAAGATGGTACCTTGACGGATACGTATCTTCCAAAGAAAGGAAGAGCTATTGTGGAAATTGATCTTGATGGCACTTATGTCCTAACGAAAGCAGATCTTGAGGAGAGCAACAAGGTCAAACTTTTTGAGCATTTTATTCAGGATTTTAAGAAACTGATCGAAGAAAACTAGTAGTCTGTCACACCTAAACCGATAGATGGTTCGTAGTGGCGCAATTTATTGCGCTTTAGGACGTGCGATGAATCGCACTACTACGAACCGGGTTCACCTTTCATTTCAATGTTGACAGACTACTAGTGTTTATCTACTTTTCAACACAGTGAAGTACCTTCCTATAGAACATCTATTGCATTACAACAGTAGTCCAAGACGGAAGGGACTTCGCGCCGTGTTTTGTCCACTACAGAAGTGTACCTGACAGATACATTCTTATTGGGCTAAAGGAATGAGCGACTGTGCAAAATTTTGAAGATTTGAAAAATTTGTATCACGAAATGGAAGATGAAAAAGGTGAAGATACCTACAAATATATGCCTGAACTCTTGCAGAAGGCAGAGGAACTTCATCGGGCGTACCATATTGAACATAAAACAGGCAAAGACATAGGTCAAAGTTGGCGTTCATTTAAAGGAAAGAACTTTCAAAAATTGATTCAATACATTATTACAGAGTCAATTGAAAAACTTGGGTTGAAGGTGGTTAACGACGATAAATTAGAGAATAGACATCTCTCGCAACAATTAGATACCGTTAAGCGAAACCTAACAATTGATTATGGAGAATTTGGTTTACTCCTACCTGATGCTGATATTGTTGTTTACAATCCTGAAGATTCACAGATCATTGCTATTATTTCAAGTAAAACTTCTTTGGCAGAACGAGTTGCCCAGACAGGCTATTGGAAATTCAAATTTCTGGAAAGTGAAGATACAAAACATATCAAGGTTTATCTGATTACACCTGATGCAAAAAGAGACTTGGAGAGGAGGGATCCCGCAAAGAAATCACGAATCATTGCAGAGGCAGATCTTGATGGCACTTATGTCCTAACGGCTGAAACACTTGAGCAAAGCGACAAAGTCAAACTTTTTGAGCATTTCATTGAGGATCTTAAACAAGCCATAGGAGTAACCTAATAACATAATGAAGATAGCAAATGCCCCATGTTCATGGGGTGTGCTTGAGTTTGAACTAAACGGCGAAGCACCCAATTATGTACAAGTATTAGACGAAATGCACGCCATCGGTTACACCGGAACAGAATTAGGCGATTGGGGGTTCATGCCGACAGACCCCGCACAACTTCGCACCGAACTCGCCTCGCGTGAACTAACACTTTTAGGCGCGTTTGTAGCCGTCGCACTCGCCGATGCAGAGACACACGCCGCCGGTGAAGCCTCAGCACTACAGCACGCACGCTTGTTGGCAGATGTCGCTGGCGACACACCGTTCATCGTGCTTTCAGATGACAACGCCGCTACAGAACGCCGCACCCAATACGCCGGTCGTATCCGTCCCGAACACGGATTGACACCCGAACAGTGGGATATCTTTGTACAGGGTGCACACCGTATCGCCCAATCCGTGAAAAACGAGACAGGTCTACGCACCGTTTTCCATCACCACTGTGCAGGATACATAGAGACAGCGTTAGAGGTTGACACACTGATGCAACGCACCAATCCTGACCTCATCGGGTTATGTTTCGATACAGGACACTACCGATTCGGTGGTGGCGACCCACTTGAAGCGTTTACTCGACACGCCGATAGAATCTGGCACGTCCATTTCAAGGACTGCCATCCCGACATCGCCGCCCGTTCTCGGAGAGACGAATGGGATTACTTCACCTCTGTCGGCAACGGTGTCTTTTGTGAGTTAGGGAACGGTGATGTCGATTTTCCTGCGTTCCTTGCGGAATTGCGAAATCGGAACTACGACGGTTGGATCGTTGTAGAGCAGGATGTTTTACCTGGAATGGGCAGCCCTTACGAAAGCGCAGAACGGAACCTGCAGTACCTGAATTCAATTCTATAGCAATTCATTGATATACAGCGTGGCATCGCAGATGAACAACCCCTCAAAGATCGGTGTCGGTGTTATCGGAGCCGGACGTATCGGTCAACTCCACATCGAACACATCGCCCAAAATATACCCGAAGCCGAACTCATCGCGATCTGCGGCTTGAATATCTCTGATGTTAAATCCCTCGCCGAACAGTTTAATGTCCCGATAGCAACAACCGATTATGCTCCCCTCCTAACAAATCCCCGAATTGACGCTGTGCTGATCGCCTCTTCAACGGATACGCATGTCGAAATCAGTCAAGCCGCCGCGAAGGCAGGGAAACACATCTTTTGTGAGAAACCGATAGCACTTGACCTTCAACAGATTGACGAAACCTTGGAGATTGTGGAAGCAGCGGGTGTGAAGTTTCAGATCGGTTTTAATCGTCGGTTTGATGCCAGTTTCATGCGTGTACGCGAGGCAGTCACCACTGGAGAGATCGGAGAACCGCACATCGTTCGCATTACGAGTCGAGACCCCGCACCACCACCAATCGAATACGTCAAAGTGTCCGGTGGCATCTTTCTCGACATGACAATCCACGATTTCGATATGGCGCGTTACCTCATCGGAGACGAAGTGGTTGAGGTCTATGCAACAGGTGGGGTCCGCGTCGATCCGCGGATCGGTGAGGTAGGCGATATTGACACTGCCGTTATCACACTACGGTTCCAAAACGGGGTCATCGGAACGATTGACAACAGCAGAGAAGCCGTCTACGGCTATGACCAGCGCGTTGAAGTTTTCGGTTCAAAAGGGATGGTCGCGGCAGCGAATCCGCCGACGGATACCGTCACTTTTAGCAATCATGACGGGAGCCGCGCTGCATCGCCGCCATATTTCTTTATCGAACGCTACAAACCGGCATATCTTCGGGAGTTACAAACGTTTTTTGCATGCATTCAGGAAGACACAACGCCACCGGTTACAGGAACAGACGGTCGTGCACCCGTTGTAATGGGTTTCGCGGCGTTGAAATCACTACGCGAAAATCGTCCCGTCCTTTTGTCCGAAATTTAATGGTTCTTTAATGACCTTCACCGCCGACTTCGCCGACTTCGATTTCAATCTCGTCTCGATTCCTGATACGCTCCACGAGTCCGTCGCGGATGTCCACAATCCGATCAGAGACATCAAGCATCTTCAAGTCGTGTGTCGCCGAAATTACAGTGACACCCTGTTCGAGATTCAAACGTTTAATGAGATCAATGATCTCGCGTCCGGTGATGGTATCAAGGTTCGCCGTCGGTTCATCGGCGAGGATAATGCTCGGATCGTTCGCGAGTGCTCTAGCAATAGCGACACGTTGACGTTGACCGCCTGAGAGTTCATCAGGGAGATGGTACATCCTGTCTCCTAAGCCTACCATATCCAGCAACTTTTCCGCTCTTTCATTGCGGTCTTTCTCAGAAATCCCAGCGAAAATCATAGGTAGCGTTACGTTTCCGTGCGCGCTCCGAACATGCAGCAGGTTGTAACTCTGAAAAATGTAGCCCACGCGGTGGCACCGAAACGCCGCAATCTGTTTTTGTGAGAGTTGCGACATATTCTGTCCATCTATGTAAACCTGTCCCTCTGTAGGACGATCGAGCGCACCGATCATGTTAAAGAGCGTAGATTTGCCGGAACCGGACGGCCCCATCAGTGAGATGTATTCGCCCCGTTCGATTTCAATGTTGATGCCATCCAAAGCGCGAAGAATGTTTGAACCCATACGGTATTCTTTGACGACATCTTCGGTTTTCACAACAATATCAGCCATAATGTTTCTCCGTCCTATACCTCGGTACGCATCGCTTCAGCTGGTGGGAGTTTCGCCGCGCGCCACGCGGGGAACGATGAACCAATCACAGCCAAAATCATGCCGAGAATACATCCAAGTAAAATGATGACGATCACGCCGAGCTGCATCGGTCCGTCTTCAGGACTCGCAGGTAACAATGGAAAATAGAAAAACAGGTCTAATCCGTAATCTTTGAGTCCTAAGAGTACCGCACCCAATGTCCCGATAAGCGCGCCGATGAGCGCACCTGAAAAACCTTGAAACCCTGATTCGAGTAAGAACAGCCGAACCACGAAACCGTCTAACGCACCGAGACATTTCATCGTGCCGATCTCACGGAAACGCTCTGTCACTGCCATCAGCATCGAATTCGCAATACCTACAACGCAGACAATCAAGGACATAATGATGAGCCATATATCTTTTGTCGAAATCCCCTGTTCTGCTGTCTCTTCAAAAGTGTTGATTGTCGTTTGTCGTCCGCTCTCCTGCAGTGCTATACCGATTTCGTTATTCATCCACACCGAAACAAGGAACGCTATACCCAATGTAATCCCCGCTGTCGTGATAATTGAACGACCAAAACGGATTTTCAAACTCTGAAAACTAATCCGTAACGATTCTACGAACGGCAGATCAATTTGTTCTTCAATAGGTGTTCTTTGCTGCAAATTTTTATCTCCCCATTTATTTTTTCTATAACCGTATTCTATCAAATTTACAATTTTAGGTCAAGTTTCATTTTTTTTAAAAATTGACTTTTCCGTTAACTGCTGCTATATTAAAAGAAAAAGGTAGATATGAACCGATGCACTCAAAATTTTTCGCGCGCCTACTGCTATTGCAATCCATCGGCATGCTGTATTGGTGTACGCCAATTTCCGCGCACGATACTTTCTATCCGCATCATCGCTCGGATTTTGAGAACATGGCACGCCGTCGCGAACTGCGAACAACTGTCCTCCTCTGTACTGCAGCCTTCCTCGCTGTTCTGACGACAGTCGTTTACGCCGCGCTCCGAAACACTAAAGATGAAAACGATATTGACAAACGTGATGCCAAAACGGTTCAAGAACGTTTAACAAGTGCCACAAATAGAGCAGCGAATGCCGCAATACAGACCCTCAACGCGAACGGAAACGCCGCAGAAGCTGCCACAACTTGCCTCATAATCTATGCCGAGGCGTGCGGCGCGACATGGCGACCGCCCCGTTACGCTGAGAACCAAGCAGTATCAAATCCTTACCAGATTCGATGCAAAATCGGAGCAGATGTTGTCACCCTCAGTATTGATACCGAAAGCATCCGGTTAAAAGCAAAATACGATCCGTCTCAAACAGGTTTTAGTCCACATGGACCGTCAAAAAGTGTAACGGCATCGGTTGTACTGAGGAAATCAGGCGAGGAAAACGGATAGAATATTACAGATCAGACTTACGCACCCTATTTGCAGGGTTTTTGCTGGGGTGTTTCCTTCAGGGTTTGCAACCCCGCCTATAGTGCATATTATGTAGAATTTCATCAAAAAATGCGTCAGTCCTAACAGATTAAGAGGTTAATCGGTTGATGAGTGCGGCACTATAGCCTGCCCCAAAACCGTTATCAATATTCACAACGGTGACACCAGACGCACAACTATTGAGCATGCCTAACAGGGCAGCAAGTCCACCGAAACTTGCACCGTAACCGATACTCGTCGGTACAGCGATCACTGGACAATCTACCAACCCGCCGACAACACTCGGCAGCGCGCCTTCCATACCCGCAACAACGATAATCACACGGGCAGATAAAAGTTTCTCGTGGTTGCTGATTAAGCGGTGTAACCCAGCAACACCGACATCGTAAAGCCGTTCAGGTGCGTTTCCCATCATCAGTGCCGTTTCAGCGGCTTCCTCAGCAACCGGCAAATCAGATGTACCAGCAGAGACAACGAGAATCCCCGGAATCCCATCATCTTTGGACTGCGCGACACTGATGGTTCGTCCGAGCGCATTATAACGAGCCGCAGGCTGAATCGCTTTTACCGCTTCATACATATCCGGGGTCGCACGAGTCGCAAGGAGCGGATGTCCCGCTGCGAGAATGCGTTCGCTAATCTGCTGAACATGATCAACTGTCTTGCCTTGACAGAAAATAACTTCCGGAAAACCTGTTCTGAGTTGACGATGGTGATCAATCTTTGAGAACCCTAAATCTTCAAAAGGAAGCGTGCGAAGAGATTGCAGCGCATCATCCACTGCAACCTCTCCACCACTAACCTGTTCAAGTAGGGATCTTAACTTTTCAATGTCCATTCATTTCACGATAAGCGCGTCTGTCGTTCGGTAAGCATGTAAGAGCAGGTATCGAAACCCACTCGTTTAAGTTAGCAAACTATCAGGAAACGTTTAGGCTTCTTCCGGGGCTCCCTCGTCGGCTTCTTCACTGCCAACACCAGGAATCGACTCGGCGATTTTCGCACGAACATCTGAGGAAACTTTACGACCCGTTTCCACCGCACTTTTCACCTGCTCACCAGCATCATGGAGACGCTCTTTCCCGGTGTCTACGATTTCGTGAACACTCTCTCTGCCTTGCTCAACGAGCGTCTGGACACCTTGACGTGCACTACTCGACGCATGTTGCGCAAATTCAACTGTCCGGTTTTTAGCATCAATCGATGTATCGCGAATCTTCTGACGGGTCTCCCTACCAGAACTCGGGGCATAGAGGAGAGTAATGACAGCACCTGCCATAAATCCGGTGAAAAACGCGAAAACCATCGTGAGTCCGTTGTTCTGTTCATTATTGCTCATTTTTTTTTCCTTTCGATTGCGGAGTCCGTTTTGATATAACTTACAAACAAAACTACTCCTACTATTTACGAGAATTAATCTTAAAAGTTTCAATTCTCACATATATCTCTTAAGACAATTTTGTTGTAATATTTTGGTTTCGATTTCTTGTGATTCTGTCATTCATTGGGTGCCTCAGCGGACGATCCGTTTTCTGAAGAAGCAGGTGATTGACCGGACGTGAAACTATCCCATCCCGCTTTGACACCCTGCCACAAACTTACAACCTCAGTGAGAGAGACTGCAAGCTGATTACGGAAAAATGCCGCCTGCTCAATCGTTTGTCCAGAAAAACGACTCGCTTTCTGAACCAGTTCCTCAAGTTGTTGGAGGCTCTGATTCAGAGCTCCACTCATTTCTTGGATATTATGTGCAGTCGTTCGGATTTCGGAATCGCTAAGCGTTTGTAAGGATGCTGTTAACCCATTCAAATTTTGTAGCAACTGCGGCAGCTCATTGTTAACCTCTTTCACCGTCTTATCCACATCAGTAAGCAATACCCCGATCTCCTGATTGATAATGTTTTCGGCGGAGTTCAACGTATTTCGGATACTATTCAGTGAATTACGGAGGCTACCAATCGCTGCACAAAGGTAACCAGCAAGTGCCGTAAGCGCGAGTAGCAATACCCCAAGACTAAATTTCCAAAAAATGGAGCCAATAAAATTCCAATCCATAATATCTCCTCTATAGACTCCCTGTCGGACACAACGTCGTGGTAGAATGCCTCTGCGATCGTATCTGTCTTACAAGAAGCGTCTCTACGAACTCAAGTTTGAAGTTGTTTTTTGACGATTTCACCGGCTGCATCGATCGCCGCGTCCACTTTGTTCGCGTTTTTGCCGCCACCTTGCGCAAGTTCCGGACGACCGCCGCCGCGGCCCTCTGCCAACTGTGTTAATTCCGAAATAATTTTGCCAGCATGTAAACCGCGATCTTTCACCAAGTCCGAGGTAACACCCACAACAAAGGCGACTTCATTTCCTGAGACCGCAGCAAGCGCAACAACCCCCGAGACCAAGCGATTTTTGATTTCATCAACCAGCCGACGCAACCCGTCTCTATCCGTATCTGCCATACACGAAGCAACAACAGGCACATCCTCCACGAGTGTTGCACTCTTGACCAATGCATCAACGTTACCGAGTGCTTGTTGGCTTTTAAGTTGTTGCAGCTGCTGCACCAACGCTCGCTGTTCCTGAAGGAGTCGTTCAATCCGTTCACGTAAATCCGTTTTGGGTGCTTTCAACAGACCCGACACGTCGGAGATCAGCGCGGTATCGTCTTGGACAGTCGTCATCGCTGTACTTCCCGTCAACGCCTCAACACGTCGGACACCCGCAGCGATACTGCTCTCGCTCATCAGTTTCACGAAACCGAGTTCACCGGTCGCAGTGACGTGCGTACCGCCACAGAGCTCAACACTATAGTCGCCAGTCTGCACGACGCGGACGATGTCGCCATACTTGTCCCCGAAAAAGGCTAACGCGCCTTTCGCCTTCGCGTCATCCAACGGCATCTCACCGATAGAGAGGACATCGTTGCCACGAATCTTTTCGTTGACGTACGCCTCAATCTCTCGTAATTGTTCCGATGAGACAGATTCGTAGTGCGAAAAGTCGAACCGCAGCCTACCGGCTTCAACGAGCGAACCTGCTTGACCAACGTGTGTCCCCAGCACCCGTCGTAATCCACTGTGCAAGAGATGCGTCGCAGTATGACTCACAGCAACGGCACCTCGATGTTCAGTATCAATTTTCGCATGAACGGCGGTATACGGCGTAATTTCACCTTCAAGCACTTTACATTTATGAACGGACAGGTCTGCGGACGGTTTACGTGTGTCTTCAACACGCAATTTCGCATCTCGGCTCTCGATAATGCCGACATCACCGACTTGTCCACCCGACTCACCATAAAATGGCGTACGATTCAACAGCAGGAACACCTCGTCACCGGCTTGTGCGCTGCCTACAGATTCCGAATTGACGATTAAAGCCACAATTTCGGCATCAATACTATCTTCCGTATAGCCGACAAATTCCGTTTCACCGTGTTCCTTAAGCACCTCTGCGTAGACAGAAATATCCGCGTCCTTAGCACCACCTTTCGATTCCCATGCAGCGCGTCCACGTTCCCGCTGTTCCTCCATGCTCTCCGCGAAGCCAGCATCGTCAACAGTAAAACCACGTTCACGCGCGAGCATCTGTGTCAAATCAAGCGGGAAACCGAATGTATCATATAACTCAAAGGCGCGTTTTCCATCAAGCTGCGTGTGCCGCTTGTCCGTGAGTGTATCGAAAGATTGGTCAAGGCGTTCCAAGCCGCGTTCAATCGTCTGATGAAAACGGTGCTCTTCGCCCTGAATCGTTCGCGTGATAAATTCACGGCGCGGCAGGACATCTGGAAACACATCACCAAGCAATTCGGTGACATTATCCACGAGCCGGTAGATGAAGGCTTCGTCCATCTCCAATTTTTTGCCATAAAGCACAGCACGTCGCAAGATACGGCGGATGACATAGCCGCGGCCTTCATTAGACGGCATCACACCGTCACCGATCGCAAACGTCAAACACCGGATATGGTCAGCGATAACCCGGTGTGGTAACCCGCGATCGTCATCAAAATAGGCGGCATCTGTTATGTCGGCGATCGTCTCCAAAAGCGGCGTGAAGATATCCGTCTTATAGTTTGAATCGACACCTTGCAATATAGAGGTGATGCGTTCAAAACCCATGCCGGTATCAACATGTGTCGCTGGCAACGGTTCGAGTGTGCCATTTTCATTCCGATTGTACTGGATAAACACGAGATTCCAGAATTCCAGGAACCGATCACTGGTGTTAGGACCGGCATCGGGATCATTCGCGGTCTCAGGATAGGCTTCAACCCCCATATCCACAAAGAGCTCGCTACAGGGACCGCATGGACCCGTCTCTCCCATCTCCCAGAAGTTGTCCTTATCACATCGACGGATTCGTGAGCGTGGAAGATCCGTCTCCTGGAGCCAAAGTTTCTCTGCTTCCTCGTCTTCGAGGTAGACCGTTGCCCAGAGCCGTTCCTTCGGAATTTTCCAGAGTTCAGTGGCCAACTCCCACGCGAAGGCGATCGCTTCCTGTTTGTAGTAATCACCAAACGACCAGTTCCCAAGCATCTCAAAGAAGGTGTGGTGACTCGGCGAATAACCGACCTCTTCAAGGTCGTTATGTTTGCCACTAACGCGTAGGCATTTCTGCGTATCAACAGCGCGCGTGTATTCCCGCTGCCCGATACCGAGAAACACATCCTTGAATTGGTTCATACCAGCGTTGGTGAACAGCAGCGTCGGGTCACCCGCGGGTATCAGGGACGCGCTCGGGACAATCGTGTGCCCGTTTTTGCGGAAGTATTCTAAGAAACTGGACCTAATTTCATCTGATGTCATTATGTGAACCTTCCCCTCTTATATCCATCTTTAATTATAGTCTATTTTTTATTCAGAAGTCAAGGCAAAACAGATATAGAGATGCCGTGCATTAAGCTCTATATAACGTGCGAAAGCATCAAAAAACCTGTTCGATCACCTGCCGGACGACCTCCGATCCGAACCCACGTCGCGCTAAGAAGCCATGGAGTCGCCGTTTTGCGACGTGCGTCGGCAGCCGTCTGTATTGCTTCACCCGTTTTTTCGCAATCTGAAGCGCAACTTTCGCCTCGTCTTCAGGCTCTACCGTCGCGACAACCTGCTCCGCGGTTTCTTTATCAATGCCTTTATCGACCAGTTCGCGCTTAAGCAGCGTCTTCCCTCGCGGATTCGATTTTTGCCTACGGAGTATCCAATTCTCAGCAAACTTACGGTCACGAATATGTCCCGACCGAATCAACTCCGCAATAGATGTTTCAATCGCGTCGGCTGAAAAGCCTTCTCGTTCGAGTTTCTGTTCTATCTCGCTTTTGGTATACGTTTTCGGTTTTACTGTAGGGCGGGAAACTTCCGGTTCGTCTGTTGTTGTCTTATCTTTCTCTTCGCGTAGCAACCTGAGTGCGTAATTCTTTGCACGCATCACTTCATCAGCTGCTATTATCTTTTCGATCGTCTCGGCTTCAATCTCTAAACCGAGACGCAACCCAAATTTTTCGATCAGGGCTGCATGGATCACAACAAACGGGGCACCGTCTAAAAAGAGCTGTCGGTGTGAAGGCAATTCAGGGACTCCCTGAATATCGGTAATTGTTTGCTTCATAGTGGTCTTCGGAAACTATCAGCCATCAGCAGTCGGAAACCTGAATCAACGCTGAAAACGCGCCTGCGTTCAGTGGAAAGGGACTGTGGCAGTTAACATTTCTGCGACTGCCACAGGTTCCCTCTTTACAAAAACCGGCTGCTGACGGCTATGTGTCTATTCGCCGCCGTTGCTACCTGCCCAGAGCGCGCCACGTTGTAGGAGCGTTCCGAACATCTCATGCTGGCATGCGGATGCGTCGTGACCGAGCGCGAGGTAGAAAACCTTACCTTCGCCCCAATTCTTTGTCCATGCCACAGGGGCTGCGGCACCTTTCCACAAGGCTGATGCCAGTATATGATTCCGAGGATCATAATCGAGGATGTACTGCTCGTCCGTCACGACGAACTCGTCAAGCCCTTCCGTGATCTCGTGTTCACTATCAACGATACTGACTTGGTATTCGCGGTAGCGTGGGTGCGTGACAAAATAGCCACCTACCATCGAACGGTATTCTGGACAGCCGCGGAACGAGTCCGCTGCGGAATGGATACCGACATAGCCTTTACCAGAAGCGACGTGATTGAGCAGACCGTTCTTCTGTGCATCCGAAATCTCACCGACTGTATAGTAGAAAACGATCAAATCGTAAGGATCCAAATTCGGTGAAACGAGGGCATCAAGGTCTTCTTCAACTCTGGTAATCTCAAATTCGTCACCTTGTGAGAGCACGTTCACGATTTCGTCGCTACAGCCTTTCCAATCGTGAATCGCACCGCCTGCAAAAACAAGTGTATTAATTTTTCCCATTTTCCTTAGCCTCCTTGCTATTATTGATACTACTATTATATCACACGCGCAAAAATAGTGACAAACTTTTTTGACGCATTCACAAAGTCATTCAGTTCCACCATAGTTCTGATTCCTTGTAGGAGCCGTCCCATGGTAGCAGCTCCCACTGACTGCCGACTGCCGATAGCTGACGGCTTTTCTGATTTGCATTCAAAGGATACTTATGATAAAATAAAAGCTGTATCCGAACAACCGTCCGAAAACCCATAATTTCACGAAAAAGGAACTGTAATGCCGAAAAAAATTGCCATCTTTCCCGCGAGTTTCGACCCCGTCACGAACGGACACGCCGACCTCATCGACCGGATATGCAACCTCGATGTCTTTGATCAACTCATCGTTGCAATCGGTGTCAACCCTGCCAAACCTGCGCGTTTCACGCTTGAAGAGCGCACCGAAATGCTTGAAACCGTCATTCAACCGTATCCACAAGCCGTAATTGATGGCTATACCGGATTAACAGTACACTACGCACAAGCACGCGGCGCGTGTGCTATCATCCGCGGACTCCGCGAGATCTCCGATTTTGAATGGGAATTCAAGATGGCACGGATGAATCAACAGATCGCACCAGACATTGATACCCTCTTTATGATGGCAAACACACAGTATGCACATATCAGTTCAACGCTCGTGATGGAAGTCGTACAGATGGCACAGCGAAAGTTAAGCGAGGAAAAGTTACGGGAGATGGTACCAGAAATCGTCGTTGAATTCATTAAAAGAAAATTTGATGTGCTGTAAATGGTTGTCAGTCGTCTAAAACCGATTATCTAAACTCACGCTCACATTGAACCCCGGCGAATTGATACCAGACCCATGCTGACGATACCGCTTATTAAGTAGATTCTCAAGCGAAAGTGTCAAACGTGTGGCATCAAAGAGTTTGACACCACCGCGGATATTCAGCGTAAACCATGCCGGTGTCCCCGCATCTATTGCCGCACCGTTGGAGTCAAATTCAACCTCCGCTGGGTCGCGCGTTGATCCTTGGATCCGTGGGTCGCGGATGTCGCTCCGGCTCAGTCTTCTCTGTTCGGCTGCACCGCGCACAAAGAACATCGCCCAATACTGTGTATTCAGTGGCTCCCACTGGATACCAACGATGCCGTTCAATGGAGGTTCTCTTCGGGTACGTGCTTCCCAAGGTTTCTCAGGATCCGGTGCTTCACCAGCAATCGTGAGGACTTCGCCACGCAATAATGCAACATTACCAAAAACCGAAAGCGCAGGCTGAATCGGAACGAGTCCCGCGAATTCAACCCCTTGAAACTGCGCCTCATCAATGTTATCAAACACGAGTACGTCAATATCCGGATACTCGCTGATTAAGTCTTGATGCAATTGAGGGATCGCTTGTCCCGCGTATGCTTCTTGAACAGGTTTCCGCCCAACCAAATCAGTAACCCGACTGTAGAACAATGTTAAAGCACCACGGAAGTAAGAATGTTGGGTCTTCAGACCCGCTTCAACTGTCCAGGAAGTTTCTGGGCTCAGATCCGGACTCGGTGCCGTCACACCTTCATTGGTGACCTCTACCGCTGTTGTATCATTGAGAGACGGCGCGCGGAAGGCTGTCCCGAAACTGCTGACAAAGTTCAGCGAATCCATCAAACTGACGACCACACCGGCACTCCCTGTCAAACTGTTATCGAATACATTGAATTCATCAAAAGCCGGATCTCGGACGGAGAGGTCTGCATCGGTTTGATAGAACGTCGCGCGCCCGCCGAGCGTCAGTTCCACCCGTTCATGAACCCGAATTTCGTCTTGAAGATACAGACTCGCATCCCAGAACTGAGACCCGTTAATGAAACGCCCCTTTTCATTGTCAACATCCTCCGTGCCACCATCAGTTTTGACGGTCTGACTCTCTATCGTATCGAAATAGAACTCAGCACCACCGACCAAACGTTGTTTCGGAAGAATTGAACTCACCGCTTGTGCACTCAAACCAATCGTGTTAACTGTATCATATCGCTGCCGTCGAGCTGTTTCGCCGCGNACCACTTCGTTGCGCCCCTCTTTTTGGCGATGATAAGAGGCTGTCACTCGGAACACGTCAATACTTGCCTCGACTGGGTTAACTATATAGTTCGCATAAACGAGGTCACGATTTTGCGGCTCAAAAAAGAACTCGGAAAACTCTTGCGGCGCGATTTTATCATACCGCGGTGTTTGCGGCTGCCGCCACATCTGGTAAGCGATGTTGATATTGCTTGTATCACTAAGTTGATACCCAAATTTTGCATCGGCGTTAAAGGCACCCCAACCCAAGGGACCTTCAGTCTCAATGAGCCATCTGTCAGGGATGCTATCCTTTGGTAGCGCACTCACCGCATCGTAGTCATAGAGCTTCACGCCACTCGGCATATCGTCCACGATTTCATACTTCCGATTCTTGTAGTGGAGGTCATACCCACTTCCCGGCGTTACATCGCCGTAGGCTCGCCCCCCGCCACCAACAAGGAAACCAAATGGGCCTCGGTTTCCTGCGACTTCTAACCTACCGAGTATTTCCCGCGTGGCAGTTGAATATCGAGCAAGTACTCGTGGGTGTATAGCCAAGGTTTCCTGCGATGGATCAATCAGAACGTTTTTAGTAAAGAAACTGACAACACCACCCATAGCACCGCTGCCATAGAGCGTCGAGCTGGAACCGAGTAACACCTCCGCACGTTCTAACATCTCTGGCGCAATCGTTGCTGTGTATTGATTCGGACCCGAACGGAATGTTGAATTATTGAGACGGACCCAGTCAACGTATGTTGAGCTTTGGTAACCTGTTAAGCTCCGAAGCATCGGTGATCCTTGTCCAACCGTTGTCTCCTGAGCGATTACGCCAACAGAATCACGAAGCAGGTTTGACGCGTGCTCCGCATTGGAGCGTTCCAATTGCTTCAAATTAAGAATTGTAATGGCGTTAGGTGTTTTGAACGGCTCTTTCTCAGCACGTGTAGCCGTCACCGTTACCTCTGGTACCTCCACAACTTCTTCATCATTATCGCCATAGCTTTCCGCGCCCGCGCGTGGCATCCAACTTACTAACACACTTAAACTTATAAGAAAAAAGAGATAAAACGATTTTTTCATGGTGGTATGTTCCTTTGAGTCTTATTTTTCTAAGGTCATGCAGGCATTCTATACCGTCTGCAACCTCTGTCTCATACCTATGCAAATTGTATGCCACCCGCAAATTGACATAAAACCGTCGAATTCCAACCCATTTTCGTCATAATTTATGCAATAGTGTTCATTTATTGGACAATCCTTGTCAAATATTTTTCAATGTGTCCGTATCCGTAATCAAAAATTCAGGACTTACACAACCTATTTGCAGGCGAGGTTTGATGAAAATTGATTTATTAATTCGGTAATATCGGAACGTGCGATGAATCGCACTACTACGAACCTGCCCGTTTGTAGTAGGGCAATTCATTGCCCGTCAATTACCGAAATAT
>ASZN01000021.1 GCA_000406005.1 Candidatus Poribacteria bacterium WGA-3G
ACTGCCTCTCTCAACATTCACGACTGTGTCCGTGAAATTGTAGACCTGAATTTTCAATTCGTCTTCCTCGCCGCAGTAATCGTTATCAACAATACCGATACCTTGCGGCATCATCAACCCGAACTTACGGGGTGTACTGCTCCGCAAACAGACCATCAGCATGTAACCTGGCGGTGTTTCGACAATAACATTTGCGGGGATGAGGACAATAGCGTGCGGTGGAATCTCTGCGGCTTCTCGACAGATCAGATCAAAGCCTACGGAACCTGCCGTCTCATATTTCGGTAGCGGAAGTGTTTTATCGATGCGTTTGATTTTAATGTGCATTGGCATTACGGTACTGCGACTCCCACTGTTTTGCATGCTACGCGATAGACGGAGGTACTTGCCGTGATAAAGAGCGTTTTCCAATCATCGCCGCCCCATGCCAAGTTCGCGGCGCGTTCTGGAACGAGAATAATGCCGAGGTGTGTTCCATCTGGCGCGAAGACCCAAATCCCATCTGGACCGGTTAGGTAGACATTCCCTTGGACATCGACCTTCATTCCGTCCGGTTTCCCGCCATCTCCTTCTTCTACCCCGAAGATGCGATCGTTCGCGATGGTGCCATCAGGTTGGACATCAAAGGCACGGACATGCATCCGTTCGGTATCGTTAATATAGAGGATGGATTCGTCGGGTGAGAAACAGATGCCGTTAGGTCTGTCAAAGTCGTCAACGAGGAGGGTTAGCGTTTCGTAGTCTGATGATAAGCGATAGACCCCTTGGAAATCGAGTTCCTTTTCCGATTCCGCGCCGTATGCTGCGCTGAGTCCGTAGGGTGGGTCGGTAAAATAGATGCTCCCGTCAGATTTCACGACGATATCGTTCGGACTGTTCAGGCGTTTGTCCTGATAGTGTGAAGCGATTGTGAGAATCTCTCCGTCTGCGGTGGTCAGTGATACGCGCCGGTTGGCGTGTTCACAAGCGATGAGGTGTCCACCTTTATCATAAGTCAATCCGTTTGATTTACCGGACGGATCGCGGAAGACAGTCATCCCGGTTTCTGCGTCCCACTTCCGCATTTTATTTGCTGGAATATCGCTAAAGAGCAGGAACTGTCCTGTGGCGTGCCAGAGGGGCCCCTCCGTGAATTGACACCCCGTTGCGATTTGTTCAATGTCTGCCGCTGCGTCAACTAAATCTAATAATCGTGCGTCGCGTACGTCAAGTGGCATATTTTCCCCTAAAATGTTACACTTATAGGACTTACGCACACCCCATGCAGGCGGGGTTTGGAACCCCGCCTGATGCACGTATTATGTAGAATCTCATAAAAAATGCGTAAGTCCTAACTTAAAGGAGGTGTTAAGTTTACTATCAAGTCAAGAGGCATAGTATGCGAAAACTTAAAAATCCTTGACAGCTATCCTTTTTAATGTTAGCATACTCTAAAGTGTAGGTATGGAATTTTACGTGGCGATGCTGTGCGTTGCACACCATCCATTTAAAGTAAAGAAAGTGCCTGGGGCGATTCGAACGCCCGACCTTCAGCTCCGGAGGCTGACGCTCTATCCAGCTGAGCTACAGGCACATAAGGATTTCATAAACGAAATCGGTGCTAACGTAATGAGTTCCTAAATATTGTAACAGATGCAATGTCTTTTGTCAAGTTTTTTCAGCGAAAAATACAAGGAGGCGTAGGGTGAAACGTAAATTAAAACAACTTTCGGTACTTACTGTCTTGGTCGTCTTTCTATTCAGTTTGGCGCCGGATATCGTAGAGAGCCGACGGTTTGGTGGTGGACGCAGTTTCAGTCGTAGCCGGAGTTATAGTCGTAGCTCAAGTCGGCGGAGTTATACACCGAAACGATCGAGTAGTAGTACGCGCAGTCGAAGTAGCACAAGTCGCTCTTATACGAGCCCACGCTCGACAACTCGGACGACCCGTAGCGCAGGTAGCACCTACAACAGAAGTAGTTCAACGAGAACTACCGGTACACGTGCCAGTACGACCGCACGTCAGAAGCAGGCCGCGACGAGCCGTGCGAAAGCGACGACCCCGAGCTCGACCCGAAACACAACTGCTACGCGGAACGCATCGCGCACGCAACAACGGCAAACAACTGCCCAAAATCGGAAACAGGTCCGGCAACTCAAGACGGAAAACCGTACTTTGAAACGCCAAGTCCGAACAGCCGATCGTCGAACCGCAAAGGCCCGTCGAGACCAACGTTCTACGATTAACATCAATAACTACGGTGGTTATTACCCAATGATGGGGTACTCGATGTACAGCATGGCAGCATCCATGGCGTTTAACAACATGATGTTCGGTATCTATTTCCATGATTACTACAATCACGCCATTCAACGGAGCTACCTCTGGCACTATCACCATCGCGGTTATGATCGGTCACACTGGAGTGCCGAAAAGCAGGCGGAATACGAATTCTATCGGGATTACTACGAAAACCAAGGTGTTGAACCGAACCCGAAGTACGTCGATCCCGGAACCAATCGAGATGAGGACTATGTCGCGAGTTATGTTGAGGAAAACCCTGATGAATTTTATGGGGATAACGCCGAGGTCTTCACTGTTGACGAATTACCAGATGAAGCCGCACTAAAACAGGAACTCCTCGCATCTGCTGAAGAGACACCGACAGTGACGACATCGACTGCAACGTCAACGTCAACGCGGGCACCACCAGCCACACGGACTGTTTATGTAGAGAAAAAGACCTCGGGGGCAACTTGGTTCCTCCTTATCTTTGGAAGTCTCCTTGTTGTGGGTGTTGTTATGTTAGTGATGTATAACAAGGGCTACTTTTAGGTGGTAATATGGCACTATTTGGTAGAGACAAAAAAGACGGGAGATCCCTGTTCGGTAGACGCAAGGATGCCGACCCTAAAAAGCCGGTACGGCACGAATGGGTCGATATTCCGATTGACAGCATGATTGAACTCTCCGACATCGTTACTTATGAGGAGACTGGAGATACTTCGCATGCCTTCAAACTTGTCACGCGAAAAAAGTATGAAGCGGACAGCCTTCGTCGCTATATGTATCACATCCGGGACGCAGATGAAGAGGTCGTCCTCGGTGTTGACCATATCGCTGGAACAAAAGAGGAATACGAGGTTTCTCGATGGATCGTCGATGATGAGTGCGAACTCGGCGATCCGCTGCCTGATCATATAACGCTCTATTTTCCTGACCCAGACAACGAGAACGAGGACATTGCCGTTGAGTACACTCGACAGGATGTCGTTCCCGCAACGCTCACGGTCACAAATGCCGAGGGTGAAGAGAAATTTGATGTCGAGTTACACGAATACGCCAGTGGCGATGATGCGTTTATGTCTATTGAACTCTGCGGGGATTGGCTCACCTTCTACACGGGTGTACTTATTAGGCATACCGACATAGAAATCTATCCAGCGATGGAACCCGCGTCTGAAAGTAAATAGGTTTTGTTTTTTCACTTGCTGTATTTACAGTTATAGGGGGCAGGGCCATTCAATTGTACCTATTCACTTTATGTATGTGGATATTTTCTACCTGTAGGAGCGAGCTGTGCTCGCGATTTTCCCTAAGAATGTTCACATATATAAAGAAAAACCAAGATCCAAATCGAGAATTGAATGGCCCTGTTATAGGGGGTGAGTGCAAATGAACGTTCAAGATATGACAGATGCTGAAGTTTATGAATTAGCACTTGATATCCTTTTAGACAAACTGGGCCACACTGGGTTAATTCAGTTTCTGCAGCATTGTAAACCGTGCACCGGTGATTACACTGTTGAACGTCAGAAGCGGATGAACGATGGGACAACGGATGTCAAGACTATCGTCAAACGCATTCAAGAGAAACGGGAACTAATAGGGACAGAGAAAGTGAATGCAAAAAGTATGGACGACATGTCGGGCATTGAGATTTATGAGTTTGGGCTCAAGGCGATTTCACTGGAACTCGGTCCTGTTGGAATAGTCCGGTTCGTTCATCTGTTTGATACTGATGAATACACTTATGCTCTTGAGAAACTCAAATTGCCTAATACCAATGACCGTGCCCTGAAGACAATAATAGAGCCAGAAACCGAGCGTACTTAGACAGGCAAATGCGATTTCATGCCAAAAACTTGAGAGTCTATCTTGATACGTGTTGTGTAAATCGTCTCTTTGATCATCAGATGCAAGCCCGAGTCCAGCGTGAAACTCAAGCGATAACCCAAATTCTTAGTTATTTTGTGACAATGAGATGGGACTGGCTTAGCAGCGTAATTTTAGAGGATGAAGTAAACGCGGACGCTGATTCAGAACGACGCTCTCGAGTAAAATCAGTTATGGAACATGTACGCTACACGTTTTCCATAGGTGCATCTGAAGAAACAAGGGCTGAAGAACTGGAGAATTTGGGGTTTAAGCACTATGATGCTTTGCATATTGCGTGTGCCGAAAGTGGTGGTGCAGATGTTCTTTTGACAACCGATGACCGGATGTTACGACTCGCGAAACGCCACAGCGCACAACTTCAAGTCCACGTCGAAAATCCGTATACATGGCTGCAAACGATAACTTGACATGTCAAAACAGCACGAAAACACTATCACAACGAAATTGGTAGACATCCTCAACAGGATGCGGAGCACTTGGACCCTTGAGGAGCAAACACGTCCTTTCAAAAATGAAACCTGTCTGTGTTGTCGGTGTCAGCGAATATCTCCGGGAACCGATCGACGTAGTTGTTGACATCATCGGTCGCAAACTCAATACTCCCAACGTCGGCATCAAGGATCAGCTCGAACATGTGCCTCCGCTTCACAGAGACCGGGTTGTAATCGGCATCGTAAGCGTCGAAGACCCAACAGACCCCATTCGGGTGCATGATGCCTTGATGGAGTGTCGCGTCCGAAAGTCGTCGAATATGGAAACAGACACTATTTTCTCTGCGTACCTCAGTCTCTTTTTTTTTAAATCAACCTTGTCATCGGAACCCTCTAACGTAATGTGTACGTCCATCTATGTTTTCTCCTATGTCTTTCGGATTCAGTGGTTTATAATAGCAGGTGATCTAAGCACATCAGTGCCGCATGTTTACCAGATAAATCCCAGCTGCGACGAGAATAGCACCACCGAGTAGGTGTAGCGTTAATTCATCTCCTAAGACTAAATAACTGAATAACACACCTGACAACGGGGTCGCGAAGAAAAGCACGACCAGTTTACTTGCACTGTATCTTTCCAGTATTGAAGTCCATGCCAAGAAACAGTAACCAGCGATAACACCACCTTGATAAAGAAGGGCAGCGGTACTTGCAAGCGTCAGCTGCATCGGCTCACCTCGTTCCAATATTAAATTCATTACGGCATAACAGGGGAGACTCAGGCTTAAATACCAGACGAGAAGTCGGTAGGGGTGTATCGCTTGGACGAGGAGTTTTGTCACGACAACACGTAACCCCAAGAAACATCCACTGACGAGGACAAGAATATCGCCGATGATACTTGTTTCGCCTTCTCCGAGATTCGGGGCGACGGTTATAAAAACACCACTGAAGGCGACAATAATGCCCAATGTCTTTGGAACAGAGAGCCGTTCACCGGGAATCCAGAAATGTGCGAAGAGGGCAGTAAAAAACGGATAGACATTAATAAAAATTGTTGAACGTGATGCTGTCGTGTATTTCGTACCGGTGTTCAAGCAGATGATTTGGAGTATGAAAATCGCCGTGAGTAGCAGCAATCTTGGCAGTTCGCCACGTTGTAGACCGAGTGAGACACGGCGGTAAAGGGACCAACTCCCGACAACAACGAGGCCAATCACAAATCGGAAAAACGCCAATGCCATCGGTGGGAAATCGTCTAAACCGACTTTTATTGACGGTGAATTTCCGCCCCAGAGAAAGGCAAGGAGTAGACTGAGCGCAATAATTTTCCCGTGCGGCTCCTCACTGATAA
Source organism: Candidatus Poribacteria bacterium WGA-3G (assembly GCA_000406005.1). Classification (GTDB taxonomy): domain Bacteria; phylum Poribacteria; class WGA-4E; order WGA-4E; family WGA-3G; genus WGA-3G. The sequence goes on from ASZN01000021.1 coordinate 5,945, forward strand.
CATTGGGTTTTGGTGGTGTTTCGGTACGCTCGTTTCTATGCAAAGGGGATGGTTATCCTCATTGAAAATTGGCGTTCTTTCGGGGATTGCGCTATCAATCGTAGGCTCCCGGGCGATGGTTCCCCATCAGGCGTTGTTGGCGTTCCGTCGCCTGCTCCAAGATCGCTGCATCGAACTGAAACCGGTTCAGGTAAGGCGGGAATTTCTGCGTTATCATACGGTTTGCATAATGCACTTGTAATAGGTAGCGCGTCTGATTGCTACGGTTTGCGGTGCCACGGTGCCAGACCTCACTTCTGAAGAGCACGACATCACCGGCATTACAGAGGATACTCTGTTCTTTAGCGCCTTTCCATTCCGTCTCACCATCTGGTCGCCGTCCGGACAGATGGCTGCCAGGAACGAACTTCGTCGGACCGAGGTCTTCGTAGAGGTCATCCAAGTAATAGTGTGCAGTTGTGATAAAAATCGGTACTTTAACGCGCGGGTCTTCCAAAATATCCATAGGAAGCGAGATCGGCAGCCAATCTGTGTGCAGTCCTTGGTCAGGACGCCCGGGACCTGTCACCCACGCCGTCATACCGATGACGTGGCAATCGGCACCGTGAACCGCCTCTGCCAATTCGATGACCGGAGACTTATCTAAGTATCGCAGAAAGACCGGATCACGGTTGAAGGCGTTATTGATGTGTTTGTTGAGAAAACCGCTTCCATTTTCTGGGACGCTGTGCCGATCGAAACTCTCTGGGATCGCTGTCAGCTGATCCATGGCTGCCCGAAGCTCGGCAAGTTCTGCGCCATCAATAACGTTCGGAAGATAGGCGTACCCATCTTCTTCCATCGCTTTCACTCGGTTTTCGAGGTCAGGATACGCAACGAGGGGTAAGGCTTGGCTCATTATCCTTTTTTCCTCCTTCTTGTGGAAAAAGCCTAAATAGATACTTCCGCAGATGTATTTTACAACTTTCAAGGTGTCCTGTCAACTTTTTTCCGAACAAAACGTTAGTTAAGTGCATCCAAAATAGTGTAAAAGTAAAATAACATTTATAAAAAGGGAGAAAATTCAGATGAAAAAAGAAAGAACATCCCCAGAAACGCATGAAACTCTTAATAAAGACACAGCTATCCGCGTCTTGGGAGTCGTCATGGAATCTTTACCGGGTAACCTGTTTCATGTTAAATTAGAAGAGAACGACCACAAAGTCGTGGCGTACCTTGCGGGTAAACTGATGCGGCACAAAATCTGGGTGCTTCCCGGTGACCATGTTACCGTCGAACTTTCTCCGTATGACTTAACGCGCGGACGTATTGTCTGGCGGAATCCGGGAGCGTAAGCAACGGCTTAAGGATGCGCGGTTGTGTTCAACCGCGTGTCCGCAGGTGAACCTAATTATGGAAGGAATTGTTATAAAATCGAGAGGCGGTGCTTACGAAGTACAGGTTGGCGACCGTTGCTATACCTGTACCGTACGGCATCACCTGATCGAAGAAGAGAAGCGTCGTCTCGATGAAACCAAAGAGATGCCTTATGTCGATCTCATCGCAGTCGGCGACCGCGTCCGTATTTCGACACCGACACCGGCTGCGGATAACGGCTACATTGAGGCGTGTTTCCCACGCGAAACGCAATTTGGACGTATACGCATGGACGGTTGGCGACAGGTTATCGTTGCTAACTTAGAAATGCTGCTGATCATCTTCGCTGCCCGACACCCTACACTCAAGCTGCGGATGCTCGATAGATTCCTCGTCACCGCAGAGGCTTCGGATGTAGAACCCGTCATCTGTATCAACAAAATGGATCTGGCAAAATTGGAGAATGTACAGCGTGAACTAAAATTATATGAAGAATTAGGGTATAAGGTAGTTTATACAAGTATTGTAACCGGACTCGGTGTTGATGAGTTAAGAGAAACAATGCAAGATAAGATTTCCGCAATCGTCGGTTCATCTGGAGTCGGGAAATCCTCTCTCCTTAACGCATTACAACCCGGGCTCCAATTACGCATTGGTGAAGTCGATGAGCGTATCCACAAGGGACGGCATACAACAACAGAAGTTATGCTGCTGCCCCTTGCGTTTGGCGGATTTGTCGCAGATACGCCCGGCATCCGAACGCTCGGACTGCTTGAAGTCGATGACGAACAGGGGTTAGATATCCATTTTCCTGAGATGCGCCCATATATCCCAGAGTGTAAATTTGCAGCATGCACGCACCAACACGAACCGGCATGTGCTGTCAAAGAGGCAGTTGAAACGGGTACAATTAATACACTCCGGTATGAGAGTTATCTCCGGATCTCTGGATTCAAGGAGGGGAGATATGAACGAAACTCAGATAAGAGAAGATCGGACCGAAACACGAGAAGACGCAAACGCTGACCTTCAGAAGTGGGAAGATGCTATCAGCAACTTGCTACGCATTATTGAGAGGAGTGAACGGAAACTCGGATATTTTCAGAATAGAGTAAAACAGGCGAAATTCATGGATCGTCCGAACCAACGTAAGATTCGCACGGCTGGCGCGCAAGTTGGGGCACATTCGGCACAGTTGGAAGGACTTCGCAGTGAATTGCGGCAACTCGAACGTCTCTATAGTGGTGGTATCCACCTCCGGCAGACCACAGAGAACGAACTTCGCCAAATTTGGGGATGGATCAACCGACCCGGCATCAGGAACCTTCTTTATACCGATCGGGTATCATTTGAAACATTCCTGAACGATTGGCGCCGTTGGGCATCCGACGCGAAAACACTGCCACTCGCTATTGAAATCCGAACAACACGTTTCCTCATCGGGTTTATCCTTCTTAAGCGCGACGCGGACACTGTTAAGATCCGATTCGTTATCATTCGACCGGACTATCGCGCTCGCGGCTACGGCACTGACGCACTCATTGAGACCGTCCGTTACGCGTTCGAGGTACTCGATGCTGAGCACGTGACCTTAGAAGTATTAGACGGCAATGGACCCGCACTCACCTGCTTCGAGAATGCAGGATTCCAATATCTCAGTTACACCGAGACTGCCGGACAGGTGTACACGATGGGAATTGGGCGCAGCGAGTGGATCGGGGATAGCGTCGTAGATGAACAGAATGTTACGCCGCAATTGAGTGCCCCGCTCAAAGTGTTCTTTGATTCCGAAGAATAATTTTCTTGCAAAAACTGAATGGGTATTGGGTGTCCAGCGCATGGCTTGAATTGAAAGGGACAGAGATGACAATTCTCTGTCCCTGATTTTTTGCAGAATAATTATAATCTTACCAAAAGTGCATCCAAAAGTGTGTTAAAACAATCAGACTGCATACCTTACGATCCATATCAATAGTGTTTTGAAATACAGCGCAATCCTTTTTTAACAGAATTACTGTGATGTTGGTAGACTGAACATCTTGAGTTATTACAACTATAGAAAAACAAAATATTCATGGCAATGGAGAAAACTGTGATAAATCTTTGTAATGTGCTAAAGAGTTCATCGAGTGTGCGAGTGCATGCGCATTGGCAGCCGATTTCGGATGCTACATTTAATATGCACAACGATTCACCACAACTCGCTGAGATGTTTGATCTGTCACCGTGCCACCCTGTCAAGGAATACGGGGTGGAAGATTTCAAGGTATTTCTTCCGTCTTCAACTGTAGCCGTAGGTGATCTATGGACACTGGATCCGAACAGAATTGTTCCTTTCCTTTATCAGTTTCACCCAGGGGCAAGGGCTGATTTAGGTAACGGTGAGGAAGGCGCTTATGCGTGCTTACGGGCATGTTCATCAGATTATGCGGAGATCACTTTCCGATTACATGCCGAGTTTACATTGGGAAATGTTGCACATCAGGAGCCGCAACAAGAAAACGCTGAAGAGGTGTCGGAACCGGAGTCCGAAGCTACGTTTATCCCATCGCAATATGTCGGACAGATGTTCGTCAATTTGAAAAGAGGAACGATTCGTGCGTTTTCGTTGGTACTACCTGCACGCAATAGCAATGTTGACATCAACGCCTGTGGTGGCGCGGATATGGTCTTTGTGCCGCGCATGGAGCTCCTCGCCACGGATGAGACCGACCAAGATGAAATTGCGTGGGAGACAGTTATCACGGCAGAAAAAGCATGCCGTTCATTAGAATTGAAGTTTTACCCATTCGCGAAGATTGACTGGCTGCCGATCGAGAGGGCAGTTGAACGTGCGAAAGCAACGCACCGCCCGATTCATGCGATCCTTGTCTGGGGCTGCTTAGACGATGAATCTTGCTGAGCGAACGGCAAATATTTGAGGGCGGGTCCGCTCTCCGATTCAGAAGTGATAGAGACACTCAACGAGAAGTTTGTCAATACATGGGTGCTTCTCAGGGAATTGCCAGAACTGATAAGTGGCGCGAAAGGCGAGACACCGAGCCTTGTGGCTAAAAAAATGCAACAGCATTATACCGACTCTGTGGATATTCTGGCGTTGACTCCCGATGCGGAAGTCATTATGCATCAGCCGGAGTCGGCGCTGCCTTATAGGAAGCAGTCGCAGGCATATTTAACGGTGTTAAAGCATTCTGTAGCGGCATTTGAAGGAAGACGCACACGTGTAGGGAAAAGATCAAAATTAGATGGAAATCCGATCAGCTTGGGAACGGAATTGATGGAGATTTTGCATGTTTATGGCACGTCTAGCACCAACCCTCCAGATGACACGGTTGTTAAAATTGATACGACACCGTTTGAATCTGGTGGGATACTCCACATTGAAATACAGGTAGGTGCAGGCGAGTCGGCAGGGACGTTTGAGTTGTTTCATGACGACACCGAACTTTCCTCAAAAGGGGGTGCTGATGAAGCCCTTGATGGTGCATGGAATATTTCACCCGGTAGTATCGGACACATTTTTCACAATTTCAGACGAGGTCGGCATTTCAAATTGGTCGCTACGGGTGCCGACGCTCAAAAAGCCACTGCTTTTTTGGCACGTGTTTCTGTTGTTTCGGATTATTAGGACTTAACGTGAGTTTGATAAAAGCAGAAGGACTATGTCAGTAAAAACGTTTTGTATTTGCTGAAAAGCGAAGGACTGATAGAAGGAAAAGTTTGATGCTAACAACACTCATTCATCAAGAACTACTTGACAACCTGATGACGTTCCGCTTCGCCGCAGCAGTCTTTATCACACTGTTGCTTGTGGTTACAAATACCGCTGTGCTTATTAAGGACTATGAGCGACGCTTGGCAGGCTACAACGATGCTGTTAAAATGCATCAACGCCAACTCCAAGAGACAAAAACCTATTCGGCAGGTGAAGTGTATGTTGATCGTCCACCTAACCCGTTAAGCATTTTCAATGTCGGATTCGATGAGCAACTTGAAAACAAGATTGAGGAGTTATTGACATGAAAACAGGACTATTTTTTCCGGTTATGCTTATCCTCTTATTAACCGCCGCTCTCTTTCTCCCGAGCAGCCCTGCACAAGATTACACCCGATGGCAACTGCCTGAAGGCGCGATCGCGCGTTTTGGGAAGGGTATGCTCACCGAGTTCGTCTATTTGCCGGATGGTCATCGCCTCACCGTTTTGAGTTCGATCGGCACCTGGATATACGATGTCCGCACGGGTGAAGCACTGGATCTCATCACAGAACCGTTCACTGAAGATATGCGGCTCAGCCCCGATGGAAAGACACTTGCTGCTGCAACGGACGGCAGCGTTTATTTATGGGACCTGCAGACTAAGAAATTGAAAAATGTTCTTGTAGGGGACACACATAGGATCGGTTCATTAACATTCAGCCCTACTGGAGAAACAGTCGCAGGCGGCACTTGGAACAATGCGATTCAACTGTGGGATATGCACACCGGTAAGTTGTTAAAGACCCTTATAGGACACACAGACCTTAACACAAGGTCTATGACTATTCGCTTTATCGCGTATTCGGACGATGGAAAGAGATTGGCGAGTGTCGGTTGGGAAGACAGAACAACGATTCGTATTTGGGATGTGGAGACTGGACAACTCCGGCAGACGATCACTGAGCTTCCGAAACATATCTATAGTGTCGCATACTCGCCTGATAGTCAGTCCCTGGTGGGTGGCGGTAGCGATTCCAATATTTATCTTTGGGATGCTGGCACTGGAGAACGCCTAAAAACACTCGTTGGACATACAGCTGGCGTTGGTTCTGTGACCTACTCGCGAGATGGCACGACACTTGTGAGCGGGAGTTGGGATAAAACAATCCGCTTTTGGAACGCTAGCACCGGTGAACTCTTGAAAACCCTTATCGGACATACGGAGGGTGGTGTTGCTGTAATGTACGCACCAGATGAAAAAACCGTTGCCAGTATGAGTTACTATGGCGGAACGATTCGTATTTGGGATGTGGGAACAGCCAAACTCTTGAAGACGATCACCGGACATACCGGCTCTTTTGGGAGATCAGTGGCGTTTTCACCGGATGGTCAGATGCTTGCGTATAATGGGATGCCGGATAATACTATTCCGCTGCGCGATGTACAGAGTGGACAGCTTCTGAAAATCCTCACTGGGCATACAGATACTGTTAATTCGGTGCGGTTCTCACCAGATAGCAGCGTGCTTGCGAGTGGGGGTTGGGATGGTAGTATCCGTTTATGGGATGTGGCGACTGGGCAGCTCCAAAAAACTATCACCGGACATGAGAAGGGTGTCCCTTCTATCAACTATTCACCGGACGGTGCAACCCTTATGAGTGGAAGTTGGGATAATACAATCCGTTTCTGGGATGTTGGGACGGGTAAACACTTAAAAACCATAGTAGGGAACATCGCACAACTGGATGCGATCCAAGGTGTTAGGGCTATTGCCTTGAGTCCGGATGGGGGAACGATTGCCAGTGCAACGGATGAAAAAGTGATTCGGTTATGGGACGTGCACACCGGTAAACTCAAAGACTCCCTTGTTGGACACACGAACGAGGTTGCTGCTGTCGCATTTTCTCCAAGTGGAGCCGTGCTTGCAAGTGGTAGTGACGATGCCACAGTGCGTTTATCGGATGTGGAAACAGGTAAACTGCTGAATACCTTCAAAGAGCCTACAAGAAGCAGTGTTTTATCCGTTGCCTTTAGTCCAGATGGACGTATACTTGCGAGTGGATGTTCTGGCGTGATTCGGTTGCGGGACACATCCACTAAGCGAAACACAGTGACCCTCACTGGACATACGACTTGGGTCCGGGCGTTAGCGTTCAGCCCTGATGGACACATACTTGCCAGTATAGACGAAAGTGGTGTGGTTATGCTATGGGATATGAACCAGGTTCGATGGCAATAGCAATTTGCAAAGCGGATTCGCATCGCTTTCCACCCCAAAAAAATAATTTTTTCATTTTTTTTTCGCGAAAACGTGCAAAAGTGCATCCGAAAATGTGTTTAAGCGAATCATTGTCATTTTTTAATGGCGATGGTATCCTAATACCGCTTTATCGCGGTAGAAAGAAAAAGGAGGAAATTGTTATGTTAGCAAACCAGAGGAGGTGTGACACTTAGTGTTACACCCTTGTGGTGTGACACTTAGTGTCGCACTCTTTGGAAAGGGACGGAGGGTTTATATCCCTCTGTCCCCCATTTTAGTAGTTATCTTTTGAGATCGGATGGCAATCCTGATGCCAGATTTTTATGGCATGTTTTTGTCTTTTTTGATATAATGGAATCTGCAAGCGGTCGTCGATGTTGCTGCCCTTGCACTGTTCAAAACTACAACCACAAATAAGGAGGAGGTACCTATCATGTTAATACTCAGTTTCAGCCACGCTATATTTCATCCGAACCGATCCGGTTCGAGGCGATGGTGCCTCTGTTCATTCTCAACAGTTTGATTGAAAATGGCATAGGCGCGATCGCCCTATATTTGAGGGAGTTGCTCTATCTATGCCCAAATTTAATGCAGATTTTTGGGAGATTCCGGTACCACCAGAATTTTTTGACCAGCTCACTACCGAAGACGACTTCTGGTATCGAGCCCCTGATGACGAATATATGGAGGCACAGCGTGCCAAGCGGCAGGCAGTCTTGGAACAGGTTCGTCAGATTATCGCGAAGGAGTTAACGGAACGTCAAACCGAGTGTATCCAACTTTACTTTTATAAAGGTAAAACGCAAGAAGAGATTGGGAATATCCTCGGGATTTCTCGACGTGTTGTGAGCCAACACCTATTTGGTGTCACCCGAAACGGGAAACAGATAGGTGGCGCGATAAACAAGATCCGAAAGGTATGTCGAAAATTAGGAATAGAATTTCCGTAGGTGTCGGAACAGAATCTATATTTAAATGCTACACGTGCAATTCAAAGCGAGAGGCAACCTTCAAGGCGACCTCTCGCTTGGAAGCACTCTAAACACTAAATAATCCTGTCGGTAAGGGTGCTTAACCGATTTCCTTGAACCGATAGCCGACCCCGTGTACCGTCTCAATATGCTGACCGAATTCGCCGAGTTTGCGACGTAGGCGGCTGACATGCGTATCCACCGTCCGGTCAATCCCGTAATACTCCTGCCCCCAGATCACATCCATCAGAATATCACGTGTAAAGACGCGTCCGGGTGAACGTGCGAATAGGGTGATTAATTTAAACTCGGTGGCAGTCAAATCTATTGGACCGTTCTCTGTGAGTACCTGATGTTTGTCGAGATCAATGATGAGGCCGTGTGTTTCAATCTGTTCTGTATTTTCTGTCTGATTACCGGCTTGGAGACGGCGTAGCACGGCAGCCACGCGTAACACGACTTCTCTTGGACTGAACGGTTTTGTGATATAATCGTCAGCACCGAGTTCTAATCCAGCAACTCTATCCTTTTCTGCGGTTTTCGCGGTTACCATTACGACCGGAATATTTTGGGTTCTTGGATCGTTTTTTAGTAAGCGGCAGACGATCATACCGTCTACTTCTGGGAGCATGAGATCGAGTATAATGAGGTCCGGCGGTTTTTCAACAGCCCGGTGCAGTGCATCTGCACCGTTACGGACGTAATCCGTGTCAAAACCGGCTTCTTGTAAGTTGTATCGCAGTAAATCCACGATATCACGTTCGTCTTCAACAATTAGAATCTTTGCATCCATTTAAAACATCCTTAGGGTCAATTTTTGATACCGAGTACTATTTTAACAAATGACGCGGGTATTGTCAATTTATTGGGACAAAAATCGCAGCTTTTTCTCTGTGCTATCTGAATGTCCCAGATCGGAAAGGAAAAAACAGTGAAAATAATCTGAGGATGTGCTATCATTTATTATAGTCTTCTATGTTTGGGTTAGTTTTTTCACTGGAACCGATTGGTGCGGTTTTTGAATATACGCTACGGGACTCAAGATGTTTTTGAAGTTTTCAAGGTTTCCGCGTAAAATCCGGTTCGGTTAGAAACCGAACCTACCGGCTCTGGGCCTGAGGCGGTTTTTGAATACACCAGATCGAGAAAAAACACGAACCCCGATATTTTCTTAATTGCCGTAAAACGGAAAGAGGTGACGACCCATTAAATTGCTAAAAAATATGTTTACGCGATCCAATTGGACTTGGACATTCAGTTTGCGTTTTATCTGTCTGCTTATAGGACTTACTTGGACCCCTCACGACGTTTTCGCTATGCGTGGGTTCACAGCAGAAAATGCGATTACGCAAAAACGGTATGAGACTGAATTTAAAGAACGTCTCTCAGTCGAAAGGAGTCGCCGTAAGTTACGTTACTTAACGGAAGAACCGCATCTCGCTGGCACCGAAAATAGCCGTAAAGTCGTGGAATACCTGCGTTCCGAATTTGAGAGCTACGGATTACAGGTTCAGGTCTATGAATACCACGTCTATCTCCCCTATCCGCTTGAGGTGCATGTAGAACTCGTCTCACCGACACAACATCTCGCTGTTAGTAAAGAATCGGGTTGGGAATGGGACAAAGATTCTTACGAGACGGATATTGTTCCCGGATACAACGCCTACTCACCCGACGGTGATGTGACGGCAGAGCTCGTTTATGTCAACAGAGGGTTGCCCGAAGATTACGAAATCCTCAATGCGCGTGGTGTTTCAGTGGAAGGGAAAATCTGTATTGCCCGTTATGGTGGCAGTTACCGTGGTGTGAAGGCAAAAGTTGCAGGCGATAACGGTGCCGTCGCGTTGATCCTCTACTCTGATCCGAAAGATGACGGATATATCCGCGGCGATGTCTATCCACGGGGGCCCTGGCGTTCAGCGGATGCGATCCAACGTGGCACGGTGAAATATATATTTCAACACGCCAGTGACCCGCTGACCCCAGGCTGGGCGGCTACCAAAGATGCTCAGAGAATACCGATCGCTGAAGCCACCGATTTACCCGAAATTCCTGTCGTTCCGATCGCCTATCGAGATGCCGAACCCTTTCTCAAAGCACTCGCAGGTTCTAATGTGCCATCGGAGTGGCAAGGCGGTTTACCTTTCACTTATCACATCGGACCGGGACCCGCGAAAGTCCACATTAAAGTCCGTTGCGAACACAGCACCCGTCCGATTTACAACGTCATCGCAAAGTTAGTAGGGACGGAATACCCTGATGAATGGGTAATCTTAGGGAACCATCACGATGCTTGGGTTTACGGCGCAGCGGATCCAGGAAGCGGTACAACCGCTCTCTTAGAGGTCGCCGAATCTTTAGGCGAACTCGCCGAAGAAGGTGTCCGTCCGAAGCGGACAATCGTTTTCGCGTCGTGGGACGCTGAAGAATTCGGTATCCTCGGTTCCACAGAGTGGGTCGAAGACCTAAAAACGGAACTCCAAGAGAAAACCGTCGCTTATCTTAATGTAGATATTGCTGCAACGGGTGGACGCTTCTATGTCAGCGCGACGCCGTCGCTACGAGAATTAATCCGAGATGTAACCGAGAACGTCATTGATCCGAGGACGCTAAAACCGGTTTATGAGAATTGGAAAACGAAACAAGCGCGCGAAATACCACAGATCGGGAACCTCGGAAGTGGTTCAGACCATTCCCCCTTTGTTGGGCATGCCGGGATTTCAGCTGTCAGTATGGGGTTCGGTGGCCCTTACGGTGTCTACCATGCGATGCAAGATAACTTCTACTGGATGGAACATTTCGGTGATCCGACGTTTCAGTATCAAGTGGCGATGTCCAAAATTTGGGGAACGCTTGCTTTACAACTCGCCAATGCCGATATTCTACCCTTTGATTATGAAACTTACGCAACAGACCTCATGGTCCCTGTGAAGTTGTTGCAGAATTCGGGTTCCGAAAGCAAGATCGCCAGAGAGGTTAAAGCGTTAGATGCGTTACTTACCGAGTGGCAGCAGGCTGCATCTCTATTGAACCGGGAACTTACGCGTTATCTTGATTCGCGTAGTTTTTCTGAAATCTCGGAGATAAACCGACGACTGTATCAATTAGAGCGGAAGTTAATCGATGAGGACGGTTTGCCGTCGCGCCCATGGTTTAAGCATCTTATCTATGCACCCGGGCTTAATACAGGCTATGCAGCGGTCGTTTTTCCCGGCGTTTTGGACGCTATTGCGCAAGACGACAGTGGACAAGTCCGGGCAGAAGTCGATAGGCTGAGTACAGCATTCAAACGCATGATTCAAGAAATTAATGCAATCCGAGAAATGTTGTGATACGACGAGACGGTGCCCATGACAAGCGGAGTTTGTTACCCGCGTTCTCCATTGCACTCCATTGCAGGCGGGGTTTGATGAAGTTTGAAAAAATATTTCGGTAATTGACGGGCAATGAATTGCCCTACTACAAACGGGCAGGTTCGTAGTAGTGCGATTCATCGCACGTTCCGATATTACCGAATTAATAAATCAATTTTCATTAACCCCGCCTGTGTTATCCAAGTTACTGCATCGAAAAGACAACGCCTAACGCTTCATTTGGCGTTTGAATCAATTTCTCACACGCCTCTGAGGCTTGATCAATCGGCACAACATCTGTAATCAACGGTTGCACCTGAACCTTGCCTTCCGACATCAGTCGCAGCGATAACGCTAAGTTCCGCTGTGTCGGCCACGGGACGAACACCGGCGGGTAATCCGCACCATGCTCATAAGCCTCATCGTGGTAGCCGGGTCCAGTGCGCGCCGCGCTGATAACATCCACATTACCAAGTCCGGCTGCGAAACCGTGCGTTATGCTTGCACCACCGACGATGACAATACGACCCATCTTGTGTGTATCAGGTGCCGTTTTCAACGTCGCTCGAATCTGTTGGAACGCACTCGTCGCATCGCCACCGAAAGCGATAATCCCGCAATCCATGCCGTAACCGTCCGTGAATTCTTGTGCAATAGGAATCGGATCCGTCTCCGAAACGTTCACCGCACGATGTATGCCAGCGTTCCCTGCGATACCTATCCGCAACGGCAACCGGTCTAACCCCATAACATAAGCACCCGCGGTTTTCGCTATCTGGCATGCAAATTGACCGACGATACCCAACCCCGCAACGACGACGTTTTCACCGATACGGATACGTCCGCGTTGCACGGCGTGCAACGCCGTCGCCGCAAGATGAACAGATGCCGCTTCCTTGTACGCGACATCATCCGGAATCTTCGCACACAGGTTGTGCGGTATACACGCCGACGTAGCATGAAGCGCGTAACCACCCCCCATACCAGCCACCCGATCGCCAATCTCAAATTCATCGCAATCGCCTTCCATGCCAACGACGACACCGGCGTTCGTATACCCAAACGGACGCTGTCGCGCTTGGGAACCTGGATTCTCGCGTCGTCGCTTGACACCGCCAAGTTCCGTGCCGGGGCTTACCATCGACGCGTGAACCTCAACCAAGAGCTGTCCCGATTTCGGCGCAGGTGTCTCCTGCTCCTCCGTCGAGATACGTCCCGCTTCATTTATCACCACAACTTTTCTCGTTTTACTCATAAACAGTCCTCTCTGATTTTAATTTCGGTATGGTTCCAGATCAATCCCAGGATATGCCTGCGCAAGACGAGCAAGGGCCTCCGATGTATAATACGCATCCCCAGGGGCAGGCCACCCTAAAACGCGGCGCACAGCAGGTGTCGTTTGCGTGACAAATTTCACGTAGTTTGGACTACTCCACCCCGGCACTGGGCGCGTCGTTTTGCACCAATCGTCATTGTCGGCACGATGAAAGTGATACCCCATCCACCCGCGTTGTCTACGCTTGTTCTCAAACGGTTGCGCCGCGTGAACCAAGTAACTCGAACGGAATGAAACACTCCCCGCTTTCGCCGTAAGCGGAACCGGCTCCGCAAGTGCTCCTTTAAACTCACGCAGATCAGGAATCCCCATTCCGCCTGCTCTCCCCGGATACTTTGCCCATATCTTATCCAACTGGTTCTGCGAGCCTGGACAGACGAGCATCGGTGCACCGTCCAATTCAATGTCATGTGGGAAGATAGCGGTCAAAATATAGCCATAACGTTGCCAATCCGGGTGCGGTGGCAAGGGTGAGTTCGTCGCATTGTCGATGTGGTAACCCTGCCACGGATGTTCACTATGACGGCTATCGGTGAGTCCCTCTCGGAAGAATATTTGTCCATAGCCGAGTCGAATTTCTTCCGTGCCTAACAGCTGCTGTGCAATCGCCAGATATGACTCGTTCTCAATGAGTTTATCGACTGCTTCCAAGCCTGTCGGAAAATGAGTCGCCTTACCAAAGGGCCCCGCGAGTCGTTGCATATCGCTGTTCTTCTGGTACGCATTTTTTAACGCTTCCGGTTGCGACTCCCATTTCGCTCGATATTCAGCATAAGTCAATCCATCGTAGGCATTTCGTTCAATCTCTTCGAGCGCGGGTACAATTGCTTCCGGTGAAAACACGTCGGGTACCACGATGATTCCATCGCGTTTCCATGTTGTTAGTTGTTCGGTCGTCAGTTCCATGAGGTTACCTCCGTGTGAACATTTCCCATTTATCCTCTTGAACGACTTCACTATCCGCTTTCTGTTGAATCGTCTGCCACCATTCCCGGTTCTCTACATACCACTGAATCGTCTCGCGCATGCCGTCTTCAAATGGAATCGTCGGTTCCCATCCGACATCACGGGTAATTTTCCCCGAGTCCAATAGGTACCGACAATCGTGTCCGGGTCTATCGGGCACATACGTTTTCAGACGCTGCGGTTTGCCGAGAACCGATAAAATAAAATCGCTAATCTCCTCAATGCTCTTCTCTACGCCGCTTCCGACGTTGTAGGTTTCACCGATTTTGCCACGCTGAATTACCGCTGCGACTGCCCTACAGTGGTCCTCAACGTGTAGCCATTCGCGACGGTTATGGCTGCTCCGATAGAGTGTTAACGGCAAATCTTGGATCGCATTCGTCGTGAACAGTGGAATAAGCTTTTCTGGATGCTGGTAGGGACCGTAGTTGTTCGCACAATTAGAGATCGTTATCGGCATGTTGAAACTATGAAAATAGGCGTTCACGAGATGGTCAGCCGCCGCTTTAGAAGCGTTATACGGCGTTTGCGGACGATACGGCGAGCATTCATTAAAAGTATCCGGTGAATCCAACGGAAGCTCACCATAAACCTCACACGTAGAGATATGATGAAACCGTTGCACATCGAACTGTCTCGCGGCGTCCAACAACACCTGCGTCCCCATCACATTCGTCTCAACAAAACGCCGAGGATGTAGAATCGCACGACTGTTATGAGACTCCGCAGCGAAATTGACAATCACATCCGGTGCCTCTTTCTTAAAGACATCTTCTACAAACACCGAGTCCATAATATCGCCACGGACGAACTTATAACGTTCGCGGTAACGTTCCGCTATATCCGTCAGATTCGTGATATTGCCAGCGTACGTCAGTAGGTCGAGGTTAACAATGGCATCGTCTGAATAGTGCCGCAGCCAATATCGGATAAAGTTGGTACCGATAAAGCCAGCACCACCAGTGACCAGCAACTTCATTAATTAAGAATTTCCTCCTGCAAGGTCGGATGAATTTCCCGTTAGGGTAATTGACCCCGAGATGCTTCCATTTCTCTATTCGCGGTTATCCATCAAAGCAATAACCATATCTTATCAGAAATAGTCCTCGCCTGTCAATCCAAATTCGCTCTGGAATCGGAGATTGCGATAAAAGAAATAAGTGTTGACAAATAGTCATAAAATATTGTAAAATAATAAGTAAATTCAAATCGTGCTACGCTTTGTAGGAGGGGTTGTAACCCCGATCCACCGAGAAAAAAACAATGCGCCAACGCAAATTAGGAAACACAGGACTTATCGTCTCCGAAATCGGCATGGGAACATGGGAACTTGGAGGACGTGAATGGGGAGACATCGGCGAAACCGATGCCATTGATCTCCTCCGATACGCCTTTGAAAACGGTGTCACCTATTACGATACAGCAGACCAATACGGCGGTGGACGCGCAGAACAGCTGCTCGGTGAGGCTTTCTCAGCACTCGGTGACAGAGTCGTCATCGCCACGAAACTCGGCTATGAATTAGATTCCGACGGTTGGATTTCCCACGGATGGGAACGTCCGTCTTTCAACGCTTCACCCGACTATATCCGGTCGGCAGTTGAAGGCAGCCTCACACGGTTAAAACGAGATGTCATAGACATCTACCAATTCCATGGACCACCACCGGCATCCGAATGGGACGACGCGTTTGGAACGATGGAAACTCTCAAATCCGAAGGCAAAATCCGATTTTACGGGATGGGGCTCGGCAGCGAGGCAGAGGCATTAAAAGCGATAACAGAAACCGGTATCTCTTCACTGATGCTCACCTATAATATCCTCACACAAGACATGGCGACACCAGTGATGGAGACCGCCACTGAAAACGGCATCGCTGTTGCCGTCCGGCAACCGTTGTCCTCAGGTTTACTCTCCGGACACCTCCGACCCGATACTACTTTCGCAGAAAACGATTATCGGAAAACCTGGAACCGCGAGAAATACCTCGCCGATCTGGAGCGCGTCGAACAGGTGAAATCCATCGTTGGGAATACCGCGCGAAACCTGCCACAAGCCGCACTCAAATTCATCTTGGCGCACCCCGCAGTCTCTTGTGTCGTACCGGGGATGATGACACCCGCACAAGTTGATGACGGTGTAGCAACTTCCGACGCGCCGCCCTTGCCCAACACCGTCCTAAACCAACTACGAGACACCTAAGGGAAAATCTATGAAAGTGATTGCGGATCTCTGCGTCGTCCCGATGGGGGTCGGTGTGTCGGTCTCAAAATACGTCACGGCGTGCGAACAGGTGCTAAAAGCGGCAGGGTTGGAAACCAAATTGCACGCCTACGGCACTAATATCGAAGGCGATTGGGACACCGTGTTCGCAGCGATACGGCGGTGCCATGAAGTCGTCCACGAGATGGGGGCACCTCGAATCACAACAACACTCAAATTCGGTACCCGGACAGACAGAACACAAACGATGGAAGAAAAGGTTACCAGCGTCGAAAAACAGTTAAAAAACACATAGAACTTACGCAGCCCCCTTTGCAGGGTTTTTGCTTGGGTGTTTCTTCAGGGTTTGAAACCCCGACTATGATCGAAACGTCAACCCCCTTGCAGGCGGGGTTTCAAACCCCGTTTACGATAGAAAAAATGCGTAAACCCTAACAAAAAGCAATTATATAAAGAGGTTACACACTTCAAATGTACAAAAAACTTTTACGCATAGGATTGGCATGTCTGATAAGTTTTCTTATCGTGTCGAACACCAGCCATGCCCAAGAACGTATTACCGGTCCGTGGCTCTGGATGATCGCTCTCACCGAACTCAACGAAGGCGGACAGGCTTCTACTGACATCGATTCTCTTGATGAAGCCAGTAAAGGCAGAACCACCGAAGAACACGTCGCAGAAAACGGTGCAAACGAAGGCGATGAAGTCAGCGGTTATAGATGGACCCCCGGTGAACTCCCAGCAGACGGCAACATCAATACCTTGCTCGTTGATATTGGAATGACAGACATTGCCGATTTTAACGATGTCACATCTTATGCCATTATCATCATCGAATCCGACGAAGAGCAACGTAATGTTAAAATGGGTGTCAGCAGCGATGACTCTATTAAAGTCTGGCTCAACGGTGAAGTCGTCCATAAAAACGCGGTCAATCGCGGACGCGGCGGTGCCAATGAATTTCAAGATGAATTCCAAGTTAACCTCAAAGAAGGTGCGAACCTTTTAATGGTCAAAGTCAGTGAGCGCGGCGGCGGATGGGGAATGAACGTCGGCATCGATGCCGATTTCGACCACAGTCTGAACTTCGATGATTACGAACACGGCGAAGTAGACGCTAAGGGTGATCCGATTCCCGTACAAGAAACGGCATGGGGTGCAAACAGACGCATTACCGGTCCCTGGCTCTGGATGATCGCACCCACCAAAGCCAATCAAGGCGGACAGGCTTCCACCGAGGTCGATTCGCTCGACGAAGCCAGTAATGGTAAAGTCACCGAAGAGGAAGTCGCAAAAAATGGCGCGAACGAAGGTGATGAAGTCGGCGATTATGAATGGACAATCGGCGAACTCCCAGCAGACGGCAACATCAACACAACAGTTGTATCGATAGGTATGACAAACGTCGCCGATTTTAACGATGTTACGTCCTACGCGCTGATTACGCTTAAAACCACCAAAGCACAGCGCGATGTTATCATGGGCGTTAACAGTGATGACTCTATCAAAGTCTGGCTCAACGGTGAAGTCGTCCATACAAACGCCGTAAATCGCGGACGCGGCAACGCAAACGCTTTCCAAGATACCTTCGAGGTTGACCTCGAACGCGGTAATAACATCTTAATGGTTAAAGTCAGTGAACGTGGCGGCGGATGGGGCATGTACGTCGGCATTGATGCAGATTTCGCACTCAGTAGTACGCCAGGACGCTTGTCCGTTGAACCTACAGGGAAATTTATAACGAAGTGGGGTGAACTAAAACGCACCCGCTAAGGTAGGCACTTTCAACCAAACAATTCAAAAATTCAATTTAATCGAAAAATATATTTGACTTTTTTGGTAACCTGTGCTAACCTATTACGTTGGTTGAATAGAAGGGACATAATGGCATAATCATTTTGTCCTGCTCTCTCCAAAACGATAGTAAACAGAGACTATTTCTAAATTTCTCAGGACTTACGCATGCTGCTCTTTTGTAGCACGATGCACTTCGCATCTGGGCGAGTACGCCGCAAAACTTCATAGTTTGTGTCACCAGAACGCTGTGTTTTCCGAAAATTCTCATCTAACAGAACGGACTGCAGTCAAAATTGCGTAAGTCCTAAATTTCTAACAAGCAACAAGAGGAGATTTCACGTAAATAAATGTACAAAAAATTATGGCTCATAGGATTGACATGTCTAATCGGTCTTTCGTTTATAACGCATATCGCTGATGCCGAAACGCCCATCGCAGGACCGTGGCTCTGGATGATCGCACCCACTGAAGCCAACCAAGGTGGACAAGCCTCGACCGATATTGATTCGCTTGACGAGGAAAGTAAAGGCAAAGTCACAGAAGAAGATGTCGCAAAAAACGGTGCCAGAGAAGGCGATGAAGTCGGCGACTATGAATGGACACCCGGCGAACTGCCAGCAGACGGCAACATTAACACCATGCTCGTCTCAATCAAGATGACAAAAGTCGCCGATTTTAACGATGTTACCTCTTACGCCCTTCTGATACTCGAATCCAGCAAAACACAGTCCAAGGTGACAATGGGTACCAGCAGCGATGACTCTATCAAAGTCTGGCTTAATGGTGAAGAGGTTCATAAGAAGGCTGTGAACCGTGGTCGCGGCGGCACACCCGCAAATATCAATGGCTACCAAGATAGGTTCGAGGTGGACATCAAAAAAGGTGCCAACCTGTTGTTGGTCAAAGTCAGTGAGCGCGGCGGCGGATGGGGACAGTACGTCGGTATCGATGCCGATGTCGAACCCCACATAGATTTTGACGGGTTTCAACCCGTTGAACCCGCTGGAAAATTAGCGACACAATGGGCAGAAATTAAGAACGCGCATTAGTGCTGTCGTTTTCAATCCGAACATTTTCGTTACCTGTTTTCGGTGCTATTCGATAGAGATATTTCACGTTGACTGGGCAACGAAAATTAAATTGTTCCAACCACCACTTTTTAATCTTGATTTAAATTGTGGTTATTTGTTAAACTAATATCGAATAGTTGTTCATCCTTAATTTAAAAAGGCGTCAGAAACCATAACGCAATAGATGAGCACTGTTAAAGTTAAATGTTATTTTCTCAAAAAAATTAAACGGAGGATTTTATGAACAGGAAACTATTTGTAGGGTTAACGTGCCTTATGGCGATCTTCTTCATGACGCACATCGCTGATGCACAAGAACCAATTGCAGGCCCCTGGCTCTGGATGATCGCACCCACTGAAGCCAACCAAGGTGGAGAGGCTTCTACCGATATCGATTCTCTCTCAGTCGCCAGTGGTGGTGATGTCACTGAAGATATGGTCGCAGCAAACGGCGCAACCGAAGGCGACGAAGTCGGCGATTACGCTTGGACAATCGGCACGCTCCCAGCAGACGGAAACACCAATACCATGCTCGTCGAACTCGGTGTCACAGAAAATGCCGATTTCAACGACGTGAGTTCTTATGGACTTATCTACCTTGTATCCGCGACTGCTCAGTCCGGCGTAACGCTCGGCGCCAGCAGTGATGACTCTGTCAAAATCTGGCTCAACGGCGAAGTCGTTCACACAAACGCTGTCAACCGTGGACGCGGCGGCGCACCCGCTGATATAGATGGCTACCAAGATAAAATTGAAGTAAACCTCGTAGAAGGGGCTAATCTGTTGCTCGTGAAGGTGAGCGAACGCGGTGGTGGATGGGGACAATACGTCGGTATCGATGCCGATGTCACGACCTCACCTACGCCACCTATCTTTCACATTACAGGCGAATATGTCTGGATGATCGCACCCACTGAAGCCAACCAAGGTGGACAGGCTTCTACCGATATCGATTCCCTCGCAGTCGCCAGTAACGACGATGTCACCGAAGAAGACATCGCAATGAACGGCGCAACCGAAGGCGACGAAGTCGGCGATTACGCTTGGACGGTCAGTACCCTCCCAGCAGACGGAAACATCAACACCATGCTCGTCGAACTCGGCGTCACAGAAAACGCTGACTTCAACGACGTTACCTCTTACGCCGTCATCACACTCGTAGCCGATGAAGATATGGAAGGCGTGATGTTCGGGGTCAGCAGTGACGATTCCGTCAAAGTCTGGCTCAACGGTGAAGTCGTTCACACAAACGCTGTAAACCGCGGACGCGGCAACGCCCAATCCTTCCAAGATACGTTCGCAGCTAACCTTGTCCAAGGCGACAACATCCTGATGATAAAAGTCAGTGAACGTGGCGGCGGGTGGGGAATGTATGCCGGTACCAGTGCTGATGTCGAGGCTGTCTATAAGCCAGCTGTCGAATTAGGCACATCCGTTGAAGCCGCTGGCAAACTCCCAACAACATGGGGAAGCTTGAAAATTAAGTAATTCCTAATGTTAACGCGAGGATTTTGCTTCGCAACTTAAAATGAGAGGACGCAGCTGATACACTTCAACTGCGTCCTCTCATTTTACCGCTCATCTATCGTCCCATAAGTTCCATGAAAACCGGCAACGATTCCCTGAACCCGTCCTCGCGTGTCCCACCTACTGGTGTATAGACACTCTCTAAAGAGATTGTACCTTCGTAACCATCCCGTTTCAAAGCACTCACAATGTCGTTGTAATACGGATCCATCTGCCCTTGGCGCATCGCACAGAAATCAAACGTTGCTGCCGGTAGGTTCACAACGCCATCTTTGAGATGAACATGCGCAATATGTTCACGAATCACCTCATAGCCGTCTGGATACGGAACCTCCGTACAATAAAGTGAACTACACGGATCCCACAACACTTTCAGATGCGGTACATCTAATTCGTCTATTAGCTTCCTCGCGAGCAACGCCGAGGTCACGTTCCCAGAGATCGCAGTCTCAATCACGAGTGTGATATCTGCATCGTCCGCGATACGCAACGGTTCTTCCAAGCGATCCAGAAGCGTTGACCATGTACCTTCGGAAACAATCGGTTCCGCACCGAAAAGCACCATCTCTTTCCGAAAACTGAAAATCCGGACAAGGTTCGTCCCGAGTGCTTTCGCAACATCAATACACCGTTGTAACGTCGTAATATGCTCACGATAGGCAGGCGCGACCACTGCCGTATCAACGGGGAGCGCCGACAAATTATGGTGCGAGATACACGATACCTTTAAATTTCGAGCATCGATTAAACCCTTAACGCGCGCAACATCGGCATCCGTCAAATCGCCTACCTGTTTCTCCCAAAGGTACTGCAATTCGACATATTCCAAGCCGGTCTCAACCATAACGTCCAGCGCATATTCAAAATCCCGACTGATGCCGTCTGTGATGACCCCCAATTTGAACATTCAACACCCTCTCATTTTTTCAAGCCTACGCCTAACGCGACTATTAAACAGAAAGAACGAACCTTCCAACCTTCCAACCTTCCAGTCTTCCAGTCTTCCAATCCGACCCGATAATATTTATTCCGTTCTTTTAACTTCGACACCAGCAATATTTTCCAAAATTTTGATAATCGTCCAGTTATCCTCATCTGGGTTCACCGCCTTCCCCGCTTGAAACAGTTCAAAAGCGGCACTCGCTGCAAAAAGCGGTACACCACAATCGCTTGCCATATTTTTCGCCAGACTCAGGTCTTTATACATCGTACCGATATTGCTCTGCCCCTTGAAGTTGCGGGATAAAATGTTTTCCGTCGTATCTCTGAAAAGGAAATTTCCGACGACACTTGTGCCGACAACATCACGAAGCGTCTCCGGTGCCACCCCCGCCTTCACCGCCAGTGTCAACGCCTCAAAAATACCGGCATACGTCGTACCGATCAGCACCGCGAGTGCAGACTTGACCGTCTGACCCATACCGATCTCCTCACCGACGTGATAGATGTCTTTACCAACGGCTTCAAGCACCGGCTTCGATGCCGCAAATGTCTCGTTCTCTGCTGCCACCATCATCGTGAGTGTCCCAGCAGCCGCTCCCGGCGCACCGCCACTCACAGGCGCGTCAACGATGTTAACACCTTTTGCGGTCACGAGTCCGGCGACTTCCATCACCTGCGTACGTCCGATCGTCGCCGTACAGATTACCGTAGAACCCGGTTTCAGACCCGCCAATAATCCGTCTTCACCCAAAAGAGCCGCCTTGACCTGTTCAACATTCAGCACCATAATAAAAACGGTATCCGCGGCGGCACCGACATCCTGCGGCGATGCAGCAGCGTGTGCACCCGCTCGCACCAACGGCTCCATCGCTTCAGGACGGACATCATACACCGCCAGTTCGTGTCCGGCTTTCAAGATGTTCCTTGACATCGCCGCCCCCATATTCCCAACGCCAATAAGTCCAACTCTCGCCATATATTACCTCAAAAATATTCCTGAAAATTGATATACGCAGAAACAAACCGCCCTACAAAAACCAATAGAGTCTACCACACATCCTAAGAAACGTCAATCTATTTTTCGTACACCCATCAACAGAATTTTTACACAATTTTTTCTCCACTGTGCTATAATAACACATTCATATACGAAAAAGGAGCCAAAATAAATGGCAGATACTATTAAAGGTGCCGTTCTCGGATATGGTGCCGCATTTAACATGGGCAGAGCCCACGCAAATATGATGCAGAACACCGACGGCATAGAATGCGTCGCTATTTGCGACATAGACCCTGAACGAACCGATGCCGCAAAAAAAGATTTCCCCGGCATCAGCACCTATAATTCAGTTGAAGAGCTCAACGCCGACGACGGTGTCGATCTCGTCGCAAATGTTCTACCGCATAGTTTGCACTGTGGACCCTCAGTGGCAAGCCTCAAGGCCGGCAAGCACGTCGTCGTTGAAAAACCGATGTGCGTCACGATCGCCGAAGCCACAGAAATGATTACAACCGCTAAAGAAAACGACGTTATGTTGTCCGTTCATCACAACCGACGCTGGGATGCGGATTTCTGGACGCTCCGAGAACTCGTCCAATCCGGCATCATCGGTAAAGTCTTTAGCGTTGAAATGTGGGGCGGCGGCTACGGAAGACCCAACCCCGACTGGTGGCGAAGCGTCAAAGCCATCTCCGGGGGCCAATTCTACGACTGGGGCGCACACTACCTCGATTGGCTACTCAATGTTCTCGAAGCACCAATGATTAACGTCACCGGCTTCTATCAGCCGAATCTCGTTTGGGACGATATTACCAACGAAGATCACGTCCAAGCGATTATCCGATTTGCAGGTGGCGAAGTCGTCGCAGACGGCGCAGCCGCAAACATCCAGATGTCTAACATCGCCAAAATCGGTGGAGAGCGATGGAAACTGCTCGGATCACACGGCGCGATTACCTCCGAAGGCGGCGGGTTCAAAGTACTCTCCGAAGTCGAAGGACAACCAAAAGAGCAGACGGTCGGCCATCACGGCAGACCCGGACCGAGTTATTATCAGAATATCGTCGCCCATTTAAACGACGGCACGCCACTACTCGTAACACCGGAATCCGCTCGCCGGGTCATTGCCATCATGGATTTAGCAGAAAAATCCGCTAAAACACATCAGGCTGAAACGGTACCTTACGAGTTTGAAGCATAACAAAACTTACACAAATCCCACTGCAGGACGGGGTTTCAAACCCCGCCTGCAATATCAACCAAGCTCTTGTAGCTCTTGTAGGTTGGGTTGAACGTAGTGAAACCCAACGATTTGCTAACGGGTACGGTTAGAAAACCGCACCATCTATCCTCCGTAATAATATGAAAGCTATCGTCTTCGAGAAAATTCAGCAACTACGCATCCAAGATAAACCTATCCCCGAACTCGTCAATGGCGACGTACGCATCGAAATAGAACTCTGCGGTATCTGTGCCTCTGACCTCGCAGCACTTCGCGGAGATGTATCAGATTACGCACCACCTGTCGTCATGGGACACGAACTCGCAGGCATCATCGTAGACAGCCGACACCCTGATGTTAAAGTCGGCGAACGCGTGACCGTCAACCCTATGCTCTCCTGCGGTGTATGCACCGAATGCCAGAACGACCTGGACAAATACTGCAAAAACATTGAAGGCATCGGACACGATATCGATGGCGGATACGCCGAATACATGCGGATGCCAAAGCACGGCGTGGATACCGGTAAACTTATCCGGGTCCCAGATAGCGTACCGCCCGAAGAATTGCTGTTTCTCGAACCGTTGGGCTGCTGCCTAAACGCCATGCGGGAAACGCCCTTCAAGGATTCCGTCGCAATCCTCGGTGCCGGCCCCATCGGTCTAATGCTCACCCAATTAGCGAAACGCGCAGGTTTAGCCACCTACGTAGTGGAACCCCACGCATACCGTAGAGGGGTCGCAGAAACACTCGGTGCCGATCACACCTTTGATACATCCGCTGAGTCAGTAGCACACCTTCAAGAACTCACCAATGGCGGCGTTGATACCGTCATCTCCGCGACAACAAATAACGCCTCGGCAATCGCACTCGCTTTCGAGATCGTCCGTAGAGGCGGATGCCTCAACTTCTTTGGACTTGCACCAGAAGGCGAAGAACTCCGCATCAACCTCGAGGAATTCCACTACGCCGGACACAAACTGATGGCTTCATGGGCATTCTCACGCGCCAGCCTTGAAGAATCCAAGCAACTCCTAATCGAGAAAGCACTCAACTTTGAACCCTTACTGACGGATCGGTTCCCGATTACACAAGGCTTAGCAGCGTTCGATAACGCCGCTGCCCACCGCGGTATCAAAACAGCTGTCCACCCATAACTATCACTTGATTTTCGGCACAGTTT
Organism: Candidatus Poribacteria bacterium WGA-3G; assembly: GCA_000406005.1. Lineage (GTDB taxonomy): Bacteria > Poribacteria > WGA-4E > WGA-4E > WGA-3G > WGA-3G. Next base: position 30,848 of record ASZN01000021.1, read on the forward strand.
TGTGGTATTTTTAATTGCAACGAACTTTGAAAATATTTTTTTTATTATCCCTGCATAAGGAGATGTCAATTTCGGTGCAATTCGCAGGTTCCGAAAACTCACCACACAAAATCGGTGAACTCGCAATCCGAAATTCATTACAAAAAATATGGTTCTTGGTGCACACGTATCCACTTCAGGCGGACTACACAACGCCATCAAAAATGGTACCGACCTCGAGTGCGACACGATACAAATTTTCTTGCGAAATCCAAACCAATGGCAAGGAAAATCTCTCACCGCAGAGATCACCGAAAAATTTACCACGGCATGGTCAGCAGCCGCGCTCGGCGAGATCATTGTCCACGATATTCACTTAAGTAATCTCGCTTCCCCGAAATTAGATGTGTTGAAAAAATCACGACAAGCGTTTCGTGAACAGATGGAACTCGCGCAGCAGCTCGGACTCCGCTACATCGTAACACATCTCGGATCGCACCTCGGTGAAGGTGAAACATTCGGTTTAAAGCAGCTAACCGATAGTTTCGATTTCCTGTTTGAAAATACTGAGGCACCAGATGTCATACCGCTCCTCGAAACGACTGCCGGACAAGGCACAAACCTCGGCTACCGTTTTGAACACCTGCGCGATGTGATCGGCATGTCAAAATACTCAGATCGGTTCGGGGTCTGCTTGGATACCTGCCACGTCTTTGCCGCTGGCTACGATATGCGAACCGCAACAGATTGTGAAGCGACTTTCAAGCAGTTTGATGACATCATCGGACTTAACCGCTTAAAAGCCTTCCATCTCAACGACGCAAAATCGGAATACCAAAGCCGTGTGGACCGACACCAACACATCGGGGAGGGCAATATCGGCACAACCGCATTTACATATATCCTTAACGATGCACGATTTGCTGAAACCCCACTCATCATTGAAACGCCAGAAATGAAGACAATGCACGAGGTAAACCTCTCTACACTACGCGGATTGAAAACGTAGTTTGCCGAATTTTCGTATTGAAACTTGGATAGGACTTACGCATGCTGCTCTTTTGTAGCACAAACTTCTTAGTTTGTGTCACCAGAACCCTGTGTTTTCTTGGATAGGACTTACGCATGCTGCTCTTTTGTAGCACAAACTTCTTAGTTTGTGTCACCAGAACCCTGTGTTTTCCGAAAATTCTCATCTAACAAAACGGGCTGCAGTCAAAATTGCGTAAGTCCTATTGGAAAAGGGTGGAAATTAAAAAGGTGTCTATCGGTTTTTGGGAAGTCGCATTCCTCATCATAATCCTTTTGGGAATCGTCATTGCGTCGCGTCTCGTCGAAAGACTTCGGACGAAACGCATTTGTCCAGAGTGTGGCTTAGCAATTCATACGCACACATCAACTTGTCCGTCATGCAAGCACACTTTCCAAAGAAAAAATAAAGGAGGCTAAGGAATAACACCATGCAAAAAACGAAACTAAAAATCAGCGGTATGTCCTGTCAACATTGCGTCAAAACAGTGAAAGATGCGTTGACAGCACTTGAGGGCGTTCAGCGCGCGAAAGTCAACCTGCGCAAAGGCGAGGCAGTTGTCCGTTTCGATGAACTGCACGTCAGCCCTGCCAATCTCAGGGAGGCAATAACGCAAGCCGGATTTGAAGCGTCGTAACCCTCTACACACACAATTCGGACAAAGTGGAAAAAGATGGATACAGCAAGAATCCAAATCAAAGCAGGCAACGGTGGGAACGGATGCATCAGTTTCCGTCGCGAGAAATTCGTCCCTCGCGGCGGTCCTGACGGTGGCGATGGCGGCAACGGCGGCAACGTCGTCCTTATCGCTACCCTTGGAATGAGTACACTGATCGACCTGCATCATAACCCGCGCCAAGTCGCCGAAAATGGTGGACACGGCTCCGGCAAAAAACGAGACGGTGCTGATGGCGTAGATCGTGTCGTTAAAGTCCCTACCGGCACCATCGTTAGAGACTATGATACCACCGAGGTGCTTGCGGACCTAACGGAACCTGATGAAAGCGTTGTCGTCGCACGCGGCGGTATCGGCGGTAAGGGGAACGCACGCTTTAAAAGTAGCACCTTCCAAGCACCACGCGTCGCAGAGAAAGGCGAACCCGGCGAAGAACGTCAGATTAGCCTCGAAGTTAAACTCATCGCCGATGTCGGACTCGTCGGCTATCCGAACGCCGGTAAATCGACACTCTTATCACGTACATCTGCCGCAACACCAAAAATCGCCGCCTACCCGTTCACGACGCTCCGTCCGAACCTCGGTGTCGTCCGCATCAACCGAGAACAGAACTTTATCCTCGCCGACATCCCCGGACTCATAGAAGGCGCGCATCAAGGTGCTGGCTTAGGACACCAATTCTTGCGGCACATCGAACGCACCAAGATGCTCATCCACGTCATCGACCTTAGTGCCACGGATGGACGAGACCCGATTAAAGATTACGAACAATTGAACCGCGAATTGGGTCATTATAACGAATTGCTAACGAAACTGCCACAAATCATCGCACTCAATAAAACAGATATGCCCGAAGCGAAGGCGAACCTACAGCGCGTACAGGAATACTTCGGCAACCGGAAAACTTTTCCGATCTCTGCAATTACCGGTGACGGTGTGAACCCACTCATGCAGCAAGCCTATCGCTCCTTGCAATACTTGGAAGCACGTGCCCGAAAGGAAGCAGAGACAGCGATCATCTTGGAACATGAACTCCCACCGGAACCATCAGCACGGTTTGAACTCACTGAAACTGAAGATGGGTTCATTATCACCGGTGCAGAACCGCGCCGCGCCGTCCTCATGACCGACATGGAAAACGAACAAGCACTGGTCCTGTTATATCGGAAACTAAAAAATATGGGAGTTATAAACGCGCTTGCACGCGCAGGCGCGGAAGAAGGAGATACAGTCCAGATTGATGAATTCGAGTTCACCTATAGTCCAAAATCGATGCAATCCAGTTGAACAGCGCGCCCGTTTAGGGGACGTACGGCGCATCGTCGTAAAGGTCGGCAGCAGCACCATCACAACGGACGGCGTGCTCAACGAAGCCGCTCTGGATGGACTTGTCCACGATTTAGCACTCGTCAAACAGGACGGTGTCGAGGTCATCCTTGTCACGTCAGGCGCCATCGCCGCCGGGTGGCCACAACTCGGTCTCAGGCAGCGTCCAAATACGCTACCACGCCTACAAGCCGCCGCCGCCACTGGGCAAATTCTATTAATGACAGCCTATCGAGAACGGTTCTCAAATTATGGACAAAACGTCGCACTCATGCTCCTCACACGCGACGATTTCTCGAACCGCAAACGTTATACCCGTATGAACGACACCCTCCGAGCACTCCTGAATCTCGGCGTGATACCGATTATCAATGAAAACGACACCGTCGCCATTGAGGAAATCAAGGTCGGCGATAACGATACCCTCTCCGCTTACGTAACGAATCTCGCACAAGCAGAACTCCTCGTTATCCTCTCCGATCAACCAGGTTTCTTCACCGCCGACCCAAGGTACACCCCGAATTCAGAACTCATCCACACCGTGAACACCATCTCAGAGGAAATCTGGCAAGCCGCTGGTGAAGCAGGTACAACCAGTGGCACCGGCGGAATGGTGACCAAACTCAAAGCCGCTGACATCGTCACCGGATCCGGAGAAATGATGGTCTTAGCAGACGGACAGGAACCGCTCGTCGTCACAAGACTCCTCAAGGGTGAGTTACTCGGAACCCTCTTCCTACCACATGAACGGATCTCCGGACGAAAACGCTGGATCGCCTATTCACGTCCACCGAAAGGCAGACTCATCTTAGACGACGGCGCACGCAATGCACTCATACAAGGCGGTAAAAGCCTACTGCCCGCCGGCATCCGACGCGTTGAAGGCAATTTCGACTACAGCGATACCGTCTCGTGTCTTACAGAAAACGGTGTGGAGTTTGCACGCGGCTTGGCAAACTATAATGCCGTAGAAACCGCCAAGCTCGCCGGGAAACAGACGACAGACATCGAAAAAATCCTCGGCTACCGCGACTACGACGAAATCATACATCGCGATAATCTCGTCCTACTCGACTAATCTGTTGCCACGACTCATTTGGAATCAGTGGTTTGTTGAGCTTTATCAACGAGAAGCGATTCTATCTTAGCAAGCCTCGCGTTTATTTCTTCAAGCGTTGGGTTCGAATCTTTTACTTTTTCTTCCAAAGTTTTTCTAATATCTCTCAGTTCATCAAGAATTATCTGTTCTATGCTCGTTAGTGTTTTGATGTCTACCATCCGTACCTCCGTGGTGTTGACCAGCGGCGAATTGATAAATTCCGCTTAAATATTTATCTTGCATTCTATCATACTTGACCTAAAAATGTCAAAATATTCGCTCTTGAAATTTTCCAAACGACACGTTATAATACTCTTGCTATTCTTATACTTCAATTTTTGAGGAAAGGTGGAAAACAGGAAGGGAAACGCATGGTTAGCCGAGAAACTATTCAAGCCGTTGTTGACGATATCGTGCGCGAGTTCACACCGCTACAAGTGATTCTCTTCGGCTCCTATGCCTACGGCACACCGACAGAGGACTCGGATGTGGACCTGCTCGTCGTCATGGATATTCCGAAATCAGAGTTTCGCAATAAAGCTATAGAGATCCGGCAACGTATCCCGTACCCGTTCGGCATGGATCTCTTAGTCCGCTCTCCGGAAGAGATCGCGTATCGTGTCGCCTACAACGATTGGTTTCTCCGCGAGATTACTGAAAAAGGAGAACTCCTTCACGGATATGACACACATTGCAAAATAGAAAATACACAAAACACACCCAACATCTTCAAAAAGGAGAAGGTCCTGATGAACCCGCTAACACTGGAGTGGGTGGAAAAGGCTGAAGAAGATTATAATTTAGCACAGTTGGCGCAGCAATCGTCCCGTCCATTTCACAATTCTATCTGTTTCCATGCGCAACAGTGCATCGAAAAATATCTAAAAGCGTGGCTTCAAGAGGCGAGCATTCCGGTACCAAGAACACACAATCTTGAGGAATTACTGATGTTGATTGTGCCGAGGCTGCCTGATTGGAATCAGTGGTATCCTGATTTTAAGACAATCACTATGTATGCAGTGGATTCTCGCTACCCAGGCGATCCAGCGACTGCTGAGAATACAGAACATGCTATGCGTGTATGCGACGCGGTGCGTCAAGCCATCCGTTCCTCATTAAAACTTCCAATTATCTGAGTCGGTTATGTCAAACTTGACAATTTCTATGAACCATTGATCACGTTCACCAAAGGAACACTATGAACCAAAACATCCAAGAAATGATCCAATCACAAGCGAAAAAAGCAAAATCGGCGATGCGCGTTTTATCGCGGAGCTCCGCAGATGTCCGAAATAATGCGCTCTTAGCGATGGCTGAAAGCCTGCAGGACTCCAAAGATAAAATCCAAGCCGCCAATCGTATTGACCTCGATAACGGCGAAAAAACCGGACTCGCTGCACCCCTCATGCAACGTCTCCTCTTAGACAATAAAAAGATTGAACGTATGGTCGACAACCTCCGACAAGTCGCCGCCCTCCCAGACCCCATCGGTGCCGTCATCAGTATGGGAGAACGTCCGAACGGACTCAAAATCGGCACTGTCCGTGTACCTATCGGTGTCGTCGCCGTGGTATACGAGTCACGTCCAGATGTGACCGTCGAAGTCTCGGCACTCTGCATCAAATCCGGGAACGGCGTTATCCTGCGTGGCGGTTCCGAGGCAATACACTCCAACGCAACACTCGCTCGGATACTCAGCGATACCGCCGCCGCAGAAGGTGTCCCAAACGCAATCCAATTCGTTGACACCACCGACCGCCAAGCAGTCTACGAACTCATCCGTCTGCCAGACTATGTTGACCTCGTGATCCCTCGCGGTAGCAACGAATTCGTACAATTCCTGATGAAGGAATCCGATGTTCCCGTACTCGGACACGCCGACGGTATCTGCCACATCTACGTCGATAAAGCCGCCGACCTCGAAATGGCAAACAATATCTGCATCAACGCGAAGATCGGATACAAAGTCGCCGTCTGCAACGCATTGGAAACACTTCTTGTCCACGCCGATACTGCCGAAAAATTCCTCCCCGCTTTTTGTGAGACGCTACAAGATGCCGAGGTTGAAATCCGTGGATGCGAACAGACACAGCAACTCTATCCAGCTGCCAAACCCGCAACCGAAGAAGATTGGCGCACAGAATACCTCGACTATATTCTCTCTATCCGCATAGTGGACGACATCGAAACAGCGATTGATCACATAGAAACTTACGGCTCACACCATTCCGACGCGATTATCACCGAGAGCTACAGCACAGCGCAACGCTTCCTCAAAGAGGTCGATTCCGCTGCAGTCTACGTCAACGCCAGCACCGTCTTCACCGACGGCTATGAATTCGGTCTCGGTGCCGAAGTCGGTATCAGCACACAGAAACTCCACTCCCGCGGTCCGATGGGACTCGAAGGTTTGACAACCTACAAATACATCGTCTACGGAAACGGTCAAGTCCGCGAATAGGGCACACCACGCGCTCCTAACGCAGTCCATTACCGGAGGAAAATCATGGCAGCCCGTGCAGCACAAACCCATCTCACACCTGAAGAATATATTGCTTTAGAACGCAAAGCAATACCTGATGCCGACACTGCCAGAAATGAATACGTCAAAGGGAAAATAATCGCAATGTCTGGAGCGAGTCGAGAGCATAATCTCATCACTAATAACATATCTGGCGAGCTCCGCAATCTATTAAAAAGCAGCGGCTGTGAAACCTACGCGAGCGATATGCGGGTGAGTTCTCCTCTCACTTCCTCCTACTTCTACCCTGATGTCGTTGTCGTTTGTGAAGAACCTCGTTTTGAAGACGATGTTTTTGATATACTCCTTAACCCCACTATCCTTGTAGAAGTCCTCTCTGCTTCAACCGAGGCTTATGATCGCGGCGAAAAATTCGGACACTACCGACACCTCGCGTCCTTGCAGGAATACATCCTCATTTCCCAAGACAAGGTACTCGTTGAACGCTACCGCCGCCAAAAAAAACAGGATACCGCACCCGTTCCTGCAAAAGACTGGATTTTCACCGCTTTCCAAGCACTTGAGGACATTTTGCCACTCACCGCCATCCAATGCGAACTCCCCTTGCAAGAAATCTACGAACGCGTCACATTTCCTGATTAGAGTTTTGGAGAACCATAAGGCTGATTACGATAAAAGAACCCTCTATCCTAAAAAATATCCTCGTTGTCACGCCGCTGAGTCTGATCGGACGTGCCGGCACATTTTTTATCTATATCGCACTCGCCAACTGGTTCGGCGACCCAGTAGAAATGGATTTCATCTACTACTATTGGGGGATCGCCGTATTCTTGATTGATCTACTTAGTGCCGCATCGGCTTATTCCGTCCTCGTTCCGCTATTAGCCGAAGCCCGAATGAAAAGTGAAACCGAAGCACAACGCTGCGTCCAATCCATCTTTTCCCGTTATATAACGATAATGCCGTGGCTCTGCTGCCTCCTCGTTGCCATCTCTTATGTAATCTCTCAACGCTTCTTACCAAACACCGGACTCACACCGACCACCACTTTCGGCATCGTTTGTGGATTTCTCTGCCTCGCAATCATCACATCCATCCGTTGGATGCTCAAGGCAGTATTGGACACTTATCAAGCGTTTCGACTCCCCGTTATTTTACAAGGGCTCCGTGCTGCCGTCGTCATCGGAACAATCTACTTATGCAAACCTTCGCTAACATGGCTCAGTATACCGCTCGCACTGATCCTCGGCGAACTTTTTCAAGTAGTTGTCCTATTCCCACGATGCTGCACCATCCTAAATCTACGGGTGCAGCACCTGAAACTCAATTTACAGGAGACACCCTATACCAAACAGTTCTTCCCTCAATGTCTACTCATGATCGGTGCGGCGATTTCCGATGGGCTGAACCCCGTCGTCGATAGAGGGATGGCAAGCACATTAGGCGCGAGTTCCGTCTCAAAACTGGATTACGCACTCCGCTTGTGCGCAATCCCCGAAACGCTCACAGGTGTAACACTTCCTGTTCTACTTTCGCATTGGGCAAAGATATCATCATCTGAGCAGCAACCTGAAAACAACCGAACAACTCACGGAACACAATTCCAACGAAGCGTCTGGCAAGGGGCAGTTATACTGTTGGTGTTGATGACACCGTTCCTGACAGGTTTCTATCTTTTCCGGGAAAACATCGTCTCAATTTTGTATGGACACGGTGAATTGTCCGAGGTAGGTCAGTTGCACATCGCTTCATTGCTGGGGATCTATCTGCTTGGAATGCTGCCACGTCTTATGAGCAGGTTGCTCATCCGCGCGCATCTCGCACGTCAGGCACACGGCACCATCGTAACCGCAACCCTCATCAGACTCGTCCTAAATCCGTTTCTCAATTGGGTGTTCATGTGGTATTGGGGATTAGAAGGGATCGCTTGGTCAACAGCGTTGCTGTCCTATCCAATTTTCGCGTACATCGCGATCGCGTTCTGGCGCGCGGAACAGATGGACAAAACTAAACCATAGCGAAACGTTCAGGGTAATTAGAGGTAATACCTTGCACACCGAAGGTCACCATTTCGCGCATCCGATCCAGGTCATCTACCGTCCAACACCACAACGCAATACCGCGCCGTCGGATCTGATACGCAAATTCGGCTGTGATTAACTCGTGATTGACATTCAGCAGATTGCCCCCCAATTCTCCCAATCGCTGACAGAGGTCGGCGGGTGAAGCACCGTTGTTATGACTTCCAATGAGCCATCCCGTCGGGATACGCGGTTCCAAACCGCGAACATCTTGTAGAACAGAGGTATGGAAGGAGATAATAACCACCTGTTCAAGCGCGTTCATTTCTCGAACTTTTCTGACAACCGCTTCACCGATAGTGGGATCCTTAATTTCGAGCAGAGCAATCGCGTCGCCAGAGATGCATTCTAACGCCTCCGCAAGCGTCGGCACCAACTCACGAGCGACTGTTTTAACCGTAGTAGCATCCACCTGAACCTGTTCGCCGCCAAAGTCAGGATGAAACCAACCACCAGCATCCGCCATCTTGACTGTTGCAAGCGTCTTTCCCCGAACAAGTCCACTGAGGTTTGTCGTTCTGTCCAACGTGGCATCGTGTATCGCAACGATTTCGCCATCCTTCGTCCCGTGCAGATCAAGTTCAATAGCATCCACACCGATTGCGAGTGCTTCCCTGAACGCCGAAAGCGTATTTTCTGGCGCACTCGCAGATGCGCCACGGTGCGCAATCCGAATCCACGAACCCATAATGTTTCGTCTCCTATCGTGCTTACGCCATTTCATCAACACCGCTGCTCTGTTTAATCTTCTTTAACAGTGTGGTCCGACTCATACCCAGCAACTCGGCAGTCTTACTGTGATTGCCCGAAAACGCATTTAAAACCAGTTCAATCAACACCTTATCCAACTGATTAACAACATCTTCGTAAAGTCCCTGTTTCCCTTCGGAGACAGCCTCCTGAATCGTGTCCCGTAAAATGGACTTAAGGGTCGCCTCAAGTTGTGAACCATCGGTAGCACTTACTGCGTGTCCACTCCTGATTTCTGGTGGTAGATCGTCTGGCAGAACCACATCCGATCGAGACAACGCCGCTGCGCTACGGACACAATTTTCCAACTCCCGAACATTCCCAGGCCACGGATAGTCTCGCAGCAGCTGCATCGCTTCCTCGGAAATACCGCGAATCGGCTTGCCGAGTTCCTCCTGAATCAGTTGCAAGAAATGCGTAACAAGTAGTGGAATATCTTCTTGACGCTCCCGTAACGGCGGTAGATGGATCGCAATACGCTTGAAACGGTAATAGAGATCCTCACGGAACTGGCCACGTCTCACCATTTCGCCAAGTTCCTGATTCGTAGCAGCGATCAAGCGAACATCCACTTTAAGTCTACGAGTTCCGCCTAATCGTTCAATCTCTTGCGTCTGCAAAGCACGGAGCAGTTTCACTTGTAATGCCGGGGTCATGTTACTGACTTCATCAAGAAAAAGTGTGCCGCCGTTCGCCAACTCAAATCGTCCCGGTTTCCCCTCCGTTTTTGCGCCTGTGAACGCTCCCGCTTCATAGCCGAAAAGTTCACTCTCCAAAAGCTCATCAGGGAGCGCGCCACAATCAACCGGAATAAACGGTTTCTCCTTGCGTTCACTCCCGACGTGAATAGCACGCGCAACGAGATCCTTGCCGCTCCCCGTCTCACCCTCAATCAACACAGTCATCGCATTGCTCGCCATAATCCCGATGAGCTTGTAGATTTCACGCATCTGGCTGCTTTTACCGACCAACCGGTGCCCGCTCTGCACCGCCGATTCGTCCGCCGCTTCTACAGTCAAGGCGCTGCGAACAGATTGTGTTCGGAACGCACGCTCCAACACACCCTTGACGACATCGAGATCAATCGGTTTCGGCACAAAATCAAACGCTTGCAAACGCATCGCCTCTATTGTCGTTTCTACATCATCATAAGCCGTGATGATAACCACAATCACCCACGGATGACGCGCTTTAATCTCTTCTAACGCCTCTAAGCCACTCATCCCCGGCAAGTTCACATCAAGCAAAACGACGTCCGGCTTGTCAGCAGCGATACGGCGTAAACCTTCCTCGGCACTGTTCGCGACATCCGGCGCATACCCTTCACTTTCAAGGAATTGCTCGAAAGCCCAACAAATCTTCTCATCGTCGTCAATGACCAACACGTGTTTCATAGATCCACCTAAGCACCCTTGACAAACTCGACAGCGTCTACGCATCCTTCTCAGTGCGTTTCCCGCCCTCTATTGACAACAGAAATTTCTCGCCATCATCACTTATTTCAGGGGAACTGCTCTCTTCTGATTTCTCTTCTAACTTCCGCTTGAGAACCGGATAGGCATCCACGACCGGTATCTCTTCAAGATCTGTCAAGGTCGGTCTGCGTTCCTCTGCTCTCGCAATCGCTTCAGCGAGCCGTTCTTTTTTTCTTTTAACTCGTGCAACATCCCGCGCCTTGAAGTCCGGTAACACCTTTTCCGCAAACAGTTCTAACGATTCGATTATATCTTCATGGCGGTTCGCACCAGCCTGTTGAATGAAAACGACCTGATCCACGCCAGCCTCTTCCATCACCTCCAAGTGCTCACGCACCTGATCCGGCGTTCCGATACCCGCTCTACCTTCAGTCGGCTCCTGTGTCGTCTCTCTATACAGCTGCCAAATATCCGTCTGTCCGGGTATCTGTGAACCGCCGTGATAGTAATGTGCCAACGCAAACCGGAAGAAACGGAATCCGTCTAATCCACGCGCGACAGCAGTCGCCTCATCGTTGTGGCAGGAGAACCCAGATACCATAGCGATGTTAGGGTTAACTCGCTGCGTCAGCGGTTCGCATTCCCTCTCAAAAATCTCGTAATACTCTTCCACCCAAAATTTGGCTTCATTGGCATCAATAAAAGCAAAAGTTAGCGCACCGAGTCCATATCTCGCCGCAAAACGAAGGCTATCACGACTCGAACAAGCCACCCACGGCGGCGGATGCGGTGTCTGCAACGGTTTCGGTACAACATTACGCGGTGGCATCGAAAAGTACTGACCATCGTACCCAGTATACGGCGACTGCGTCATCATTTTTGCCGTTTCACGCGTACATTCCGCCCACATCTCGCGTTTATGCTTCGGATCAACGTTGAATCCACCGAGTTCTATATGCGAAGCAGACTCTCCCGTCCCCCACTCTACGCGCCCGTTCGATACGAGGTCAAGCGTCGCGATCCGCTCAGCAACACGTGCAGGATGGTTGTACGCTGGCGGCATCAATACGATCCCGTGTCCGAGCCGAATCTGCGTCGTCCGCTGACTACACGCCGCAAGAAATACCTCCGGCGCAGAAGAGTGCGAATACTCTTCAAGGAAATGGTGCTCAACCTCCCAAATATAATCGAAACCAAGTTTATCAGCGAGTTCTACCTGCGCCAACGCATCTTGGAATAACTTATGCTCCTCACCCTCAGCCCACGGACGTGGAATCTGATGCTCATAAAATAGTCCAAATTTCATTTTTTAATGATACCTTGCGGTTAAATAACGCGGATTTGAAATCTAACGTCCGTTTCTCGAATCCGCTCTACATTTCGGTATTAAGCGTTTGCATCTCTGCGTCGGTCAACTCCCACTCAAAGACATCCAAATTCTCCCGTAAATGCGGCACTGAACCCGATTTCGGTATTGTGATAATGCCTTGCTGTATAAGCCAACGGAGAGCGACCTGCGCTGCGGTCTTCCCGTGATTCTCACCGATCTTGCCCAACATAGCGTCCCCGGCAAGGTTGCCAACAGCGAGCGGACGATGCGCTGTCATTACAATGTCACGTGCATGGCAATAGTCTCGCAATTCTGCACGGTTTCTCCGAACATGATACTCCACCTGATTTGTGCAAATCGGAAGTTCTGAGACCTCATACGCCTCTTCAACTTGAGCGATGCTAAAGTTACTGATACCGATGCTTTTCACCTGACCCGCGTCGTAGAGTTTTTGGAATGCATCAAAAGTCTCAGTAACCGGAACAGAGCCGCTCGGATGGTGAATCAATAACAGATCAACGTAATCCATTTGCAAATCGCTGAGGCACGCCTCAAATTGAGCGAGGACCTCGTCATGCTTGAGATGGGTGTGCCAAATTTTAGTGGTAAGAAAAATATTTTCGCGGTCGATATGAACGTCGCGAAGTGCGTTCCCGATTTCGCGTTGGTTCTGGTACATCCACGCTGTGTCGATATGGGTATACCCGAAGTCAACGGCTTCTTTGACAATGCGTTCGCACTGCCTGCCTTTGAGCTGCCAGGTTCCTAAACCCAGTATTGGTATTTCGTGTCCTGATGCAAGTTTGATATTTTTCATAATATCAACATCTTACGTGATTCCGAAAAAAAAGTCAAGTGCGAAGAAAAATCAATCAGGAACTAAATCGTCCTGAAATGCCAATTTATTTTTCAGATTTGGTATAAAATTTCACATAAACACAGCGAGATAGACTTTTTTTTCAAAATAACGCCAAAAAAAAGTTGACAAACACTAAAGAAATAGAGTATACTATTAATATTATTGTGGTCGAGTGGTGGAATCGGTAGACACAACGGACTTGTGCGCCATTGTGCTAATGTGCCCAATTGAGATATAAATCTCTATACTAATTAGGAAATGGTATAAAGCCAACTGCTTTAGGGTAAAGAGAAATCTAAACCTGAACATAGCATAGCAGTAAAGGATAGAATGGATGAACTAACCTAATCCAAAGCTATTCAAGGCTTGAGAGATATGGTAAGAGTTATACTACCCGAAATCCAATACGCAGGAGTAAGTGTGGCTAAAAGGGCAAGGTTAGTGATGCCCCCACTAAGAGATGACATTAGATTTTAAGTCTGTCTAATGCCTTCCTAAATCTCTTAGACACTGTGAAATATACACAGGCAAGCGTATGAGTGGATTACCTAAGTCTCTCTATCGTTGACACATTGGAACTATGGGATAGTCTAAAGGGTGAGAACCCCATGGCTACGGAGTTTCCATAGTAGTCGCTCTCAACTGAGAATAAGACTATGCGAAGGTATAGTGAAGATGAAGGGAAACAGGTAAGTTAATCCAAGTAGATATAAGAGTAATGCGAAATGCATATTATCTCGAATAAATACCTTGGAATAGTGAGTGATAGAGGAAAAAGAAATCTTCCGCTAAAGCGCGTATACTCTAATATGTGCGATAGAGAATTATTTCTAATTGCCTATCATCAAATGGCGAAAAAGAAAGGTGCCATGACAAAGGGGTCTAACTCCGAAAACATTGATGAAATGTCGATTACAAAAATAGATAAAATCATCAATGAACTTAAAACCGGAAAATATAGACCCAAACCCAGTCGTAGGGTCTATGTATCTAAACCAGACGGAAAACAAAGATGTTTAGGAATACCATGCTGGACAGACAAACTCGTCCAACGTGTAGTAACGATGATACTGGGAGAATACTATGAACCCCAGTTCTCAGATCACTCGCATGGATTTAGACCCAATAGAGGTTGTCATACTGCTTTGGAAGAAATAGCCATAGCGTGGAAAGGGACAAAGTGGTTTATAGAAGGAGACATAAAGGGCTGCTTCGACAACATAAACCATGAATACCTACTGAAGATCCTAAGAAAAAGGATTTTAGATGAAAGACTCATTAAACTCATTCGTATATGGCTAAAAGCCGGGTATATCGAGAATTGGACATACCACAACACATACTCAGGCACGCCACAAGGCGGCGTTATGAGTCCTCTACTGGCTAACATATACCTCTCTGAATTAGATGAAAAATTAGAAGAATTATCTGAAATCTGGAAAGTAGGAAAATCAAGAGGAACAAACCCCGAATACGCTAAACTATCGCGAAAAATCAACAAAGCAAAGAAGGAAAATAACGCCCAAGAAGCAAAAGAAGCACGGAAAGAACTTAACATCGCTAAAAGCAAAGGGCTTACTTGGTCGAATCCGCAAGATGACAATTTCCGCAGACTAAAATTTGTCAGATACGCAGACGATTTTATTATCGGATTTATCGGTAGCAAAGCAGAAGCCAAAGACATCAAAAAGGAAGTCAAAACTTTCCTCAAAGATGAAATTGGACTCACGCTATCGGACGATAAAACGAAAATAACGAACGCGACACACGAAAAAGCACGCTTTCTTAACTACGAAATCTTTACCGAGAAATCAACAACAAGACCAAGAATAAATGGAACAATCCGCTTGGACTTGCCTCACGACGTGTTCATAAAATGGAAAAGGAAGTATACTAAGAAAGGGAAAGCCTATCACAGCCCCTACTACATGGAACTATCCGATTATATGATAATCAGGGCATATAATGCAGAGTTTCAAGGTCTCTATCAGTATTACATAATGGCTCAAAACGTATCGAGCAAATTATATCAATTGAAGAGCTATGTGATGACATCAGCAGCTAAAACCTTGGCATCCAAACACAAACTCTCTGTAAACAAAATATGCGAAAAATATAAGAGGACCGGCAGCAACGGCGTAAAAGCACTCATAGTAGAGGTCAATAGAAAGGATAAACCGCCCTTAGTCGCCACATTAGGGGACTTCCAAATAAAATGGGTAAAGTTTCCGAGTAAGAAAGATAAGCCATACAACGATGAAATTAGAGGTATAAAAGTTCTTGATGATAAAAAAAGTGTCCGGTCTGACCTCCTAACAAGGCTTATGAATAACACTTGTGAAATATGTGGAAATACGGATGAAATAGAAGTACACCACATCAGAAAAATGAGTGATATTGATAAGAACAAAGAAGGATGGCAAAAACTCATGAGTAGCATGAGACGAAAGACACTCATCGTCTGCAAGGACTGTCATCATAAAATCCATATAGGAAAATATGATGGAAAATCACTATAAAAACTTACTGGAGAGCTACGTGCATTGAAAAGTGCAAGCGTGGTTCGGAGGGGGACTATTGAAAACACAGATGATGCTGTGCGTTGGTAGTCTACCCTACAAAATCCGTCGCCCTAAACAGGTGTGAGGGTTCAAGTCCCTCCTCGACCATAATTCAATACAAGTAGAACTTACGCGCTTCCACGGTAGGTGCGGTTTCATAACCGCACCCGATTACGTCATCATAGACCTAATTCTCTGATTTCGCGTAAGTCTTGACAATAATTCTTGACGCAGGGTAGAGCAGCCAGGTAGCTCGTCGGGCTCATAACCCGGAGGACGGGGGTTCAAATCCCCCCCCCTGCAATCTTCTCAACCCCTAAATGTTCTTTGATACATCAACGATAACATACAAAAAACACACTTAACCTCATCGTTTCCGATAATCCATCTCAACCTATGCCGGTGTAGCTCAGTGGTTTAGAGCACACGACTCATAATCGTGCTGTCCGGAGTTCGACTCTCCGCACCGGCATCGTTCTACCGTTTAAGCGGTGGGATACAATTTGCCGTTAAAATTGGCGACCTCATGACAGCCGACTTCGTTCAACAGATGCACCGCTCCATAGCAGAGCATAAAATGATTGAGGACGCTGAAACTGTGCTCGTCGCAGTCTCAGGCGGCGCAGATTCGCTTGCACTCCTATACGCACTGCACGCTTTACGCCAACAACTCAGATGTCATCTGCACGTTGTACATCTAAACCACTGCCTCCGACCAGACGCTGACACAGACGCTGACTTCGTCCGACAACACGCAGAACACCTAAATCTGCCTTGCACCCTCCAACAGGTAGATGTGTTCCGTTTAGCAAAACAGTGGAAACTCTCTGTAGAAACCGCCGGACGCAGAGCACGCTATCAATTCTATGATTCCGTCTGTTCGGAAACCGACGCGACGAAAGTCGCCTTAGGACACCACCAAGACGACATCGCCGAAACGGTTCTGATGAACCTCATACGCGGGAGCGGAACCGACGGATTGAAAGGCATCGTTCCCGTCAGGGATATGAAATTTATTAGACCTCTGATAGAATTTACACGTCAACAGATTGAGGCGTTCCTAACGTCCATAGGTATTGTCCCGCGACACGATTCAACCAACACCGATACACGCTATCTTCGCAATCGTATCCGCCACGAGTTGATACCAAGGCTTGAGAACAATTATAATCCAAATATCAAAGCCGCATTAAGCCGGACTGCTGATGTATTAGGTACTGAATCGGAATACCTTGATACAATCGCTTGCACAGCGTTTGAGGCGTGCCAAATACAAGTCTCGCAAGAGACTATTATCCTTGATAGGGAAAAATTTCGACAGCACCACATCGCACTGCAGAGACGGATCCTCCGGAAAAGCGTATCCGAGATGTTAGGCGATTCGAGCGATCTCTATTTCAAACACTGCATCGCGATGCAAAATCTCATTGAAGGCGACGCACCTAATGCTGTCCTGCCACTTCCGAACGGTTTACAATTTCGGCGTGCATATCAACGGATCGCCTTTGAAAGAAAAACAACTGAAATAGGAAACTTCTCCTATCCGATCGCCACTGTTGGAAAAACACTTATAGCGGCTTTAAATGCCGAAATTATTGCAGAATTGGGGGATGGAACATCTCGTAGAACACCCACACCACCCAATGGCAAATTTGAAGCGATATTTGATTATCAAAAGTTAAGAAAGGTATTTGCAGAACCGTTTTCAGAAGCAATCCCGCTCACATTGCGTAATCGGCGACAAGGCGACCGGTTTCAGCCGTACGGTATGCAAGGGACGAAAAAAATTAAGGATTTTTTGATAGATGCCAAGGTGCCTCGCCACGAACGCGACAACATTCCGCTCCTTGTTTGCGGCGATGTGATCTTGTGGGTCATCGGTTATACAACCAGCGATCTTTTCAAGGTCCAACCGCACACACAACACTATCTCTACCTAAGTTATGCCAGCAGCGACGAAACCGCTCCCTGAATCTGTTCTCATTTCTGAACCGTGCCTCCAAAAACGTATTCGCGAACTCGGCACACAAATTCTTGCCGATTATGAAAACCAAGAGTTAATACTCCTCGGTGTCCTGAGGGGAAGTGTGTTATTTTTCGCTGATCTCTCTCGTGCTATCTTCGGTGCACAACTTGAAAAACCCAGCAGAGAAGTACAGGTCCGTTTTGAATTCGTACAACTCACGAGTTATAATAATAACACACAACCATCGGCAGTCGAACTTATTCACGGCGGCAGCGACTATCTCGAACATCAGAATATCCTCATCGTCGAGGATATTATCGATACTGGACAAACTTTGAAACTTCTATACGAACATCTACGGACACTGAACCCGAAAACCGTTAAGGTGTGCACACTCCTCGACAAACCGTCTAAACGTCGAGTACCTGTCACTATTGACTATATCGGTTTTGAGGTGCCGGATGCTTTCGTCGTAGGCTACGGACTTGACTACGCACAACAATATCGGAATTTACCGTATATCGCCTTGTTGGAATCAACCTAAGCAATTTCAATGGACGATAAAGACTATCCAGCACCACAATATTTGGTGCAAAGCACTTTTTATATTTTTTTCTTGACAATAATTTGAATTATTTGATATAATATATTAATCCTTTAATACATAATTATTAATAGGACCTACGCACACCCCATGCAGGGTTTTTGCAATGTAATACAAGGAATGGATTTCGTCTATTCCCAGACTAAATCCGGTGTTTCTTCAGGGTTTGTAACCCCGCCTGATGCCCGTATTATGTAGAATCTCATGAAAAAATGCGTAAGTCCTAATTAAGTTGAATTGACACGCCTTTGCTAAGACAGCAATTTAAGTTACAATAAACATCACCAAGAGGGGGTTTATAATGCGTAAACTCGTTTCGTTTGCCCTATGTGGTGTTTTGATCACGGCATTCATCTTTTTCACACAAGCACAAATGTCAGACAAAGCACAACTGGGGCGCGAACTTTTTCACGATCCAACTTTCAAAGGAACAATCAAACCCGGTAAAGTAAAAGGATTCGCTACTGGGCTTACCTGCGCAAACTGCCACGCAGATTTTGACGAGACAACACATCCGGATGGAGTCATTCGTGCCGGACACAGTATGGTTGGTGTCCCACACCGCGGACAGGCGAAAGGCGGAATGATCTCAGCCGACATCTTTGAACGCGCAGCAGGCGGCGGCGGTTTCTGCTACCAGCACTTCCTACAGCGAATACCAGGTCCCGAAGTCGATCCAACCGCAATCCCTGAAGAACACGCTGAAGCACTTATGGCGTATTTCAAAGCGATCTCCGGTGATAACAAGGGTCCCCAATTTGAAATAGCAATGTTAGATGACAATGCCAAAAAGGCAGCCGGTGAGAAACTCGCTGCTATGAGCGGCGAGGCAGAAAACGGATGGCAACTCTTCGGGCGCGCATGCGTCGTCTGCCACCCGTCACCCTATAAAGCCGGAATCGGACCCCAACTCATCCGATCAAGACCACCTCGGAATATCGACGCAACACTGGAACGTTGGGCAACGAAAATTCGAGGCGGCGGTACGCTCATGCCTTTCTATGCACCTGATATCCTCAGCGACCAACAAGTCGCAGATATTATCGCATTCCTGCGCCAAGAATTAGAAAACGCCGGAAATTAATCGAAATTTAGGCTGGGTCGAACACCCAGCCTAATACTTTCGTGTTGAACCATCTATTTTTGTAACCTACTCTCTTCACTATTCGTTATTTGCCTATAAGCCAACATACGCCTTGACTTGAACGATTAAGGTATAATTCGAGAGTTTCGCTCGGTTTTTCTTTCTCTAATACCGAATATTTAATCGTTTCAGCTCAAAAGTCTATCGGTTGGTTCAAACAGCAATACACGCAGTTGAAACACATTAATGTTTTACACGACCCGAATATGAAGAGAGGACAGTGGCATGAGAATATCTCGAATCGACTTGCTTTTCTACACATCGCTAATAGGTATTTACATTCTCCTAATAGGCATTGCGTTGAGTTTAACGAGTTGCGGTGGTAGTAACCTAAAAAATCCTGTATCGGAATCGGAAACAGCTACAACAGGAGAAGAAAGCGGAACTACAAACGACATCGTTGAACTGGCACAAACCGCAGACGTGGCAGAACCAGGGCAGGTAGCCGATCTTGACGTAAGAGTTACTGTTACGAAGAAAACGGTACAACCCGGTGAGGCGGTAGAACTGACTGCTTCAGTCAAAGAAGTTAGAGGCACCAGTGTCACGCTTAACTGGCTGAACATTACGCAATTTGGCGAACTTTCCGCCGCCAGTGAAAATCCTGTTACTTGGACGGCTCCGCAAACATTAAATGGAGACAACGTCCAAGTCGAAGTTATTCAACTCATTGTGACTGTAATTAGCGAGATCGTCTCAGTCGGTTCATCTGGAATTGAGACCGATACGCAAATTTTTACAAAGACCAAAAACGTCTTGCTAACCGTCAGAAATTAGTTAGCATCAGTCAATTCTGTTAGCACGAACAACATCCGATCCGCTTAAACAGACACAGAATTTGACGCTGTTGTATTATTGTCAGGGTAACAAATCAGTACGCCGCTAAAACAGGGGCTTGTGCGAAGCGTCGGCTAAACGTCCACGCCACAAGTTAAACCTCTGACTACAGGTCGCTTCTGTGCAGCGATATGAGCAGCACAGCGATGTTTGACAGGGACATCGGTAGTCAAAACCTGTCACTAACTTAAAAGGAACGGGCTTTCCTCCGCTGCTTAAAGACACAGGGATCCAGCCCGAAGATTGTTGATGAAGAAAAGGTCTATTCATACTTTTACGTTTATAACTGTTCTGCTTATAGAGGCACTCTCTGGAATAGTATTTGCCGCTGGTTTCCAGCAACACATGATTCAGAAAGGTGAAACGCTGTCCGAAATCGCACAGAAGTACAAAGTACCCGTCAAATCAATTATCCAAGCAAACAGTATTAAGTCAGCACACCGTATACAGACTGGGAAAATGCTACGCATACCGAGCGAAACCTTCGCCCTAAAAGAAATCATGTATCAGGTCAAACCCGGCGATACTTTGATCGGTATAGCGAACCACCATAACGTCGACTGGAGAGTCCTACAAAGACTCAACAGAATTTCTTCGCCTCGCAGTCTACAGATCGGCACAGAAATTCGGATTCCGTACGACGTTGTCTCCGGGTTCAGTGATCCGCTCCGAATTCCGTTAGTCCTTACTTCAAAATACGGCTATCGCCCCCATCCTGTTACGGGGCGTTGGCGGATGCATGATGGGATAGACTTACGTGCCGCTGTCGGTACACGCGTCTACGCTTCCAAAGGTGGTAGAATTATCTTCGCAGGACGCAAAGGCGGCTACGGGAAACTCGTCGGAATAGAACACGAAGACAACTTTACCACATGGTATGGGCATTTGTCGCGCATCAGGGTAAAAGTCGGGCAAATTGTAAACCAAGGAAAAGTCATCGGCTTGTCGGGCAACACCGGAATATCGACCGGGCCCCACTTACACTTTGAAATTAGGTATAAAGGCAGAAGTGAAAAACCAACTCAGTACATTACCATACCGTAAATGGTGTCTGCTACTCATAGCGACTGGCTTTCTTGTATTCACGTATTTTCTCGGTCAAAAAAACACATTATCAGATCCGATTGACCTGAGACCAGAAATCGGTACACGCGGAATCGGGTTAAGTGGGGCATTTATAGGCAGTGCAGACGACGCAACAAGCCCGCTCTGGAACCCAGCGGGGCTTGCTGCACTGCAACACGGGAACCTCATATACGATCTATCTCAAGGTGCTGTCTCCGTCGCTTATCCCATCCGACCTATCGGCACATTCGGTGTCAATTTCCTTGACCTAAACGCCAATGATCGCTTCCTACTCAATCACGCCGCAAACCCGATCGGCAGCTTTGAACTCGGAAATAATCAGGTGCTCTTCTCCTGTGCCAGAAAATTCGGACCCCTGCAAATCGGTGCCAGCACAGGATTTAGTCGCGCGCCTTACCAGGGAAGCCTCTGGGCACCAAACTATGATGTCGGACTACTCGCAGAAATTAACGCTCACCTCACCCTCGGGATGAGACTCCGAGATATCGCTGGCGTAACCATCCGACACACCGATGGACACGTTTTACAAACCTTCAACCAGCAGGTCGCTATCGGGGCAGTCGTTACACCGCATCCAATCATCCGATGGCACAACCGATTCGACATCTCACCCGCCTACTTCGGCACAAGTATAGAAATCGGAAACAGAGCAATCGCCGCACACGTCGGGTCGACATTTACCCTTGACGATGAACTCCCATTCCAATCATGGCGTGTAGGATTCTCACTCAACCAATTAGGAAAAGAACTCCATTACACCTACCTCAATCAGGAAAATCTCGAATATAGACACCTCATGTCAATAGGGATGTCTTTTGGAGAAACACAATCTATTTCACAAGACACTCAGATCAACAGACAAGAACAGAAAGACAAGACAATAACCCCAAACACACCAACATCAATACCGATGCCAGCGATTGTGACACAAAAACCGGCGCTGAAAGATCAGCCGAGTACACCAACAACTGATACCTCGCGAAAACCGACACCCAAAACAGAGCCCAAAACAGAGCCCAAAACAGAGCCCAAAACAGAGCCCAAAACAGAGATTAAAACACAGCCACCGGAACAGACAGAGGTAGCGTATCTGAGTATCCAAATCGCCACAGAATACGATATTGACTTACCACTTATGCTCGCCATCATTCATGCTGAATCCAACTTTAATCCAGTCGCCGTATCTGAGAACGGAGCCGCCGGATTGATGCAGGTAATGCCCGCTACCGCACGCTATCTCGGACTCAAGGTACCACAATACAAAGATAAACGGAAGCCGAAACTTGATGCCAACATAGACGAACGATTTGACCCACATAAAAACTTGCACACCGGCCTCACTTATTTCAAGATGCTTTCAGAGAGATATAAAGGCAATCTGACCTTGGCACTCGGTGCTTATAACGTTGGACCGGGCAGAGTGGCGGTGAACGGACCTCTAATCAGTAGGGGTAAACAGTATGCAAATAAAGTTCTCAGTCGTTCCCGATACTACCGTGAAAATAAAGCACAGATGGAAGAGGATCTTAAGCAGTTAGAAGCAGCCCTGAAATCAAGAGACGGAACATAGAAAAGCAACGCCACAAACAAGAGGAATAATATGGACAAAATTAGACTGGCAATCGTCGGATGCGGCGGGATGGGACATCGCCACATGTATGGATTAGCTGAACTCCATCAAGCAGGCTGGCAACGGTTTCAACTCGTCGGAGCATGCGATCCGGTTCAGGCAAATGCTGAATCACTTGCCACACAAGCGGAAGAACGTTTCGGTGAAAAGCCTGCCGTTGTCGGAAGCCTCGAAGAGCTTGCTGAAGTCGGGGTAGATGCCGTCGATGTAACAACTACGCCACCATACCATCACACCGTCGCTATTGAAACGCTTGAACGCGGCTGGCATACTATGGTGGAAAAACCGATGGGACTAACTGTTCGGGCTTGCAACCATATCCGTCGTGCCGCTGACGCATCCGATGCTATCCTCAGCGTCGCAGAGAACTACCGACGCGACCCTATCAACAGACTTGCCAAAGCACTCCTTAACGCTGAAGTTATCGGCACACCACGCTTCCTCATGCATCACGCCATCGGTGGCGCAAACCGGATGCTTATCTCCGTCTGGCGACACCAGAAAGACCAGAGCGGTGTGCTACTCGATGTCGGCGTTCACTATGCTGATATGATGGAGTATCTACTCGGTGAAATCGATACCGTCTACGCCCAAACACGACTCCATGAACCCATCCGACATAATTCTGCCGCAGTGACCGGTGAATCTGGATCCAACCCTGCTGGTGTTTACACGAAATGGCAGCGTGAGATGCCTGCTGAATTTGAGGCAACCGCTGAGGATGCCGCTTATGCAACACTCACCTTCAAAAACGGTGCCGTCGCGCAATACATCGAGGATCACGGCGCGTGGGGACAAGGCAACTGGCTCCGTAAAATTCACGGCTCCCAAGGTTCTATGACGCTCCCGGGGGACCGAAGCGGTGGAACTATCACCCTGAATATTGACGGACAGGAAACGATTAACGACCAACGAGTTTTGGACCTCGTCCCAGACTTTCGATTAGACACCGTCACAGCAGACCTCTTCGGCGGCGACCGACTCTGGAACTACCAGTTTACACAAGGCGACGCGAAGAATATCGCTATTGAATATGGTGAATTTGCTGAAGTGATTGATGGAAACAGAGAAGTTGAAGTTGATGCCTACCAAGGCACACGCTCCGTCGCTGTCTCTTACGCCATACTTGAGTCCGGTGCTACAGGACAAATCGTCCAGATGGATCAAATGCTTGATGAATCCATTAACACTTACCAACGCGAGATTGACGAAGGATTGGGCATCTGATCTCAAAGGGACAAGCCATGGCAGGCACACAAGAATTCGGTATCGGTCTCATCGGATTGGGCATCGGGCATCAGCATCTACTCGGCTATCAAAGCCGAGATCTACATGTCGCCGCGGTCTGCGACAAAGACCCTATGCGCCTTAACGAAGTTGGGGAACAATTCGGAATTGAGAAAAGATATACCCGTATTATAGACCTCATCGCCGATACCGATGTCCGTATAGTCGATATAGCCGTGCAACCCTGGATCCGTTCTCCGATTGTCAAAGCTGCCGCTGAAGCCGGCAAGCATATCCTCTGTCAAAAACCGTTCTCAATGTCAATGCAACAGGCAGTTGAAATGGTCAATATTTGCGAGCAACACACCGTACAACTCGCCGTAAATCAAAACTCCTGCTTTGTTCCCGGTTTCCTCGCCATCGAACCTTATATCAACGCTGAACACCTCGGCGAAATCTATCACGTCTCCATAACCTGCAACGGCTTCTACACCGAGTTCCCCGAACGCCATCTCATCCCAGCAATGCAGGTACATCACATCGGACTTGTCCACAAATGGTTCGGTGAATACGAGAGCGTCTACTGTCAAGCACACGGACACAACAGACCCATAGAAGAAGGAGAGACTATTTCCGTCGCACTCTTCAAAAGTCGGAGCGGTGTACAAGGTCTGCTTTCGTGCAATTGGGCATTCCTTGCCAACCCCGGACGCAACTTACAGCACCCGCACGAGGAAATCCGCATCCAAGGCACCAAAGGTGCTATCTACGGAAACAGTGCCGACATGACGGTTCACCTCACGGAACCCGAAACCCAAGAGATTAAACCATCAATAGAAGGCGCATGGTTCCCGGATGCATTCGGTAACGTGATGGCACACTTTTTGGAGTGCTTACGGACCAGGGAGAAACCCATCACCGACGGACGCAGCAACTTGCACATCCTCCAGACCATTTTCGCCATGCACCAATCAGCGATCTCAGGAAAGGTCGTTCCAATCAACGACATCCCATTAGACAGCAACTACAACCTGAGTCCACATCCTATCCATAGCGCGGATGATACAAGCATTTTGCAGTGATTTTCCCTTACTACGTCCCTACCAATCGCCTCTCCGGTTATCCCAGAGATGTGCTTTGACAACCTCCTCGTTGAGTTCCATTCCCCATCCAGGGCGCGTCGGAATCTTCATATTGCCGTCCACAATCTCTGGAACGTGCGTCGTCAAGTCGTCCTTCCACGGGACATCATCAATATCAATCTCCATAATACGTACGTTCGGTAACACGGCACAAAGACTTGCACTGATATAGGTAGCAAGATGGCTATAGTAGTTATGTGGCGCAACATTGAGTTGGAACACATCCGCCAAGTCGCCAATCTTCTTTGACGGTGCGAACCCGTTCCAAGGTACATCTATCATGAACACATCCGCAGCACGACACGCAAAATAGGGTAGATATTCGCGCATATAATAGAGATTCTCGCCGGTACATATCTTCGTCGTCGTGGAATCCTTGATTTGACGGAGTGCCTCATGGTCATACATATCAATCTCCAACCATAGCATATCGAACGGCTCCAGCACTTTAGCAATACGCATACACGCCTCCGGCTTGAAGTTGAAGTTCAGGTCAAGGTTGATACCAATATCCGGTCCGACTGCCTCTCTGAAAGTACCGATTAAGGTTTCAATATGTCGGAGAAGCTGAGGCGTTACGTTTCCGTCGGTGGTACCGGGTCCATTGCTGAAACCGGGAAAATAGACGGAAGCAGGATCACCCGGAATAACAATGTTCGTTTTGAGAGCAGTGTACCCCTTTTCAACGACCTCGCGCCCCAATGCGGCAATGTCATCCATCGTCCTTAATGGCGGCACCCCGATGAGTTCATAGTTGCGGACACGTGAAGTACCGCAGTGGGACCAATAGACGCGCACATCGTCGCGCGTCGGTCCACCAAACAACTCCACAACAGAGATGTCCAACGCTTTCGCTTTTATATCCACCAATGCACACTCAATACCCGCAATCGCCTTCGCAGCGATCCCGCCAGGGCTTTGGCGAGAACCGCGAATCATGTCCGAAAACCGCATCTCATACGCACGCGGATCCCGTCCGATAAGCAACGGTGTCAGGTCCTTGATAGTCCCGACCACGCCGTTAGGATTCCTGCCATCGCTACATTCACCGTAACCCGTAACACCTGCATCGGTCTCCACCTTCACGAAAGTCCAAGGTCGCCACCCTGCATCCACAACAAACGTCTCAATATTGGTAATTTTCATGCAATTCTCCTTACAACTGAACAACTTCTTTTCGCCGATCTGATTCAAGGAGCGCATCACAGACGCGCATCGTGTTAACCGCAGCATCAGACCATTCCGCTTCAAGGTTTCCAGATTGCACAATCTGAGAGAACCGCTCAATCATCTTAACCTCTTGGATGCACCCTTCAACCGTATTTCGCTCGTTCCCATCGGAACCGTGAATCCAAAACCGGGCAGTATCTTCGGTGGTCGGGACAGTGAAATCATCGCAGACAATCGAGGCACGCGTGCCTGCCACCTCAAACCACTTCCGGAGTCCCGTGTCGAACCCACAATCCAAAGTAGCGATACGTTCATCGTCGAACCAGAGGATGCCAGCAAGATTGAAATCGACACCCATCTTGTAGCGTGCCGTCGCGAAAACCTGTGTCGGCATCTGCTCAAACGCCCAGAGAATCGCGCGGACACAGTAATAGCCTAAATCGCCGAGACTCCCGCCTGCGAATTCCTTCATCGTACGGATATTTCCAACTGGAATTGTATCCCAATTGAAAGTGAACGCCGCCGTCACTCGGCGAAGTTTACCGAGTGTGCTATCCATCAATTTCTGCTTCATCGCCGTCGTACGATCGTGATGCACCCACATGACACCATCCATGAGTTGTACGCCGTTCTGACGACACGCATCTGCCATCGCGGCAGCTTCGGTCGCATTCGCAGCAAGCGGTTTTTCACAAAGGAGGTGTTTACCGTGTTCCGCTGCCTTGATCGTCCATTCAGCGTGAAGTGATGGCGGTAAGGGGATGTAAAGGGCATCAAGTGAATCGTCGGCAAGGAGTGCATGGTATGTGCCGTAAGTGGTGGGGACATTGTGTTTCTCTGCCCATGCTGCAGCGCGTTCCTCTGTCCGACTCGCAACCGCAATCAAATCGGCGTTCTCGGCAAGATGGATCGCCCGGGCAACCTTCGTGGCGATATTCGCCGTGCTGAGAATCCCCCAACGGACACGTGGTTTTACTTCTGTTGTCATATCGCTCCGTCAAATGTCCTAAGTCTTAACTTTACCATAATATAACCGACAACAGGAAATAGGTCAAGTACATAGGCAGGACTATTTAGTTCTCGGTTTTTCCATCCAATTTTGGATACCCAGGCCCGGTAGGTGCGGTTTGGAACCGCACCGGATTTGAAAAAGAAAAATCAAAAATTTAGAAAATCCAATAATTTGCCTAAAACTAAATCACCCTGAGTACATAGGAACCAAGGACTAACGGAAAAAAACCGTTTTAATTTGATTTTCACAGGGAAAATGGTATAATAGAAACAGAAAAATAGGTAGCACACACTATGTGCTACCCATTCGATAACAGAACTATCGGCACACATTGTGTGTCATGAAAGGAACTTTATGAACATTAGAAAAATCATAACATTCACATTTCTATCCGTGATTATCGCATTAATTGCAAGACTTTCTGCCTGCGAACGCGTCTCACAAATTGCCCAACCCACTACACCTCAAACACCAGAACCGAGTGAAGAATTCTCGATCGGGGTTGTCTTACCTTTAACAGGACGACTCACCGATTCATTTAATAAGCCGATACAGCAAGGCTTTGAATTGGCACTCAACGAAATTAACAACGCACAATCTAACGGAACAAAGTTGAAGCTTACCGTTAGGGACGATCAGAGTACCGTAGAAGGGGCAGTTGAAGCCTTCAATAAACTGATTCACCAAGACGGGGTGTCTGTTATCCTTGGACCTGCTACTTCAAGTCAAACTAAGGAAGCTTTTCCGAGAGCGCAAGAAAATCAGGTTGTCGCGATGAGTCCGACATCCGCTGCCCGTGGTCTCAGTGCGATCGGAGATTATGTTTTTCGCGTCTCGCTGACGACAGATATACTTATCCCGAAGGGTATTGAAGCCACACAGACAAAACTCGGTTATCAACGCGCCGCGACAATGTATGATGAAACCGATCTTTTCTCGACCGATGGAGACGCGTCCGTGCAGGAAGTCCTTGCTGCAAAAGGCGTTGAGGTGGTAGCCACCGAAACTTTCCAAGGTGGAGATACCGACTTTTCTGAACAATTAACCCGAATCCAGACCCTGAATCCCGACATCATTTTTGTTTCATGTTTATCGCCGGAAAAGCCTGGGATCCTTATGCAAGGGCATCAACTCGGTATAACTGCTCCGTTTATCGTGCGAACATTGACTGCAGCAGATGTACAAGCCGCAGGTGCAGCCGCTGAGGGCGCGATAACTTTTGTAGGGTGGGGGACTGCTGTGGATACGCCCGGAAATAAAGCTTTTGTGGAAAATTATAGTGCCAAATTCGAGACAGAACCAACCAACTACGCCGCGCGTTCGTATGCGACACTTCATATTTTGGCGGAGGCGATCGCGAATGCACAGTCAACCGATGCTGCAGCGATTCGAGACGCACTCGCAAGTATCACAGATTTTGACACAATTTTCGGCAAATTCTCTTTTGACGCTAACGGGGACGCAGTTTACGACGAGAAGGTTCTAATCGTCAAAGATGGTGAATTGGTGATCTTTGAGTAGTTTACCATAACTGTCAATTTAAAAAAAATAACCGTCGCAGGCCCCAGGGCCGGTAGGTTCGGTTTACTAACCGAACCTACCTGGGGATGAAAGTGTCGCTTTATTTTTTCGATTCACTATAAAAGGTAAAAGGCTGTGGAGAATTCACTTGATCAGTTTTATACGAAACCAGAGATCGCCACGACGTGCTGGAAACACTTCATCGATACACTCGTGAGGCTAAACCGAAACCCGAATGATATGTTCTTTATTGAACCCGCTGCCGGTAGTGGCGTGTTTTACAAACTCCTACCACAGCAGAGACGACTCGGTATCGACCTCGTACCGAAATGTGATGACGTGAAACCGCAAGACTTTTTTGAACTTACCGATCTCCAATACACATCCAGAGAGACCGCAGTCATCGGAAACCCACCTTTCGGCAAACGTGGGAAATTAGCAATCGCCTTCTTTAATCATGCAGCCCATTTAGCAGACACTGTCGCCTTTATCGTCCCAGTCAATTTCCGCAAATTTAACACCCACAAGTGGCTTGACTCTGATATGCGCTTCATCAGCAAATTGCCGCTACCGAGAGATGCCTTCCACCTCAGTACAGGCAAATCTTACGCAGTAAACACAGAATTTCAGATATGGACACGTCTGTCAACCGCACATCACGACATGCGCCAATATAAACCGCTCCCCATTCGACACAAAGATTTTCAGATGTGGCAGTACAACAACACACCTGATGCCTTAAAAGTTTTTCAGAACCGCTTTGATTTCGCCGTGCCATGCCAAGGCTGGCAAGATTACTCCCGTAGAGAAACGGACGAAAAACAGTGTGAAAAGAGTAAACAATGGATACTGCTGAAAACCGAAAGCCCCATTGTCTTAACACGTCTGATGGAGATTGATTATGAGCGTCTGGCACTGGAGTGCGCCACGGCTGTTCCCGGTTTTCGGAAAGGAGATTTGGTAAAAGAATATGCAGAAAAATATGAACGCAATAAGTAGTTTTGGGTTTGAAGAATTTTTAAAACTTAATGCCTTGGTTAGGAAGAATACTGACAGTCTATATTTTCAAGTTTTAGTAGTAAATATTCTGTTTTGACAATTTCATCTGTTGCTTCGCTTGGGACGCATATTAAACCGCTCTGGACGATAAGATGCAAACCAATCCACTCGAACACCGTCCAAGAT
The DNA here is from genome assembly GCA_000406005.1 of Candidatus Poribacteria bacterium WGA-3G. Lineage (GTDB taxonomy): Bacteria > Poribacteria > WGA-4E > WGA-4E > WGA-3G > WGA-3G. The sequence continues at coordinate 60,960 of ASZN01000021.1, forward strand.
TTCTAACGTCGCCATTTCACCGACCAAAGGTGCCAGCGTCACACCGCTGTGCATGAGCGCAACATACAAGTTCCGCACCGCTTCAGTAAATCCGAGAACAGGAAACCCATCAAGCGGCATCGGACGATAACCGACGGGTGTCGGAATCGCCTGCGCGTCCGCTATCGTCGGCAGATAGGCTCTGGCACGGTCAAGGAGCGCATCCGCATGCTGTTGCGAGTCGTCACGATTCATCCCTTCTTGTGTTCCCTGTCCGATTCTGAGACTCCCATCAGAAAGCTGCCGGAGATGGAGATGTTGATGATTCTCATCTGTAGCCGGGGCATGGATAACCGCTACGTTGTGTAAGACCTCAACGCAGGGGGTCGTCTTAATAACAATACCGGGACTCTGTTGTTGTGGAATCTGCACTTGGGCAAAGGAGGCCAGTTCGGTCGTCTGAACGCCGCTCGCCAAAACGACAACATCGCAAGGAAACTCGGTGTCGGCGGTTTTGACTGCGACGACGCTGTCGTCGCGAACGACAAATCCGGTAACGGCTGTCTGCGAATGCACAACCGCACCCGCTTCACACGCACGCTGGAGACAGACATCAATAAAAGTATCGGTCTCTATATGGATATCCGCCTCGGAGAGAGACGCTGCAAGGACATCACCGGGATCGAGATGCGGCTCAAGTGCCAACATCTCCGCACACCTGATCAAACGGCACGGATACCCCCATGTCTGGATCTGTCGGACCCGTTGACGCAGCTGCGTTGCGCGACGCGGATGATTTTCCCACCGCATTTCGCCGCCGTAACGGATACCAATATCCGCATCAAGTTGATACGCCAACCGGTACCACATATCCAACGAACGGCGATTGAGTGTATGGTACTCACGCGGATCTTTGCCAAACCCGTTCACCCACGCAAAAGAGTGACCGGACGCACCCGCCCCGGGCATGTCGCGTTCCAGAAGCGTTACAGTAATACCGTCACGCCGCGATAAATGATAACCGAGCGTGGCACCTATAATACCCGCACCTACTATGACTACACTTTTCGTCTGGGAACTGTAACTTCTGTTTGACAAGGAACCCCTCTGCGAAACCGATTGGAAACTCCGATCATCTAACGATGCACCGCGACAATAAAACCTGTTAAGCCAACAAGCAACAACTGAAAGCCGGTTTCATAAAACAGAATAAAAAATGGTTGGCAGAGCGCAATCAAACTCAATGCGATTAAGCCGACAGAAAGGCGTTCACACACGGTTTTTTCTGAAAAGACAATCGAAAAAACAATTATACCAGGAAGGAGTAGGTGTAGAGCCGTACCGCCAAGCGACGGAAAAAAAGGTTGGTAGAGGAAGATAATGCCGAGACACGCTAAGAGTGCCGAACCAATCGTCGCAACCTGCTTCGCTGCTGTCGTCATACCAAATGCAATCGCACCGGCAAACAGGAGATGAAACGCTGAACCACGCAGAATCGCGGGAATAGGGAGATAGAGAAATCCGAGTCCAATAATTAGACCAACACCAGATATAACAGCGATCCGCTGTCTGTTTTCAAAAGCAGTCCCACCGAGAATCGCAGCAATACTCAGCAGCACGAATGCGATACCTTTCAGTAGAACAGCATTCTGCGTAACAACCGGAGGCAACAACGGAATACCATCTATATAGAGAAAAACAATACCAATAACAAAGAAGCCGATTGCAAGCAGTTGATTCCGTTTTCTTTTCGTCATAGCGATTTCTTAGTGACCTGTAGCCGTTCCCGACTAAACTTCCTTAATCTTTTCGTTTCAACAGACGGTCCATCCAACCCTTAGACTGTTCTTTTACTAACTGACTCCTTAAATCCGCAATTTGTGAAGACCACTTCGCTCTCTCAACATCGAAAGATTCAATCATCTCTCGAAGCTCAGCATTTTCGGCAGCAAGTTTTTGTTTATCCGCCTCCAATTTGGCACAAGTTTCCCGGAGATACGTAATATCAATAACTTGACAACTGAGATTCTCAATAATATCATCCGTTGGCATATTATAAGAGAGTCTTTTTATCAGCGGCGCGAGTCCGTCAATCCGCAGTTGAATCTGTGGTGCTGTGGTGCCTCCAGGTTCCTCAGATGGCGCAGAGACAACCCGTAAAAACGGTTCGATATCTGTATCTCGCCGTTCCAATGTTCGACTGATGATCCCTTCTTCCACACCTATAATTTCTGAAATCTCGGAAGGGTTCATATAGAGATCCATGCTAAATTTTCCTATAGCCACTTCACGAAATCCCGTCCCAATATTTCCACATATCGTCAGGGGTTTCAAACTTAATCTCGTCGAGATCTTTCCGTCGGTACCTACTGATGAGTGCAATTCTGACGTTGCGACCGCAGTTCGGGCCCGCAGTATGACTCATCTGATGATGCCAGAAACAGACATCGCCAGCACCACCTGTGAATTCATAACTCGGTCCTAAATCAAACGGGGCACCACCGCCGGGGAGGCTATCCAAATCGTGGTGTCTGAAATATTCCGCCCAAATTAAATGGCTCCCGGGCCAGACGGTAAACCCACCACCTTGTTTTTCAACCGTGTCGAGATAAACGGTCGCGCCGAGTGTGAACGAACCGACGACACCTTTCGGCACACCGTTCGTAGGCGTGTGATAACCGTCAAGATGTCCCCCAGGTTCGCGCCATTCTCTGTCTGGATCCGGAAAATTGATATGCGGACCGGCACCGCCACTCGGATGTAATTTATCTTTCCCGACGAGTTCTTCCGCCATAGCGAAAACTCGGTTATTGTATGTTGTGCCCTTGATAACGTCTTCACCACCGACAGGTACCGTACGATAACCTTTACGAATCCAAGACTCCGGGTCGTTCCTATCTTCGTCAAGTGCTTCCCAAAGCCTGTCAAGTGCAGCATCGATCGTTTCTTGTGCCAGCGCGCCGCGCACAACCAGATAGCCGTTTTCTTTAAAGAATGTTTTGTCTGCTTCTGTTAAATACGCCATAATTTTGTTTCCCTTGCAATCTACCACGTTTAGAGAAAATTTATCCAATCAGGACTAACACTGCTTAATCAGAATCACCACTGCTGTCGCACCAATAAAAAATATAAGGGTTTCCACCGGGAACTCCGAAAAAATCTCGAACTTGCGCCAACTAAACATCGTTTTAAAAAATGCCTTCCAGCGCATCAGTCTTACCTCTAACTGCCGAAATCCACTCCGACCTGGCATTGTGAAAAGCGAGATGCTCGGACGACGCGGCGGTATCAATTATCACACTATGCACGAACATCAAATCCGTTCTCTTCACGCGCTTTTTGGTAGGGTGCCTCTTCTATATTCAACCCGAAACCAGGACTTTGCGGCACATTCACATAACCGTTGGAGATGGTGTAACCAGAATCATCTATACCCGGAGTCGTCGCATGATCCCACTCAGTGAACTCAAACCGCTCCACCTTCGCCGCAAGATGACAGGTGACAAAATTGCCGTAGTAACCACCATAGTGATGCGGTGCTGTACCGACATCAAAGGTATCCAACTCAGGTCCTAACTCAAGCCAACGCGAAAATCCCGGATGGAAAATATCGTATTGAACGATGTCAATGAGTCCATCTTTTGCCCAATTCACAAGGTGCGGTGATGCGCCACCCTCGCCATCGGCGATACGGGTTTCCAACCCTTCAGCATCTAACCACTCTTTCAACAGGCTATAGACGCGTGCATCCTCGTGGAACGCCTCTTCCATCCAATAGACTTTTGCATCCGCAGCCCCACCCAATACCTGCTTCGTAAGATTGAGATTATAACCGTTGTTCGCATCTATCAATATCGTAGCATCGGCACCAACTGCCTCGCGGACGGCGCGGATGACATCGATGTCGCGGTGGGTGCCTTTGTCAAGTGGCATGTGCATAGCACCACGTCCGACTTTGATTTTGTAAGCGTTATGACCGCGTGCCTTTCCTTCTAATGCCTCGGAAGCGATAAGTGCCGCCGCTTCAGCATTGTCGTCAAGGTGCAAGTCATCAATGTAGAGCGAGGTGTCGTAACACGGTGCCTGAAACGCACCATCTTCGCCAGAAAGCATCGCATAGACCGGTTTTTGTGCTAACTGACCCACCAAATCCCAGAGCGGATACTCCAGCATCCTGAATCCTTCGGCGACACCACTTTCCGGATCAAACGCCTCGCTGAGCTGAAACCCGACGATAGCCGCCGCTTGATCACGCGAAATCGATGAAAAACCGAAACCGCTCACACCATCCGTTGTCGTTAGACGAGCAATCGGCGGACGGACATGAAGCCCATGCTCACCAAGCCGAGAATTGCAACCCGCTTTGCGCGGACGCTCACCTGTTAAACGTGCCCATTCAATACGTTCAATTCTTACATTTTCTACCATGTTTTAAATTTTCCTTGCGGTTAAATCAAACGGGTTTGTATTTTAGAGTCCTTTTCTGTGTATCCGCCTTCCACTTCGTTTCAGGCGACGGTTTTGATTAGGACTTACGCATGCTGCTCTTTTGTAGCACAAACTTCTTAGTTTGTGTCACCAGAACGCTGTGTTTTCCGAAAATTCTCATCTAACAGAACGGGCTGCAGTCAAAATTGCGTAAGTCCTATTGATGTTATACCATTTCTGAAAAGATGAATGTCGTACCGTACACCTATAATTGGGTCTCAAGTAGCGCGAGGCTTTTCGGATCCAACTTATTATAATTCTCAATTTCATAACGGTTACCATCTGCATCTTTAATCAGGACGCGTCCATTCTCAAGCGAATCAATATCATACCGAGTACGTAAACCGAACTGCACATCTCCTTGTGAGGTTTCAACCACCCACTGCGTAACGCCGAACTGCCCGTCAATTGCATTGATTTTGGTAATCTTCGGCATAAAATAGCGTTTCTCTAACTCCTCAACGAGTACCTTGCGGGACTCGTGTGGCAGATGCTTTATATCCTCAATAATGCCAATCTCATTAGATTCTTCATCCATTAGAGAAACATATCGACTGGCTTCGCTTACTGGAAACGCGTAGACCGGCTGAACTCTGGTCTGAGTCGTCCCATCTGGAAGTTGGACAACCAACTCTTCAAATGCGTTTCGCTCAATCCTAATACGGCTCGCATCAAGAAACTCTAATTCATCTGTAACCTTAATCGCTTCCTTCATGAATATGCCCTTCCTTCATACCACCCTTTGCAGGGTTTTTGCTTGGGTGTTTCTTCAAGGGTTTGTAACCCCGCCATCCTACTTCAGACTGAGATTACCATGCACGAATCTTGGACAACTCAGTCTGCTTCTCACACAAATTCGCGTAGGTGCCATCTTCGGCAATAAGCTCCTCATGCGTCCCAATTTCGTCAACCTCACCCTCTTTCAACACCACAAGCCGATCGGCATATTTAAGGGTCGATAATCTGTGTGCGATAGCAAACACGGTCCTACCTTGAACGAGTCGCTCCAATGCCTCCTGAATCTTCGACTCCGTTTCAGTATCAACAGAAGAGGTCGCCTCATCTAAAATAAGGATGCGTGGATTTTTTAAGATTGCGCGTGCAATAGAGATGCGTTGCCGTTCGCCACCAGAAACCCGTGCACCTCTTTCACCGACCATCGTGTCGTAACCGTCGGGGAACTTGACAATAAAATCATGGGCATTCGCCGCTCTCGCAGCAGCAATGATCTCCCGCCGAGATGCGCCCGGTTTCGAGTACCCAATATTCTCCGCTATTGTACCTTGGAATAGGAACGGATCCTGCAAGACCACACCGATCTGCTGACGCAGCGCCTTAACCTGGATGTCGCGACTGTCGTGACCATCAACCATGATTGTCCCATCATTCGGGTCATAGAAACGGGTAATCAGATTGATGAGCGTGCTTTTGCCAGCACCACTATGTCCGACCAATCCTATCATTTCACCCGGTTCCACTTCAAAACTGACACCGTTGAGCGCATTCTTCTCGTTATCGTAAGAGAAATGGACATCTCTAAATTCGACAGCACCACGAATATCTCTCAGTGCCACTGCATCGTCCTTATCAGCAACGCTTGGAGGTGTATCCATAATTTCAAATACACGCTCGGCGGAAGTCCCCGCTCGGATAAACCGCTCGTTCATCTGACAGAGCGTACGCACCGGACCAAAGAATTGCATCATGTAGCCTTGGAACATAAACAGGGTACCAATGCTTAAATCGCCTTGAAAAATTTGCCAGCCGCCGACAAGCCAGATTAGGATAGAACCCGAATAGGTGATGAATTCCATAATCGGACGGTAAAGGCTCCCAAGCCTCGCAGCGTTCATCTCGCCCGTAAACACCTGATAGGTCGACTCGTTAAACCGGCTGATCTCGTACCTCTCTCTCGCAAATGCCTTAACGACGCGGACCCCTGGAATCGTGCTCGCAAGAATCGTACTAATGTTCGCATACCGTTTCCATAAAACATGGTACACCTTGCTCATCATTTTTCCGAAGAATATAGTAAAAAAGATTAGACACGGAATCGGTATCAGCGTCCAAATCGCAAGCTGCCAGTTATAAGAAAACATAATCACACACATAAAAATGAGCGTGAAAGAATCACCAATAATATCTTGCAACCCATTCGCGATAAAATCACGGAGCCGTGATACATCATGCGTAATCCTTGACATGAGGTTTCCGGTATCCCGATCATGAAAAAAATCAATGGAGAGCCCGTTCAGGTGTTCATAGGTTTCATTTTGGAGTCGTCTCGTGACATTCTGACCGACCCATGCCATCATATAGCCGCGCACAGATGAAAAAACCATCGTAAAAACCCTAACGCCTGCCATAAGTAGAATAAGTGCGATGAGATGACCAAAGGTACCAGCAACAGGTATGTTGTCAAACCACCCGCTCAAAAAATTAACGGTTGCTTGAAGGTGTCCCCACGTCGTTTCCGGAAGTGGCTGCCCCGAACTAACAGCAGTTTCAACAGGTTTCAGAATCGTGTCAATCAATTCCTTACCAAGAATCGGCGGGTAGACTGCAACAAATCGGATAACCATCATCATCAGAAACGCTGGCACGATAACATGCAAAAACGGCACAGCGTACTTCAGGAGACGAAAGATGAGCTTCCCTTTTTGAACACAATTGACACAGACACCTGACCAACTCGGAATAGGATGACCGCACTTCTCACATCGTCCTTTCTCTGCGCCTGAGAACATTCCGCCTGGACCCCGTCCACGCCTACCGCGCCCGCGTCTACCGTTTGTACTCGCCTCGGGTTCCGGAATCAATTGTTCCAACTCCGAGACAGCAAGACCGAACTTCGGAGCCAACCGTTTTGAGTAACGCGACACTTCAAAAGCGTTGTCCGCAGTACTCACCTTGAGAATGTTATTCCCGTACATCTCAAGGATTTCAACATCTTCGATGGCTGAGAGCGGCACCTCTCGAAGATGATGACCGAGAACACCATCCTGATTAAAAGCGATAAGCCGCTTATTCGTAATTAACAGCCAATCCTTGCCGTAGGTCCCATCAAAGCGTAAATCTGTCGAAATTGAAACCTTGATCTCTTCTCCCGTTTCCAGTCGTGCCTCTGCCTGCTCTTTTAAAAGTTCAGGCACCTCTTCGGTTGTCGACAGCGGTTCATGGTCTAACTTTCGGAGCCGTCCGCCTCCATTACTATAAGAACTCGACCGTCTCCGCCGAGATGACCTGCCGCTGTCGAAACTTCCCGTTGAACCACGCATAAATCAATCCCCCACAAGTTAAACGTGTGGTCTTATAAACACTTAAGATACTTTGTTTAACGAAAATGTGGCGGAAAAGTTGAATTAAAAATGGAAAATGCCTGTCGGAAGGCACAAATAACCAGCAAATCAGGCATTTGACGAGAAAAAACAACCTTTTCGAGTCGGTTTATGGGTTCGGCGGAGACGTACAGATTAGCACCTCCATAGATTCATCGCCTGTGTTTTCAATCCCGTGCTCACACCACGGCGGAAGGTGGATGAACGTCCCAGCTTCAACCGGCACCTTCTCATCCGCAAGCGTCATGACACCCTTTCCTTTTAGGATCAGATAACACTCCTCGGTATGATGACTCCCCGGTTCAAGGACAACATGCGGCGGCACAAAAAACACGACGAGTCCTAAATTTTGCGCAGGTGCTTTCGGATTCGCTGGATGCACAACACGCACACCGATACCCTCACAGCCGGGGTACTTTACAGGCACACCATCCTGAACCGTGACAACATTCGCCTGAACTTGATGTGCAGGTTTCGGAATCGGAGGCTCGCCTTGATACCCTTTAAACACAGTAATCTTTGCCATTTTTTATCTCCCTTAACCGTAGGGGCGAAGTTATGAAGATTAAGAATTCAATCGGGTAATGCTAAGATGCATGATAACAAGCAGACCGGTTCGTAGTCGTGCGATTCATCGCACGTCGCATCGCCACAATTACCCAAGTTATTTGTTAAACCTCATTCCCTCGCCCGATACCAACTAATAGAAGGCGGGGTTCCAAACCCCGCCTGCATTAGCATTTAAAAGTAGTAGGCACACGCCGTGTGCCGTCAAACCAACACTAATTTACCAATCCCGCGTATAACCCGCAGTCCATCCCCCATCTACTGCAAGAATACTCCCGTTGATATAACTTGCATCTGGCGAAACAAGAAACAGCACCGCTGCGGCGATCTCCATCGTTTTTCCGGGTCTCCCAAGCGGAATATGCGATAGCAGACTCGCAGCATTTTCTGTATACGCACCGTCTTCTCCGTAAAAGAGGGCTTGCGTGCCGCGGGTCAACGTCGAACCCGGAGCAACCGCGTTCACAAGAATCCCTTCCGGACCGAGTTCCAACGCCATCGAACGCGTCAGATTCGCAACCCCAGCTTTCGCCGCAACAAAAGCACTTTGCAGGCGCAGCGGAACCAACCCAGCAATAGAACTGATATTAACAATACGTCCAGTCGCATCTTCAGAGCCAGACCTGTTATGCGTTTTAAGGATATACGGGATAACAGCACGGCTCATCGTGAAAACACCCGTGAGGTCTACCTGCAAAATACGGTGCCAATCCGCTAAGGTATACTCGTGAATCGGCACTCTATTGCTCTTCGTGTTTATGCCGGCATTGTTAACCAGAATCTCAATTTTGCCAAAGTGCCCAGCAATCTCCGCTGCAACAGCTTCCATCTCTGTAGCGTCTGACACATCACCTTCTACAAACAGACAGGTTCCACCGCTGTGCCGAACCGCTTCAGCAGTTTCAATACCTGATTGTGTATCAATATCAACAATTGCCACATAAGCACCATTCGCAATCAGTGCGTCTACGATAGCGCGACCGATGCCTTGCGCACCGCCTGTGACAACCGCGACCTGTCCTTCAAGTGCAACCTTCATATCGTTTTCCTTTCCTGAACCTTACGGAAGCCAGCAACTGCATACGTTTATGTAGCAAGTTTTGGCTTGCGAGCTACGCCAAACATTTATATAGCAAGTTTTGGCTTGCGAGCTACGCCAAACATTTATATAGCAAGTTTTGGCTTG
>ASZN01000022.1 GCA_000406005.1 Candidatus Poribacteria bacterium WGA-3G
CTTTTTCAAGAAACTGCTGCTTCCATTTCGAGAGTTGGTCCTCATTAAGATTATGACGCCGACACACTTCTGCTTGCGAAGTCGCACCGCTAAGAACCTCCAGCACAAGCTCCGTCTTAAACTCGGAGGTGAATTTCCTTCGTTTGGCCATTAGATAACTCCTTTCAGTGAGATTGTATTATAGCACAATCTTGTTTTAGGGAGTGGCCTAAAAAACCGTAGGCAGTACAATTGTCGTTAGCATTGTTGGCACAGGCGGCATTGTCGCTTTGTTAATATTCCTCATGGCTCCGACTTTAATACCCGTTTCAATCCCGCAATAGAGAGGCTTTTCGTTTCAACCCCTGTCCGAACCTCCTTGATGGGACCTAAAAATAACGGAGGCGGCGTGTTCAGCAATTGGGATAACGGCAGAAGACTCGGCATTTCATGGAAACCGCAAAAACACTTTACAACGACTGTGAAATAAAAATTGCAAAAAGAACAGTGAGATGATACAATAAAAGGCATGAAAGACTTTATACTGCTATTTTTTAATGTTCTACTCACCGTGATGGGGCAAATTCTGTTCAAACACGGTATGAACACAGTCGGGCGCGTCAATAGCATTCGAGACGTATTCGGAAAATTGACGCAGGCGTTCCTGAACCCGTACGTCCTCAGCGGAATCGCAATATACGGCTTTACGACGCTTGTCTGGTTGATCATCCTGTCGCGGGTTAAACTGAGTATTGCGTATCCGCTGTTAAGTTCCGGGTACGTGCTGTCCATCCTGTTCTCTTGGCTGCTGTTCAAAGAATCGATCCCAAAGATTCGGATCATCGGTGCTGTGATCATCTGTATTGGTGTTTATCTCGTCGCACAAGGGGAGTCTTAATAAATGACAGAACCTGTCGGAGCAGAAACCCAATCGTCAAACAAACGTTCTTATGTTGCGATGCTATTGTCGGTCATATTTCCTGGGCTTGGTCAATTATATTTAGGGCATTTCCTGAAGGCATTCATCATCTTTTTGGGTTTCGCATCTGCACTCGGCATCGTCTATCTCAATTCAATGCCGGTAGATGATTGGCGTGATTTAACCCGTTTTAAACCGCCAGCGAAAACAGAGACGACAGAAGAGAATACAGAAGGTTCTGAAAAACCACCGGGGTACGCAATTCATATCTGGACGTTTGATGATGGTGAGAAGTTGATGTACCGACCCTCTTGGAAATTAAAGGTTAGTGGATCGATTCAAGGAATTTTATGTTGGCTCTATGCGATCGGCGATGGATGGCGCGGGAGACGTGAAAGACGACGTAGACGCTGATCCGAGGCATTCAGTTATGAACATCAAAAGCAATTGTCCGTCAATAATCGTGTCTATTCTCCTCTTTGCTGTTTTAGGGCTTGGGTGTCAGGATAACAGGTCTGTCCTCAAAGAGATGGAAAAGCAGTTGGAGGCAGGCACTCCGCAAGCAGCAGCTGAAGGTTTAGAGACGTTTATCGAAACCGCACCTGAGGATCCGAAGGCACGGTTTCTGCTCGGAAAAGCTTACAATGGGTTAGGACGATACAACGACGCCGTCGAGCAGCTCCAAAAGGCATCACAACTCTATGCCGCGCAACCGGAGGAGCGCACTGCTGCACGTCTCGAATTGGCACGGACTTACCTGAGATTCGGTGATAGGACTTCCGCTTTTCGTGTACTCAGACTTGTTCAACGCAGCACTTCAGACCCGGAAACGCTGCACAAGATCATTGACCTTGTAGGCGATCGCTATCGGACAAGACAGTTGACATACGGCGATTCAGATAACTATTCGCCGACCTTCTCACCGGACGGTACGCAGATCGCCTTCGCATCTTTCAGAACTGATAACGGCGAAATCTATTTGATGGATTTGAAGGGACGCATCCGACAGCGTGTAACCTACACAACAGATTTCAACGATAGCTCACCCTTATACCTTAAGACTCCCAACTATCTTTTTTATAGTAGTGAACCGAAATCCTCTCGCGATGTCAAAGTCGTCGTCCAGAGTAGCGGTTCCACACCGATCTACGCTGGATTCAACCTGACGCATATCCACAGCAAAATCACACGACAGGTTTTACCGGTGACCTTCGGCGCGCGTGCGCCACGCACCTCGCCAGCGGGCAATCAGGTTATTTATGAATCCAATGTAGATGGAAACTTGGAATTATACCTGCTCAATTTGGATGGTGTCGATTTAGCACAGTTCATGCCAGAGGACATTGAACACAAACGTATCACTTTCAACGAAACCGATGACGGCAGCCCGACATTTTTTCCCGACGGAAAACGGATTATGTTTGTGTCGTCCCGAAATGAGGCGAATCAGCTCTATACCGTAGATATTGACGGGCAAAACGAGGCGCATTTCAATCCGAACAGTTACGATTGCTACAATCCGACGGTATCGCCTGATGGCAAGACGATTGCTTATGTCTCCGCGAGGGATGGCGATTGGGAGATTTATCTTATTGATGCGGATGGCAAAAACGAGAGGCGCGTAACGAACGACATCGGTAGATCGATTCAGCCCGCTTTCTCACCCGATGGACGGCACCTCGTGTTTGTCTCTGACAGAAGTGATACCTTCCATATCTACCTGATGTCTTTTGACGAACCGGTTACGCGTGAGGATTTAGCGAAACGTTTGCAGTAGCGGCGAGGTAGCCTCGTCCGGACATTCGGAGGTGAAAGAATATGCTTCAAGTGACCAAGCCAGAAGGTTTCGGCAATATCCAACTCGAAGAGGTACCGATACCGACAATAAACGCGCGTCAGGTCCGGGTGGCGGCGGATACGACGTTAATTAGTCGCGGCTCTGAACTGTTCCGACGCTATATCATGGAAGAGGCTGTTCCACCGTCAATCATGGGGTACTCACTCACAGGCGTTGTGGAAGCCGTTGGTGCGGAAGTGAACGACTATCGGGTAGGTGATCGCGTTATGGTTGTGGCACCGCACGCCCAATACGTTATCGCTGAACCTAACACAACGGACGGACGTATTGTACCGCTCCTTGACGATGTGAGTTTTGAAGCGGGAACCTTCCTCCCGCTTGCGACGAGTGCCGTCGCTTGGTCAGATTCATCGGGTGTCAAAGAAGGGGACACTGTTGTTGTGTTGGGACAAGGTTTGGTAGGGAGCCTGATGATGCAAGTGCTACGCGGTTATAACCCGGCGCGGATTATCACCGTGGACGCGTTGCCACTCCGATGCGAATTATCGACGCAACTCGGTGCCGATGTATCCATCAATGCTGATGAGACGGATCCGGTTGAAGAGGTACGTCGTCTTACAGATGGCAACGGAGCAGATTTGGTCATAGATTGCGTCGGCGGTTATGCCGGTGTCAAATCGTTTGAACAGGCACAAGACATGACTCGGCGATTCGGTACCATCCAACTGATTGCGCTCTATCAGCAGGCACCGCTTCCGTTACATTCCTCGAAAATGATGAGCAAACGTCTGGTCGCTGGCATCCTGACGGAGGCACCACGTTCTGAGATTGCTGCACGTTCCTTAAAAAAGATAGAGAATGGCGAGATCAGAGCATCTGAGATGATTACGCACCGTTTTCACTACACCGAGGCGAAGGACGCTTTTGATCTCTTATGGAACTCGCCAGGTGATGCGCTCGGAGTCCTGATAAAATGGCAGTAGAAGACCTTTCACGAGAAGTTGAGTTCCAGACAGAATTGCGCGGTATACCCCTGACTTTTTCGACAACGTGGGGACTTTTCTCACCGAAAACGATTGATGCCGGAACGCACCTATTGATTGAACACCTTGACCTCCAAGAGGGTGATACGTGTCTTGATCTCGGTTGTGGGTACGGTGCTATCGGTATCACGCTTGCGAAGTGCGTTCCAACGGGAACCGTTTATATGATAGACAAGGATTTTGTGGCCGTCGATTACGCTCGCAAAAACGCGAATCAGAATCGGCTCCAGAACTGCCATGTACTCTTGAGCAACGGGTTTAGCCAGCTCCCTGATGTCCAATTCGACCTCATCGCTTCTAATTTGCCCGCCAATGTCGGTAAGGAACTTCTACAAATTTTTCTGGCGGATGCCAAGGAGCACCTTAAACCGAATGGACGGCTTTATGTTGTCACGATTTCGGGGCTCCGAGAATTCATCAAGCGCAATTTTAAGACGGTTTTCGGGAATTACCGGAAAGTTAAACAGCGTCAGACGCATACGGTTGCCATGGCGACTCACGCGTAGCGTTTTCCATTCTCATTTGGAGAAGTGACGCGCTTAGATAGAACTTGTTACGACTGTAGGATGGTGCTACAAAAGATTTGACAATATGCACGACCCTCAAGTATAATTATAACGTAGGACTTACGCACTTTTGATGATATGACGCTCCGTTAGCGAGTAAACTCTGAAGAGACCGAGACGTTTTCAGGGCACAGGCTAACAGCCTATGCTACAAAAGAGCACGCTGCGTAAGTCCTATAACGGTATCGGTAAAATAATAACCCAAAAATATCTTTCCCAATTCAACAGAATCCCAAAGGAGAACATAAGAGATGACTCGTTTTAGTTTCGTGTTAGCGCTCATCGCGTGCGTCGGGATGTCCGTGAGTACTGTCTTCGCGCAAGATGCAGCTATAAATGGTGGAACCGTTCGAGGTCAAATTGTTGATACCACCGATAAACAGAATCCGATTGAAGGCGTTGAAGTTAAGATTGTTAATGTAGAAGGTAAACAATTCACAACTACAACTGATGCTAACGGCGATTACGTACGAGCAGGTCTGCCTGCGGGGCGTTACCTCATCAGCATCTATAAAGACGGATATGGCGATCGCCTCGGAAAACCGGTTACAATTGTCAACGGCGGCGACCATTTTCTCCCGCTCAAGATGACCCAAAAGTCGGGGATTGCTAATTTCCTGCAAAGATTCGGACAACAGGACACCTTTAAGGACAGATATAAGGACATCCCTAAGAAAATGGTCGAAAATCCGAATGGGCATTGGTATAACTTCACCTTGATGAATAACAAGATCGGTTATATGCACGTATCTACTGATAAAACCGAGTACGAAGGCGAAAAGGTAGATCGCGCTAAAATTGACATGGCTATGAATTTTAAGGCACTCGGGACGGATATAGCAATAGAGATTACCCGTGTTGAATATACGGGTGCCGATTTAATGCCACGCTACTTCCTTTCAACCTCCAATGAATCCGGCTTGAAACAGGTGGAAGGACGGATTGTAGATGGCACTGCCTACATTAAGACGACACTTAACGGTGAAACGACCGAATCAGAAGTCGCTGTGCCACCGGATACAATTTCTGAACACACAGGCGTGGAATCGCTCTTCCAGAAAGGTCTTAAAATAGGCGACAAACGGAATTTCCACATTTTCAGTTTTGACCTCTTGAAGCCTGTAAAGACAGAGATTGAGGTTGAAGGACAAGACACCTTAACCTATCAGTCGGAGGAAAAGCAGGTTTACATTTTGCGCCAAACGATGGACATGATGAACGGGATCACAGCGAAAGTTTGGCTTGATGCCGACGGCGTGAGCTATCGAACAGAAGTCCCCATGATGGGATTCACTATGATAACGTCGAAAACGGATAAGAGAACTGCGCTTAGGGGTATTGAAGAGATTGATGTTGTCTTAAAAACGCGTATTCTTCCGTCCGGAGGACATCCGACGCGGAACACCAAAGACTTTGAAGCGGATGTCAAATTGACATCGGGAAACCTCGCTGATGCTATCGTGTCTAATTCGCGTCAAAAACTGAAAATAGAGGGGGTGCGCGCCGGTAGGCTTTCGATTCAGGTGCCGACAGTTGCAGCAGAGGATTGTCCGGATTTACCGCTTCAGAACGCTGAAGGTGAATTCCTTGGCGCGAGTGCCTATATTCAGACCGATGCACCGTTGATTCGTGCGAAAGCACAAGAAATATTGGATGGAGAGGTGAATTCGTGGCGTGCGGCAGAAAAATTGTGTCAATGGGTGCATACCGCTATGACCGAGAAAAAGATGAGTGGCGGCTTCGGTTCATCGTTGATGGCATTGGAAACGCTCTCTGGCGATTGCACGGAACACACTGTTCTTTTCATCGCATTGGCACGCGCTGCTGGCATTCCGGCACGCATCTGTTCGGGTGTCACTTATGCAAAGGATGCCTTCTACTACCATTTCTGGCCCGAAGTCTATGTCGGTACTTGGGTACAGATGGATCCTACGTTAGGACAAACCGTCGCCGATGCAACGCATATCCAACTTGGTGGCGGGACTGTGGAATCGGATAACCTGATGGAATTCGCTGAAGGCGTTTTCCGTACACTCAATCAACTCGAAATAGCTATCGTTGAGTAGCATTGCGTAAGGTTCTGTATTCAAGCTGGGACCGCCGCGTTGCAGGGTTTTTGCTGGGGTGTTTCTTCGGGTTTGTAACCCCGCCTTCTATAGATTGTGTCGCTAACTGATAACTGATAACTGACAACTGATAACTGACAACTATATGGCATTTCTGAACCCATTATTTCTTTTCGGACTCCTCGCCGCTGGTATCCCACTGATTATCCATCTCTGGAATCGCCGTCGTGTTGTGACAATTGATTTTAGTAGCCTGATGTTCCTTATGGCGGCGCATCGTGAAAATGCGCGTCGATTCCAACTCAGGCATCTTCTGATTCTGCTTTTGCGGATGGCGATCATTGCGCTTATCGCGCTTGCGTTAGCGCGCCCGTTTCTGACGCTTGGATTGCCGGTCGCGTCTGTACGTGCGAAAACCGATGTCGTTATCGTTTTGGATAACTCCTACAGCATGGCGTACCAAGACGTTGATGGCATCAGGTTTGAAAAAGCGAAAGCGTTGGCAACGGATATTCTGGAAACACTGCGGCACGGTGATAGTGCCTCGCTTATTTTAATGTCAGACGTTCCGAATCCGGTCTTCCAGCAGTTGACACCAGATATTGGGAGTGTCGTAGCGGCGATAAACGATGCGGAGGTCTCTTACCGTGCAACGAACGTTCAACCGAGCCTTGAACTTGCACACGAAATGCTCGCCGAGTCGGAACAACTTAACAGAGAACTTTATCTGATTTCGGACTTTGCGAAAAACGGATGGGAAAACGTAGGAGCGAGGTTACCGCGCCCCTACAATCGTTCTGGCGCGCGTGTTTCTCTCATACCTGTTGCGCAAGGAGAATCACATAACACAAATATTGAAGAGATTCAGCCCTCAAACCAACTAATAGGCGTATATTTGCCGTTCCAATTGAATGTGACGACCGCGAACCATTCGGTCGCACCCTTGGCACGGAGCATAATAACGTTATTTATTGGAAGTGAGAAACAGAAAACTGTGAGTTTTTCAGCGACAGCCAACGAATCACTAAACACGAGTTTAACATACAACTTTTCTACACCCGGAACACATACCGGTTATTTTACATTAACACCGGATCGGCTTAATATTGACAATCGGCGTTACTTCGCCTTAGATGTTATCGGCGAAGTACGTGTGCTTTGCGTCGGAGAACAGACCGAATACCTCGCATTGGCACTAAATCCACGTGATGTTTCCTTACCGTCGGCTGCTACCGACCCTGCGGTTTCTAAAGATATAAACCCTGATAGTATAAATAGCGGCGGCGTAATGATTCTGCCGACGCAGTGTACACCGAATCAATTTGAGAGTTTCCCACTTGAAGATTATGATGTTATCATCTTAGCGGATGTCGCGGAGATCACGCCTCAAGCGGGAGCGCAGCTTAAAGAGTTTCTCCGTCAAGGCAAAAGCGTCATCGCGTTTGTAGGCAGTGGCAGTGAAGTGGCGAGTTACAACCGATTTAGCGACGCTTTCCTGCCTGCAGAATTCGGTGGCACACTGAGATGGACCCCGCCACAGCAGGTTCGGACATATCAAGAGACACACCCTATATTTGATATTTTTCGTAACGAAGGATTTTCTACACAGTACGCACCGCAGTTTTACAATGGTGTGGTGCTACGTCCTACGCTTGAATCAAAAGTCATCGCCCGTTTCGGCGACGATACGCCTTTTCTAATTGAACGGAGCGACGGGACAGGGACTGTCCTACTCTACAACTGTGGTCTATTTGCGCAGCAAAACAGCAATGCTAACGCTGGTGCCGGACCTTCGAGTGCGACGGCTTATTCAAACGATCTGCTTGTTAACCCTTATTTCCTGCCGATTCTTCAACAGAGTGTGCTTTACACTGCAGCGGCAAATAATAACCGCGTAACATGGGGTGGACATATCGGAGACACCTATACCGCGCGTTATCCTCGGAGTGCTGGTGGGAAAGCCACTATTGAATTAAAAACTGATACCGATATACCAGAAGACGATGATTCTGACACCAATAATATCAGTGTGGTTCCGATTGCTGAAGATGGCACACTGCAATTCCGAGGCACGGAGCGTCCGGGTATCTATCAGATTGAAGTGCAAACCCGGGACAGCCGCCAACGAGACCTTTTTGCCGTCAACGTCGATGCGAGAGAGGCTGATTTAATACAGATCCCGCTGCAACAAGCCGCTGCACGCGTCGGTGCCCAGGCAGGAACAGACGAGACGACTGAAGGAACGACAATAACCGCCGATGCTTACAACATGAAAAGACACGGTAGGGAAATATGGGGTGAATTGCTGCTCTTGACTGTTTGTCTCATGCTCTTTGAAAGTTATCTATCGAACCGGGGGACGCACTCGGTGATGGGGACAGACGAAAATGCGCTGACCGCAGGTGAAGTCTAATGGAAACGAATTTTTGGGATGTTCTGTCTCTGCTTGGAACCTTCTGCTTAATCGGGCTGCTGGGTATCGGTGGACAAGTAGGAGTTTTATCAGCAGCTGCTGACGAGCCACGGCGAGCCACAGGAAAGAGAATGGAGAAAACACCTGCTTTAGAGAACCGAAGCGTGGGTTTAGCGGATAAGGCGAGTATTGTCCGGAGTCTCATTATTAGGGGTAATAATTCATTTTCAGAACAGCAGATTCGTGCGTTGATGCGGACAGATGTGTGGAGTGTCTATGATGCTTCCGTTCTGGAAGCGGATTTTGAAGCGATCACTGATTTTTATAAAAGGAACGGATACCAATTCGCGCGTATCGTTGAAGCCCAGAATTACGTCAAGGAATTCGAGGACGGTGTCTATCTCGGTTTTGAGATTAATGAAGGCATTATCGGCAGTATCACGGTCTCCGGTAATACACAGACCAGAGAGCATGTTGTGCTTCGCGAATTGCTATTTCAAGAAGGCGATGTCTATATAGAGGCAGATAAGACAGAAAGCGAGCGTATTCTACGACGGAAGGCTTATATCGGTTCAGCGAAGATTGAACCGCACTGGAATGTGAAATCGGAATCGGTAACAATTCACGTTACGATTACAGATCTCTGGTCCCTTAGGGGCGCCTTTGATCCGCTACCTGCGATAAACCCAGAAGGCGGAAAATTTCTTTTAAAAGCTGAAGATTTCAATTTGCTCGGTTCCGGTCATTTCGCACAGTTCCGTTATGAAGGCGAGATAGAAGCAGATGAAGAGACGCGGCATTTCGTACGGAGTCGGTATCAAATACCGAGGCTTTTCAATTCGCATTGGAGCTTTGATGGCGAATTTACGCAGCGTTTAGAAGGCAATACATGGACTTCGTTTTTGGAACGTCCACAATACTTTTTTCTTTTACAACGTCCACAATTTACTTTGAAAAGCCGTTGGAGTGCGGCGCTACTCATCTCTGAGCAGAACCGTCGGAAACGGTGGTACGAGAAAAGCGTAAAAACAGACATCTTTGAGCAAAATCTACAGGCAGCACACGCCTCTATACTCCGCTATTTTGGGGATCGGAATCGGCAAAATTATGTCGGTCTCTGGGCGGAATCAAGACGTTCAAGACATGAACTTATAGAAACCTTCGGGGAATCCGAGGCAGCGCCCGCAGATCGAGACATCAACAGTGTTGGCATCACTATCGGACGGAAGCGCGTCGCTTACTATAAAACAAGGTTTTTTATAGAAATGGGGCAGGAGGAAGATTTTTTTACCGGTTCACGATATGAATTTTTTATAGGATATGCCTCGCCATTATACGGCTCGGACAGGTCAGAATCTCACGCACGCCTTACCGGCATATCGGGCTGGCGGCAAGGCGATCACATACTGAGTACGACAGGTATAGATCTCAGCACAAACTTCACAACACGTATTGAACGTTCTAAGGTTAGACTTCAGACCTCATGGTATTACATAGATGTGTTCGATGCTGGCAACGACATCTATACGGTGGATAAAGGGTACCGTGAAAACGGGTTCTTTGATTTTCATCAAACGGTTGTGGCGCAATTCGCAACAGAGATGCAGTTCGGATGGAGTGGTGAAGACCAAGTGAACCTCGGCTCCAACACCGGTTTACGAGGCTATAATCCGCAGCAGTTCGATGGAGAAAAGATGATGCTGGTCCGGCTTGAAAGTCGAACGCTGTGTGGCGGTACGCTCTTCAGTAAAATTGATGGCGGGCTCGGTGCTGTCGTTACGTTTATCCTTAAACCGTTCATCAAACGTCCTGTTAAAGTCGGACTTGTTTTAAGTGCTACTGCTTTTGCCGATGTCGGTTACATCTGGAACGGGAAACGCTCCTTTAGCTTAAGCGAACCGAAATCGAGTGTAGGCTTCGGTTTGCGGGGCAGTTTTTCTCGGTTAAGCGGTCCGAGCATCTTCCAATTGGGATTGGCATTTCCGCTGAATCTACCGTTCGCAACGGGTTTGGAGCCGCGCCTCTTTTACGGTTTTAATCAGACGTTCTAAGTCCTATCAAGAAGCGACACAAATATGGATAAACCACCGCGCCTATCAACCGAAAGCATCACATGGCGGGCTATTCTGTTAGGACTCCTCTCGCTTCCGCTGAATATCTACCTCGTCGTCCAGACAGAGACAGTGTGGACCACACAGTACCCGACCACAATGGCGATTATCTTCAACGCCGTTTTTACGCTCTTCCTTGTCACGATTATCAACATCCCACTCACACGCTACCTCCCAAAATGGCAACTCACGCAAGCAGAGATGCTAACGGTGTACCTCATGGTAACGCTGGCATGCGTCGTGTGTGGACACGATCTCTTGCAGGCGACGATGTGCGTCTTGGGGCATGCGACGTGGTTCGCGACACCGGAGAACGAGTGGCAATCGCTCTTTTTCCGATATATCCCGGACTGGATCGCTGTCATGAATCGGCGCGCTTTAACCGGTTATTATGAAGGTACATCGAACCTCTTTGAGATAGCGCATATCCGCGCCTGGATGGTGCCGGTCCTTGCCTGGTTGGTGTTCTTTTCTGCGCTTGCATTCTCTATGATGATGCTGAGTGTCATCCTCCGTAAACAGTGGATTGAACACGAAAAACTGAGTTATCCGATCATCTTACTCCCGTTTGAGATGACGAAAGGGACGAGTTTCTATCGGAATCGGCTCCTCTGGATAGGTTTCGGTGTCGGTTTTGGACTCGATCTGATTAACGGTATCAGTTTTCTCTATCCTTATGTACCGAGTATCCCTATCCGACACGACATCGGGGTGCTGTTCACGGAAAAACCGCTGAACGCTATCGGTTCAACGCCTATCCATCTGAACCCTTACGCCATCGGTATCGGTTTCTTAATGCCGTTAGATTTGTCGCTCTCTTGTTGGCTGTTTTATCTTTTTTGGAAGGCGCAGCTCGTCTTCGGTGCGATGACAGGGATGAACCAGACACCGGGGTATCCGCACATTGACATGCAATCGCTGGGGGCGTATTTCGGGCTCTGTTTCTTCGCACTCTGGATAACACACAAGCATTTATGGCAGGTTATCCGTAATGTTTTAGGTTTGCAAACGAATCTTGATACCGTAAACGAACCGATGGGGTATCGTGGGGCGTTTGTCGGGCTGTTGCTTAGTGTTGCGGTCATCTTTGGCTTTTGTCTGAAGGCGGGAATGTCATGGTGGGGAGTGCTTGCGTTTTTCAGTATCCATTTCATACTCGTTTTGGCGTTCACACGGATGCGTGCAGAACTCGGCACCCCGACGCAAGATTTCTATCGTGCGGGTCCGGGCATTTTCCTTACTTCGATTTTTGGCTCCAGAAAGATTGGCGCGCCGACGTTGACGGGGTTTGCCTTCCTCTATGGGTTCACCCGTAATTACCGTTCGCAACCGATGCCGAATCAATTAGAGGGATTTAAACTCGCCGACAAAGGGCAGATCAATACACGTCAACTGCTCTGGGTGATGTGGGGTGCGACGGTCGTTGGACTCTTTATCGGGTTTATTGCGTTTCTACATGCCGGGTATCGGCACGGCAGCTTGGGGACATGGCGCGGACAGGAGGCGTTCAACGACTTGCAACGCTGGTTGACGCTCCCGAACGATACAGACTGGCGACACCTCAGTTTCTTCGGATTCGGTATATCCCTGACACTCACGACACTCTTTATGCGTCTGCGATTTATCTGGTGGCAGCTGCATCCGCTTGCCTATCCACTCGCAGGTAACTGGAATTTCGGTAGGCTCTGGTTTCCTGTCTTTCTGGCGTGGTTGATAAAGTCCATACTGATTCGCCACGGTGGGATTGGCGCGTACCGACGAACACTGCCGCTCTTCTTCGGGACAATGCTCGGTGAATTCGTCATGGGCAGTATCTGGGCGATTTTAGGGTTATTCCTCGGACAACGGATGTACTCGTTTAAGCATTGGTAAAAGGAAGCGCGACCTGTCTGGAAGGTTTCAAATACTATTCCAGACAGGTGCAGCTTACGAGTCGCTGTTCTGCTGTTGTGTTCGGATTTCCTGGAGTATCTCGACAACAGTCTCCATTTGCCCTTCAAGTCTGGTGATACGCTGTTCGACGGGTGTCGTGGCTTCCGCATCTTCATCCTCATCTGAGGTAACTTCGACGGTTTCGACAGTATCCGTATCTTGTTCTTGTCCTTTCCAGATATCTTTAAGGAAAGTTGGCATTGATTGTCGGACAACCTCACTGACATCCTTTAGTTCGTCCCCGATGGTTTTCTTCACGTGATCAAAGTCGAAGTCATCAACGCATCCCTCTTTGAGGTACGCTGAGACTTGGTGGCAAGCGAAACAGATGTCGCCAAAAGAGGCATCCGTTTCGAGCGGTTCAAACAGTCCATCCGGGACAGCATCAAGGTCCGCGAGAAGGGCGAGTGCATTGTTGAATTGCCGGGCGCACCGTTCCTCACCGTCTGAGAAGTGGTCTGTAATCGCAGAGGTTTCTACAATACGTGCTGTGGTTTCCAGTAGCCGTAGAAGCCTGCGAATTTCCTTTTGTCTGTGAGTTTCCTTTTGGGGTTCACGTTCGTTAGACATGATAGTCTCCTTTTAGGTCGATTTGTTTATATAGAGTCCGTTAAGGTTGAAAAGGATAGTAAAAAATACAAATTGCGCTATTCTTTTCGCAAATGAGCCACAAATAGGCAGGAAAACCGAAAGTGGAACGACAATTTCCGAGACTGCCTATCGGATTTGTCTATATAGAGTCACCTCGATCTAAAAAGGAGAGTGAAAAAATCAGAACTTACGCAAAATCGGTTTGTATGCTCACAGAATTGGACGTGTTTTTGCTTGGGTGTTTCCATAAATGAGTTTACACTACTGCAGGCGGGGTTTGTAACCCCGCCGTTGAAAAAATAATTACGGACTTTACTATAATTCGCCGACGTTCCGACGGATTTTGATAACGGCTTTAATAATGTCTTCTATGTCCGCCTCATTTGCCATAAGGATGTTTTGGCTCAGGGAGAGACCTGTTTGACATATTTTTTCGGTCTCAGGGCAGTGTACATCGTCGAAATCGAGACCTTGACCGAATAGATCAGAAGCGAGGAACGAGGCACGGTACATCGGCGTGGAATACCAGTATCCCATCGGTATGCCTTCAGCGCGCATCGCGCGAAGGAAGGTCTCACGTGAGATGCCTTCAAACTCCTCAGAATCAAAGAGTGCTTTATAACCGTGGCATCCGCCGCGCGTCGCACGCGGGTCGATCGGTGTGACTTTGATACCGGGGACCTCACCGAGCCAACCGTCTAACCATCGCATATTTTTGTGTCGGTGATTGGTTTCGGCTTCAAGCCGTGTCAGGCGAGAGATCAGAATTCCGGCTTGCCATTCCGTCATTCGGAAGTTGCCGCCGAAGGGTTCCGCTACGTCGAATTCAGCATCGGGCAGTGTACGTCCGCAGTTATGCAGTGCATACGCCCGTTCATAGAGTTCCCGATCGTTTACTAAGACGATCCCGCCTTCACCGGCGCATAGGTTTTTCGAGGATTGGAAACTGAAGCATCCGAAATGTCCCCAACTGCCGACACCACGTCCACGCCACTCTGCACCGTGCGCCTGCGCGCAATCCTCGACAATCCCTAGGTGATGTCGATTCGCAATGTCCACAAGCGCGTCCAAATCTGCTGGGTATCCTGCGATATGAACGGGTAGAATAACTTTCGTCTTTTCCGTTATTGCGGCTTCGACTTTGGTGGTATCCAACAAGAAACTATCTGGAGCAGTATCGACAAAGACCGGCACGGCGTGTGTCATCAGAATCGCGACGACTGTCGCTTGGAAGGTGTAAGCGGTTGTAATGACTTCATCACCCGGACAAACGCCTGCTGCTTTCAGAGCCACATAGAGTGCTGTGGTCCCGCTATTGACGCAAACGCCGTAGTTCGCGCCTTGGAATTCAGCGAATTGCTGTGCGAATTCGGGGACTTTCGGGCCACCGACCCCCCATTGTCCGCTCTTGTAAATACTTTCAAACGCTTCAATATCGGCAGGATCCTGTGTGGGCCATGTAGGGAAACCGGCTGTTCGGACAGGTTCGCCGCCGTTTATTGCCAATGTTGCCATCTTTTTTCCCCCTTCAATGCCTAAGGCAGCTTTTCGACATAATCCTGAAAATCCGTGAATTTCATTCTGTGCGTTACCGCTTGCACGCGACTTTCTAAACGTCCGGATTCAACCTCAACAATCAATGTGTTCAGTACGTCGCGTGCCGTTTTTGCTAAAGTGGTGTCAATCGCCCCGGTTTGGATTGCCTCTTCAAATTCGTCCTCATCCTGAATTTCGTAACTACCATCAGGGTTTACCCAGAGATCTAAGAACAGATCGGTTATCTCGAAACAGTCAAGTTCACCCGTTGTATTCATGCTCCGTTTGACCGGTTTCATAATATCGCAGTAATAGCCGGTCCACTCGTTGTTCAGATTGTAAACTTTGCCGACATCATACCAAAGTCCCGTAAACACAAACCAGACCGCGGCGAAGTTGTCCGCTAAAACCGTTTCACCCTTTTGAAGGATCGGTGTAGACGGTTTAACCCGCTGAGACGTGACAATAACATCGTCGTCTAAATAAAGCAACTGCTGTTGGAAGTAGTTCACCCGATCAGGGGGTCTTTTATAGGTAAGTGTTACGGTCTCCATATTTTTAATTTTCCTTGCGGTTCGTTCAGATGGATTGTGGGTTAAAGTTTCCCTCCGTATACATGCTTTCCTTTAGGTCAAACGATACGATGCAATTGCTTCACGGAAGGCTTTGATATGCTGGGGAGTCGTACCACAACAACCGCCTATTAGGTTAGCACCGGCTTCGATAAGTGCCGGAATATGGCTCGCCATCTCGTCAGGTGTCTGCGTATAGACGGTATTATGGTTTTCGTCGAGTTTCGGCATACCCGCATTCGGATATGCCATCATCCATTTCCCGTTGATCCGTTTTTCGGTGAGTGCGGTCTGCAGCTGCTGTGTGCCAGCAATCGCGTAAGGCATTCCTGTGTGTTCATCACGTCTGGATTCCGCGCCGCAGTTCACACCGATGATACTAACGGCATCTAACAAAGAGCCATTTTCCGAAAATTCGCTATTCGTGAGAATTTCAAGCAGATCGGCGGGCGAGTTTCCCCAATCTGTCCGGTAGATGACCTTACCGGTGCGTCGCTCCTTTGTCCATTTGTACGTTAAGTTCACGGCAATAGCGAGACCTGTTTCACGTGCGACATCTACAGCCATCGCTGCCTCCTTCGCGGAGAACATCGTTTCGAGGCAGAGGAAATCCACGCCTTCTTCTGCGAGGGTATGGATAACTAATTTATGCGCCTCTCTGGCATCCGCGTTCGGTATCCCAAAGATGGTATCGCCACTGTCCGCCTCAATTGCGCCGGGTGACGGTCCGACGGAGCCTGCGATATAGACCTCTTTTTCGTTTTGTTCGGCAGCGGCTTTCACGTGTTGCACTGCGAGTCGTATCAGGCGTTGCGCGTCCGATGTGTTTTGTCCTGCCATTTCCAAGTGTAGCGGCGATGCCACAAACGTATTTGTTCCGATTGCCTCAGCACCTGCGCGGATATAGTCCGAATGGATATCGACAACCTCAGCCGGATGTAATTCATTGGCGAGCGTGCTGTTAGTGAGTTCTATATTGCGTGCGAACAGTTGTGAACCGAATCCACCATCGTACAAAATCGGTTCATCAGATCTCAATCGTTCTTGAAAAGGTGTTTTAACCATTAGGTTTTGCTCATCTTTTCTCTTAATAGTTGTCAAGGAACTCGCTTGTAGCGGAGAAAAACGTTCTCGCCTGCCACACGTCTAACTGGTAACTGACAACTGATAACCGACAACTCCTAAGCCATCGGCTTGAATTGGCAACCCTCAACGAATATATCAAAAAAATCGGGAGTGGTCTCTAATTCAATATGCTCAATGTTGTTAACGAAAGCTTCAATATTTGCGCGTTTTTTGTCAGAAAGGAGGACAGCGGTCGCGCCCGCAACTGCGGCGTTGCCGATTTTGACGACATTTGCTTCTGGAACAGGGGCAAGGAATCCGATTTCAATCGCGTCCTGTAGGTTAACGTAATTGGCAAAGCCTCCTGCTAAGAAAAGCGTTGTAATGTCTTCCGGAACACAACCGAAATGCCGGAGGACAATATACTGTCCACAGTAATTTGCGGCTTTTGCTTGCGCCAAATTGCTTGCATCCTCACGTGAGAACGTGATCCCGTGTTCCGGTAAAAGCGATAGGAGACGCTGTTTTCTTTCGGCGAAAACGCCTTTCGGACTCATCTGATCGTTTCGGCGCAGCTCCGCGAGGAGCGAAATCAGCCCGGAACCGCACAAACCTTGTGGGGGTTCGTCAGCGATCGTTGTCCAATTGAATCGGCTGCCATTCCATTTTACGGACTCAATGGCACCCGGGTAAGCAGGCATTCCGTATTCAATACCGCCACCTTCAAATGCGGGACCCGCAGGACACGATGCGGCGACCATACGCTCCGCATTTCCGACGACCACCTCGGTGTTCGTACCGACATCGACTAACATGATAGTTTCGTTCTGTGAGTTGATGTTAATTGAGACTAAATCCGCTGCGACATCTGCACCGACGTGGCTGGCAATCAACGGCAGACTGTACACCATCGCCTTCGGGTTCGCGCGGATACCCAAACGACGTGTTTTTTCAGTCAGCGATGTGGTTGAACGGATACCGTCCCGATATTCGTGTTCAATCAGGGATTTATACGGTTTTTGTCCGATGCTTTGCACATCCTGTTTAAAGAAAATATCGCGCATCGTTGTGTTACCGACAACGACAACCTCGTAAATTTCCTGTCGGACGAAGTTGTGTCTGTCGCACAACTCCATGATTTCACTGTTTAGCGCAGCGATAAGCGAGCGGCGCAGTTCGCCATGAAATTCACCGTCGTAGCTGATACGGTTCATGATATCGCTGCCACCGAAACGCTGTGGGTTTTCAAAGGAGCTGACGGAGACGGTTTTTCCGTTCTCCAAATCTACCAGATTCGCCACGACTGTCGTAGTGCCGATGTCTATGGCTAACCCGTAAAGGTGTCCTCGGTACTTATCAATGGCTTCATCGTTGTAGTAGACAGTGCCCTCGCGGTGTGTGACGCGTGGGTCGAGTTCCAGAGTTTGATCGTCATCTATCGTGGAATGCGTCAGGATCCTCGGTGTGCGACGGAGCGGTGTAAACTCAACATCCGAGTTGACATCAAGTACAACCGCTTGGCAGGCGAGACGATAGTTATCTTGCAGGAAGGCTTCCGCCTCATTAGGAGGGCGCAGGCTGTCCATGCCGCGTTTAATCTCAACGATACATTCGTGGCACTGACCGGTTCGGAAGCAGGAGGTGGGGACCTGGACGGCTAAATCGTCGGCATAGTCAAAAACGGTTTTTCCGGGGGTGAGTTGATGAACCTTTCCGTCGCTTATGATTGTGCCTTGGGATTCCGCTGCTTGATCCGGCGCGTCCGTCTCCCATGCGCTGCGATAATCTAATTTATCGTCTCCGACACACAGCAGTCCTGTTCCCTCATCGATTTTCCGTTGGTTTCGACAGCCGAACTGTGCTGTGCAGTGGTCAAACCGATTTTTGTAGGGGCACCGATAGGTCGCTTGTTCATCGGCGTGGACAACCAATCCTTCAAAAATCTGTGTAATTTTATTGAGACGCTTCTCGTATTCGGCTTTGTCTATCTTTTTCAATTTTTTAATTTTCCTTGCGGTTAAACAACGGGAGCCTTGGCATTTGATATCCTTTCTTAAATCCGTCTTCCACTTCGTTTCAGACGACAGGCTTAGACTTAGAAAGGGGTCTGTTTTTTTAATTTGCTCACGGTTCGGTTAGGCAGGCTTTGGGAAGTGTTACCATTCTTCGTCTGTTGCTTCGAGGAACTGCTTAGCGAGTGAGACGCAGGCGAGTGCGTCTTTACCGTATCCATCGGCACCCATATCGTCTGCGAATGTTTGCGTAACGGGCGCGCCGCCGACCATGATTTTCACTTCTTCGCGTAGGTCTTCATCGATAAAGGCATCGATCGTTTTTCCCATGTTCGGCATTGTAGTTGTCAGGAGTGCCGACATCCCTAAAATCGGTGCCTCGTATTCCTCAACAGCCTCAATGAATTCGTCTTCAGAGGTATCAACGCCGAGATCGTGTACGACGAAACCTGCGCCGCGCAACATCATGATGCAGAGGTTTTTGCCGATGTCGTGTAGGTCGCCTTTGACGGTTCCCATAATCACTGTCCCGATAGGTTCGATGCCTGCCTCGGAGAGGATCGGCTCAATATATGCCATACCTGCTTTCATGGCGCGTGCACACGCCAAGACCTCCGGCACGAAGATAAAGTTTTCTCGGAACTTGATGCCGACGATACCCATCCCTGAGATGAGTCCGTCGTCCATAATTTCCAACGCTTCCGTACCATCCTTCAGTGCTGCTTCTGTCAACTCGTCAACGGCGTGATGGTCGCCGTCAATGAGTGCAGCGGCGATGTCCTGCATAGCAGGAGTTGCCTGTGCGAATATCTCAATGGTGCGTGTTATCTCATCAGGTTCCTCAAGGAACTCTTCAATTTCTTCGCGAATAAATTCGTTTGCGATGTCATTAATAGATGTCACGTGTCTTGAATTCCTCCTCAAAGATGCAATGATACCACACACCCAAAAAAATGGCAATTGAAATTTACATCAAGAACAGGGCCATTCAATTTTAAGAAATTATTGGATTGGACATCTTTTTTTCCAGGATCCGCTGCGAAATGCTGCGAAATGCTGCGAAAATTTCAGCGGTCTGTTTTAAAGCATAACATATATTAAGTATTAACGTCTGCGAAAAGGACAACACTAAAAACCTACAACCTACAATTGAATGACCCTGATGTGAAAACCTCAATTTTCACTTGCGATTCACTTCAAGTTTGTGTATAATAATACTTCACATAAATTTATGCATCAGGAGTTCAACGCAAGCGTGCGAAATATCAAACCGACACATAAGGCGATACAAACCTTTTACGTAGAACTCAAACAGTATGAAAGCCTCGGGGCCACAAACGAAACCGAAATTCGACTCGCCTTTGCGACGCTTCTCCAACACTACGCCCACCAAAACAATCTAACGCTTATCTGTGAAAAATCGCTCCGAACACCGCAAAATACCACAATTTACGTCGATGGTATGCTTACGGATAACGTTTTCGGTCTGCCGCGCGGTTACTGGGAAGCAAAAGACCTCCACGACAATCTCGCGACAGCAGTTAGACAGAAATTCGACGCTGGCTATCCGCAGGATAATATACTCTTCACCACGCAAGAACGCGCCATCCTCTATCAAGATGGTCAAGAGGTCATGGATGTCGGTATCGCTGATCCAGAAGCGTTTATTCGGGTGCTCCACGCCTTCTTCGGTTACGAACAAGCGGACGTTGCGAACTGGGAACGCGCCGCCGTTGAATTCAAGGATAAAGTGCCAGCACTGGGTGAACGTGCCGCGACGTTAATTCAAAATGAAGAGGCTACCAACACGCGGTTTCAGAAGGCGTTCGCGGACTTCTATCGCCACTGTCAAGAAGCGATTAATCCCAATCTCTCGAAGTCTGCTGTCGAGGAGATGCTCATCCAACATCTCTTGACGGAACGGATTTTTCGCACCGTTTTTGACAATCCGGATTTCACTCGCCGAAATATCATCGCACGCGAAATTGAAAATGTGATTGACGCCCTCACATGGCAGGCTTATAACCGTTCCGAGTTCCTCCGAGAACTCAATCCCTTCTATGGTGCGATTGAACGCGCCGCCGCAACCTTTATAGACTTCTCACAGAAACAACATTTCCTCAATACTGTCTACGAGCAGTTTTTTCAAGGTTTCTCGGTCAAGGTCGCTGATACACACGGCATCGTCTATACGCCGCAGCCGATCGTTAATTTTATCGTGAAAAGCGTTTCGCATCTACTTGCAACCGAGTTCGGACGTTCACTCTCGGATACCGGGGTTCACATCATTGATCCGTTCGTTGGCACGGGTAACTTCATCGTGCGACTCATACAAGCGATTGATAAAACCGCACTCAAGGCGAAATACAGCGGTGAACTCTACTGTAATGAGGTGTTGCTGATGCCTTACTACATCGCGAGCATGAATATTGAGCATGAGTTTTATGTTGCTACAAAGCAGTATCAGCCTTTCGATAACCTCTGCCTTGTGGATACATTTGACCTGACAGCCGAGCGGCAGTTATCCCTGTTCATACCAGAGAACACGCGGCGGGTTGACCGACAGAAGCAGACGGAGATGTTCGTGGTTAT
Organism: Candidatus Poribacteria bacterium WGA-3G; assembly: GCA_000406005.1. Classification (GTDB taxonomy): domain Bacteria; phylum Poribacteria; class WGA-4E; order WGA-4E; family WGA-3G; genus WGA-3G. The sequence goes on from ASZN01000022.1 coordinate 21,196, forward strand.
CGGAAATCCACCGTATAATGCACGGCAGATGGATGAAAACGATGCCAATAAGAACCGTAAGTATCCTGAATTGGATAGACAAATTCAAGAAACGTACGCCCAAGCCTCCACTGCGACGAACAAAACCGCGCTCTATGATCCCTACGTTAAAGCAATCCACTGGGCATTGAACCGGATTGAAACAGATGGGATCGTCGCCTTTGTGACGAACCACAACTTTATCACCGGTCAGGCGTTCGACGGGATGCGGAAACATCTCTCCGATGCGTGTGATAAGATCTATCTGTTAGATTTGGGTGGCAATGTCCGTAAAGGTCACGCTGGGGATGCCAATGTTTTCGATATTCAGGTCGGGGTGAGCATTAACCTATTCGTGAAAAAGCGTCAACACGAATCTAAGTCTGCCGATATTTTTTACAACGGTGAGACTGCGGAGATAAGCAAAGAAGCAACGTTTGACTTTCTGGACGCGTGCGAACACATCGGCAATGTCAACTGGGATTCTATTCAACCCGATGCACGCCATACCTGGCTTACTGAGGGGCTGCGCGAAGATTTTGAGACCTTTCTACCAATCGGGAGTAAGCAAGCTAAAAGAGAAAAAGGTGAGGTTTCAGGTGTAATTTTCCACCAATTCAGTAGTGGTGTTAAGACGAACCGCGATGCATGGGCAATCAACTTTGACCGAGATGTCCTCGGTAGTAATGTTACGCGAATGATAGACGCTTACAATACGCAAGTACTCAAATGGCAGCAGCAAACGGGGCAAGATGTTGATGATTTTGTGGTGTATGACAACGAGAAAATTAGTTGGAGCGCGGGTTTAAAACAGAAGCTGATGAGTGGGTACATGGCAGAATTCACTCCAGAAAGGATACGACGGATGCTCTATCGTCCGTTCACAAAGTCTTGTCTCTACTTTGACAGATTCATGGCAGAGAGGGTGTACGTATTCCCATCAATTTTTCCTATACCTGAAACCGAGGCAGAGAATCGGATCATCTGTGTTCCAAATAGGGGTGGACGTACAGATTTTTGGTGCTATATCACAAACGTTATTCCGCATACTGTTTTTATTACCATTGATGCCAATCAATGTTTTCCATTCTACATCTATGATGAAGACGGTTCAAACCGAAGGGAGAACATTACAGATTGGGCATTGGCACAATTCCGTGAACACTACAAGGACGATAAAATCACCAAGTGGGACATTTTCCATTATACGTATGCCCTGCTGCATCATCCCGCGTATCGCGATCGGTATCAGGCGAATCTCAAGCGAGATCTGCCCCATATTCCTTATGCTCCTAAGTTCTGGGAATTCGTCAAGGCAGGAAAGCGATTGGCAGATATCCACGTCCACTACGAAGACCAACCCCAGTATCAGTTAGACCTGATTGAAACACCAGATATACCATTGGACTGGCGTGTAGAGCAGATGAAATTCTCCAAAGACAAAACAGAGATAAAATACAACGATTTCTTGACAGTGGCGGGTATCCCCGCCGAGGCGTTCCAGTATCGGTTAGGGAACCGCTCAGCGTTGGAGTGGGTGGTAGATCAGTACCGTATCAAAACAGACAAACGGAGCGGCATCGTAAACGACCCGAACCGCGCAGATGATGAGACATATATTGTGGATCTGATTCGGAAGGTTATCAGTATGAGCTTAGAGACGGTGCGGATTGTTGAAAAGTTGTCGGGATTGGATATTGGCGCGGAGGTATAGTATTTTCCACCACGGTTATTTTTTGACAGTTGATTTTTTGCATGGTATACTAATTAAACGAATAACCTGACGTGATTGACTAAAAGACGGATCTTGTTTACAAATGGAGATTATAGGTGCCGAAAAACTGGACGAATTTGCCCAGAGACATCCAACTGCCAGATCCGCACTTAACCGGTGGTTTAGATTAATAGATGAAGGAATCTTCGGATCAATTGTCGAATTGCGCAAAACGTTTCCTCACGCCGATCCGGTGCCAACACGTTCAGGGGAGTTATCACGAACAGAAAGAAGAAAGACCTTGACAGTTTTCAACATTGGTGGCAATAAAGCGCGCCTTACTGCGTTCATTCAGTATAGAAAACAAATCGTCGCTATCAGACGGGTGGAAACGCACGCGGAATATAGCAAAAGGAACTTGAGAGGGTAAATTATGTCAATGGAAACACAATCTGCATTTGATATGTCACCAACACCAAGTCCTTTGACCTTGGATCCCGTCCTGCTCGATGAAACATCGAACAAACCTCAACCGTTCAAGAGGTCTGAACCGATACACATTCAGGTTCAAATTCGGCTATCAGCACCTACCGTGCCCATAACCTACCGTGAGAGTGCCTACCAATGGCTAACAGAAGTATTAGACGGATTAATCGATTTTGGACGACGACACGGACATTACGGTGTTATCAAGTTGACTAAAGACGAGTATCAGTGGCTGGACGATGTATTAGAAGAGTTAATCTGTTCCGTTGGTGAGGATGAAAATCATCCCTTAGCACCACTGATGGACTTTATTATTCGGCTCATTGCCAACTACGAGCAGGCTTATGTTCCAAAACTGACCGAACGGTTTCCGGAGTTGGCAGAGGAAGGAGCGCTAGAGGCTGTAAGTGAAAACAAGCAACCCGTTTCAAATATTTTTAAACAGAGTGAGAGTGAACTCGCTGCACATGCCTTTTTTTCTATTGGTTTCCTCCTTTATCATGGGAACCGGATAGAAAAAGCCATTTCTGCTTATGACAAGGCAACTGCATTAAAACCTGATTTTTGGGAAGCCTTTTATGATCGAGGAATCGCACGGTACGATTTTAAACAATATGCTGAGGCAATGACCGACTTTAACAAAGCAATAGAATTGAACCACAACTTCGCGAGTGCCTATTACAACCGAGGAATTCTGAAATCTGAATTAAAAAACTATGAAGGGGCAATTGCCGATTTTAATGAAGCAATCATATTAAAACCTGATCATGTTGAAGCCTATAATCACTTAGGCATAGCGAAGTCTAAACTTGGCCAACATGAATCTGCGATTAACGATTTAGCTAAAGCGATTGAGTTGAATCCAAACCACACTGATGCCTACTATAACAGAGGATATACAAATTACCAATTAGGGAACTTCCAAACTACGATTAACGACCTGGACAAAACAATTGAACTGGATCCAAGTAATTTTACAGCATACTACTACAGAGGGTCTGCCAGATTACTACTTGATAACTCCCAAGTTGCGATTGACGATTTTGATAAAGCAATTAAGTTGAAACCAGATATTGCCGAATCTTATTACTGCAGGGGAGTCGCCAAAAAGCGGCTTGGTAATCTTCAAGAGGCGATCACTGATTTTAATAAAGCAATTGAATTAGGACTTAATTCCGCGGAGGTTTATCTCAATCGGGCGGACGCTATGGGAGAGTCAGGACAACACGATGAGGCTCTAGCAGACTACACTGAAGCCATTCATATAAAACCTGATTATGCGGCAGCCTATTACAATAGAGGTAATTTAGAACAAAAACATGGACAATACAATGAGGCATTAGTTGATTATACCGAAGCAATCCGTATAAAACCTAATTTCGCGGAAGCATATCACAATAGAGGTAGTTTAAAACGAGAGCTAGGACACTCTGATGCTGCTCTTGTCGACTATACCGAAGCAATTCGCATAGAGCCTGATTATGCAGAAGCTCATGCTAACCTTGGAATGGCAAAAGCTGGATTGGATCGTATTGATGAAGCAAGATCAGATTTCCAGAAAGCATTGGAACTGGCAAAGCAGCAGGACAATAATAACCTCAAAACATTTATTGAGGAACGACTCCAAGAACTCAACAATTTTACACCACAAGATAGTGAAAATAAACTTACATTAATTTAGCATTAGTGATTTCTCAGGGACATTCAATTGTAGGTTTTTTGTATGGTATACTAATTAGGCGAATACTCTGACGTGACTGACTAAAAGGCGGATCTTGTCCACAAATGCGTATTACAGGCGAAGAAATACTGAATAAATTTGCACAGAGACATCCAAATACCAGATCCGCACTTAATCGGTGGTATAACCTGATAGAGCAAGGGAGTTTTAAATCTCTTGAAGATTTGCGTGCAATGTTTCCGCGCGCTTCTCCGGTGAAAGTTCCCGCAGGATATTTCGGACAGCCAGGTGAAGAAATAACATCAATAGTCTTTAATATTGGTGGTAACAAAGCGCGTCTTACTGCATTCGTGCAATATAAAGTACAACGTGTCATTATCTTAAAGGTAGAAACACATGCCGAGTATAGTAAACGGAGATAGAAGAGGTAAATTATGTTGATGCAAACACAACCTGAGTTTAATGTATCAGCAATTTTGGATTCGGATCCTGCTGTCCCCGATTTAACGCTGACTCCTTCTCAATTATCAGAGGGTTTTGAACTGATACAAATTCAGGGACGGATTCAAATATTGTCCGCCGTTGATACCCCGAACTATCCGGAAAGTGCCTACCAATGGTTAACAGGGGTGTTAGACGGATTAATCGATTTTGGACAACGGCATGGACATTACGGAACCATCAAATTGACTGAAGATGAATATCAGTGGTTAAATGAGATACTAAAAAAACTGATCTTTTCAATCGGTGAAAATGAAAATCATCCTTTGGCACCACTGATGGAATTCGTTATTCGACTCATTGACAATTACGAAGACGCTTATGTTCCAAAATTGACAGAACTGTTTCCAGAGTTAGCAGAGGAAGAAATTGTAGATACCTCCCCAAGCGAAAACAAGCAGACCAATGTGAACACACCCGAACTGAGTGACATTGAACTCGCTGCACATGCCTTTTTCTCGATGGGTTATCTCCTTTATCACGGGAACCGGATAGAAAAAGCCATTTCTGCTTACGACAAGGCAATTGTGTTGAACCCTGATTTTTGGAAAGCCTTTTATAATCGAGGAATCGCACGGTACGATTTTAAACAATATGCTGAGGCAATGACCGACTTTAACAAAGCAATAGAATTGAACCACAACTTTTCAAGTGCCTATTACAATCGAGGAATAGCGAGGTTTAAGCTTGATCGCCACGAGTCTGCAATCGCTGATTTTGATAAAGCAATTACGTTGGGATTTAATTGTGCTGAGGTTTACTACCATCGAGCCTCAGCGAATACCCTTCTGGGTGAATATGATGCCGCAGTATCGGACTATGATAAGGTAATTGCGTTAAAGCCAGATTTCGTCGAAGAAACATACAATATTCGCGGTATTTTACGGAGTGAACTAGGTCAGTACGATGAGGCTATCGCCGATTATACCGAAGCAATTCGCATAAAACCTGATTATGCCGAAGCTTATGCTTATAGGGGTGTACTGGAAGCTCACTTAGGCAGAATCAATAAAGCCAGATCAGATTTCCAGAAAGCATTAGAATTAGCAAAACGTTCCGAAAATAATAATCTCAAAGCCTTTGTTGAGAACCAACTGCAGCAACTCAATCAGGTAGTCTCAAAGCAAAACAACAAGAAACCACGTCGCGGCGGGCAGTGGAAAGGGAAAGTGAAAATAGCCGATGACTTTGATGAACTCCCTGAATCTTTTATGACGTTCTTTCACGGGGAGGATAAATGAACCTGTTATTGGATACTTGTGTTTTGCTATGGTGGCTTGACGACCCCGATCTATTATCCAAAGAAGCGTTAACAGCGATAAAAGAACCAGATAATAAAATCATTGTCAGCGTCGTGTCAGCATGGGAGATTGCGATTAAAAAGGCATTGGGCAAGTTAGAAAGTCCCGAAAATCTTAAGGAGGTGATAATAGATTCAGGATTTCAGTTGATGCCAATTGATTATGAACACGCATGGCACGTGAAAGACCTACTACTTCACCATAAGGACCCTTTTGACAGGCTGTTAGTCGCTCAAGCCACAGTTGAAAATCTAATGCTTGTTACCCGTGACTCAAAGTTGAAGCCGTACAATGTTCCCATCCTCAAAGCCTAATAATAAATTCCTATCTTTTTGCAAATGTGTATTGCCACCGGAAATTCGGGCCACTCTCTAAGACAAGATTGTGGTATAATATTTAGGACTTACGCAATTTGCTGATGTATAACTACGCCACGCCGCCGCTGGCGAGGTTTGAAACCTCGCCAGCGAAGGTGCTGCGTAAGTCCTGTGTCAGTTATCGGTTCTCAATGTAGAGATGCTCTGTAACAGTGATAGACCCAAACCTAAAGAATTGGGCTTCCGCAAACTTTATGCGAAAGCATTTGTGGCTTCAAACGACATTGCTTTTGTTTTGAGAATGTCAAAAACGAAAGTCTTACGATGCCTAAGCACAAGGGACGCTATCCCGACCCCGCACCGAAGTGCCTTATGAACATTTTGATGTGTCTGAAAGGCTATTAACCTCTTACATTCTCGTGGGATACAACATGACTTGGATTTCCCGAACACATGTCAAGCATATTTTAGATATTTCTGAGGTGTATAGGCTTTTACGTAGTTGTCTCAATATCAAGCAATATACCACTGCATCAACTCACAACCAATGCCGAATACACTGTGATTATACCAATTTTTTAGGTAACTGTCAAGTGTTTTTTGACACAACTCAAGGGACCGCTACTACATCCCAAACCTAAAGGATTGGGTTTTGTAGCGGAAGATTAGATAAAGCGAACACCTACACCCTTGATACCGATAATTGCCGGCTATTTACTTCCGTATCAACATCTTGCGCGTGGCAGAAAAATCGCCTGCGGTGAGGGTGTAGAAATAGACACCACTCGCCACGGGTTCACCGCTCGCGTTTCTGCCATCCCAATACGCCGCGCGCCCACGGCTTTCGTAGACACCGGATGCCTGATGCCCTAATGTCAACGCTCGCACCAATACGCCTCGGACATCGTAGATCGTCAATGTTACCTCTGTCTCTTTTGACAAGTGATAAGGTATCCACGTTTCAGGGTTGAACGGGTTCGGATAGTTCGGTAACAATGCTGTTGTGTCAGGGACTTCTCTCATTTCTGTGAGCAGCACCAGGAACGCCGAAAGCATATCACTGACTGCGAGGTGCCTCGCATCCGTAAAGGCACGGGTGACGTTTACATAAGCTTTACCGCTTGAGAGAACATCCGGACGGGTGCTGAAACCCATCGGTGCCGCAGCGACATCTTCGAGGTCCGCCGCCTGCTCTGCTGCTGCCGCCAACGCCGCCTCTACCGCTCCCAGCGAAAGTTCGCCAGCATTACCAGCCGCAGCATCAAGTCCCTGTGCAACAGCCGTAAGGTCTAAGATGTTAACAATCCCATCGGCATTGACATCCGCGGGGAGGCTGAGTCCTGCGGGGACCTGCGTCCCATAAAAGAGTGCCACAATCGCAAGGTCTATGACTGTCACCTGTCCATCAGCATTGACATCCACGGGTCCAGGTCCAGGTCCAGGTACCTCTCCATCTCCAATCACCTCAATGTTGAAATTCAAAGTGGCAGACGCTCCGGTTGCATCTGTGGCAGTATAGGTGATGGGTGTCGCCGGTGCTGCGGTTGTCGGCGTGCCGCTGAGCAGCCGCGTTGTCGTATCAAACGAGAGCCCTGCCGGTATTGGTGAGAGGGTGTAAGTATAAGGTGCAGTGCCGCCCGCGGCTACGGGCAAGCGGAGCGGTTGGATAGTGCTGCCGACAGTGAACGTCTGATTGGCAACCTCAGTCGGTCTGAATGCCAAAGTTGCCGTCGCAGTAAAGGAGACAGGTTGTGTAATCCCAGAGGCACGCGCGGTGACGGTATATGTGCCAGTGGTGCCACCGAGCGTCAACCGTGTTTCTGCTTGTCCATTTGAATCTGTCGTCGCACGCGATGGGTTCAGCGTCCCACTCGGTGTGACAGAAAACGATACAGAGACACCAGACATCGCATTACCATCCTGATCCTTGACGCGCACCACAAACGGATTTGCTAATTGTTGATTGACACGCGCACTCTGCCCACCCCCACTGATAACCTCAAGCGTGACGGATAATGGTACACCACCCCATTTGAGATATATTTTCACATCTGGATTCTTTTCCAAAAGTGTGAGAAGTGGTTGCAGGTTCTTAATAGGGTTTTCAACAAGCCATAATTGTGAAAGGTTTGTCAATCCTGCGAGTGGCGAAAGATCAGATATATTGTTCCCAGAAAGAGACAGCGACTCTAATTCTGTCAATCCTGCGAGTGGCGAAAGATCAG
>ASZN01000023.1 GCA_000406005.1 Candidatus Poribacteria bacterium WGA-3G
CAGCGGTCTGTTTTAAAGCATAACATATATTAAGTATTAACGTCTGCGAAAAGGACAACACTAAAAACCTACAACCTACAATTGAATGACCCTGACATCAAGAAAACGGATTCGGTAAATATAAAATTCAGGACTTACGCAATTTTGATCATAGCATGTGCTGTAAGATGGAGGGCCCTGTAAAAAACGCAGTTATTTTCGGGGCACAGACTAACAGTCTATGCTACAAAAGAGAAGCATGCGTAAGTTCTAAAATTGATAGGCGCGCTTTGGAAGCGCGCCTATTGTGGAGAAGTCTATTGACATCCTGCGCCAGTTTTACCTATTTTGTTTTTCGGTACGCTTCTAAGAGTGCGTTAATTTTGTCGAGAAACTCTTGTGAATAAATCTGACCGACGAGTGCTTGGTGCGTTTCTGAAGCGATCGCATCCCACGCCTCACGCGCATCGTCCTCGAATTCAACGACTTGAAGGCCTGCTTTCTTTTGCAGTGCCTCAACCGCTCTATCGTTATCCTTCCGAATCTGTTCAATCAGGGAGGCTTGATACTTGTCCCCGACTTCACGCAGAACATTCTGCTCCTCTGGTGTCAGTTGATCGAACTTTTCTTTTGTTATAACCGTTGCTCCGACACCGACGCTCACTGGAAGATTCGTCATGTATTTGAATTTATCATGCCATTGGAGTGCGACAGTGACGTAGGGTGATGCGGTTACGGCGTTGATCTGCCCTGAATAGAGCGAGGACAAGACCTGTGTGACTTCCCGTGGGACGGTTGCGATGTCGGCATTTTTGTAGAATTCGAGTGCGATTTTGTCGCTTGTTCGTGCCCACATCTTGACACTCGGAGACTGAAGGTCGGCAATCGTGCGGATCGGTTCGTTGCTGAAGATATAATAGAAACCGATGTCTCCCATCCCGATCAGGACATACCCGGCATCCATGAACTTTCTGTCAAGGTCTTCGCGAAGAAAGTCTCGGACATGATCGAGTTCTGCGTAGTTTCTGAACATCCGCGGCAGTTGAAAGATGAGTACCTCTTTCTGTATTTCGCCGAGACCGGTTGCTGTCATAGCACCTGCGTGGATCAATCCGGCTCGCATTTTACGGATAACATCGAGTTCGTCGCCTTGGACCCCATTTGGATAGATGCGGAGTCCGATTTCGTTATCCGTTTTGGAGCGAATTTCTCTTGCCATCGCCTCGAAATTATTCATCCATGTGGAGCCTTTCGGCGCAAGTGTCGCGAATTTAATGGATTCCGCAGCGAAAAGTGTTGCCGGTGCGGTTAAGGTTCCTAAAATCAGTAGCCATATAAATGTGAATTTAAGTAAGGCATCGGGGTTGAAACCCCGTGCTACATAGCCTGTCTGCTTTGTTTTCATTATTCTGTGTCTCCTTCCATTATTTCTAAATCAAAAAGCATATCCGTCTGACCGAGCCAACGTTTGGCGCGTGATTTTGCGAGTGCTGTCGCAGCCTCTTCGCCGGGAAAAATGTCGTCCGGAGCATTGATAACTTCCTGTAACATTTTCTTGTAGAGTTGGACATCCTGTTGAGGGTAGGCGTAGTACCGTGCGCGATAAAATTTTGCCAACAGGAATTTGCCATCATTAAGTTCATCGACCTTGTCAAGGTATTCCTTTGCTTTCTCCGGATCGCCGCCGATGGCTGGTGATCGGTCGCCGTAATAGACAGCATAGAACAGATAGGCACTGCCGAAGTAAAAGGTATCGTCTAACTCAAGTACACGTTGCATCATCGCTTCGACGCGATCGAGATCGATGACTTGCATCGGGTCATCTTTCTGGAGACTGATACCTCGCGCCATCGCGTAAGCAGCCCAAAAGAGCGGTTCCACCTGTTTTTTCTTCAGTTTCTGGAGTGCGCCTTTTAGGTCATCAGGTGCTACATTTCTTGCGTCCTTAAAGGTTTTATCGGATTTCGCTAAAACCTTAAAGGCGTATTTTTCGGCGCGGACGTAGTGTCCGATCGCTTGTGATCGCATTTCGTTTGCCGTTTCGATGTTTCCAGCGAGCTCCGCTTCTTCCATTTTATCTTCAAGGAAACCGCTGTAGGAAGCGTGTGCGCGTGCGGTCTTCGTAACAAGTCCACTGTTTCCAGTTTTCGCCAAACGCTCAAGGGTTCCGAGATTTTTGGCGAGCGTGGATTCTACAACAACTAAATTGCCCTCCGACTGAATCCGTGATAGTTTCGCCAGACCACAGCCGCCTAAGAACATAGGCAAGAGTAGGAGTAGCAGAAAAGTTTGGATTCTCAAATGGTTATGTGTCATATAAATTCACCTCATAGTTAAGGGTAAAGAAATAGTGAAATTTCAGTTTCGTTTATGCCGAAAATGGCAGTCGTACGACTGTCGCATTGACACGCCCTGCGGATGTCTCAATCTGAACGCGACTGCCGGGTTCTGTCATTGCAATACGGACGTATCCCAAAGCGATCTCTTTTGCGAGTGTTGGAGCGAAGGTGGCACTGGTAACCCATCCGACCTCTTTATCGCCGTTGAAGATCGGCGCGTTTGGATGAAGTTCGCAATTGTCTTGCGATGTCGGACTCCCGTCGATTTCGATACCGCGTAACAAGCGATTCGGGTGTCCACGATATTTCATCCGTGCGACGATCTCTTGCCCGATATAACATCCCTTTTCAAAATCGATGGCGTGTTCTAATTCCGCTTCAAGTGGGATAACAGCATCAGTGAGCTCCGTCCCATATCTGGGTATCCCCGCCTCAATCCGCAGGGATTCAAGGGCATTCCAACCGATAGGTTGAACATTAAATTGTGATCCTTCAGCCATCAATGCTGCCCAGAGTGATTCCAATCCGTCGGCAGCAGTATAAAGCATATAGCCGGTTTCACCGGTGCTATCTGTTCGGACACAGACGATGGCATTTTTGAAAAGCGCATCCGCTTCACGCGTGCGATTGTGGCGTTCCTGCAAATGCGCCACATTGCTGATACCGAGAACAGACTGCACGAGTTCAGGCGATTTAGGACCGTGGACAGCAATCGCGCCGGTTTCAGCGGTTAAATCAGAGAATTCAACATCATCAGCGATGATGTACTTGTCCAACTCAGTGAAGACGTTCTCTCTCGTCTCAGGCGCGGTGTCAATAGTGATTGCGTCCTCAAGGGCATAGATATTTAAATCGGCAATAATTTTGCCTCGGTGTGTTAAGAGTGTGGCGTAGGTGCCTTGACCTGCGGAAAGATTTTCAACATCGTTCGAGATGATACGGTGCAGAAATTTTGCGCGATCGTCGCCTGTTAGTTGATGCCTACCTCGGTAGGAGACATCGGCAATACCGACGCCGTTTCGGACAGCGTGATGTTCGGAAATAGGATCCGTGTAGTGGGCTGCGACGCTCCAACCTTGGTGTTTTTCCGCGAAGGTCGCGCCGAGCTGCTCATGAATGTGATGAAGTGGTGTATTTTTCATTTTTTAATGTCCACTGATAGAATGGCATAGAACCGTCTAAAGGTTCCAAAAATACCTTGTTATTTGTTAGAAGATGCGGTCAAAGCGTAAAATGAGTATCGGGTTTCGTAATGAGAACGATGAATCAAGTGCCTCTGAGACTTCAACAGCAAGACTCCACGGTTTCAGGTTTCCAAACGGATCTATAAAAACGGAACCACCGACCCCGACTGAGGTTTTAAGCCGTTCTGTGAAGGCATCAGAATTGGCAAAAGGTGCATCACCATGCCACCAGACGCTGCCCGTTTCAAGAAAGCAGCTAAGTGTCCAACCGAATACGTTCCGAGAATCCTCGTCGGTTATCTCATTGATGAGCCGATATTCGAGGTTGAGCAGGAGTCGATTATCCCCTGCGAATCTGTTGAAATTATAGCCACGCAAGGTATTACCACCCCCAAGATGAAGGAGCCGTTGTCTGGGTAATGGCGCGTCAGAGAAATCACCCGAGACTCTAACGTTCAGTTGGTGTGGTCCCGATAGAGGCGTGTAGCGTGCGATTTCAAATCGGTAGAAATTGAAGTCGAAATCACCGCCGAGATATTGCCCCGTCATCTCAGCGGCAAGTTGTCCGCGCCATCCACGGCGGGTGCGTTCATTCGCAGAGAACAGCGTATGGAAATTCTGTATGCTCGTTGATCTGTGGTCACGAGTATCAAACGCGAAAACGAGAGCGAGGTTTCGTAATTGCCCACGTTCAATCCGGGCGTTGCCTCGTTTGAGTTGGGAGCGGTTTAAGTAGCTCCAATCCGTAGATTTAGAGAGGTTGTCGTGATTTTCTCTTGTGGTTTCAAGTCTGAGATAACTCCATTCCGATGGTGCGTAGATTATCCATCCCTGAGCCCCGAAACGTTCATAATAATCTTGAAGGGCGGAACCGTAATAGGAGGCACTCAGCGAGGCATCACCGTGATGTAGATAGGTATTGGAGCTGACATCAGTGAGTTTATAGAAACTACCTCCGAGTTTAAGGGGTTGCCGTTTAAAGAATCCTTTCTCAACACCTGCCTGATAGTTCCATATCTTACTGGTGAATCCACGGCTGACTGACACCAATACCTGCTCCGTACCCGTGAATTGTGTTGTAAGGGTGCCACCTGCGCCCAGTATTAGACCGTGAACACGGTTGAATTGAAGAATCGGGAAAACGCCGGGTTTGGCGATAGGTTGTTCTTCAATTTCGACGATCATAACATTTTTACCACCTTCGCGTTGGACTCGCCATCCGAGAATCGACTTAAAATGCTCACTGTTTTCACGGAGTTCCCTACGCATGCGGTTTACCTTTGATTGACCGAGCGTACGATGGTAAATTTCAGGTGCTTTCGATCCGAGTTTTCCATCCGAGTCTTCGGTTTTCAGATCAAGAGCCGCTAAGAGTTCTGCCCTCGAAATCCGGCTGTTTCCGGTAAACCGAATTTCGTGTAAAGTGCCTTCGTTGATATTAAATTTGAGGGCATCGTTGATGACTTCGTGCTTAACAGTCGCAAATTCATAGCCACGATTTGAATAGAAATCGGCAATGAGCCGCTGCTTAAGTGTCGTTGCTGCAACAGCGATATAACCCGGATTTAGTTGAAACCACTCTTTGATAAGATATGTCGGAAAACTTCTATTTCCGTTGATTCTAATCAGTTGCGCAAAGATGACAGGGGCTTCTGTAACTCGGATGTGGACACTGAAAACCCGTGGGCTGCCTTGATTTTCGAGCGGAAGTTGTTCTTGTCTTGTCTCCAGACGAACATCTTCAAACCAGTCGTGATTCCGTAATTCTGCGATGAGCCATGCGAGCTGCGAACCCGTCGCAATACTACCGGCTTGAATAGGAATGTTCTGCAAGATAGCCTCGGTTGCGATTTTCGTATTCCCTTCAATCTCGATCGCAGAAACGAGGAATTGTTCCTCTGCCGTGAAGGTTTCAGAGGATTCGGATGGCATCGTTACGAAGTGTAATAGTCCCATCGCCGGAGCGGAACGTTCAGAGAGAGTGCCGACATACTGTTGCGGTGTATGGAACCACCACGGATGCTCTGTATCGTAAGTCGGTAGCCAATAACTATACTCTCTCTGTGTGGTAAGGACAAGGTCTTCCGCATTCCGGGTGTCCGTGTATGCTTTGCGCTGAATGTTAAAAAGCCACCTATTTTCCGCGGTGGATCCGTCTTGCGAGTCTAAACCAGCGGGTTTCTCCAACATTTTACGTGGGATGGCGATTTCAACGCTCCAAAAGGTCGTGTTAATCTCGGTGGCTACCTTTGCGTTTGAGTCCCAATCGCTATCTGCGTCAAAATCTGTTTTCATGGTCTCTTGACCGAGTGTCGATTGAACATCTTGCGGGGCAAAACGGAAATAGGGTGTTCCAGGCAGATTAACCTGTTGATCAAAGCGCGCGCCAATAGGATTAATAACGAAATGATAATAGGTATCGGTTTTCAGGTTCGGATCCATCACGATTTCAATGCATTCATCTTCCCAAATCGGAGAGTCGTTTTGTGTCTGTGAGATGTGAGGGATCTGCGCTTCTGAGATATATGCTTTTACGCCGATATAGAGGTGTTCGGAGTCCCACAATAGAGAGGTCTGTGTCGGGTTCTGTGGTTCACCAGTGCCATCGGCGTTCTGAAAAGGTGAGAGTGTGCTTGCCCGCTGCCACGCTATTTCGGAGATATTACCATCAATTACCGGGGGTTGTGCTGTCTCCATTACGGTTTGCGAAAAATCTGCAAGGGAATCTGACGAAGGGTCCGGGGATGCGTCCTCTGCCGGCGATGAACTTGGTAGAACCGAGATCGCATCGGTCGCTTTCAAGCGAAATAGCGGACCGCCACCGTTAATAATGGTTACGGATGTAGCATTATCAATTTGTGCCGGTAGATTGACAACAGTCTGCTGTTTTTCACTTTTAATTTCAGCATCGACAGCGTAATCTTCGGGCAATTCTAATCGGATACGACCGCCGTGTGCCGTCAAATCCATCGGTGCCGAAACGGTATCGAGTATAATCAACCCGATTGAACCGTTTTGTGTGAGTAGTTTGTTCTGTCCGTGCGTTAGCAAAATTTTTCCACCGATATTCCCATCTTTTACAGAGATATTGTAGATCCCCAAAGTTTCATGTAACTGAACGCTTCCTGTGTCTGTCGTAACTTCTATCTTGCCTCGAATACGTTTCAGGCGTATATTCCCTGTTTTGTTTTCGATATTAAGGGCGACATCTGCGGGGGTGTTAATCGTCCATTTCAGCTGAATTGGGTCGTTAAGTTTCGCTTGCTGGTCAGGCAAATTCGCGAGCGGATTCGGTTTTGCATCGGGAGTATAGTCTGTTGGCAATTGGACCCCTAACTTGAGTGTACCGTCGCTGCGTGTTTCTGTTATGGAGATGTTATCAAGGTATGCACGCATAAGTGTGTCGCTTTTGGTGTTTGTTGCTTGCGTCTGCTTTTCGAGTTTGACACGGATAGCACTGTTCTCGGTCGCAGTTATTTCAATGTCACTGCGGATCTCCAGATTCAGCTTAATTTCGTAAATATCTTCAAAATTGACGGTTTTCTCCGATGTTGCCTGTAGCGTTGATGTCTGTTTCTGCGTTGGAATAGGTGTCCTCGGTGTGTCTTGGGAATTGACGGCTTCTACAGTTAAAGTGGATAGGTTAAGCGCAATCGTAAACACAGCCAATAGATATAAAGAAATGACAGTTGGATGACGTATAGGTAACATTTCAGGGTATCCGTTTTATTCCGTATGCGCGGGGCTGAAAATGGAGATGAAGATTTTATGACAGAATTCCTTGACACATTTAAAATAATACTTTATACTTATTAGAAAAGTCAAGCAGTTTTTTCGTACCCTTTACCGCGATTAGAGCGTTTTTATTGATTGAATTAAGAGGATGACTATAAAAACAGAGAAGTGGAGTAGGGATGCTGCGCAGAGGAGAAGAAAGATGCGTGAATCTTTTGAAGGAGCGGGAGCGGGAGCGTACGCGTTCTCCTTCGGACCTTGGAACATACACGAAGGATCAGACCCCTTTGGACCTGCCGTTCGGGAATCATATAGTTTTGATGAGAAGGTCGGATTTTACCGTGATCTCGGTTTCGTTGGCATACAGTTTCATGATGATGACATCGTTCCTGATATCGACGGCAAAACACATTCACAATTGATGGCGCGGACAAAAACCGTTAAAGCGCAACTCGACGACCACGGTTTAACGCCAGAGGTAGTAGCACCGCGTCTCTGGGAATCGCCGCAAACGATTGACGGTGCTTACACGTCGAATTCGCCGAAAGAACGGCAGTATGCGTTGGACCGTTCAAAACGGTGTGTGGATATTGCCAATGAAATCGGGTGTCGAAACCTTGTGCTGTGGCTGGCGCGTGAAGGCACTTACATCCGCGAAACGAAATCGTCAGCAGATGCGGTTGGACAGATCCTGGATGCTATCAATGTATTGCTTGAATACGACTCGGAAATCCGTATTCTGATTGAGCCGAAACCGAATGAACCGATGGACATTGCGTACATCCCGACGATTGGACATGCTATTGGGTTGGCTTATGCGAGCGATGCGCCAGAGCGGGTCGGTGGATTAATTGAGAGCGCGCACGCGATTCTTGCGGGTTTAGAACCGTCGGATGAAATGGGATACGCGCTCTATCATAAGAAACTTTGGAGTGTCCATCTCAATGACCAGAACGGACTTAAATTTGACCAAGATAAGGCGTTCGGCTCTGTTAATTTACGCAGGGCATTTAATCAGGTCCAGGTACTTGAAGAGAACGGATACGGTAGAAATGGCGAGTTCGTCGGATTAGATGTGAAAGTGATGCGAACGCAGCCGCGTGAGATTTCCACAAAACACCTATTGAGTAGTCGCCGAACTTTCCTTAACTTGCTTGAGAAGGTACGGACGTTTGATAAAAAAGTTGAACAGGAGTTTATCGCTGCCCGAGACTATGAAGGCTTGGATTTCTATATCCTTGAACACCTTCTTGACATGTAATATCTATTGACGTGCTCGGTTTTTCGTGGATGGTGCGTCAATTTAATGGAGTGTAACCCAGGCAGCAGAGGATATAAACAGAAATGACAACGGATAAGAATCCCCTACACGAGGTAATTGGTCCCCGTTATCACGCAGTGATGCTTGTCGGTCCTCCCGGTGTAGGTAAAGGAACACAGGGAAAAATGCTGGCGCAGATCCCCGGCATCTTCCATATCTCAAGTGGAGATATGTTCCGAGAACTTGATACGAATTCCAAATACGGGCAAATCTTCCAAGAATACGCGCGCGTCGGCAAATTAGTCCCCGATGAGATCACGATCGAAATTTGGCAGCACTACATGGATGCGAAGGTGCGCGAAGGGGTTTACGCGCCAGAATGCGACCTGCTTATTCTTGACGGTATTCCACGGAACATTACACAAGCGAGGTTGATAGAGCCGTATATAGAGGTTTTTAAAATCATCTACATGATTTGTGAGGACCGGGAAGTGATGTTCAAACGGATCCGGGGACGCTCACTCAAAGAGAACCGGATTGATGATTCGGAAGAGCTCGTGGTGCGTTACCGATGGGATGTTTACAAAAGTGAAACCGAACCCCTGATTGATCACTACCCGCAGGAACTCATCCGGCTCATTGATGCGGACAACATCGCGTCGGATGTGCTTCACCAAATACTTTCCGCTATTGTGCCTATTCAGAAGAAATATTTCAAGCCACCGCTGATGTAGATATTGCATGCGTTTCATATTGCGCGTGCATTTCAATTGTGACGACGATAGAGATGGAATTCAGGATGTGCGAGTGCTCGCATCGGAAATGGCGCATCGGCATCTGATATTGGCATGCCCAAAAACTGTGGGGCACGCCGGAAGGTTTTGTGCAATTCGTACGGGCTGTCTTCCCCTAAGATTCGCGTATAAAACGCTACTGTCTCTTCCAATTCAATCTCACCAATCGGGTACCAATCTTCATCTTGATAGCCTTGTGGATGTTGTTGATATTTTCGGAACACCTCAAGGTCCGGCACGAGGATGAGTACCCACTTTGCTCCTTGATCTGCCACTTCTAAATCTAAATCAGGTAACAACCAGTTGAATAAGGTTACCGGTGCAGTCGCAATAACTTCCTCCGGCGGAATATGCGCGGCTATCCATTCTGACGCTACAATACGCGTCGGTTGCGCGAGCATCACAGAAGCAAAACCGGCGGTATAGATGAACGAATAGAGGACGATGATACCAACGATAACCCGCCCTCCCCACTTTCCAAATAGAGCGAATCTCTTGGAATTTCCAGACACCAGAAGCAAAAAGCCGTTGTGTGTGATTTTTAGAAGGTTAGCAAGTGCAATAGCGGCAAGCAGCGTCAGTGCTGGATAGAGTATCAACAGATGACGCGTGAATTTAACCTTGTGTCCCCCGATAAAGAGTAGGGACGGAACAACGAAAGCCAATAAAAGAATCTCTAATTTAGCGAACTCGCCTGTTCTGCTTTTCAGTGAAAGGATCGCTTGCAGGATACTCAAGACCGCAAGGAGCGCGAGCGGTAATCCCATCCCCCATTTCAGAAGCACGAGTATGTAGGTAAACCGTTGCAGCCACCCAGATTCTGCTGTGGAGATGAGACCGAAGTGTCCCTTATGGTAGTGTGTGGCTTCATACCAGAAATCCTGAAAAAAGAGATTCCACGTCGGCGAAAACAGGTCAATAACCCAGTACGGACAGAGGAGCGTAAACGTTAAGGCAGAGACCCCGATAACCGTTGCAATCCTTTTATAAAAATGATCGCTACCGATGAAAGCGACGAGAGAAAGACAGACAAAGACGGTGGTGAATTTCACAGCGAACCCGGTTCCGAGAACAACACCGAGCCACATCGCAGCCCACGGTGTGAATGACTTTGAAGAAGAAAAACGTGTGCGTGCGACAAGATAGAGGAATAGCGTTACACAGAAGGTCGCGGGGATGTCAACGAGTGCGAAACGGGATTCGTTGGTGGCGTGTAGCATTGAGACCGCGAGCAGTCCCGCTGCAATTTGACCGATGCGTCTACTGCCTGCGTATTGTCCGATGGAATAGATGAACCAGAGTGTGGCAGTGGACAATAGGACATTGATGCAACGTGCCAGTAGAATGACGCGGGCTTCCGTGAGATGTAAGCCTGTGAGTGAGAGCAGCTTGCCCACCGCAGCGATAGTATAAAACCACGCCGTTCCGGGCCAGTTATAGGTTTCGGGGGGTGCTGTGAAGTGGATGAGGTTCAGCACGTCTTGTGCAATAATCGCTTCACGCGGGTCCGGTGTATCAGGCAACCCGACGTTTATACCGACGATGCGGAGACCAAATCCTGCGATAAGAATCACGAATATAGCAGCGTTGCGAGGTAGGTTCAAACGGTTTTTCACTGCAAAAAGGAGTCTCATTGTTTAGCGAGAACCGAGTTTCTCAAAGATATTCTGCCACCGCTGTGCATGGTTCTCACGGAGATAAATTGGCGCGAAACCGAGGTTAAGATAATTCTTGATAGCAGGGAGGCGAAAATCGTCAGTTAACGTGATGCTTTCGACCACAGTTCCTCGGAGAGTGTCTCTTTAAGGTTTGCGATTTGTGCTGATGGGTACGGCATTTTCAAATTTTCAAATATCTTCCGCCACCGCTCCGATTGTCCATCTTCAACGTAGACCGGTACGAATCCTAAATTGAGATAAGTTTTAACGGCAGGGATCCGAAAATCGTCGGTATCCAGCATGGTGCTTATGAATCCGTTGTCCCGAAAGTAGTGGAGAACGGCGAGTGAGACCCATTTTCCGAGCTTGTGTCCAGTGTGTTCGGCGACAACACCGACCATGTGTACGTATCCGACATCCTTTTCATCCACAGATTGTCGCCAAGCACAGGCGGTTCCGACAGGGGTACCACGGTGTGTTGCGAAGTAAAGACCATCCGGAACGAAGACATCTCTGCTCGTAATCTCATTCTCCGTATCTTGTGCGGTGCGTTCTCTGCCACCAAAGGAGTCGCTGATAATCCGTGCCCAGTGCACCTCATCTCCTTCGCGGTAGGTGCGTATATCGTAGCCTGCCGGAAGTTGTAGTTCCGGTAAATTTTTTAGATTTGGACGTACCATTCTGAGTTGTCGCGGCATCTACCTCTCCTTGACCTTTCTGTTGGTGTGTGCTTGGCGTTTCAGTGCGTTGAATTATATCATACCTGAAAAATTCGTGCAAAACCTTTACATTATTTCTCAAAAACAGTATAATAGTTTTCAGTTTTCAGTTTTCAGTAGGTGCTTTCTCAATAGGGGATGACGATACGGTTTCAATCGCACTTATCAGATTTAGGGAAACAGTCGCAATAAAGGCGGGACACAGGTGGAAAAACAGGATAAAAACAGACCTAATATTGTGCTTGTCGGTTTTATGGGAACTGGGAAAACCTCTATAGGTAGACGACTTGCTACACAACTCCGGATGCGGTATGTGGATACGGACGACATTATTGAGCGTGATAGTGGTCGTCGTATCAGCGACATCTTTTCGGTGGATGGGGAGGAGACTTTTCGGGAACTTGAGAGCGAAGCGGTTCGTAAAGCATCAAAATTATGCAATTACGTTATCTCTACGGGTGGTGGTGTCGTCTTGAGGGAAACCAATATGGCGGAATTGAGACGTAACGGCATCATTTTTTGTTTAACAGCGACACCGGAGGAGATTTACCGGCGTGTCCGACATCAGTCGCATCGACCCTTGCTCCAGACACCTGATCCGCTCACAAAGATAAGATTGATGCTGGAAGATCGGCATCCGTACTACGTGAAGGCGGATTATATGGTGGAAACGACGGGACGCTCGTTCGGAGAGGTTATGGCGTATATCAAACGCGTGTTTAAAAAGTGTTAGGAGTCAAATGGAAACGACCTTACAGGTGGAACTCGGAGAGAACAGTTATCCGATTGTTGTCGGTGCCGGACTATTGAACCGCGTTGGTGAACTGCTCACGCCGCATACAAAATCGAATAAGGTGCTGATCGTTTCGGACGCGTTTGTTAAAGCGCGGTACATGCCTGTCGTTCAGCACAGTCTGACCGATGCAGGACTTGACGTAAACGCTGTTGAAATTCCGGTCGGCGAAGAGAGCAAGTCGTTGGCACAGTTCTCTCGCGTACAGGACAGTTTAGTAGCGCATCAACTTGACCGTGGCTCAACGCTTATCGCCCTCGGTGGCGGTGTTGTTGGCGATTTAGGTGGCTTTTCGGCGGCGGTGTATATGCGCGGTATCTCTTACGTCCAGATTCCGACGACGCTACAGGCGCAGGTTGACGCGAGCGTCGGCGGCAAGACGGCGATCAATCACCGGAAGGGCAAAAACCTCATCGGTGCGTTTCACCAGCCGAAGTTGGTCATCATTGACGTAGATACACTCAAGACCTTACCGCAACGCGACATCCGAGCTGGACTTATTGAAGTTATCAAGATGGGTGTTATCCGCGATGAACCGTTATTTGAAATGGTCGAGGAAAATCTGGAAGCGATCCTAAGTTTAGAAAACGCGACGCTGATTGAGATGATCTCAAGTGCGTGCCTTAACAAGGCGGAAATCGTCGCGAAAGACGAAAAAGAGAGCGGTTTACGGATGGTGCTTAACTATGGACATACCTTTGGACACGCACTTGAAGCGTTGACGCATTACAATAGATACCGGCACGGTGAGGCGGTCTCTATCGGGATGAATTGTGCGGCGCAATTGGCGGTTAATTTGGGGTTGTTCTCTGAAACCGATTTTCAACGGCAGCGTGCGCTCTTGAAGCGTGCAAAATTGCCACTTACTTTTCCAGGCGACCTTACGCCAGAAGTAATCTATGATGCCATGTATTTAGACAAAAAGGTGCTTGGCGGTAAACTCCGTCTCATCTTGCCAACGCGTATCGGGGAAGTTGTTATCCGTGACGATGTAAACGATCATCAAGTTTTAGAAGCTATATCGCAATGTAGTGGTTGGTTATAAGTGGTTAGTTATAAGTTAAGAGTTTCCGTTTATTGCACTTTCCGCATCATCTTAATCTACAATTTATAACTTATAACCATTAAACGAGGGACATAATATTTATGATAAAAATAATTCAATGGCTGGCCATCTGCTTGGTTTTATGTCTAAGCGTTGGTACTGCATTCAGCCAAGGTCTTGCGCCACCGTCGAACGTTACGGCAGTGGACACGCCAAACGATGATGGGTCGAGCATCACGATTACGTGGGACGCAGCGGTTGAGGGAGGCGGTATCAGTGGCTATCAAATCCTCCGTCGGATTGCTGATGGTGAACTTGAAGCCGTCGGTGATCTGCTCCCTGTTGGGACGACGACTTACGTCGATTCCGGCATCGAACAAGGAACTGCTTACGCGTATATTGTGCGTGCTCTTAGCGAAACAGAGGCGACAGTCGATTCCGAACAGACGGCTCCCGTTGAAGGAAAAGACGAATGGTTTCATACGGGCAAAATCCCGTTATTTATAACTATGCTTCTGTTTTCTGCAGCGATTGTCTGGAACATCTATAGTGCGCGAAGTGGTAAGGAATTGTTTGTACGGCGTATTCCTGGCTTAGAGGCGGTAGATGAAGCCATCGGCAGAGCGACGGAAATGGGACGTTCCATTCTATACAGTACAGGCTTGGGGGGTGTCAGTGGTGTCGCTACGATTGCGAGTATGACGATTTTGGGACAGGTCGCTCGGCGGACAGCGGACTATGAGACTGTATTACGTGTTCCGTGCCGGGACCCGATTGTCCTAAATGTCGTACGTGAAATGGTAAAAACTGCTTACCTTGAGGAAGGTCGCCCAGATGCCTATAATGAAGATGACATCTTTTTTATCACCGAAAGCCAATTCGCCTACGCTGCGGGTGTAGAAGGGATGATGCTACGCGAGAAACCGGCAGCGATATTTTTACAAGGTACATTTTACGCTGAATCTCTCATCCTTGCCGAAACCGGTAATTCTGTTGGTGCTATCCAGATCGCTGGAACGGATTCGGAACACCAACTCCCATTTTTTATTGCCGCGTGCGACTACACCTTGATTGGCGAAGAACTTTATGCTGCGAGTGCGTACCTTTCCAGGGAACCGATGTTGCTTGGCAGTCTGAGAGGTCAAGATTGGGGAAAGATACTTATTTTTACTGCTATCGTATTGGGTGTGGTGCTTGAATTATCTGGCGTTAGTTGGATTACAATGCTTTTACAGCGGGTAAGTTAGGAGGATTTATGAAGCGACAAGTCCCTTTGGTTCTCTGCTTTGTTTTCGGGATTGTAATGATCTTCACACAGTTCAGTCCACATTCTTTCTCCCAATGGACCTACCAAGAAGTTATCAGTTGGGCATTGATTATTGGTCCTTTTGCGTTGGTGTTAGCAACAGTGACGTTGATCCAGACGCATACAGCGCGAATTCGGCGTCGAACAGAGCATTGGCAGTACAGTTTTGTTGTATTTGCCGGTCTTATTATAATGGTTCTGATCGGTATTTTTTTAAAACCACAGAATCCTATGTTTGAATGGTTATACAACAACGTCCAGCTCCCGATGGATGCGACGATGTTTTCGCTTCTTGCTTTCTTCATCGCCTCAGCGGCATACCGCGCTTTCCGCGCCCGAACATTTGAAGCAAGTTTACTATTGATTACTGCTCTGATTGTTATGATGGGAAATGTACCCATTGGAGATCTTCTGTCAAATGATACTGCTTCAAAAGCTCGGCAGTGGATTTTGGATAACCCGAATCTCTCTGCGAGACGTGGCATTATTCTTGGGGTTAGTTTAGGTGTCATCTCGCAGTCTATCCGGATTATATTAGGAATCGAGCGTTCATACTTAGGCGGAGGAGATTAACAAATGCCGAATATAGATCGACGAATTGTTTTTATCTTAGTTGCGTTGGCGGTTATTATTCCGATGTTGTTATCCGTCAATTTACCCGTCTCAGTATCAGAACCGACGCAGAAATTTTATGATTATGTTGAAGCACTTCCTGCTGGTTCAACGATTATGGTTGCTTTTGATTATGGTCCCTCGTCTTTAGCCGAGCTGAATCCTATGGCAAAAGCGTTGCTGAAACAGTGTTTCGATAGCGACATACGCGTCATCGGTATTACGCTTGTTGTAGATGCACCTACCTTAGCGAGTGCCCTTATACAAGAAGTCGCTGCAGAGAAAGGGGCAGTGGAAGGTGAAGATTATGTCTTTTTAGGCTTCCGACCTGGTGCTGTGCAAGTGATTCTCGGCATGGGGACAGACATCGCCAGCGTCTATGATACGGATTACAACGGGACGGCTATCGGTGAGATCCCGATGATGCAAAATATTACGAACTATGACCAAATTGATCTTCTGGTTGATTTCGCCTCCAGCGATACAGTAGAGTCATGGATTATCTATGCGAACGTCCAGTACAACCAGCAGATCGCCGCTGGGGTTACAGGTGTTATTATCGCACAGATGTTTCCGTATCTACAGACCGGACAGTTAGTTGGCTTGCTGTCTGGAATTTTGGGGGCGGCTGAGTACGAGAACCTCGTCGGCGCGCCTGCAAAAGGGATGAAATGGATAAATGTAGAATCGTTTGTTCATCTGCTGATTGTCGGATTGGTGATCATTGGCAACATAACTTACTTTATTCATAGGACACGGGAGGAATAGTTCGATGGATTGGAATTTAATCGGAATTTGGGTTGCAGCGTTTCTGACACTCTCCATCTACAGCGTTCTTTATCGAGACAATCCATTCTATCGATTTGCTGAACATCTCTTTGTAGGCGTGTCTGTTGGATACGGGATTGTGCTTTCTATATACCAAGGATTTATTCCGTTTGCTTGGAATCCTTTCTTCGCGGCAGTAACAGGGGAATCCGCGATCGGTTTCATTAAATTAATCCCGATCTGTATTGGGCTGCTGTTTTTTGCCCGTTTATCGCCTCGGCATACGTGGCTCATCCGCTACCCGATTGCAATTCTTATCGGATTTGGTGCCGGGGTTGCGATTCCGAATGTGCTGCGTGCGAACATATTTGAACAGACGCGCGGAACGATTGCACCGTTTGCAGAGATTGCTGCCGGAACGCTCTCCGGTTGGGGGATTTTTGAGGCAGTTCTTATGGTTGTCGGCGTGATTTGCACGCTCACCTATTTCTTCTTTTCCGTGGAACATCGTGGGCCCGTGAAATGGCTTTCAAAGGTCGGCATTGCCTTCCTTATGATAGGGTTCGGTTCGGCATTCGGTAACACCGTTATGGGGCGTGTCGCACTACTCATTCAACGGGTTGATTTCCTATTAAATGATTGGCTCAACATAATCTCTTGATGTCTTTTAACTATAGGACTTACGCATTTTTTGATGAATCCCGACATAATAGGCACTGCAGGGTTTTTGCTGGGGTGTTTCTTCAGGGTTTGAAACCCCGCCTGCAACGGGGTGTGCGTAAGTCCTAAACTATTAAGTTTCTGCATTGCGCTCCAAATGTCAAGCAAAGACAAATTATCCCATTTAAGGCATAATTCCATTTTGCACAGATTTTTGATGGGTCGGACGTGTCCTTTAGCGTCGGACGCGAACTTCACCAGAAACCGTCGTGAAACCTTCTTTGCCGTACAAAACCTGTAGCCCGTAACGTAGTGGAGGGCGGATTTAAGAAAAGGTATTGAAGTTCAAACTTACGCTGTTTAACCGCAAGGAAAATTAAAAAAATGAAACTCGGATATAGTACGTGGGGAATGCCTACTGTCCCTATAGATACTGCCATCTCCCATTTAGCGAACCTCGGCTATGATGGCGTTGAACTCACCATTATTCCACGCTTTACGACTGAACTTAGCACGCTTGATGCTGCGGAACGGAAACGGATTGCGTCTCTGTTGGGACAGCATAACTTAGCGCTGCCAGCAATCGCTGCACATTCAAGTTTGCTGGATATGGATCCAGAGGCACACGCCAAAAATATGTGGCGGCTGAAAGGTGGTGTTGATCTCGCAGTGGAGCTTGCACAAGGTGATGAACCGCCTGCAGTTAACACGACCCCCGGCGGAAAACCGGAAGATTGGGAAAGAAATAAAAATTTCCTTGCGGAACGTGTCGGTGAACTCGTCGAGTACGGTGCATCGCGTGGCGTTACCATCGCTATGGAACCCCACGTTGGGGCAATCATTGACACGCCTGCGAAGGTACTTGAACTCCTTGAAATCGTTAACTCTCCTTACCTCAAAGTTAACTTTGACATCAGCCATTTCGATATCATCGGTATGTCAACGGCGGAAACTGTATCGGCACTGGCGGCAGTATCAGCGCATACCCATGTTAAAGACCAGCGCGGTATTGCCCCTGACCACGAGTTCCTGATTCCCGGTGAAGGTCCTTTTGATTATGTCGGTTACCTCAAGGAGATGCAGGCACACGGTTATGACGGATTTATCACGGCTGAGGTGAGTTTTATGGTGCAGGCACGTGAAGACTACGACCCACTCGCTGCTGCGACACTCTCATATCAAACACTCTCAAACGCTTTCGAGGAAGCCGGAATTGAGCGAGGTTAAAGATGGGAACTCCAAATGTTCTTTTGTTAATGACAGATCAGCAGCGATGGGACGCAATGGGTTGCAGCGGCGATTGGGTGCAGACCCCGAACTTAGACCGCATCGCGAGTGAAGGCGTTCAATTCACGAATTGTGTTACGACATCACCTGTCTGTATCCCGACCCGGCTCAGTTTAGCGACAGGCTTGTACCCGCATAACACCGGCGTTTGGAATAATATGGGACATACGATGTTGGCGGAAACGCCGACGTGGATGCAAGCGATGCGTGATGCAGGTTACCGCACGAGTCTTTTCGGAAAAACGCATCTCCATCCACACGGTGGCGACTTGCGCGAGCGCGAGGGATTAATGAATGCCTACGGATTGGATGATGTAAACGAGATCGGCGGACCGCGAGCAAGTGCGAGTACCTTATCTCACATGACAGCGATGTGGGAAGAGAGAGGGGTCTGGGAAGCATATCGCGCCGATTATCGGGAACGGTTCAGCACAAAACCGCACCTCGTGCGTCCATCAACGTTAGCACTTGAAGACTACGCCGATGTATATGTCGGACAACAGGCGAAGCGATACCTGCAGAACTATGATCGTCAGGAACCGTGGTGCTGCTGGGTCAGCTTCGGAGGTCCGCACGAACCGTGGGATACGCCGGAACCGTACGCCAGCATGTACGATCCGGAGACGATGCCACCGGCGATACCGCGTCCCCCTGTCGGAGAACGTCCGCGCGGACATTTGGATAGATTGATGCAGCGGATGAATCCGGAATTTGAGCCCGGTGAAATCGGGAGGCTTCGTGCGAATTACGCTGGCAATGTAACGCTGATTGATGATCAGATCGGCGAGATCCTTGAGGCAATTGCGGCTCGAGGTGAACTTGATAATACGGTCATTGTACATACCTCCGATCACGGTGAAATGAACGGTGATTACGGACTCATCTATAAGAGCAATTTTCTGAACGGTTCGGTTCGGATACCGTTACTTGTACGGACACCTAAGGCATCGGGGTTACAAACCCCTCCTACAGGGAGGACACCTAAGGCATCGGGGTTCCAAACCCCTCCTACAGGGAGGACAGCTGAGGTATCGGGGTTCCAAACCCCTCCTACAGGGAGTCTATGTGACAGTCCTGTGGAATGGATTGACATCGGTCCAACGCTTGTTGAATTGGCGGGTGGCGAATTGGCGCATCGTCAGTTCGGGAAATCGTTGTGTCCGGTGCTAACGCAACCTGAGTCGGAACACCGTGATTTTGCGATCTCTGAGATCGAGGGTGAGATTATGTTGCTCAATCAGGAGTGGAAGGCTGCGCTGAATGCGAACGGCGAAGTTTATCTCTTATTCGATGTGCAAAACGACCCTAATGAGACAGAGAACCTCGCCGGTAGAGATGAAGTTGCGGATATTGAAACGGCGTTGCGTCTGCAAATGTTAGAGAGGCTTGTGCAGACGCAATTGAGAAAGCCGATTTATCGGTGAAGATGAACATCCCACTATGGGCATTTATGGTGGCCCCAAAAGACCCTAAAAATATAGATACTTTTAGTTTACGTTTTATAGGCGAAAACTGGAGATTTCACCCGACGAGAAAAGTATGACAAACATTACCGAAATTGTAAACGACTTTGGCGAAAATATTGTTCAGGTAGATGGCGATATTCCTGTTAACCTACCAGCGAAGGATGGGGACAGGTTTCTTTTCATCAGTTACGATCAGAGTTTCCTAACGCACGGCTTGCACAAGTACCCAGCCAAATTTTTCCCAGAGTTACCGCGTTGGCTCATCAAACGGTATTCTCAAGAAAACGACCGGATCCTTGATCCGTTTGCGGGCAGTGGCACGACAAATGTTGAGGCACTGCTCTCAAAGCGACATTCGGTTGGCATTGATGTTGATCCATTTTCACGCTTCATTTCAAGAGTGAAGGTAACACCGTTGGCAGAAACGGAACTTAAGTTGGCGCAAAGAGTGCTGTTAGAGGCTATTTCCCACTATCGTCCTTCACTGGTTAATAAATCCGATTTACCAGATTTTCCCTACAGAGACAATTGGTTCAACAAAGAAATTCTATGGGAGTTAACCTACCTAAAAAAGCGTATCCAATCTCTTGACACGGACGATGCTGTCAAAGCTTTTTTCAAACTTTGTCTCTCGTCTATTATCCGTGCTGTCTCCAACGCCGATGATAATTGTACGCGTACGGTGATTCGGAAAAAATTAAACAAATTGGTGCGTCCCTCCGATGCGTTGAACCGATTTGTGAAAGCACTCCATGTGAAAGTCCCTAAAATTGTAGAATTTTCCCGAAATTATCCAATAGGTATAACTACTGATTTTCCAGAGGATATGGACGCAAGGAACATCAAATACGAGTCAAATTGCTTCGACCTGGCGTTAACCTCACCGCCCTATGTCAATGCCGTTGATTATCCGAGAACCCATCAATTGGAGATGTATTGGTTAGGTTTCGCGAGGGACTCCCTAACGGCTTTGAAGAAACAGAACGTTGGGACAGAAAGCGTTTCAGCCAGCCATTATAAAGTTCGGCACGAAATAGGGGTGCCTGAGGCAGATAGGGTGATGACGAACATCTTTGAAATTGATCCGAGGCGTGCGTTCATTGCTTTTAAGTATTTAGAGGACATGCGAAAGAATCTGAACCAGGTTTACAAAGTGCTCCGAGAAGGCGGTAGATATGTCATTGTCGTCGGCAATAATCGTATTCGGGGGCACTTGTTTGAAAGTTGGAAGTATCTTATGCCGATCGCCGAAGATATTGGGTTTGAAGTTGAAACTTACTTCGGTTCGGAGATTATCAAGCATTTTATTAAAGTGCCCAGAGGGGAACGTATCAATACTGATTGGATTTTGGTTTTGAAAAAATAACACAACAGAGGCGGAAGCATGCATAACATTGCAGAGAGAGGCAAACAAGCATCAGTAGATGGATTTGCTCATGAGCACATTGCTGCAGGGATCTTGATGAAAAAATACCAAAACGTTTCATTAGTTGACTTACCATTATCCCCTTATGACATTATTATTGTTCGTAAGACAGCAGATAACAATGAGGACATTATCCGTGCGCAAGTAAAAACAGCGACTCAATCAGTTCCCTTTACTGGAGGAGGCAGAGGTGGAGTTG
Source organism: Candidatus Poribacteria bacterium WGA-3G (assembly GCA_000406005.1). GTDB lineage: Bacteria > Poribacteria > WGA-4E > WGA-4E > WGA-3G > WGA-3G. Next base: position 21,232 of record ASZN01000023.1, read on the forward strand.
ACAGAACGTACAAATCAGACGTTAAGACTTATACCCAATCTACAGCAACTTCAGACGTTGTCATTGGCGTTCACCCAATAGGCAATAACGCTTTTGAACTCTATTTTGTTCCAACCATACTCATTGAAGAACTCAATCAAAAGAGTATTTCAATTAACAAAATTAAAGATCTGAAAGAAAACTACACCATTTTAGAAAACTGTAAAAATAGGGAAATAGTTATAGATAAATGTAGAGAATATGGTATTCTATCATCAAAGTCCGATTATTCGTTTTAGTACTTCGTCAAGTCTAAATCTGAGGGAAATCAAATATCGCGTGTTCAAACCTGAGACCGTGTTCGCGAGTTTTCGCTTCAAGATGCGGTAAGATACCCTCAAGCGTCTGATGGACATCTTCTAAAGACCCGAAATTGTGCAAACGGATTTGTACTTTGCACAAAATAGTACAGGCGTGCAACAGATAAATATATGTCGCGTTCGTAAGGGGTATAATCGTGTAGGCCGGGTATTGGTGGGTTGTGCGAAGTTATACAACGGGCGAACGCTGTGGTCCGCCCGTGTGAGTGGTCAATAGATTAGGCTCTGCCGTAAACCGGTATCGCGGCACCGTTGATGATGGCGGCATCGTCGGAAGTGAGGAAACATATCACTTTGGCGACATCAGCGGGTGCGACCCATCGATCATGCTCTTCGTCCGGCATGGCTTCCCGATTCATAGGTGTATCCATGATGCTCGGCATAATAGCATTGACATTCACACCGGAATCCATGACTTCAGCGGCTAACGATTCGGTCAAGGTACGGACACCACCTTTGGAGACACAATAGGCACTCAGACCCGCTTCGCCTTTTAATCCGGCGCGTGCGGAGACGTTAATGATCTTCCCATAGTTTTGCGCTGTCATGTGTGGGATCGCGGTTTTACAGCAAAGAAACACCGATTTGAGGTTGAGGTTCATCATGAAATCCCATCTGTCCTCTTCGAGTTCCGCTGCTGGGATTCCGCCGACAAAGCCACCGACGATGTTTACCAAGACATCTAAGGAACCCAATTCGGATATGAATTCCGCAATAGTTTTCTGGACTTCAGTTTCTACGGTAACGTTTGCGAAAAGGAAGGTAACATCTTCACTGAGTTCAGGATTATATTGTTTGAAGCGTTCGACCTCCTCTTCAAACAGGTAAGTAACAGCGACAGTGTCGCCTTGGGCGAGATAGGCTTTGGTGACGGCACTCCCTAATATACCGGTGCCGCCGGTGATGAGGACGTTTCGGTTCTGTTTTGTCATTTTAAATTCCTCCGTTCTGTTTAATGATTGTGTATACCAAAAAAATAATTTACGTAACACCGATGCCGGGGTGTTCTGGTAGGATTAGTTTTCCGTTATCAAGGGTTACACCGGTGTAGGGATCGTTTGTGATGAGTAGATTGCCGTCGAGGTCGGTGTAGTCTACGAGTGGGGTGAGGTGCGCAGCGGCGGTGATGCCGAGTGAACTCTCTATCATACAACCGATCATGACCTGTAAACCGTGTGTACGCGCGACGTGTATCATTCGGTGTGCTTCAAGCAGTCCACCACATTTGACGAGTTTGATGTTGATGCCGTCAACACATCCGACGAGTGCTGGAATATCAGTGGCACGTTTGACGCTCTCATCGGCAATAATCGGTAATTCTGAGTTTTCACGGACAAATCTGAGTCCTGCCAAATCGCTCGGTTTTGTCGGTTGTTCGATTAATTCAACACCGTATTTCGCGAGTTCACGGATTTTACGGACAGCCTCTTTCGGTGTCCACGCCGTATTTGCATCCACATAGATAGGTTTATCTGTTACGCTACGGAGTGTTTCGATGATTTCTATGTCGCGAGGTGTGCCGAGTTTGACCTTCAGGATCGGATATGCTTCTGCTTGCCGGGTTTTCTCTGCCATTATCTCAGGTTCGTCAAGTCCGATCGTGAACGATGTGCAAGGCGTATTTTGTGGGTCGAGTCCCCAGAGTTGATAGAGCGGCACGCCGAGTTTCTTTCCGAGTCGGTCGTGTAGTGCCATGTCGATGGCGGATTTGGCTGCGTAATTGCCGCCGAGTGCTGTTTCAGCAGCTCCCATGACATCGTAGATAGCATCAAGATTGGTTGTGAGTGCAGGTGCGATCGTTTCTATAGCGAGGTGGACTGTCTCAACGGTTTCACCGTAAAACCGTGCGGGTGCCGTTTCACCGATGCCGCCGTCAATTTCTACGGAGACAACCTGTCGGTAGGCATCTGTTGCGCGTCTGGCGATTTTAAACGGATGTTTGAGTTGTAAGTCTGTGATTTGGGTGACGATGTTCATTTTTCTACTTTGCCTTGCGGTTCGTTCAGATTTTTCTATTTTTCCTTGCGGTTCGTTCAGGTAGGTTGCTCCTTCGACATACCTTTCCGTAGATCCGCTTTCCACTTCGTTCCAAGCGACGCGCTTTTATCATTTAATTAGAAGAATGTGCTTGCATTCCTTTTAGGTATTCCATAAAACGTTTCTGTTCATCTGGATCAATATCTTCGGTTTTGCTTAAAAATGTCCATGTGCCGAAGAAGATCGCATACGCCTCTTCTACAGGAGAAACGTTTTGGTGATTGATTTCAAGCGTCATCGCCATCTTGTTCGTTTGCTGGATTTCAGGTGTTGTCCGATCTTGAATTGTAGTCATCGGTGTTTCATAAAGCGTCTTGTTGAACTGTTGGAGTATCCGTTTTAGGAACGTTTCTGTCACCTGATTGCCGCGGTAGTGTGCCGCGACAACAGATTCGGCTCCATTTGGCGACGCGTGATTGATTTGCAAATAATATCCTTCATCGGCGATAGCGTTAACCGTTTCTATGCGTTTCTCTGTCGTCGATGCTTGTCCGGGGGTGTAAATGTTATACACCTTCGCGCCAGCGAGTTCTAACAGTTCTGTTAAGGTGTGTATCAACTTTTCTGTGTCGGGTGTATCGGTTTGAGAATCGAGAATGATAACAGCCGATGCATAAGCACCCCCTGCAATCGGATGAAGTTTGGTGCGGACGACTGCTGCTTGATTCGGTACGATATTGACCTGACGTTTATTGGGATAGTAGCCGACTTTAGAGATATGTAACGTTGTTTCGGCAGGAATTTCCGAAGTAGGAATGGTTGTAGTGAAGAAATGCCCTTGTGCATCTGTGTCTGCGGTTAATCCGGTGTCAGTGTGTAATTGTACGTCTTGCAGGGGTTCATTAGCATCGGCATTAGCGATGTATCCTTGTAGAATGGCAGTATCAGTATCTGCGAAACGAATTGTCAGCGATTCACGGGTTTCACCATAGGAAGCCTCCACGCTTGCTGTACCGGGTGTATTCGAGGCGGACAGATAGAAGTGTGCTGAGCCATCTTTCGAGGGTTGACGTGTCTCCGCGAGTGTGCCGTTTGATGTTTGTGCGTAGAGCAGTTCGTCGTCAGCGATTGGCATCCCGTCAGCGTCGAAAGCGGTTACGGTGATACCGACGTAACTTTTCCCATCGGCGGGAAGCGTTTCTGCCCACGCGCGGAGTGTCAGTTTTTCGGCAGGCGGTGCCACCTTGAACCGTTGTGGTGAAGGTAGGCTATGATTGCCGTAATAGTTCACCAACGCTGTCTCAACGAAATGGACACCGTTTGAAAGCGGTTTTTTAATAGCGACAGTGATTATATCCGTGTTTCTATCGTAGTGATGTGGAAGGCTGACACCATCGACTTTAACGCGGATAGAATCGGTGAAGACCTGTTGCCGTTTTAGCATCCATGCGCCGCGTTCGTGGAGGCCGTCCATCACCCGAATCTGGAGGTGTGGCGTTTTTGTGTTAACGGCAGACGTGTGTTGTGGGTCAATCAAAACCCCTTTTGGGAACCCCGCTGCGACGTATCGTGCGATTCCGAGAAGATAGCCGTAAGCCTCCTGTCTAAGATAGTCATCGTCTTGGAGTCTCGTTTCCTCCTCTGGATTCGAGAGAAAAGATGCCTCACATAACACGGCTGGACAGTCCGTAAGACGCAGAACACCGAAGCCGGAAGCGGTAACCAATTTATCTGAATAGAGACCTGTCGCTGGTGACCTTGGTAAACGCAGCGCGTCTGAAACACCTTGTTGGATATACCGCGCGAGATCGAGGCTCTGGCGCGAGTCATCTGCATCACCGTGATACCAAGTGGAGGTGTAGTTCGTTTCCGGACTGTTATCAATACCGTTGTGATGCAGTGAGATAAAGAAATCGGCACCACTTTCGTTAGCGATTTGGCTTCGCCTTGCGAGGCTCACGTAGGAATCGTCAACACGCGTCATGACGACAGTAGCACCGACATTCTGTAACATATCGCGTAAATGAAATGCGACTTTTAGGTTGACTTCAGCCTCACGAACACCTGTTGGTCCGCGTTTGTAATCAGGAACGTGTGCTTGTCCGCCGTGTCCTGGGTCGAGACAAATTTTGAAACCCTTAAGATGCCGAGCATAGTCAGGAAACTCGGTATGAAGTGGTGTCTCCTGTTCTGTGATTCGTTGACGACTTGAACACCCTGCGAGCAGCAGAAAAACTGAGACGATAACAGCAATTTTGGAAAACAGACGGGTTTGCATTTAAAATTCCATGTTCTCTGTGCCGGACTCAAGCAAGCAGGTTTAAGAGTTATCAGTTAACAGGACTCAGTTGTCAGTTAAGGGACTTTGGAACTGTTAACTGTTAACTGCCAACTATCTGTTCCGTCTGTTTTGTCGCGATCGGGGACGTTCAAGAATTTCTTTGAGAACGATGCCTTGCCGGAACGCTTGTGGCGAAAAATCGATGAGCGAGGTAACCGGTATGGAGCGAATCCCGGCGGGGGATTTTACCGGTACTGGCGGCGGTTGCGGTGTTGTAACCGGCTGCGTCGGTTCTTCCGGTGCAGGTGGTTCCGGTTCTTCAGGAACCTCTGCCCGTGCTTCCGTTCCCTCGTCGTCTTCCTGCGTCATCATTTGCTCAAATTCGGTTGCGAAGGGAAAATCTTCCATAAAAGGCGGTGGTGCTGCGTTATCATCAGCCTCAGCGAGAGTATTCTCCTCCGCTCGTCTTTCAGCGTTTTGCTGTGTCCTGCGCCGACGTGAATTGCCTAAAACGACTGACAGAATCACAATAACCAGCGGCACCAGTAGTTGGATAATACTTTCCATAAGGTTCTCCTTTAGGGGACTTTGTGAGGGTCCCCTACAAGTGTCTGCTATGAAAGTCCGAGAGAGTGTGAGGAGCGAGTTGTGTCTATCTCTTGTCCATCGGTGACGGGTGAAGCGATAGACTGCCGCATCTCTGTATCCGCGAGGATATTCCTGAGTTCATAATAATCCATAACGCTCATCCTTTCGGTGTTAAGCGTGTCCGCGATGGCGAGTGGCACTTCAGCGTCGGCTTCAATCAATTTGATCGTCATCTCTTCAACGAGTGCTTTATTTTCTTCCTCTTCGGCTTGTGCGCGGGCGCGTTGCTCTTCGGCTTTGGCACGTGCTATTTTGAGTTCAGCCTCGGCTTGGTCTGTCTGTAATTTAGCACCGACGTTTTCGCCGACGTTTATATCCGCTATATCAATGGATAGAATCTCGAAAGCGGTTCCGGAGGCTAAACCCTTGGCAAGCACCGTCTCCGAGATGCGGACCGGATTCTCTAAAACAGCCTTGTGACTATCGGATGAACCGATGGTTGTGATGATCCCTTCGCCGACTCTTGCGCGGATAGTATCTTCTGTAGCACCACCGACAAGCCGGTCGATATCGGCTCTGACGGTAACGCGCGCCTTTACAATCAATTGGATACCGTCGCGTGCGACAGCGGTAATGCCGTTGTTGATACTTGCATCGTTTTGCCCCGGAATATCAATAATCTCTGGGGTGACGCTAACCTGTACGGCTTGTAGGACATCCCTACCTGCGAGGTCAATAGCGGCGGCTTGTGCGAAGCGGAGTTCAATGTTCGCCTTGTCTGCTGCGATAAGTGCAGCGACAACACTCCCGACGCTGCCACCAGCGAGAAAGTGTGCTTCAAGGTCGTCAAGCGAGAGCGTTAAGCCTGCTTTCGTTGCGTTAATCTGTGGTTCGACAATCGTAGAGGGTGGCACACGGCGTAAGCGCATTGCGACGAGATCAAAGATACCTACTTTCACACCTGCTGCAATAGCAGTAATCCACAGACCGATTGGAACGAGCCAGCTGAGGACAAACAGGAACAGTATCAGTAGGACAGCAATAATTGCGACAATTGTTGGTGTCATAATTTATTTTTCTCCGTTGAGATTGCGCGATTCTTCAATCGCGCGTATAACAGCAGGTTATTGCTCGTTAATATTTAGGTTACCTTCACGGAATGCGTTTGCGAGGGATCGTGGGACTTCAGCTTCAGCTTCCACTACCTTCGCGCGCATTTCCTGAACGTTTGCGGTCATTTGCTGTTTGCGAGCGACTGCCATAGCGCGACGCTCTTCTGCTTTCGCTTGTGCAACGACGAGGTCTGCCTCGGCTTGCTCGGCTTGGAGTTCGGCACCGATATTTTTTCCGACATTGACATCGGCGATGTCAATAGAGAGGATTTCAAAAGCAGTCCCTGCGTCGAGTCCACGGTCCAATACGGTTTTTGTGATGATGTCTGGATTTTCGAGGACATCTTCGTAGGTTTCGGATGCGCCGATTGCACTGATAATACCTTCACCTACGCGTGCGATAATTGTCTCTTCACCGGCACCCCCAACGAGTCGATTAATGTTCGTTCGTACCGTAATTCGGACAGTCGTTATCAGTTCAACGCCGTCTAAAGCGAGGGCGCTGATACGGGGTGTGGTAATCACACGCGGATTAACGCTGACCTGAACCGCCTCAAATACATCGCGTCCTGCCAAATCAATAGCAGATGATTGTTGAAAGTTGAGTTCGATTCTCGCTTTATCTGCTGCGATAAGTGCGCTGACGACATTCAGGACGTTCCCACCGGCGAGATAGTGTGCCTCTAATTCGGCGGTTGCGGCTTTCAGACCCGCTTTGTGTGCACTGATTAAACCCTTCACGATAACGTTTGGATTCACTCGCCTGAGACGCATCCCGACGAGATCAAAGATTCGGAGCGGGACCCCTGCAGCGACAGCGGCGATCCAGAGCCCGAAAGGCACGATCCAAAAGAATATAATAATGAAAATTAGGATAACAAGGGCGATTCCCCCTGTAAATAGGTCCATTTATTTGTCTCCTATAAATAGTTGTCAGTTGTCAGTTTTGACCGACAACTCGCGCCTATTTTTAAATATCGGAAATCGAGTTGTCGGTCAAAGTTAAGAAAAGAGACGTTCCTCAAAGACCCTCTTTAACTGAATACTGTTGACTGTTAACTGTTAACTATTGTAAACTACGAACGACGACACGACTTCCTTCTACAAAAATTACTTCGACATCTGTTTCGGGTGCGACGAATTCGCCTTGTGTAACAATATCAACGCGATGTCCATTGATTAATGCTGCACCTGCGGGCCGCAAAGGTGTAAGTGTTTTCCCGGATTTCCCGACGAGGTTTGCCAATTCCGAAGGCGGTGCTTGGAACCCGGCTTCCTTATTTTCGGTTGTATTCAAGATGAATGTTTGAATGACAGGTGTCCTGCGGAGTAGCGATAGCGCGATTATTGCCGCCGGAATGACCAGTACCAAGGTGATCCCTGTCGAAGTGAGTGCTGTCTGTAGACTGTATTCCGACCACGCCACAGCGAACCCTATCAGTATAAGTAGACAGCCCGGTATACCTGCTATCCCAAATCCTGGGAGAATCAACAGTTCAATAAATACGAGTAGAATCCCAAGGCTGATGAGAAAAATTAGAAACCCCATAGTTGTCTCCTTCATGCATCGAGTGATCGAAACAGAATTAAGAATCCTCAACTGCCTCTACAAAAACTTTAGACCCTTCGACTTCCACGACTCTGATACGCCTATTCGGAGGGATGAAATCACCGACGGTGACGACATCGACCCTTTTATCCCCGATTTTCGCTGTCCCAGCCGGACGCAGCGGTGTCAAGGCGGTTCCAGCTTTTCCGAGGTATGCCTGAAAATCTTCCGGACTCGAAGAGTGGTATCCCATGTCAGCATCCATCACGGTTGACAAAGCGAACCTTTGAAAGATCGGCGTTTCGGGTAGGAGGAATACGGCAAGGATCGCCAATGCGGAGGTCATAATCACAGAGGTAGAGAGCCATAAGACTGCGGTGCGTAAGTTGTAGGCACCATCGAAAACGAAGAAAACACTGCCCAACATCATAACAATCCCCAAAATTCCGGAGATACCGAAACCGGGGATGACGAAGACCTCTAATGCGATCAGTGCTATTCCGAGCAGGAAAAGTAGAAAAGCCCATCCAGCATCAATTCTGGTCAGCATGTGTCCACCGAAGAAGAGTCCTACACAGAGGATACCAATGAGACCGGGAACACCGAAACCGGGGGACCGGATCTCTATGAAGATACCGAGAAGCCCTAAGGAGAGCAGGAGAGAACTAATAAAAGGGTTCGTGATAAAGAACACAATTCTATCGGCGAGTGTTGTCCTAACTTCTGTGACACGTGCATCGGTGAGGCTCTTGAGACGGTAGACTTGTGAGACCCCGTATTCACGTTGTCGTTGCATGATGTCTTCTTCGGTCAGTGGTAATCTGATGCCAGCGACTTCAACGATCTCATACTGTGCCAGTAATTCTGTCAGCGTCTCTGCCTGTGCGTCTGCGAACTCGTATTCGAGTGCCTGTTGGGTGGAGAGTGTGAGCAATTTTCCTTGTGCACAGAGGATTTCCATCTCTTCGCCTATTTCTTCACGCTCGGCGTATTCTTCGGGAAGGAGTTTGATGATTTGGCCATCGTTGAGTTTGACGAGTACAAGTTCTTTATCGACCATAGCTTCGGCGATATCTGGGTTACGATTTTCGCGTTCTGCGGTTGCGCGAATGGTGCCTTGGATATAGGAGATGGCTTTTTCACCGACTTCTTGCCCTTGAATATTAACGGGTGCGGAATCTCCGATGGTGCCGCCGGAAGTCATTACAATCTGATTGCAGGCGATGGAGATCATCGCCCCGGCTGAGATTGCTTGTCGGTTAACAAAAGCGATTGTCGGGATTTGTGTGTTTTGAATCGCGCGGATGATATTTACAGCGGCATCGACTCTACCGCCGGGTGTATCCACATCAAAAACGATTGCATCCGCCCCGGCTTGTTCCGCTAATTTAATGCCGTCACTGATATAGGCGTTGATACCGCTTCCGATCTCGTTGCGTATATCAATCACATATACCAACGCGTTATTATCTTGGGCGGATAGACCGCCGCTTACGAAAAGACATCCGAATGTTAAAAGGAGTACATAACCGAGCAGATTTATTTTCCGTTTCATGGGACCCCCTCTTATCTACACCTCAGTTCAAACCACAATTTCAAACGCTTGGAAAGCCATACGTTGCGTCTGTGCTATTTCACAACTGCTGTCAATAAACTGCCGTCATTAATTATATCCTAAGGTTGTCTGGTACGTCAAGACGATTTGTATTTTGATGTCAACTCTTCTCGGATCCAGGCGTGGAGGATATGATTTAGAATTAAATGGACATCTTCAACTGGGCCGTAGAGATTACTGTCTACGATAACATTTATATCACAAATTTCTGCCAATTTGCCGCCTCCGAACCCGCTCCATCCGACTGTCTTGCATCCAATCTCACTGGCGTATCGGAGTGCGCGGATCACGTTTTCGGAGTTCCCGCTTGCGCTGATGCCGAGAACCAGATCGCCGGGGTTTACGAGATTTTTCAGCTGCTCGATGAAGACATCTTCGTAGGATACATCGTTGGACCATGCGGTCATCGTTGCGACGTTGTCTGTCAAGCTGATGACCCGAAAACGGGGCTTTCCGGGTACACTTGTGCCTTTGCCCAAATCACAGGCGATGTGTGATGCCGTGGAAGCACTTCCGCCGTTGCCGATTACAAAAATCTGTTTGTCGGCATAATATGCCTCCATAATGGCATCTATGGAAGACTTTACATCTAAAAGTGTGAGTCGCTCCAAAACGCCTTGAAGATGCGAAATATAGTTCTGAATTCTCTCCATTTTGATTTTTTAGTTCCCTTCTATAATGATTTTTAATTTTAGACGACTAATGCGATGGCGGCGAGGTCGCCTAACGCCTCGCCTAATTGTGCAGGTTCGATTTTGACCGCCTCCGTGGGACGTGCCATAGCGAATTCTGCTACGGTTTTCCTGATAGGATTGAGTAGAAGGTCACCCGCAGCGATTGCGATTGTTCCCAATAAAACGATGTCAGGGTTCAGAATATTGACGAGATTTGCGATGCCCCATCCCATATAGTATGCGGTTTCGTCAACGAGTTGCAAAGCCAAGGTGTCGCCTGTCCGTGCTGCTGCGAGGACGTGTTCCGATTTGACGGTTTCAATACGTCCATCGGCACATGTTAGAAGTTCGGTAGTTGCTATTTTTTTCGTTTCGATCTGCTTTCGTATCGCTGCTTGTGCGCGGCGTGCGATAGCGGGACCGGAACAGAGTGCTTCGAGACATCCGCGTTTACCACAGCCACAGGGGGGTCCGTCGGGTAGGAGTATTTGATGTCCGACCTCGCCGGCGCTGTCGTTGGCTCCGTGGTAGATTTGTCCGTCAATAACGATGCCGCCCCCGATTCCGGTGCTCATTGTCATATAGAGTAGCGCGGCGTACCCGCGTCCACCGCCGAACCTATACTCTGCGAGTGCGCTGGCGTTTGCGTCGTTCTCAATGGCTACTGGAATCCCAAATTCCGATTCAAGTTCCGCTTTGAGAGGTAGCGCGTCCCATCCGGGCAAATTCGGTGGTGAATAGACGACTCCGGTTTTTGTATCCAAGGGACCGCCGCAGCTCACACCGATCGCTGCAATTGAATTCTGCTCTAAGCCCGCGCGTTCAACGGTCTCACGGACCATATTAAAGAGCAAGTGGAGTGCGTATTCTGGTCCTCGTTCGGCGAGTGTCGGTTTCCGTACTTTACTAAGGATGTGTCCGGTGCTATCGGCGACGACGGTGGCAAGTTTCGTGCCGCCGATGTCAATTCCGGCAACGTGTGTTTTCATAGCTGATAGTTCAGGTTGCGTAGTGCTGGATAAATCTGTGCATACATTTTCAATTTCTCATCATACTGTTGCGCGATTTCTTCTCTCGGATAGTAGGTGTTGCGTGGCGTAACCAGCTGCGCAACGGCTGATTCAATGGAATTATATTTGCCGATCGCTGTGCCAGAGAGGATAGCGGTGCCGAGGCAGACACCTTCGGATATATCAAGTGCGATGACCTTTTTACCGAACATATCCGCTTTGAGTTGTAGCCATTTTTCAGATTTCGCGCCGCCCCCGATGGCACGAACTTCGTTTATGACGACACCTGCGTCCTGCAACATGGCGAGATTCTGTTTGATTTCGTAACTAATGCCTTCGAGAATCGCTTTGACGAGTTCTGCCTTCGTTGTCGAAAGCGTTAACCCGACAATCGCGCCTTTTGATTCTAAATCGAGTGCTGGTGTCCCTGAACCCGTGAAGTGTGGCAGGACCATCGCTGTTCCGGGTGAATCGGGGATATTTTCTAAGAGTATATCGTAGACATCGCGTCCTTCTGCTTCTGCTTCTGCTGTTTCCGCTTGCGCGAGCGTGTCTCTATACCATCGTAGGACAACGCCGCCGCTGGATACAAAACCGAGTGTGACGTACAAGCCTTCAACGACATGTGGGTAGCAAGCGAAATTTCCGTCGATCATCTGCTGATTGATGACAGGTTCCGTGAAGGCGGGTGCGATACATTCGACGGTGCCTGTAGCGTCCATCACCTCGCCGCTCCGAATGATGCCTGCACCTAATGCGCCGCACGGTTGGTCGTGCCCACCGGTAACACAGACCACGCCTTTCGGGAGACCGAGTTCGTCAGCGATTTTGGCACTCACCTCACCGATGACAGTCCCTGATGGCGCGGTCTCTGGGAAAAGGGTTGCATCGACATCTGCCAAGTTGAGCATCTTTTCTGACCAGCATTTATCGATGATGTCGAAAGCCATCGTGCGTGCAGCGAGTGAGTAGTCTACTACAGGCGGAATACCGAGTTTGAAGTAGACAAAATCTTCAAAACCGAGGAATTTGGATACCTGCCGATAGATGTCGGGTTGGTTCCGCTGTATCCAGATGAGTTTCGCGAGTGTATGGATATCGCTGATCGGCATCCCGGTGATTTGCATCACTTCGAGAGGCGTTATTTTTTGCTTTAGTTCGTCGCAGATGCCGGCTGTGCGAGCGTCGAAAGTTGTGATAGCGTTCGCTAAGATCTGACCGGTAGCGGACACCGGTGTAACGGCTTCACCTTGTGAGGCGACGCTGATTGCCTCAATCGGGTCGGATTTCGTTTGTGCGGCGACCTGTTGAATACCGGTTGCGATATTTTGCCAAACGACATTTGCGTCGAGTTCCGACCAACCGGGTTGTGGATGGTTCAACGGATATTCGCCGTACGCTTGTGCAAGCAGCGTCCCATCCTCGTTAAACGCGATGACTTTGCATCCTGTAGTGCCAACATCAATTCCCAAAAGACTCATTACTTTATTCTCTCCTTGGTACAAGATGTGGCTATCATATAATAGATTGCAAATTAATGCAAGCAGGACTATTTAGTTTTCGGTTTAAAATTACCGATTTTGACTTCCTTCTCACATTTCTATTTTCACTGTGATATTCTTTGGCAAATCTGCTTCTAACTTTTCAATATAGTCTTCGGTTATCTGCTCCTTCACTTGATTCAGGGTCTCAGATATCCAGACTGCCAGATCGTTGAGTGTTTCATATCGCTCTATATTGAAACTATACACCTCTCCGTTAATGACGAGTTCCACGGGACCACCATCTTTGATATTTTCTAAAGGGATATCTTCAGCAGGTGTGGCACCTGTTGCTTTGGCATCAGTTGATTTAAACAGTGTCACCGAATCGCGAATGTATGTCTCAACCTGATCGGCATCGTACTCCTCATCTGCAGCGCGGACGACTGCCTCCGAGATGATATTCATCGGAATGTGTAGTTCGCCTAATAACCAATCTCTCGTCACGAGATACGCTTTTCCGTTTGATGTGTAAGTCCTCATTTTTTCAAGTTCCTTTTCAAAAATTGTCGTGCCAAGTCGTATCTTGTTAGGTATCCGAATCAGATACTGAAAAACCGACTGCCCGATTTGTGTTCAATAACCCTATTTATACTACTTTAGGATTATATATTTAAGTTTACATTATATATATTAACATATATAATTTAGAAATGCAAATTTATTGAAAAAAAGTCACGATTCGCGATGGCTGTGTAAAGTTTTGACGCGCGATTATTAAAAGGACAGCGCAAATCCTTGCTACCGATACGCAGGGCACCCCTTGTAGCATAGGAAACTGTTAGCCTGTGCATCAATTAGCGCAACCTAACAGGATACGCTACAAAGGAGAAAACTAAACGAACCTGCATCACAAAACCAATCTTGACTTTTTATAATGGGGTATGGTATTATGTTTCAAACGTTGAAGTAGAATTTAGGATAACCAATACTTTCTGGCACTTAGGTGAAGACCTTCAACAGCAACAAGGAGATTGACATGCTAACGCAAGAACAGGTCGATTTTTACAACGAGAACGGCTATCTTAAGGTCGAGCAGCTATTCGCGCGAGAGGAAACGGAAGAGCTGGCATCCGAAATGGTGAGGATTATCAATAACTGGGGTCAGGAGACGATCGGTTGGCCCGGACCTTGGCGGACACGCTACCTCAAAGAAGAGGATCAGCAGACGACGAAAGCCGTCTTTATGCACAACCCGCATTTCTACTCGGCGACATGGGGTCGAGTTATTTTCCACGAAAGGTTGACAGGTGCCGTGCAGTCGCTGATCGGTGATACGATCCAGTGGCATCATACAGTGCTGCATGCGAAGCCACCAGAGAAAGGCACGCCGTTCCCGATGCATCAGGATTACCCCTTCTATCCACACGATGGACTCGATTTCGTTGATTGTCTTGTCCATCTTGACGATGCGCCGTTTGAGAGCGGTGCCCTGCGGGTTGTTCCCGGTAGTCATAAAGAGGGACCGCGTGAACACATCACCGGTGCAGGCACTGCGCCACATCTTCCGACTGATAAGTTCCATCCAGATTTCATTGACTCGATTCCGGTCCCCGCCAAAGCCGGAGATGTTATCTTCTTCAGTTACTGTCTTATCCACTGGTCGGAAGTCAATAGGACAGAAGAGTGGCGGAAAGCGGTTCGCTTCGGGTACCATAAACCCGAGATGCGTCCCGTCGGACGTGCCCCGGAGGAACCGTATAACAATATCATGGCAGGCGGATTCAAAGCGAATCCGACATCCGAAGACGTAATGACTTAGAACGAACAAGTTATACATTGAAAAGGCGGTGGCGAGGTTGAAGTCGATGCCGAAGGACGCAAACGGGTCCGCCTCGCCAACGTATATGTGTCGTCCTTGTGAGTGCTGCCGGCGTATCACTACCTCTAACGATTCAGGCCGCGGAGATCGTCGAACCGTCAACACCTGCGTGGGATGTCAACAAGGACGGCGTTGTGAATATTCTGGATCTGACGTTGGTGGCATCGCATTTCGGTGAGACAGGTGATATAGATGCGGATGTTAATGGGGACGGCGTTGTCAATATTTTGGATTTAACACTGGTGGCATCACATTTCGGTGAATAGGTGAGAAGTAGAGGGACGGGGCTATCATCACCCGTCCCTGTTGAGAAGGTCAGCGGCGTTTGATGTTGCCCCAGGGGGTTGTGAGTTTACCGCCCGGTTGAACCGCTAATCCACCAATCGTTTTCATAGCGAGACTCAAAAATTTCCAACAAAAATTTTTCTTGACTATTTTTATCAGTTGTGTTATGATGCTGCTATTCATAAGTAATACGCTGCAACGCGGTTAAGGGAGGTTTCCGCCAGTACCAGCACCATCATATATTTGAAAACTCTCTTCTGAATACGAGATGGTTAGAATGCTGAAATTTGCTCAGGCTTAATCCAAACTACGGACCTTGCCTGAGTAGCGAACCTTACGAAAATAAGAGGAGAATAACTTTCGGACTTTAGTATCGAGAGTATTCAACCGTATAAGGAGGAGTAGAGAGATGAGAACCAGATTGGTATGGACAGTGATAATCGTCCTATTTATTGCGGGTATAGTAACCGTTTCAAGTGATGCGGTTTTGGACCCTGAAACTATCGTAGGCATGTGGAAATTTGATGACGGTAAAGGAGACACTGCCAAGGATTCTTCTGAAAACGGGAACGACGGTACACTCATGAGTAAACCGAAATGGGTGGACGGCATGTTTGGCAAGGCTCTTGAATTTGATGGTTCAAACTTTGTGGATATGGGAAATGATGCATCGCTGCAGTTCGATGGCGATGTGACAATCGTTTTTTGGGTTAAACCTGAAAGCGTAGGTGCGGGTCGTCAAAACATAGTTTGCAAATCGTACGGTGGCGAAGGCTGCTTAACGCAAGAACCGGATGGCAGGTTGAGTTTTTATTGGGGTGATTGTGGCGGGAATTGTCAGCCTTATGTGGAGGTCGCAAGACCGGCTCCAGGGACTTTCTTAGATGACGAATGGATGCACGTGGCTGAGGTAAGAGACGTTTCAAAACGCGAATATAGGATGTACAAAGATGGTGAGGTCACAGGTCAAGATAAATGGGTAAAATGTGGTGCTCATCCGTGTGGCGACTCCAGCCCGAGCGATATGAATTTGCTTATCGGTTCCGGATATGCCGGTAAATACAGAGGTATCATTGACGATGTCGCTATCTTTAATGTGGTGCTGAGTGATAATGAGATTAAGAGTATCATGGATGATGGATTGGATGCGGCTTTTGAGGTTTCCCCCACCGATAAACTCACCACTACATGGGCAGCAATAAAGAAATAACGGATGAATAGAAAAAGGCAAGAACATAAAACTCTTGCCTTTTTGTTTTAACGATGGTCTTCAAGAGATCAGGCTTTGTAAAACTCAACTGTTGTTCCTGCCATATCTTCTACTTTTTCTATCAATTTTTGCCGTTCGTCATCTCCCATACTGGTGAAGTTTTTCGCGATGTCAATCTTCTCTTGCATCTGCGCTGCGTTGTCAGGACCTGTGACGAGCGTGCTGACGGGCAGTGCGAAGACGAACCGTACGGCTTCAGAGACACTGACCCGATTTGGAACGACCTTCGGGTTTGAACCGTGTCGTCCGTGCTGCGTGCCACCGAAGAATCCGCCGTTCGCCAGTGATTTCATTCCAATCACGCCGATGTTACGTTCTATGAGGGTGGGTACGACTTTTTCGATGAAGCTTTCATAACTTACGTCGGCAAGGTTCATCGCCAGTTGACAGGCATCGAAAATATCGGTCTGTTCGAGGACACGTTGATGCGCAGCGGGACTTGAGTGTCCAGTGAACCCGATGTAACGCGTTTTCCCACTTTCCTTTGCTTCGAGCATAACATCAAAGATGCCGTTTTCGATGCGTTCGTCCACATCAGCCGGGTTTCGCACAGCGTGTACCTGCCAGAGGTCGAGTCTATCGGTATTCAGGCGTGTGAGTGAAGCTTCGAGGTGTGTCCATGCTTCATTTGCGTTTCGCGCGGTCGTCTTTGTCATCAGGAACACATCGTCGCGATACTTTGGCACGAGAAGTTTTCCCAATCGGCTCTCGCTTCCACCATTTTGATAAGTTTCCGCTGTATCAAAGAATCGGATGCCGCCTTCGAGGGCTGTTTCGATTGTTTTCTGAGCTTCGGCTTCCTGCATATCACCGATATGCCATCCACCGACGGCGAGCATTGTCACAGCCTCTTCGGTTCTACCGAGTCGTCGTGTCGGCAGGAGCGGACCGAGGCGGTCACTGGCGACTTCTTCTGCCCCGCCTTCAGTGGATGCGGATGATAAAAGGATGCCAGTCGTCAAACCTGCCAGCGATTTTAGAAATGCGCGTCGATCAATCATGATTTCTACCTCCGTTGTTTTCCTTTGGAATTGTAACCGATTTCGAGATTTTTGTCAAACATTTTTTATCGCAGTTAGTAATTAGCCTTCAGCAGTCAGTCGTATCGCGATTCGGAGTTGCTTCTACAGCAACGAATTCTGATGGCATATAGAAGCTACGTGAAGACTAAACGCCCTTTTCCGATTCTATTTTTTGTTGATTTAATGGTTATTTTTCGATATAATAGTCAAGCGGTTAAACGGTATGGTACTTTATAAATTAGGTATAGGTGTGAGAGTATGAAGACCGGTTTAGGAAAAAAAATCCCTGACAAACTTGTTGTGCTTACTTTTGATGATGGCTGCAAATCGCAGGCGACTTTCGTTGCACCACTGTTGAAGTCGTATGGCTTCGGTGCGACCTTTTATATTACAGAGGGCCTAAATTTCTTGACGAATAAAAAAGCCTACATGACGTGGGAAGAGGTACGGGGGTTGCATGATGCAGGCTTCGAGATTGGCAACCACACTCGGCACCATCGAAACGTTACACAGCAGCCGGTAGCGGCGTTGCAAGCGGATCTGGTACATATTGATGATCGCTGTGAGGCTTACGGTATTCGACAGCCGAAAACGTTTTGTTATCCGGGTTATAGCCACAACGATGCGGCTGTCGAAGTGGTTGCGGAACACGGTTTTCGTTTTGCGAGGCGCGGTGTTGCGCCTGAATTCCCCTACGATGGCGAAGGTGGACGTGGACCCGCTTACAATCCGGCGTTGCACCATCCGCTCTTAATTCCGACGACAGGTGCTGCAGGTCCAAATTGGCATTTTGACGATTTCAGATGGGCACTCGACCAAGCAGTAGACGGAAATATCGCGGTGCTTACATTCCACGGGGTGCCGGATCTGGAGCATCCGTGGGTTCATACAGAGCCGGAACAGTTTGAAGCGTATATGGCATATCTCGCTGAAAATGATTATAGCGTCATAGCACTTGCGGACCTTGCTGATTATCTGGACCCAAAGGCTTCGTGAGGATTTATAATGTTCGCGGCGGAAATAAAAACAAAAAGATTTGACCTTTGCTTGTACGTGTGGTATAATATCTATTGCGTTGCTGGTAGAGGAAGTCCCTCGCTGCTCCCTACTTTAGTGGACAGCGTAAATCAAAGAGAAGAAAAGGAAATAGAGTGGGTCGGTTTTATACCTCTACCTGCTTACCTGATAAACTATGCTAAGACAATTCACAAATAGTTTAACTCGATGGGATCGGTTGCTGTTTGATCGCATTTTTAGTTGGGGCGACGAACGCATCATCCTTGACCGTTTATTTCGTTTGATTTCTTGGAGTGCTAACGGATGGTTTTATCCATTTTTAGGACTCTACGTATATCTAACATCCGGTCCTGCTATTGGCAAGCCACTTCTTTTGTCAGCGGCAATTGCGTTTCTGCTTGAAAGACTGTTATATCACCTGATTAAGCAGTCGATGAAACGTGATCGTCCGTGTAAACGCATTGTGGATATCGAATTTCGGGTCCGTCCACCGGATCAATTCAGTTTCCCATCAGGTCACACCGCCTCTGCTTTTCTGATGATGACTCTTTTGGCAAGTTTCTTTCCAATTTTACGGATTCCCATGTTTCTCTGGGCGGCTACGGTTGGTATCGCCCGCGTATATCTCGGGGTCCACTATCCGACAGATGTTCTCGCAGGTGCCATTCTTGGCATTGTCACGGCGCGAATAGGTATCTGGTTCATCGTGTAATTTAAATACCGATCACGCCTAATTATTTCGTATTGCATCTACGTAGTCCCACCTTTGATTGTTTATCCTAAAGCACATAATTACCTATATAGTCTCAGTTAGTTAAACCGATACCCAATTAACCAAACTGACGTGTCACTCCAGACGGAGGTGCGTCTACTGTGAATCATCGCTCATCTTTGTCTGGGTTGTCTTCTCGGTTCAAACTTGTTAACTTCTCCCTAAAACTGAGGCATTCTTTTATGAAAATAGTGCTTTCTTTTCTCGCACTCCTTGCTGCTTTGGTGATGTGTTCAGATGCTGCTTTCGGGCAAGTGTATGTGCAAGAACATTTGCCGGAAGGCGCGAAAGCACGTATCGGAAAAGGCAGAGTTTATGAACTTGCCTACTCCCCGGATAACACGTTGCTCGCTGTCGCGAGTACAATCGGTATCTGGATATATGATGCTCGGAGTGGTGAAGCACTCAAGCTGCTCACAGTACCCATGGAGAGTGTCCGTTCAATAGCCTTCAGCCCTGATGGGCAATCCCTCGCCGGTGGGAGTTCCGACGGTCGGCTCCAGTTATGGGAGGTCCGCACCGGTGCGCTCATGCTCACGCTTAAAGGTCATACGGCGAGTATCCGTTCAGTCGTTTTTAGCCCTGATGGTAGAACACTTGCCAGCGGTGGTAATGACAAAACCATCGGGTTGTGGGACCTCCACACTGGTGAACTCAAGACCACGTTCACTGGACATACCGACCGTGTCTATTCAGTAGCCTTCAGTCCTGATGGGCAATCCCTCGCCAGTGGCGGCAGGGACGAACTCATTCGGATTTGGGATGTGCGTACTGGGGAACCCCTTCGAACCTTCGCTGGACATGCAGGATACATCTCGGCGGTGGCGTATGCTCCGGATGGAGAAACACTCGCAACGCATGGTAAAGTACTTTCCGGATGGCACCAAGCTCGCTATTGCAAGCACTATAGGCATTTGGATCTACGATGTGGAGACAGGAAGACCGATCGATCTGCGCATTGGGCATACGGGTCCTGTTAATTCGATAGCGTTTAGTCCTGACGGTACAACATTTGCGACTGGAAGCGATGATAATACTGCGTGGTTGTGGGATGCTCACACCGGAGAACATAAAGTAAGTTTCGTAGGACACAGGGATGATGTCAATGCAGTAGCATTTAGTCCGGATGGCGAGATACTCGCTACCGGCAGTGATGACGACACGGTTCGTCTGTGGGAGCCGCGCACCGGAAAACAGATAGCAAGACTTGACGGGCATACGGAGCATGTTTACTCGGTAGCGTTTTCTCCGGATGGTAGGGTTCTTGTGAGCAGTGCGGCTTGGGGGGATGAAGGTGTTCGGTTTTGGAATCCACGAACTGCGAAAAGTCTAAACATTTCGATTGAGGGTACGGATCGGGCAGAACACATTGTGTACGCGCCCGACGGCAGTATGCTTGTCAGTGGAGATACGGATCGCACCATCCGTTTTTGGGAACTCGGGACCGGCGAACTTTTGAGGGCGGTAGATAGTGGAGTTAACGTCAGTGCTGTCGTGTTCGCCCCGGATAGCAAGACAATCGCCGGCGCGAGTAGTGGCGATCTTGTCAGTTTTTGGGATGTTGCCACTGGGGCACTCCTGAAGACGCTCGAACATGATGCGCCGGTCATCTCTGTGGCGTATTCGCCGGATGGCAAGACGGTCGCCAGTGCAAGCGAAGACGGTAAGATTCAGTTTTGGGATCTCGCAAGTAGCAAACGAATCAATACCATCACAGGACACGCTTTCCGCGTCTATTCTCTCGCATATTCCCCGGATGGTGACACCCTCGTGAGTGGGAACATCTCTAAGATGAGTCTCTGGGATCCAGGTACAGGCGAACTCCAGAAAACCATCAGAGGCCTGCGCGGCACCGTCCGTTCGGTAGCGTATTCATCGGACGGCAACATACTTGCGAGTGCTGATTTTGATAAAGCACGTCTATGGGATGTGGAGACAGGACGGTTCCTCGGGACTTTTACTGGACATACAGGTCTGATTTCCTCTGTCGCCTTTTCACCCGATGGTAGCACGCTGGCGAGTGGAGGCTACGATAATACCTCCCGCTTGTGGGAGATCCGCACCGGTGAACAGTATCTTATCGGTGACTTGTTGCATACCCTTGCAGCACATACAGAAGATATTGCTTCTGTGGCGTTCTCACCCGATGGTAATACGCTGGCGAGCGGAAGTCACGATGGCACAATCCGTTTGTGGGATGTTCAGACCGGGGATCTCTTAGAAACGCTTGTCGGTCACACCGGAAACGTTTATACTGTGGTGTATTCACCGGATGGTAGTACAATAGCGAGCGGGAGTTGGGAGGGCACGGTCTGCTTATGGGGAAGCCAAACAGGCGAACTGTTGCAAACGCTCAGGGGACATACGCGGTATGTTGCTTCTGTAGCGTTTTCACCCGATGGCGACACACTCGCCTGTGGAAACGATGATACGATTCATCTTTGGGATGTGCAGACGGGAACACGCCTGCACTCGCTTACAGGACACACAGATTTGGTGGACAGTCTCGTGTATTCACCGAATGGTGAGCGGCTTGCGAGTGGCTGTCGTGACGGGACGATCCTTTTGTGGGACCTCACAAAGTTGGTTACAGATCGGTAGGCAATTTGAGACGAATTTGTAAGCAAGTTTGCTTTTTGAGTTTTGTCAATGAAACCTGATGGAAAGGACACATAACCGTGAAAAAAAATATACCCTTTCAGATAGATAGAGGCGACACAGACAGCAGCACGTGGTATCTACCCGATGGTGCTATTGCCAGATTGGGAAAAGGTAATGTAATGGATATGGTCCTATCCCCGGATGGTACACTTCTCGCCATTGGAAGTTATCTCGGTTTGTGGTGGTATGATGTTCCCAACCGTTCCCTTCTAACACTTTGGGAGGCAGGAAAAACGATAACAACTGTCGCCTTTTCTGCAGACGGCGAATGGGTTTGCGTTAGTTTGCAGTTGTTTGAAACTTACCATTAATTTCCAAGGTTAGAGCGCGATCTGATACGGTTAATCTACATCAGGCGGGGTTAATGAAGATTAATTTATTAATTCGGTAATATCAGAACGTGCGATGAATCGCACTACTACGAACCCGCCCGTTTGTAGTAGGGCAATTCATTGCCCGTCAATTACCGAAATATTTTTTCAAACTTCATCAAACCCCGCCTGCATGCGGTATGCGTAAGTCCAAGGTTAGAGCGCGATTAGAAA
>ASZN01000024.1 GCA_000406005.1 Candidatus Poribacteria bacterium WGA-3G
AGCATCCGGTAGGGGATGAATGCAGTCCACTGGGCATACATCAACGCACGAACTATCCTTAACGTCAATGCACGGTTCACAAATCACATACGTCATATTGGACAACTCCTTTTTCGCTTTATTTTAAATAAAAGCCTCCGTGCCACATAAAGGCAACTTCACGGAACAGGTGAGGTAACCCGCTTTGGTGAAGGCAATAAAAAACATCGTTAGTATCAGGCGGGTTTTTTATGCGCTGTTTGCTGAGTTGCTATCAGGCAATATAATAATACCACATGCAGATTGTTTTGTCAAGTTACATTTGAAACGAAACCTCGATATTTCGTTTACACCTTGAGTCTGACTAAGTCTTGAGCAGTCTTATGGGGCAATAGAAAAATATATACGCTCTTGCTGGTAGGCTCATTTTGGAAGCACTCCGGTTTAGGATTCAAATTATTACAATTTTTCGATATTATGCACCCTTTTCAACCGATATTATGGTCTTTAATTATAAAGGATATACAAAATTTTCACTATCCTTATACAATTCTACTCACTAATGATGGAGAACCCTAATGGTAGAAAGCGATGTTCAACTAATTCGCAGAATCTTATCAGGCGATGACGCGGCATTCAGTATTTTAGTCCAGAAATACCAAAAGAACGTCCATGCCCTTGTATGGCGGAAAATTGGCGATTTCCATATTGCTGAGGAGATTACGCAGGACACCTTTCTCCGAGTATACAAAAGCCTCGCAACACTGAAAGACCCCAATCTGTTTGCTGGATGGCTCTATGTCATCGCAAATCGGCTTTGTATTAATTGGAGCCAAAAAAATCGGTCGGTGATGCAATCCTTGGAAAACACATCCATGAAAGAGATAGAGGAGTCTTCTTATGCGCATTATCTATCAGAGCAACGCGAGACGGAAGCTTCCGATCATCACTACGAAATCGTCCAAAAACTTCTTCAGAAATTACCGGAGAGTGAACGCACAGTCGTAACACTCTATTATCTCGGCGAAATGACAGCGAAGGAAATTGCTAAATTCTTAGGTGTATCAGTAAACACAATTAAAAGCCGGATTCGTCGAGCGCGAGAACGTTTACAAAATCAAGAAGAATTTTTGATCAGCGAAACGCTGGGGAGTTTCCAATTACCTGCCAACTTAACCGAAAGTATCATGCGACAAGTTGCTGACATAAAACAGACTCCGCCGCCGGTTGGGAAGCCGTTGCTCCCCTGGGCGGCTTTTGGCGCAGCTACCGTTTTGGTTATATTGCTGCTCGGTGTCAGCAATCAATATCTCGCCCGTTTCCAACAGCCCTATAATTTTGAAGCACAATCTGAACCTACGGTCGAAATTGTTGATGCACTTATCACCCTTGAAACTGACGCAAAACCGACTGCGCGAAATCAGGCTGGACGTGCTTTTATCCGCAGTGAAAACGCCGGGAACGGTTTACAAGTTTCTGAAACAGTCTCACCAACCGATACGCTGGAAATTTCTCCTAAGTTTTCCACTTCACAGTGGACCCAGGCAGATGGACCTCAAGGTGGCACAGTCCTTGACATCTTCGCTACATCTGAAAAGACCCTTTACGCCGTTACACTTTCAGGTATCTACAGACTGACAACAGACGCGACTGCGTGGACGCTCATGGATACAAGTGTTCCAATCAATGACGCACGAATGCCAATGGCAGCGCATGCAGATACCCTCTATATTGTCTCCACTAACGAGATTTTTACTTCAGACAATCGCGGCGATACGTGGAAAGCACTCTGCCCCCGTCCGCAGGGACATGCTGTGGGATTAATAATAGTAGGTGAGGAAGAACATAGCCGCTCACACACATCTCCCGCAATGTGTCTTGCCATTCAGGATAAAGGCATTTTCCGATCTACCGATGCTGGTGCACACTGGACACTACTTAACGATGGACTGACAGATAAAGAAGTTTTTGAAGTCGCTGCAGTCGGAGATACGCTATTTGTTGGCACAAACAGTGGACTCTATCGCTTCAACTCGGCGGTTTGGGAGCAGATGCCTATCGCTACATCCGAAGTTATCCATTCGTTAGTGGTCTCTGAAAGCAATCTCTATATTGTAACAGGACACGATCTTTTTACCTTGGGATTGGTTGAATCGAGGTTGAGAGACGCAGGACAAATAATACGCGGCTACAATGCAAGCTCAAGCCGGATTTTCTGCTCGACTGATTTAGGTGAGTCGTGGACTGAGATAACACCAAAAAATAAATCTCCTTTTGTAAGAACACCAACCGGTATGGAGCTTGTGGTTGCCGGTGAGACACTTTTACTGTTAGGTGCCACTGAATTACGTTCAAGGGACGGCGGACAAACTTGGGCAGACCTCAGATTCGACAGGAATTTGTTTGCCCGGGATGGCTTTTCGACTGTAGCGATAGACAAGGATACGTTTTACAACGTTGGGGCATCCGGTGTTCATCGGACGACGGATGCAGGTGAATCATGGCAGCCATTTATGCGCGGCATGGCAGGCACCAGAATACTCGATTTGGTGGCATTCAATGATAGGCTATACATGCATACCGGCAACGACGTTTTCCAATCAACCGATGCTGGCGCATCGTGGAAAAACGTTCCGATTCATTCTGGTGGCGTTGCGCTTAGATCAGTGAAAGAAGCACAACCTCAAGGCAATTTCTCGTTTGATTCAAGATTGGTAACCGCTGACAACACGCTCTATGGAATTATACCAGAAGAAGATGACCTACGCGTTTTCCATTTGTCTGTAAGCAGCGACGCATTCGTTCCTGTTCATGCGATTCCCTCTTTGGCAAAGCG
This sequence comes from Candidatus Poribacteria bacterium WGA-3G, assembly GCA_000406005.1. Lineage (GTDB taxonomy): Bacteria > Poribacteria > WGA-4E > WGA-4E > WGA-3G > WGA-3G. The sequence goes on from ASZN01000024.1 coordinate 2,816, forward strand.
ATCATCCGCCTTTAATGTATTCACAAGGGAGGCATTAGCCTTTGAGTTATGGACGACAGTTGAACAGGTAGAACAGGTTTACGCATCCGACGGTCGCCAAGAAGATGAGAACCTGCCGGTTACCTTATATTTTAGGAAAAAGCATTGGGAAGCCGGGGGATTTGCTGTCAGCGCTGAGACGTTCTACATGGAATGCCAACGGCGGCTTTTCCGATGGAAACACGGGAGTACCGAATGGAAAAACACCGGATTGGTTGATACGACTGAGCAGCTCGACAATACATCCGATAACGGGTTCAAATTAGCCGCTTCAGTAGAAACCGTCTATGTGGGCAAACGCGACGGTAAACTCCTTCAGTCGCTTGATAGCGGAGACAGTTGGAAAAATATTACATCAAGTCTGCCACTCCATTTTACCCATTTTAACGAAATTGTGTTTGTCGGCCCAACGGTTTACGTCGCAACTGACATAGGGGTTTTATCCTCACAGAATGGAGAATACTGGCGCGTGATAACCGATAGGAGGGGGACCTGTCCCATCATAGACAGATTCGCTGTAGATGGTGCTACACTTTACGGTGCTGGCGATACCGGTGTCTATCGCTTAGAAGGCGAATGGCAACAGATTTCTCCAGAGGTTCCCGGTAAAGTCATATCTCTCATTGTTAGCAACGACAAACTTTACATCGGTACTGAACAACGCGGGTTATTTCACATCACACTCGGAGCAGAAAAATGGGTAAGCGTGATGGAATGACTTGTTCTATCCGAAATTTACTGACAAGGGTTACAAGCAGTGTGCGATACATCCATACGTCGGAGGAAAACATGAAAATTTTGATAACTTCCGTTCTCATTCTCCTACTTATACTTTCACCGGTTTTCGCAGCGGAGGACAAGCAAACTTCTGATGTTACCAGTCTCTACCACCTCGCTAATATCTTAGGCGTTGAGGTGTCACTGGCGCAGATCGAAGATACCTTCAAAAAAACTGACGGACATCGCGTTGCCGATTTTGCGGATATCATTGATGCTGCCAAAGTGATCGGACTCGAACTGCAAGAACAACATATCAACTACGAACAACTCTTGGCATTCAAAACGCCGGTCATCGCACATCTTAGGACTACACTCGATGACAAAAACGCTTCCGAAGTGGATGCTGCCGTTGGACATTTCATCGTCGTTGAGTACACGAACAAAAAGTGGGCGCGCCTCTTTGATACACCGAGCCAGTTTCTGTATCAGGCAGCGACTGTCGTCTCTCGTGATCACCTTTTGGACCTCTGGACAGGTCGCGTGCTTACACTCTCGGAAAACCAACGTCAACAAAGACAACCGGCGTTAGTCGTTTCACCCACGTTACTGGACTTAGATACCTTGATTACACTGCAGCACGGTCTTAGGGATGCGGAACCGGTGGGGTATCAATTTCCGGTACGACTTAAAAACCGTAGTGATGCGCCGATACGAATTGTCTCTGTCGCAGGCAGTACGTGACATAACGTCGTCGCGAAACCGAAGACAGATGTCATCCCTGTCGGGAAAGACACTGTTTTAGGGATCGGTTCGACTGCAGTTGCAGTCCACAGGACTTATTTTGCGACTGTCCATATTCAGACGGATACACCGCAACGTCCGTATACTTTCGTCTCTTTCGGGCGCACCCGGGAATTTCCTGTCGTCTTTGTTCCTGAGAGCGTCTATGTCGAAAGCACTGACACTTCACAATCCCAGAAAACTGTCGCGCTGAAAAACCCGCGTGAGACTGCCCTGATGATTCAGAACATTAAAAGCTCACAGGCGTGGATTCAACCCGTCCTGCGTAACAATAACACCGTTTATCCGTGGCGCGCCGCCGATATCGAACTGAATTTTGAAACAGATCAGATACCCAAAGGACGGTTTCATGAGAATCTCATAGTTGAATACATTGACCACAAAGGCGAAATAAGGANCCTCAAGTTACCGATATCTGGAGACGGAAGTCAGGCTTATACACTCACGCCCGAACGTTTTTTCTTCGGACAAATTAATTCCGGCGCGAAAAATACGAAAGTGTTAGTACTTAGCAATCATACGAGTATCGAACTCCAGATTGAAAAAGCCGAAACCGATATCGGAACAATCACAATAAAAAGACAAGAGAACAGCAACAACTATCAATTGACGTATGTGATTTGTGAACCGTGCATTGACGTTAAGGATAGTTCGTGCGTTGATGTATGCCCAGTGGACTGCATTCATCCCCTACCGGATGCTGACGAGTTTGAAGAAGTCAATATGCTTTACATCGACCCAGAAGAGTGTATCGACTGCGGCGTATGCGAACCGGAATGTCCCGTTGAAGCCATCTTTATGGAAGAAGATGTCCCCGAAGAGTGGGAAGAGTTCATTGATATCAACGCGGAGTACTTTGAGTAATGGATAGCAGGAGCAATCCTTAAATCATAACTCCCTAAACGGTTGTCGGTTTGCGAGATCGCTTGTGGTCGCACAGATCGGCAACCGTTTTTTATGTACCTAATCTGTTTCGGTGTTACCATGCAAAAGTTCCAACCGACCCGCATTGAGAGAGGCGATATTAGTTTAACGATTCAGTGGAAAGACGCGTTGCAGAGCGAGTTGTCTTATCGTCTCCTCCGCGAAAAATGCCCTTGCGCCCACTGCAATGCGGCACGTTCCGACAAAGACCCATTTCATATTCTACCAACTGCTGATTTTTTTGAGAAGCTGCGCCTTTCGGACATCCAGCGCGTAGGACGGTATGCGGTGCGTTTAGTATGGAGCGATGGACATCGGACAGGGATTTATACCTTCGAGTTTCTACGCGAATTAAGCGAAGATGTTTCATAATATCCAAAACATTCCTAAGATTATTCTCGCCTTATAGTGTTCTGTCAACAGTAAAATGATAGGTAAACCCGGTTCGTAGTAGTGCGATTTATCGCACGTCAAGAACGGGCAATGAATTGCCCCTACGAACCATCCATCTGTTTAGATGTGGCAGACTAATAGTGGCAGTCCGTTAGTTTGAAGGACGTTCCTGTATCACAGGAATCACATAACTCCGAATCGTAGAACCGTCCAATACCTCTGTTTCCACGCGCGGTGCTGGCTCTTTGCGGTGATCAAACACGACGTAGTACCCTGCCGCGGCTGCCTCAAGTTTAACATACCTTGCGAGTTGCGCCTTGCCTGCCGCGTAGCGCATAGCCCCGCCCCATATCTTGGTTTCAACGATATACTTTCTCTGATGATGGAGGATGAGAATATCCATCCTGCCGCGCCCTGTTTGTACCTCCAGATACATCGTCCCGCCTATGATCTGAACGAACTGCTGAAGATAGGCGAAAAGCAGATGTTGACCAACATATTCTTTGGGTGTCTCTGGCACCTGTAGGATCCTGAAGCCTGCGCGTGCGATAAAGTCACGGAAGTTATCAAGGAGTGCTTCCATCTGAATCTGTCCGTCCGGTGTAAGGTAATCCTTAAATCCGTCACGGGTGTCTTCGGGGAAATAGTCTTGCTCCAAACCGTTGACTGCAGGTTTGAATGCTTGCATGGTGCAGTAGTGATAAATTGGGTTGATAATTTCGCACATCCCATCATCACCTTTAGCAATTACGCCATAAGTGGCAAGTTCGTTTATAAGGTCATTATGCAAGTTGAATTCTACACCATCATCATGGGAAGCAATTTTCATCAGGAGTGCCTCAAACCGGCGATCCCTACGGATATTGGTTACCAGATGCTCCGTATGCGTGTTCCGTTCACGCAGGAGCTGCGTGTGTGCTTTTGAAAAGTGTTCCATTGTGATCGGTTCGGTTTTCGGGATGTCCATTTCTTCGGTAAGGATCTGTGCGAAGCGGTTGGTGAGGACAGGTTGCCCCGCCGTCTGTTTGTGGATAGATTCAATGACCGCAGGATCAAAAGGTTGCCCAACCTCGTCCGTGTATTGAGAAAGGAGCTCACGTACCTGCTTGAGCGTGAAGTTCGGTAACTTGAACTCGTCTTGGATATTGAAAGGTGAAATAGAGCGATCGTAGTTGAGCTGCGCAATGCTCTTGACACCAACGATACCGACGCTGTGCGGACATCGTTCCCGACCAGAGAGATATATGTGGCGGAGTGAATACAGAAAATCGCTGAGCACGGCTCGCGGGATTCCATCAAATTCGTCAATGATAAGCACAACCTTCTGTCCATTATGATGGTGTTCAAGAAAGTTCGCGAAGCGTCGAAAGAATCTTCTCATCGAGAGATGATCCGTAATTTTAGTGTTCTCCAGAAATTCTGTGAGTGCCGGAGAAGATGCACTGCCGCGTCTTTGGAATACTGCCTCTATTTCCTCGCGAATATCTTCGTAGACACCTTGGTAAAACACAGCGGGTTCGAGGTTGTTGGATGCTTGGAAATCGATCCGGATTGGGAAATACGTCTCGGTTGGGAGTGTCTCTAAAGCGCGATGGAAGAACGTGGTTTTACCGGTCTGCCGCGGTGCGAACAGGACGACGTATCGACCCTTTTCAAGTCGACCGATGAAATCCAAAAGTTCATCTGTCCGGGCAACGGTGTAATTATCTTCAGGGTAGACAGGACCGCGTGTTTCAAAACTTCGCATCTACACATTTTCCTTTCGGGACATGTTTCTATTTTTCGTGTGCTAATCATCGCCCCATTTTATGTTATAGAATGATATGCCTGCTGCGCGTGCCGCTCGGTATTTCTCTAAGTTCCCTGTCTGTTTCGGGGGATCCCCGATGATAGGTCTAAACTGGTGTGAAGCTTCCATCCAAGCATAAGATTCATAAATTGAAGCAGTCTTAGAATCAACAATATAGAGCGCACTGTATACCCTAATATAGGCGAAACATTCCTCGTCTGTTCTTGGTAGATTGAGTTCCAATTTCCGTAAAAAATTAACAACGGTGTCAACTTCAGGAATATCGCCATGTTTGTCAATGAGGAGGGTCTGCATACGTGTTAGCCAAGCCTCGGGATCTTCTATCCTGAGCTGCTCCAGAAAACGCCGTTCTTCTTGTGCGACTATAGATTTTAATTGCTTTATCTGATCTTCAAGCAAACGCCTATGGGCTTCAGTCGGAACAAGAAAATAGGTTGCTGCGCGATCTGCAACGAGGTACTTAGCAAACTCAGGTGTTACAAGTATAAACCCATCTTTCCCCGCCATCTTCCGAGAATTTCGCCTAAACTCTACATCATAGCGAACCTGTGGGATGTCTCCAAGCTTTTGAAAGCGACCTGCGATGCTAAATTTTTCACGTAACGCCTCGTCTTTCTCCTCAGCGACCCAGCGTTTTGGAATCTCAAGGTTCATGAATTCTCTAACTTCTTTGTTCGTTAACCTGATCCAATCTTTGCCTTTCAACTTTTCCCAATCTTTGTCTTTTAAATTTACCCAGTCTTCGACTGTCAAGTGTACCCATTTTTCAGCGTCTTTTAATTTTTTCCGGTCTTCCTCTGTCAACCATCGCTGTTGTTCAGCGGGTTGTAGCGATTGTTCATCAGGTGTGTCAAGGAACGTATTGTTCGTAGGGCTGGTTGCCTCTTGCTCGTCTTCTGTGTCTCCACAACCGAAGCAGAACAGGAGACTCAGGATAGATGTAAGATAAAAAAAATGGGAAAGGATCAATCTGTTTTTCATAGTCCCTCCATTGATCGAAACAGATATGGTACGAAAAGCATGGCAGATTTACTGGACCTTATTCCGATAGCAATTGAGAAACAAGATAACAGTTTGGCGTTTTTTGGGTGGCACCTAATTCGGTACTCAGGTCTTGGCAGACCTTCCAGTAGCGTGTATAATCGAGTGGACGGTAGCGATCATGTTGACCGATAAAGGTTTTATGGCAGCAGGCTAACTCGTTCCCGTTGTTTATTGGATACCCCCAGACACGGCAGATGATGGGGCGGTGTTCGTAGACTGAACAGACCCCGCCGATGAGCATGGGACATTCACCTTCTAACTTACCGCGGACCACACTAACCGCTTCCATACCGGTGTCTGGTATAATACTTTCGATAGTGTGTCCGTGCGCTTCCAATTTTTGGATGCTGCGTTCCGCTCTTTGACGGATATGTGTGCGGAGTTGTTCTGGCAGTGCCTCCAGCCCGATTTTTAGGTCCCGAGCCTCTACCTCACTGATCGCCATCGTTGAGGTGTTATGGCAGCAGGCGAAACAGGTAGACGGACACGGCACACCGCCCGATTCATTACGTAGACGCTCGACATCACGCGCAATCTCATCAACGAGTTCGTAATATGCTTCCATATAGGACCCCCTAATCCACAGAGAGACTGTAGACAGCATGCCGGAAGATAACGACCTTTGAACCGTTCTCTAAAATGAGTTTAATCTCATAAGGACAGACCCAGTCTACTGTGCCGCGGAAGACTTCTCCTTCACGGAGTATAATCTCAATTGCGGAACTATTTTTCCGTGCCTGCCTAACGGTTTCAGTGTCGAGTTCACAAGCGGGTGCGTCGTCTGGGAGTTGTGTCAACTCTTGCGCTTTGACCTCTTCATCAACTTCGATGGCTGCTTGAAGTTTCTCTGCGTCAACGTCTTTGTAGCAATATTTAACGTCCGTCTTAGGGATCTGCTGCTCTGTGCCGTTGTTGTTAAGCGTCAAACTGGAGAGCGTCATTTCGAGGACGGTCGCAGGAATCTGTGTTGCACCGTACAAAGCGAAGAACATTGACGTTTCAAAGTTAATCTGCTTGAGAATGTAAAGATCACCGAAACTGAGCTGCTTTGAAGGTTTATCTTCTACTGTCGCCTCGTCTGTTTCGGCACTGTTTTTCGTTGTAGTGGGTTGTGTCCGCGGTGTTGAAACCCGTTTTGTGGGGGCTGCGGAAGTATCATGGCTGCGGTGCTTTCGGACCGGTTCCGATTTATCGGTCTCTTTATCTCTCGTAGACAATGCCGCATCATTACCGAATTGGTCTTGGCTCTGTCCGGGAAATCCGCCATATCCACGTGGGATAATTGCCTTCCCTTGCCGTAGCCACCGGCGTTCTGTCGGTGTCAACAACACTTCAACATTTTGGGCAACGAGTCCCTTCTCGCCTTCAATGACACTATACTTTACGCGCTGCCCGACGCGGAGTTCCTCGTATTCCGGATGTTTAATAGCCGAACTGTGCAAGAAGACATCCGCGTCGCTGCTATCTTGCGCAATAAATCCGAACCCTTTATCGAAATTGTAGTACTTGATCCGTCCTGTAGGCATTATCCGCTCCTGTGGTCTGCTCGTCCTATAAGGAGTTGACGATAACCACTCGCGCTTCTGTGCGAGCATTTCTGATTCATTGGGAGCCTATACTTGAGGTCCCCCGAATTTTCCAGAGCCGTTCAACTTTACGACACACCGCATGGTGTGCGAACCCTCAATAGAGATTGAAACCGAAAGGCTCTACCGAATGTACGGTTTTTCTTGACACGAATGCCGGACTCTCTTATAATAGCGTGCATCTTGTTTTCCGTGCGCAAGATTCCACCTATAATATTGAAAGATGGGCAAATTGCCAAGACCTTATATCTTTATTAAATCATAACTTAACATATTTGTCAAGTGGAGATTACAGATATACCCGAATGCCTCGGTTATCGGTTGTTAGTTTTTAGTTCTTTGTGCCAAATACCCTGTTTTTTATCGACACCCACATCTCTTGATTTTCACGACATATAGGAGAGTTTGTATGGAAACCACCACTGATTTAGCACATCACATCCAATCTATCCGTCTTGTTGACACACATGAGCACATGCGTCGCGAATCCGATTGGGTCGAGAATGGACCCGATATCCTCCAAGATTTGTTCGGTAACTATGTGCCTGCTGACTTACACACAGCGGGTGCTTCGCCGGAATCCATGCGTAATTTGATGGATGCGTCCCGAGACGTTACATCGCGATTTGAAGGCATTCGCGATGCGTGGGAAGCAATACAATTCACCGGATACGGCGAGGCAGTCAGTCTCATCGCGAAACACATCTATGGACTTGACGAACTGACGGGCGATGGACTCGCGGGTGCCGATACCCTAAAGACGCTGCAAACCCCCGGCAAACGTTATCACATTTTACACGACATCGCGAATCTTGACCATATCCAAACCGACGATTTCAGCTGGCCCTGCGATCCGGACACATCTGGCCCTGATTTCTTTCTCTACGATCTCTCGTGGGCAACATTCTGTAACGGGCAGGTTGATCCGAGTGCTATCCACGCCGAAACCGGTATTGAAGTCAAGGACCTGCCTTCTCTTAAACACAGCATGGATGCACTTTTCGCCAAGCATGCACCGTGTGCTATCGCCGTAAAATCGCAACACGCTTACAACCGCACCCTCAATTGGATCGAAAGGAGCGATGCCGACGCTTCCGCTGCACTCAATGCTGTGCTAACAAAACCGGCTGGAGAGATCGATGAAGCGACACGACTTTGCCTCGGCGATTGGTGCTGGGCGCGCGGTGTCGAACTCACCATCGAACACAACCTCCCCTTCAAAATCCACACCGGTTACTATGCCGGTAATGACCGGATGCCGCTGCGACGTATCTCCGCAGGGAATATGTGTGCCTTGTTCGCGCGTTATCTTGATGCCAAGTTTGTGTTGATGCATATCGCTTACCCTTACAACGATGAACTCGTCGCGCTCGCGAAACATTATCGTAACATCTGGGTCGATTTCTGCTGGGCATGGAGCATTGACCCTTACAGTTCGCGCGACTTCCTGCGTCGGTGCATTCATGCCGTTCCGTCAAATAAGTTATTCGCCTTCGGTGGCGATACGCAGTGGCCGACGAGTGCGATGGCGTACGCGATTCAGGCGAGAAACGAGGTACGACGCGCCCTTGAAGCCGAAATCGCCGACGGCTATTTCACCGAGAAACAGGCGATGGCACTTGCGACCCGTATCATGAATACGAACCAGTACGACTGCTTCGATATTCACGGCACGCGTGAGAACATCGCGAAAGCCGCGTGACACACTAAACCGGTTTGTCGGACTCACGCCTCCCGCATAGCCTTCAGGCTCTCTGTGTAAGGGGCGCGTGCGACACCTTTTTCCGTAATAATCGCTGTGACTAACGCTGCAGGCGTGACATCAAATGCCGGACTATAGACTTTCACGCCTTCAGGGGCGGTGAGTTTCCCGAAACCCTCCGTTACCTCTTCCGATGCGCGTTGCTCGATCGGGATCTGGTCACCGGTTTCGAGCGCGAAATCGAGCGTAGAAGTCGGTGCAGCGACATAAAACGGGATGCCGTGTGTCTCCGCGAGGATAGCGACGTTATAGGTACCGATCTTGTTTGCGGTGTCGCCGTTTGCGGCAATCCGATCGGCGCCGACAATAACGCACTGGATTCTGCCCTCTTTCATGACTTGCGCAGCCATGTTATCACAGATAAGGGTTACATCAATCCCGGCTTGCATAAGTTCCCATGTCGTGAGGCGTGCGCCTTGTAGTAAAGGGCGCGTCTCATCGGCGTAAACTTGGATCTGCTTCCCTGCTTCGTGTGCGCTAAACATCACTGCGAGTGCCGTGCCGTAGTCGGATGTGGCTAATCCACCGGCGTTGCAGTGCGTCAGGATCGTATCATTTTCGTTCAGCAGTGCCATACCGTGTTGCCCGATAGCCCGACACATCGCTTTATCTTCATCGATAATCTCCAAAGCTTCAGCGAGTAGTCCCTCTTTGAGGTCAGGTATCGGAAGGTGGCTATTCTCTTCCGCTGTTTTGGTGATTCTATCGAGTGCCCAAAAAAGATTAACGGCTGTCGGTCGCGAGGTCGCGAGATAATCGGTCGCGGATTTGAGTTCAGCAGCGAATTCTGTGTAAGTTTTCGCCGTGGAGCCCCAAATTCCGAGGACGGCACCTAAGGCACCAGCGATTCCGATAGCGGGGGCACCGCGAACACGTAAGGATTTAATCGCCTCCCAAGTTGATGGGAGATCGTCGCAATAGATATGCTTGAATTCATTGGGCAACAGCGTCTGGTCGATCATCCGAATTCTGCCGTCTGCCCACTCAATTGTTGAAACTGCCATTTTTGGGGGTGGTATCCTCCTTTAGAAAAAACGAAGTATATCCGAAAGTCGATAGACTTAAGATTATGATTCGTCTATTAGATAGGACACGTTAGTTGTCCAAGCGCATCGGTCAAGCGTAAGTTTTCCGCGTAGTTTACTGGGCAATCAATGACTGACGGAACCTGTTGATTGAAAGCATCTTTGAGTATAGGAACGAGTTCGTCGCTCGCTTCAACTCTATAACCTTTAGCACCGAAGGCTTCGGCGTATTTGACGAAATCAGGATTTGTGAAGTCGATGTGCGCGGGTCTACCGAATCCGTTCATCTGTTTCCACTCAATAAGCCCGTAAGCCTCATCGTTGAAGATAAGTGTGACGAAAGGTACACCGGTTCGGACAGCGGTTTCGAGTTCTTGTGAGTTCATCATAAATCCGCCATCGCCGCAGATTGCCAGACATTTACGATCGGGATAGATGAGTTTGGCGACGAAAGCCCCCGGAAGCGCGATCCCCATGGATGCGAATCCGTTGGAGATGATACAGGTGTTCGGTTGATAGCACGGATACATGCGTGCTATCCACATCTTGTGTGCGCCGACATCCGAGATGAGGATATCGTCTTCAGCGAGTACGGAACGGACATCGCTCAAGATTTTTTGCGGTTTCATCGGGAACTCTGCGTCATCTCGGTGTTCGTTGAGTTGGTCGATTATGATTTTCCGGAGCGTATTTGAGGCATATTCTGCGTCTTTTGGGTAGATTTCTTCTGCCATGAGGTGTCTGAGGCTCTGTCGAATATTGCCCACCATCTCGACATCAGTGATGTAAGAGGCATCGGTTTCGCTCGGTTGTGTATCAATATGGATAAGTTTTTTGTCTCGGTTCGGGTTCCAGAGACGTGGATGGTATTCGACGATATCGTAACCGATAGCGATAACAAGGTCAGCACGGTCAAACCCGCAGGAGACGAAATCGTGTGCTTGTAACCCGACACTCAGGAGCGAGAGTCGATGTGTCCACGGGATGCTGCCTTTGCCCATGAAGGTGTGTGCGACCGGAATATTCGTCATCTCGGCGAATTGCGTGAGCATTCGAGCGGCGTTTTGGCGGACAACGCCGTTTCCTGCGAGGATAATAGGCTGTTTTGCGTCGTTAATGAGCTGCGCCGCACGTTGCAAGCAGGAGGCGATAGGTTCCGTCTCACTCGAAAAATCGTGTGGGATAGGTTCTGCATCGATTTGCATGCTTGCGACGTCTTCAGGAAAATCGATGTGTGTCGCACCGGGTTTTTCACCGGTAGCGAGTTTGAAGGCTTTGCTTATCGATTCCGGGATGATTTCGGGGAGATGGAGAAGCGTATTCCATTTCGTCATCGGTTTGAAGACGGAGACGACATCCATGTATTGGTGCGATTCCTTGTGCATCCTGTCCAAACTCGCTTGTCCGGTGATGGCGACGAGAGGTGCTCTATCCATATTGGCATCAGCGACTCCGGTGACAAGGTTCATGGCTCCGGGACCGAGCGTTGCGAGACAGACACCTGCACGTCCAGTGAGGCGACCGTAGACATCCGCCATAAAAGCGGCACCGCGTTCATCACGGGTCTGAATAAATTGAATCTTAGACTCCAATAAGGCATCCATAAGATCCAGGTTTTCTTCACCCGGTATCCCGAAAATGTAGTCAACGTTTTCGTTTTCTAAACATTTAACGGTGAGTTCTGATGCTTTCATAAGATATATTTTCCTTAATTTTTAGTTGTTTACATTTTTTTGCCGGGGCAACTGTGCCATATTCGTTATGATACTGATTCGATACAAAAGATTTGTTTTTTCTTCCTGCATACCATACCATTTAATAATATAACAGATTGCGTCTAACAATTGCAATTTTAAAAAACACAATATAAAGGTTCCCTTAACAGGTAAAGATACGAAAAATGATAACAAGAGATACATTTATTTTTTTTATTTTCGTTTTATTCGTAAATGTGCAGATCGTGTTCGCGCAAAGTCCTTCAGACGGTTTCTCTCCTATCGCCTACACTCCCGGTGAACTAATTGTGCGTCTACATTCGGATGCCTCTCGCGAGACGTTTGAGGCGTTGAGTCGCAAACTCGGCGCGCACTCGGTTTCACCCATATTCTCACCGGCTACACCTGCCGGACAACATCCACGTCTTCGTCGCAGTTATCTGGTTCGGTTTCCAGTAGAATGGGAATTGGAACCGTTGCGACGACGGTATGCGAAGCACGCCACGGTTGAAGCGGTTGAGGTGAATCGGCTGAACCGACCGTGTGCTGCAGTCCCACCGACCGACCCGAACTACGGCGAACAGTGGAATCTATCTTTAATTAATATGCCGGAAGCCTGGCGTATCGAACAAGGGAACCCGGAAGTAACGGTAGCTGTCGTAGATAGCGGTATAGACACACGGCATCCGGAGTTCCGATCGCAACTTTGGCAGAATGTCGGTGAGATCCCCGGGAACGGTATTGACGACGATGTGAACGGCTACGTTGACGACATCAACGGTTGGGATTTCAGCGATGCGCCGACGCTACCGGGCAGTGGCGACTGGACAGTACGCGATAACGAACCTGAAGACGAAAATGGACACGGGACGCAGGTCTCTGGTCCTATCGCAGCCGCAGCGAACAACGGTGTCGGGATCGCGGGAATCGCGTGGCAGTGCCGTCTGATGCCATTGAGAGCGGAATTCAAATATGGCGGCGGTGGTTACCTTCAGAATGACGATGTCGCAGCGGCTATCGTCTACGCTGCTGATAACGGTGCGCGTGTGATTAATATGAGTTGGGGGGACACGGTAAATGCCTTCATCATAGAAGATGCCATCGCTTATGCGGACGCGCATGGGTGCATACTGATCGCTGCTGCTGGAAATAATGGGGCCGTTGGATCGTGGTACCCTGCCGGACTTGAAACCGTTATTTCGGTTGCCGCACTTGGAAAGGAGAAGCAGCTGTCTGGGATTTCCAACTTCGGTGCGACGATCGACATCGCTGCGCCCGGTGAGGAAATCCTGAGTACCGATTTGAACGGTGGGTATCAGCACTTCTCCGGTACGTCACTGGCGGCGCCACATGTGGCTGGCGTCGCTGCACTCGTTGTGTCGGCACATCCGAATTATACCAACACAGAAGTTCGAGACGTGCTTATCGCTACCGCAGGACAACTTTTCGTGAGTCCACTCGTTGGAGCCGGTTCGCTTGATGCCTACGCAGCACTCACTGCACCGATGGAACTCATCGCGAAACTTGATACCGTCCGAGTGCCGACAGAAACAGCAGAATCGGAGCGTACTGGAACAATCGAGATTTTCGGTAGTGCTGGTGGTGCCGGGTTCAGTACGTATTGGTTAGAATACGGGATTGGTGAAGTGCCGGTTCTATGGTTTCCCTTGGGAGCGTCGCAAGCGAGACCCCAATTAAATGCCTGCTTATACAAGTGGGAGACATCTGCCTTAACGAAGGGCAAATACACAGTGAGGCTCAGCGTCGAATCGAAAAATGGAGAAATCAAGAGGGACAGAACCGTTGTTGGCGTACGTCATGCGGCACCTCTTATTTCTAAGCGCACGTCACAACCTTGGTTTTCTGGAGACCGTGTTTCGTCAGTGATTATGTGGGAAACGGATGAACTCGCTACCGGTAAAATAGATATTTTTCAGACAAATGGGGACATCGTTGGCACCGCTTATTCGGATTCAGAGAATTTTTTGCATATTGTAAACGTATCCGAGTTAGGTATCCCTCCCGGTGCTTACATGTACCGTTTGTCGGTAGAAAACCGCGCTGGGTTCCTTCGGATTGATGATAACGATGGACTGTTGTATAAGATTGAAGTACAAGACGCACCGATTGATCCCCTATATCTTTCGCGAGATGTTTCGGCAGATCGCGGGTTGAATGCCGTTGGTACACCGGTGGACCTGAACGGCAACGGGAAATTTGAACTCGTCACGACGGAGATAGGGACAAATATAGCGCAGATTTTTGAGATCGCGGACGACGGTGCATTCAGCCGAATCTTCTCGTTCAGCGAACCGTTCTTGCCGCGGGCGATCGCGGACACCGATAACGATGGATACTTGGAGATATTGTGTAATCCACCGGAAGTGGCATTTTTGCTGGAGCAATCTGGGCAAGGCGAATTTCCGACTGAACGTATCTGGGAAGTGCAAGGCAAGTGGGGTAGAACCATCGTAGACGCGGATGTAGATGGTGCCGCTGAAATTTTGGCGCGCGACGATGCCACTAACGCTATTTTGGTTTATGAGGCTGACGGAGATAACAGCTACCGCAACACTGCGATCCTCGAAAATCCGACGTTAGGGAACAATGGACTCAGCGCGAATCTTGCTACCGGCGATTTTGATGGCGACGGACAGATAGAGATTTTAACTGCCGATGAAGACGGCGATGTTTTTATATACGAGACAGATGGAAACAACCGATACAGCCAAACATGGGTAACGAGATTGAACGAAGGTGAACCAGAACTTTTTGCGAGTGGAGACATGGATGGTGACGGTAAGGATGAGTTCGCTATCTGTGCGAAGACCGGCACCGAGGTCGGCCCGATAGCACTCGATATCCGCTACAACCATTGGCTTCTAACTCTCTTTGCCTCGGATGGCGATGATAGCTATCGACCCGTCTGGATGCAACGGATTCGAGATGTACAAGACGGTGGAAACGGGATGACGATTGCGGATGCGGACACCGATGGACAAAATGAATTGTGTATCGCTGTCGCACCGAACTTCTATCTCGTGCGGTACGATGGCAGAGATTACCGTCCCATCTGGCACCATACGGCGACGAACACGCTCAATCCGATTGTGGCGGATCTCAATGGAGATGGCGAAAACGCGCTGCTGTTTAATAGCGACAATGTTTTAACCGTCTTCACGACATCTATAGCCTCAAACAGGCAATCGGGACATCAACAATCAACTGTTGCGACCCGACGACCGCGGTTAAGTGATGCGATATATTCACCACCGAATCACCTTTCATTGGTATTCGACAAACCGATGGGCGTTTCCGCGACGTACGCTGGACGCTACCGTTTACACAAGTACGGCAGTACAGACAGCGGCCTGGAGATTCATGCACCGCGTTCAGCGATCCTTGATAAGAGCGGGCAGCGGGTTCTTCTGACGTTTCCTGCTGCTGTTTTTCGTACCGGTAATCGCTATCAGATTGAGGTGGGACAAGTTTCGGATACGGACGGTGCCGACCTCGCGGATGATGCGAGGATGTTAACAATAACGTTGCCGGCACCGCAGTTAGCTGAAACCGTCGTTTATCCGAATCCAGCAGCGTGTGATCAGGTTACGTTTGATAAACTGCCTATAGGGACTCACATTGATATTTATGATGTCAGTGGGAACTGTATCGCGTCGTTTGCGAAGACGGAACGTGAGCGGGATAGAAAAGTGTGGGACATCTCTGGTATCAGTAGCGGTATCTATATCTATGTGCTTTCCTCTGAAACGGATCGGCGCGTCGGCAAACTCTCTGTCATCCGGTGATCGTTTGTGTTATTACTGCTGATTTGTATGCAACGGAACAAAGGCGGGTTTGAGTTTGAAAACGTTACGGATCGCTTTTGTCGCTTTTTGCCGTTCGTTGGCTTCGAGTGCGACTTTCGCGAGATGATAGTGCGGTTCAACAGCGTCCCTCTGCAGATCAATAGCGCGTTCTAAAACCTTCATCGCTTTATTCACCTGCCCGCGTTTTGACAATATACGTCCCAAGGTATTATGATAAGCGGCAACGTTAGGATTCAGTGTAACCGCTGTATACGCCAACGTTTCGGCACGTCTGAGTTTTGGGGAAGACTTCAGGTCCTCAAGTCCGGTTGTTAACGGATGCTGGTGGTTATCTATATAGAGTCGTGCAAGATTGTTATATGCCTCACCGTATTTGGGTGCAAGATGTATGGCTTGCTCGTAAATGTGTTCTGCCTCTAAGACGCCTCCGAGTTTCGCGTAGGCAGCACCGAGGATATTATAGGTTTCATAGTCTTTTGTAGTCCCCTTTCCAATCGAAGTGAGCGGATGGACACTGGTAAGCGATGCTTCTGCGGTAAAGACATTGGATGCCGCTTGTTCTTCTCGTGCTTTTAAAAACAATTCGTACGCTTCAATCGCGAGTGCGTATTGACCCTCCATAAAATATGCGAATCCGAGCTTCCTATAGAAATCGAGTGGCAGCACGCCAAGTTTTTTGCTGAGTTCATAGGAGCTGATGGCTTTTCTATAGTACCCCTCTTGAATGTAGAAATCACCTTCTGCCAAGGAACGTTTTACCAATTCCGGCAATTCATCAGCGTTGAGTCCGATACGCGAGAGCGGCGTTGATTCCGCCCGGAAGTGCTTTTGGTGTTGCGTGAAACCGACAACCGCAGCGATCAGGACACCCCACAGGATTAGATAGACGCGCGTCCGAGAGAGCCACTGTTTGGAGAGGTATTTGCTCGGATGCAGGAGGGCGAGGAATAGATTGGTCTGTGCGGGTTCAAGGGCTGTTCCGTTCGGATGATACGGTGCAGTGGCGGCATTCGGTGCTAAAACAGGTAGGCTAACGGACGAACCTGCGAGTCGAGGCGATCGCGCGATTGCGTCAGATAAATCCCTTATCTCCGTATCCTCTTCTTCTTGAGGCGGTTCGGTATCAGGTGTCTCCGTTTCATCGGATGTCTCCGTTTCATCCGTTGTAGCTTCATCCGATTCTTCGGCAAATTGCGTATCCTCTTCGTCAACTAACTGCGTATCATCTGCTGAAGCACCTACATCCTCTGAATCTGTTAGCGTCCTTTCAGCGGCATCGTCAGTTAGGTTTGTGAACGTTCTTGCTGTCTCTATAGGTTCTTCGGTTTCATCTGTAATGTCAGCAGGTTCGTCAATGTGTTGCCTGTCATCTACTGTATCGGTTGGTTCTAACGTCTCATCGTCCGGATCGACGGGGGGGGCTTGTGATGTCAACTCTATAAAGACGTGCGGCTGCTGGCTGTTGTCGGTTTTATCTAATTGCGTTTCGGCTACAGGTGTATCGCTCGGTGTATCCGCTTCAGGAGGCTGCTGGCTGTGAGAGGGTGATGCCTCTTGTACCGATGTTTGACTCGGTTTTGTTTTCTCTTTCTGTTGGGTGGCTTGCGGTTTTTTAAATAGCGTACGCAGTACGTTTTCACTCGCGTCTAACGCGTCATCGGTATCCTCTGTCGGTTCAGGGTCGGTATCCTCTGGTGTTTCAGGTGATGTAGGGGTGATACCACCGGGATAGCGTTCTTGGATGCGGGAGATGCTCTTTTTGATCTCTATCCGCGTGAGCATGGAATCGACTTTAAGGAGTGATTCGAGTACAGGCAGGTCGTTCGGTGTTCCCAATTCACTGACCGCTTCAAGCATTGCCCAGAACGTTAAATCTTTCGACTCTACTTTCAAAGCGCGGAGTAGCGGTTCTGTTGCACTTGTGGCGTTCAAGTTTTGAAGTGCTTTTGCTGCTTCACGACGGATCAGAGAATCCGAATCGGCAAGTGCCTCAACCAAGAATTTTACGCTTCGGGCACCGTCTTGGACCACAAGCCCGGCGGCGGCACTGCCGCGGACAATGCTCGGCTGCGTCGTGTCTTTTAAAGTCTGGATGAGTTGATCAAAAGATGGCATATATCTCTAAAAATAGGATGGACGCTAAATCCAGATGAATTGAAGATTGTGAAACCTTGTTAACAATATATTTCTGCAAACTCGCAAAATTTAAGTATCGTATCGGGTGTCTTTAAAAATCCACTACTATTGCTATTAAGACATTCTGACTCTTAATAAAACGATTTTACAGAAATACGGTTTCAAATGTTATGAATGCGGTATCAATAATTGCCTCCCACACCACCGAATCTTTCGCACGAAAAAATAACCTGAGCTACCCCTTGCAAAACAGCGTTGATCCAACCAAATTTCGATTGACATTTTCCAGAAAAGCCTATATCATAAAGTAGGATTTACGCAAATTGCGTCGAAAACGGATATTTCGCGGGTAAGGAAATATTCAGACGTTTTTAACCCGTAAGTTTCCGTCATCAAGGACTTTTGAAACCGCTGCGTAATCCCTAATCGAATATATATTTTCAAAACATATCGGAGAAATTATGGACACAAAATTTTACGTAAAGGTCTTTTTATTTATCGTTCTGATGCTATCCTGTACGGTGTTTTCGTCTGTATTTGCTGATTCACATATCGCGCGCGGTGGCACCTTAATATTCGGGCGCGGCGGCGACTCCGTCGGATTAGACCCCGCACTTGAGGAAGACGGCGAATCCTTTAAAGTCTGTGATAACATCTATGACACACTCGTTGAATACAAAGATGGAAGTACTGAACTCGAACCAGGACTCGCCGAAAGTTGGGAGAGTTCGGAAGACGGTTTGACGTGGACTTTCTACCTACGGAAAGGCGTAACGTTCCATGATGGAACACCGTTGAATGCCGAAGCGGTCGTCTTTTCACTGAACCGACAGCACGATAAGACCCATCCGTTCCATAACGTTGGCGGCAGTTACATTTACTGGATCGCCACCGGCTTGGCAGAAATCGTGGATAAGATCATCGCAATTGAGGAATTTACTGTCCAAATCCACCTTAAGACGGCTTACGCCCCGTTTATCTATACGATTGCTATAACCCCGTTTTCTGTTGTCAGTCCGACAGCCGTGAAAAAATGGGGAGACGAATTTTCCAATCATCCCGTCGGCACGGGTCCTTTTAAGTTTGTGCAGTGGGATAGGGGCGATAAAATCGTGCTGGAGGCAAACGACACCTATTGGGGTGGCCGTCCGCTGTTGGATCGGGTCATCTTCCGTTCTATTCCAGACAACTCAGTACGGCTTATTGAACTTCAGCAAGGCAGCCTTCACGCCATGGAGTTCCCAAACCCGGACGATCTACAACAGATTCAAGACGATGCGACGCTTGAACTGCTATCGCAACCCGGTATGAGCATCGGCTATTTGGCGATGAACATGGACAAACCGCCGCTTGATAATCTCAAAGTCCGACTCGCTATTAATCACGCCATTAATAAATCAGTCATTGTCGAACATCTCTATCAAGGTTTAGGGATTCCCGCGAAGAACCCGATCCCGCCGACACTCTGGGGTTATGACGATTCCATTGAGGATTACGCCTACGATCCGGAACTCGCGAAGCGGCTACTTCGGGAAGCAGGCTACCCGGACGGTTTTGAGACCACACTCTGGGCACTACCCGTTCCGCGCCCCTATATTCCTGATGGACGTGCCCTTGCAGAAGTACTGCAATCCGAACTCCGAAATGTCGGGGTCGAGACAAAGATTGTGACGTATGACTGGGGGACTTATCTTGAGAAGACGAAAAACGGGGAACACGACATCGCGATGTTAGGATGGAGTGCCGACCTCGGTGACCCGGATAACTTCCTCTATTTTCTCTTGAGCAAATCGTCAGCGGAAAAACCGGCTGGTAACATCGCTTTTTACCGGAGCGATGCTATGCAAAACGTCTTAGAGCAGGCGAGAGCGACGACGGACCGTGAGAAACGGATCTCGTTATACCAAGAAGCACAGCAGATTTTTCATAAAGATGTACCCTGGGTACCGTTGGCACACGCAAAACAGATTTTAGTCATTAACAAAAAAGTTAAGGATCTTAAACTCCATCCCTTGAAATGGAGATATTTCCGTCATATTTGGATTGAGAGATGATAATATGAACGAATCCGTATTTCGCGTCGGTGTCACGCGCGACTTCCTGAAACCGGATGGCACTTCTGATTTAGATAACATTGCGAATCCGCTCTTTGATCGAGCGGGTTTGCAGTACGAATATATCGCAGAGAATACGCCAGCGTTAGCGGCATCACAAGTACAAGATTACGATGCGCTCTTAGTGTTAGGCACAGCGATTACAGCAGAGACATTCGTCGGTGCAGAACGTTTGGCGATTATCGCGAGGTTCGGTGTCGGATATGACAAAGTGGATGTCCCCGCCTGTACCGAAAACGGCGTGTTATTGACGATCGCACCAGACGGTGTTCGCCGTCCGGTCGCTACATCTATCATAACATTTGTCTTAGCGTTGAGCCATCAGTTGCTGATAAAGGATCGACTGATTCGTGCCGGGGGTTGGCGCGACGCGTACAACTACATGGGGATCGGGTTGGTCGGCAGAACGCTCGGTCTTGTCGGTATGGGTAATATTGGGAAAGAGGCGTTTAAACTCGCGAAACCGTTCGGGATGCGACACATCACCTTTGATCCGTATCTCGCACCATCCGAGGCAGCCGAAGTCGATGCAGAACTCGTCGATCTGGATACGTTGATGAAAACGGCTGATTTCGTCTGCGTCTGCTGCCCGTTGAGCGAAGATACGCGGGGACTCATTGATGCGAGATGTATTGGGTTGATGAAGCCGACGGCTTATCTGATTAACACTGCGCGGGGTCCGATTGTTGACCAGAAGGCACTTACAGAGGCACTTCAGAATAGACAGATTCAGGGTGCCGGACTTGATGTCTTTGAGCAGGAACCGATTAACAATGACGATCCGCTTTTAGGTCTGGATAACGTTATCGTTACGCCGCACAGTATCTGCTGGACAGACGAATGTTTTGAAGGCAACGGTCGTAGCGCGTGTGAGAGCATCATCAGTGTGGCTTCCGGTCAAATCCCAACGTATGTTGTCAATCGAGATGTGATAGACAGTCCAAAACTGCAGAAAAAGCTGGCTCGATAAAGTTGAGCTCGGAGGATATTATGCGGACAGAACAACAGGTTAAGCATTTTAATATCTACGATCCACACTGGGTCGAAAATCAGATGGGCAGTGAAAAACGGCAACGTTGGATTGATAGACTGCGTGAGTTGGGATTTTTGGATACGGTTTAAACTTAATTCTATAGGAAACTCAAAAACTAATGCGAAAGAAAAAACAGACAGCGATTGACAAGCGAGTTCTCAGGGCGGAATATCTTCGGATTATACCGGAGCATAGAGCAATGTTGCTTCCCGAGGAGATTTTTGAGAACTTTGATATTCATGTCGGATTTATCCATCAAGGTGTTGTTTCCCATGTTGAGACAATCGGGACACCCGAAGAATTAGGCGCGCACGATGCAGAGAAAGAGATTGCCATACCTCGTTTGTCATGTTTTATCGTGCTTGTAACACAGGTGGCACTGCATCGTATCAATCGCCTGCCAACCCTATTCAGACGCGCAGTATGGGAAACTATTGACAGTATCATTGACGATGAGGCTGAAATTCCAGAGATTCTTTTGGTTGTTATTAATGACTGTTTAGAGAGAGCAATCGTAGAAATTAACTACAACCAATTGAAGGATGACCGTATCGTAAATCGGTTATGGAGTAGCATCAAGTCCGCTTATGGTGAGAAACACGCGCCGAATGATAGTGAGATTTTCGACAACTTCTACGAATCTGAGGAGGATCTGGATGAGGAAGAATAGCTGCGGTGGAATTCACAGGTGAAAACGAGTTTGGATAGTCACGAACAAGTAGAAGTTCCCGCCGGTGTTTTCCGTACGTGTCTGAAGCATAAAAGTGTCCTTACGGACATCGATTCTCACTCACAGAACAGCCCGCTTATTATTACTAACGACGAACGCTATGAGCCAGGGGACAGACAGATGAGCCCGTTTGTCAACGGCGTACGCTATTTGTGGTTTGCTAAAGGAATTGGGCTTGTGAAAACGCGCTATGAACATGCTAACGGCATCACAACAGAGATAGAATTAATGGAATGTAGAACCCCGGGCAAGACAGAAGAATATCTGCCTTTGCAGATTGGTTCTACATACACGTATAAATCACATAGTTCCTATCTCGACGAAACGATTATTGAAACATGGCGCGTCACGGAAAACTTTACGGCTGTCCGAGAGAATGAAGATGCAGTGAAGCAGGTGAAGATATACTCTGAATTCGGACATAGTCGCAAACTGAAGTGTGATAGAAAACCGAAACTGCTGAGTATCTTCAACGAAGGAATGGACAAAAGGAAAGGAAATACGGTGACAGTGGCGCATGGATATGTTCCTGCTGTTGCCGAACACCACGGTTCCGATAACCCATATCTGAATATATTTTCCTCTATTGACTTCACTGTAATTTTCCAAGTGGTGATGAGTTTACTCGCGCTGCTGTTCTCCTATGACGCGATATCGCGAGAAAAGGAAGCCGGTACATTGAGATTAACCCTCTCTTCTGCGGTGTCAAGACCTATATTGCTTTTGGGAAAATACATTGCAGGAATGGTATCTATATCCCTCCCGCTCATCGCGAGTTTTGTGGCAGGCTTATTGATGATACAATCTTCACCTTATGTCTCTTTCGACAGTTCAGATTGGATACGAATATCACTCATCTTCCTTGTATCCATGCTTTATGTGTCCCTCTTTTTCTTCATCGGACTTTTCCTTTCCACTCGGACCCACCGATCCTCCATCACCTTGATGTTTGCCATGTGTGTCTGGGTGATTTTTGTACTCATCATTCCGAATCTAACGGTTTTATTGGTGGAACATGTGAGTCCGATACGATCGGAAAATCCGTATAAAGAGCAGGCGGACGAACTGTGGGGCGAATTTGGAAACAAAGCCGGAGATTATTTGAAGGAACGAGGGGTTGGTCTGCCTTGGGAGCCTGCTGGTCCGGGCGGTTTAGGTGTACTTGAGTCGAGAACAGCGTATGCGAGCGGAGAAACGGTTAGCCTGAGGCATTTTAGAAACGAAGACGGTGTGCCGTTTGTCCAAGGGTATTACGGGTTCAAGGAAAATCTCCGAGCACAATATGCCGATAAAGTCTGGCAAATCCGCAAAGCGTATCTCAATGAAAACCCGAACCGACAGTCTTTATTGGCATTGAACATATCCCGTATATCGCCAACAGCCGTTTACTACAACGCCGCTGCAATCCTCGCGGAAACCGACTTAGGGAGTTTCCGGCAATTCATGGAACAGACCCGACAATATCGACGTGAATGGGTCAAATATCTGAGAGATGAAAAAATATTTTCTTCACGTAGATGGTTCACCGGGAAGGATTCCGAAGAACCTCTTGACTTAAGCGGAATGCCCAGATTTAAAGAGCGGAGTGAAAGTATCGGTGATAGCCTGCAACGTGCCGTACCAGATATTATGATACTCGCAGTGTTAAATATCCTATTTTTTATGGGAGCGTCCGTCTCATTCGTGCGCTACGACATATAGTGGATAGTTCTGGATTGGTTGCAAAGGGGACAACATGATCTGGCAGATAACGAAGCGTGAAATTCTTGACAATCTGACCCGTTTTCGGTTTGCATTCACGGTGGTCTTGGTAATGGCACTGATGGTGATGAATGCCATCATATTTGTGAGCAGTAGCTATCAGCGAAGGATATCAGCGTATTCGCAAGACACTACAGATGCCATAGCATCAATGAGAGGGCGAAGCTCCAGCTTAAGCGAGTTAGGTGTAAAGGGGCCCGGGAACCTCTATAAACAGCCGAGCCAATTAGGATTCATCGCCACGGGTGCAGATGCCGACTTGCCAAAACGGGTCGTTGGGAATGCTGAATCCGGTGGAAATTGGACTGCCCCCAATTTTCACTACTCAAGTTCAAACGTTTGGTCGCTTGCATATCCACAAGACCGGTTCCGTAAAAATGATGCGTTGCCAAATTTCGCGGAATTAGACTGGACGTTCGTCATCGGGCTGGTAATGAGTTTTATGGCGGTCCTGTTCACTTATGATGCAATCTCTGGAGAGCGTGAAACGGGGACGTTGAGCCTGGTCATGTCTAATTCCGTGTCACGTGCGACTGTGCTTCTGGCGAAATTCATTGGTGCATTTCTCACCCTCATGATACCTCTATTGATTGGGATATTGCTTAATCTAATGATCGTCAACGTGTCGGAATTGGTGTCGCTCGATGGAAGCGAATGGATGCGGATCGGAATAATCTTTGTCGTTTCTGCTATCTATATCTCAATATTCTTATGGCTTGGGCTGTTTATTTCAAGCCAGTTTTCCAATTCGTCAAGCAGCTTGCTGGTGCTGCTGCTCATTTGGGTTGTGTGTGTAGTACTTATTCCGAACACAATGGGGGTATTGGCAAGCAGTTTGCAGCAGGTTCCTTCCAGAAGCGAAGTCTCTCGACTAAAACAGGCAAAACTTGACGAAATTGATGAGCGGTATTTTGGAACGGATAGAAGACTTTTCCAATTCGGTTCCCCGTCCGACAATCCGCCTAAAATTGAGGCACTGCAGGTGTGGGCTGGCTATCTAACCGAACGCGCTGACGTGAAAAGCAGATTTGATGATGAGCATTTGAATAAACAGTTTGCACAGGTTGCGTTCACACAACAAGTTACGCNATTATCTCCGGCATCTATCTACAAATATGCCTTAGAATCTCTGGCGGGGACGGGATTTTCGAGACATAAAAAGTTTGTCCAACAAGTGCGACGCTACAGACAACAGTTTGTTGACTTTATCAAATCCGAGGACAGCGCAGACAAAGAAAGCTACCATGTCTATTTTGTAAAGGAAGGGTTATCCCAAAAACCGGTTGCTTTTAACAGTATTCCTAAATTCTCAGAACAGCTGACGTTGGGGATCGCCTTTGAAGGGGCAGTATTGGATCTGACGTTGTTGGTCTCACTCGCGCTACTCCTGTTTATGGCGGCTGTCTTAGTATTTATGAGGAGCGATGTTAAATAGTCATGGTTCGGAGATCGCTCCGGCATCCACCGTCGAAGATCTTTTTTGACTGTTCCGACCCAATGTAGTATAACTTCAACAAACGGAATTGCCCGTCGTTGTGCTCACAATCTGTTGAACTAATCGACAGTAGGGCGCGGTGGGTTTCCCCAATGACCGTTTCTGTCTTTTCCGCTCACGACGACACCCTCTCTATCCCAGCGATAGGATGCGCGGACATCAGTGGCGCAGTAGCGTAAGGTGAGACCGCACCGTCGCTTCGGTGACGGGTTGGCGTTTGAACCGTGCAGCAGCAAATCGGTATGGATAGAGATTTCACCGGCTTTGAGTTCAACATCTACGGGTTCACCGTACTGCTCAGCATCTTCAACAATTTGCCCCAACACGCTGTTATCATCCGACGTGCTGTGCCGAGGTGTCAGATGCCCCAAGCGATGTGAACCGGCAATGAATCGCATCGCACCGTTTTCGACGGTGGCATCGTCAATCGCGAGCCAGACGGTAACGGTTTTGGAGGGTGTGAGGGGCCAGTAGCCAGCGTCTTGATGCCAACCGACGACCTTCGGATCGTGCGGCATCTTACAGAAATAGTGTGCACCCCAACCGATGACATCTTCACCGATCAAGTCTTTTACGCAGGCGACAATCCTTGGATGCGTGAGAAGGTCGTAGACTTTCCCATATTTTATATGCGCGGAGATAATCGAGTAACTGCTCCCACCTGCCGCGATGACGTTTGCCAATAGGTTATCGAAATACTGGCGGTGTTCACCGATTTCGGCTTCATCGAAAATCGGGATACCTTTGATATAGCCGACACGATTGAAATCAGCAATGTGCTTTTCGGTGAGTACCTTCGGCTGCTCGGTGACGCTTGGGTGAAATTGGAGATCGCGTCCCATTTCAGCGAGTTGTTCCCACGTCGGCATGATTTTATCGGTTTTGTAAGTGACGCTTTGGCTTGCCATTATCGTTCCACCTTATACAAATTCTGATTTCATTCTACCACAAATACAAGGAAAATGGTATAATATATATGACTTACGCGAATCCCTCTACAAGCGGGGTTACAAACCTTGAAGAAACACCCCAGCAAAAACCCTGCAGGGCATGAATAGAGTAAAAAACAGACTATATCTTGAAATTGAGGCTAATTAATGGCGCATGCATATACCCCCGGTCTTAAAGTGACTGAGGGGATGACTATCGAGAAAGAACGTCGGCTCCCGCTTGAAGGCGAAGTACTCGTCGAAGTCGGGGCAACAGTTAAGGCAGAGGATGTCGTCGCGAAGGCGGATCTGCCGGGCAATGTTCAACTGTTGAATGTTGCGAACCTACTCAGTGTTCCGCCAGAAGAGGTTGCGGAACATATACTTAAACCTGTCGGTGAAGCCGTCTCGGAAGACGAGATCATTGCGACGACAAAAGGACTTTTCGGACTCTTCAAATCGCAGGCACTTTCACCGATTAACGGCACGATTGAATCGGTATCTGATGTCACGGGACAGGTGATCTTACGTGAACCGCCTATCCCTGTTGAAGTTAAAGCCTACACCGACGGAACGGTGACGGAAGTGCTGCCGGATGAAGGTGTTACAGTAGAGACTTACGGCACTTACATCCAAGGTATTTTCGGGATCGGTGGTGAGACGATTGGGAATTTAACCCTTGTTGCAGAATCATCGAGCGATGCGTTGACTGCTGAACAGATACAGTCTGAGCATCGGGATACTATTTTGGTTGGTGGTTCAGTGGTTACGACCGATGCAATTCAGAAAGCGGTCGAAAACGGTGTTAAAGGCATCATCGCGGGGGGTATTGATGATGCGGACCTGCGCGAGCTTCTCGGTTATGAACTCGGTGTGGCGATTACCGGTTCTGAAGAGATCGGTATCACACTGGTAATCACAGAGGGGTTCGGGAGTATCGCGATGGCGGAGCAGACCTTCACGCTCTTGAAAGCAAGGGAGGGTAGGCAAACCTCTATCAACGGTGCGACGCAGATTCGTGCGGGTGTTGTGCGTCCGGAGATCCTAATTCCGTTCACGCCTGATGCCGAAGGTGCAACCTCTGATACAGTGGACGGTGCGACGGAAGGCGTTCTGGATGTCGGCAGTTTGGTGCGCATTATCAGGGAACCGTATTTTGGGAGATTGGGGCGCGTCACGGAACTGCCGGTGGAACTCCAGAATTTGGAAACAGAGGCGCAGGTACGGGTATTGCGGGTCAAACTCGAAAACGGTGAGCAGACGACACTGCCTCGCGCGAACGTTGAAGCGATTGAGGGTAGGTGATTGTGGAGGTAGGAATAACACTGTGAATGTAATGACCTATAAAGGCTATACAGCCCGAATTGAATATAGCACTGAGGACGGTTGCCTTATCGGTGAGATTGCCGGAATCAGGGATATTGTCGGTTTTCATGGCGACTCCGTTGCCGAATTGCAAGCCGCTTTTGAAGAAGCGGTTGAAGATTACCTTGAAATGTGTGAAGAATCAGGGAGACCACCGCAGAAACCCTATTCTGGTGAGCTGACGCTGCACATTCCACCCGAGGTTCATACAGGTATTGTTATGGCGGCCGAAGCTAGCGGTAAGAATCTTGATCAATGGGTTACAGATACTCTTTCTGCTGTGTTGCAGCCCGATCCAGAATCATAAAATCCCAGAAGAACTCACTCCCTTTTGGGACAGAGGATTTCTTAACTGGGTAGGTTCTCGTACCACTTGACGTTACCGGTGCTGAGGCCGCTTGCGACGATGTCTAATCTGCCGTTTCCGTTCATATCTAAGACGTGCATCTGTCCGACACCTAACCCGCCATCATCAATCGTCTCTTTACGCCAGTGGTTATGCGCCAGATCCGCTGGACGATAGAGGTGCAAACTTGTGCCTTCGCCGTTGTAGCCACAAATTACCTCAAGGATACCATCATCATCCACGTCAACGGCAGCGATGGAATGTCCGCGATTGAGTGTGTCGTCGATGAGGTGACGCTCCCACGGATCGGTACGTAGATCGCCGGTCGCTTTATACCAGACAAGATTGTTCCCGTGCCACGGTTCGATCGCTAAAATCTCGTTGACACCGTCGCCATCAATGTCAGCGGCGAATGTATCGCTACATTCTCGGTCACTGATCACCCATTTACCCCAGTTGTCCGTCATCGGGTCAGCAGGGGGCTCATACCAGATTAACCCCTCCGTGCAGCTAATCAGTACGTCATCACGTCCATCTTGGTCAACATCGTTGATACTCAAGCCGTGGTTGATATGGAGAGAATCGTCAAGGAGATGGGAATGCCAAGAGGTTGTGTCTTGCGGCGTATCTGAGAGTTCGTAGCACCAGAGAGAGCCGGGACTGTGCCACTCTCCGGGTTTGCCATCTTTGCCACGGATTGAGGCGACAATAAGAAAAGGGGCTGCGTTTGCCGTTTCTCCTGATAAATCTACGAGTGCGATCCGGTGGATAAACGGGACATCAGCGATATGGTGGCTTCTCCAGCTGTGTTCGTCTTGTGCGGGTGCTTCGAGCCAGTGGAGGTAGCCGCCTGCAGCGTTTACACCCCGATTAAAACCGCTGCCGACGATGAGATCGGGACTGCCGGTGCCGGTCAGATCGTAAGGTGCGATGGTGATATGTCCGCTGCCCTGATCGGTCACGAGGTGTCTTTTCCAATGGGGCGCCTCGTACCACGCGATGATGGGTTCACCTGTGGAGCCTGCGATAATGTCGAGTTGACCGTCGCCGTTTATATCAGCGACTGCGAGTCCGTAAACGCTTTTGATGGTATCGTCAAGTAGGTGTCCTCTGAATTTCACGGCTAATCTCCTCAATCGTATTTTAAAGAGCAGTGCACTTATAAAACATACCAATAATCTCCTATTCGGTTGCCTCCAGACGTTGAAGTGCTGCGCGTAGTTTTTCGAGTTCGGCTTCGGCGTGTTGTGCACGAGATTCTGCTTCTTGTCGGGCGTGTGCTTCCGCTGCCGCCTGCGTTTCTGCCGCCTGTCGTGCCAAGAATTCTTGTACTACACGGACTTCCGCATCGCCTACGCGTTCTTCAGAAGTCAATAACCATGCAGATTTAACAGGATCATATAAACGCAGCACACCCTCATGCTCACCCAATTCTAAGCCCAATACTTCAAAAGGGATCCGCCCGTTCACAAGTGGTATCTCCTCATAAGCTTCACCGACAAGTCGGAACCCAACGAAATACGGATCTATCTCGTGATACGGGTCATAGATGCAATACGCTTTGACTTTCAGAATCTTGGCGTAAATCTCCATCTTTTCGTTGAAGTCTCGCGTGTATGTGCTCGGACTCGCAACTTCCAACACAAAATCAAGGGTGGATGGCTGTTCCCAGGTTTTATAGGTTCGGAGCTCTTTTTTCGACAGTCCGCGCACCATGAATACATCCGGGGAGATACTCTTCCGAGGATTCCCTTCCTCGTAATACATCATCATATTTCCGCCGATATACACATCTGCCAACTTGCGGAAATGGCTTCGCATAATATCCATGCAATCTATCATCACTTGCTGATGTTTCGGTGTTTCTGCCATCGGTTCTCCGTCTGATTCGGGATAGACGAGTGTCGGGGCAGCGCGTATTTTCTCTTGCATCGTGCTATCTCCTCAATTGGTTATCGGTTTTCAGTTGTCGGTAATGATAACATAAGTGCTCATGAAAGGCAAGAAGTCTTCGGGAGTGCAATGGCATAGCCATTTGATACTATTTCCTTATTCGGAGGCACGAAACGACGAAGCAGAAAGTAGACAGCATTCACAGAAATGTATAGGTTCTACGCAACGGTTAGAGAAGGACAGCCTATTCGTCGAGCCAACTCATCATACTACGTAGGTTTTTCCCGACTTCTTCGATCTGATGTTCTTCTTCCTGTCGGCGGAGTGCACCGAGAACGGGTTGGTTCGCCTCATTTTCAAGCACCCACTCACGTGCGAAGACACCACCTTGAACGTCCTTCAAGATTTGGCGCATCTTTTCTCGGACGCTGTCGTCAATGAGTTGCGGACCGCGTGTGAGGTCGCCATATTCGGCGGTATTGCTGACATCGTTCCGCATCTTGCTTAATCCACCGGTATAGATGAGGTCAACAATCAGTTTTAATTCGTGGAGGCACTCAAAATAAGCCATCTCTGGTTGATAGCCGGCTTCAACGAGTGTATCGAAAGCGGCTTTAATAAGCGCAGCGGTTCCACCGCACAACACGGCTTGTTCACCGAAGAGATCGGTTTCAGTTTCCTCACGGAAAGTCGTCTCGATGACACCTGCACGCGTGCCGCCGATACCTCTTGCATAAGCGAGTGCGACATCGCGCGCGAGTCCTGTCGTGTCTTGATGGATAGCGATGAGGCACGGTACGCCGCCGCCACCTTCAAACACTTCACGGACGAGCGAACCCGGTCCTTTGGGTGCGATCATCGCGACATCAATATCGCTGGCAGGCACAATCTGTCCGAAATGGACGCTGAACCCGTGTGAGACGAGGAGCATATTTCCTGCTTTCATGTTCGGCGCGATCTGGTCGCGATAGACGGCTGCGTGGCGTTCATCTGGGATGAGTACCTGAATGATGTCTGCCATCGCTGCGGCTTCTTCAACGGTCTTAACAGTCAAGCCTTCGGCTTCTGCACGTGCTTTTGACCGGCTGCCCTCGTATAGTGCGACGATCACGTTTGCGCCGCTGTCTTTGAGGTTAAGCGACTGTGCGCGTCCCTGTGCACCATAGCCGACGACGGCGACGGTGCGTTCTTTCAGTAAATCAAAATTAGCATCACTATCGTAATAAATCGTTGCCATATTTTAAATTTTCCTTGCGGTTCGTTCAGGTATTCTATGTGGAGAAATGGTTCTTTCCGTGTATCCGGTTTCCCTGCGCGATGCTTGGGTTTGCGCGCCCACAACACCGGGGCGTGCCGGATTTGATTAAAAATTCTGGTGACACCAGAATTTCTGATTGCCCGTCTCGCGAATGGTAAAAAAATTATTTCTCGGAGCCGCGTAACATCGCTATTTTACCGGTGCGCGCTAATTCAAGGATCCCGTAAGTGTCGAAGAGTTCAATCGCTGCTTTCAGTTTCCCTTCATCGCCGGTAATCTCAAGCACGAGGGAGGCAGGTTTCGTATCAATAACGCGTGCGCGGAAAACCTCCGCGACCTGTAGAATCTCAGCACGTGTCTGTGAATCAGGCGTGTCAACCTTGAGCAGGAGGAGTTCACGTTCAACATGCGTTCCGGCTGTAAGGTCTGTAACCTCAATTACATCAATCAATCTGTTCAGATGATGGTAGATCTGTTCAATTATCTGTGCGTCGCCGTGGGTAACGAGGGTAATCTGTGAGATACCTTTTTCGTGTGTTTCGGCGACGTTGAGGCTGTCGATATTAAAGCCGCGCCCGCTGAAAAGTCCTGCGACGCGTGCGAGTACTCCGAATCGGTTTTCGACTAAAACGGAAAAAATGTGTCGTTCTTCTGGATTCATTTTTTAATTTTACCTTGCGGTTCGG
Organism: Candidatus Poribacteria bacterium WGA-3G; assembly: GCA_000406005.1. Taxonomy (GTDB): domain Bacteria; phylum Poribacteria; class WGA-4E; order WGA-4E; family WGA-3G; genus WGA-3G. Next base: position 34,208 of record ASZN01000024.1, read on the forward strand.
TCAGGAAGATTTGGGCTATCAACGTGCCTTTCCGTATATATGCGTTTTTCGGTTTTGGTGGCATCGTTCAACCCGGGGCCCCCACCCGTTACTGGGAAGGAGCCTCCGTGTTATGTAGGCGTTTTTTCTAAAATTGACACATATCGTGGGGATGCAGCACCACATAGGGTCCTGAATTAGGATAGCCCGCGAATAACATCTCCGAGTCCAGCACCGGCTGGTACCATCGGGAACACGTTTTCTTCTTCGTCAACGATGAAGTCGATGACGACGGGGCCGTCGGTAATCCCTTTTGCCTTCAGGAGTGCAGGAGCGACATCGTCTGTGTGTTCAACGCGCAAACCTGTGGCACCGAACGCCTGCGCGAGCAACGCGAAGTCCGGATTGTCGTGGTAATCGACAGCAGAATACCGTTTGCCGAGGAACAATTCCTGCCACTGACGTACCATCCCTAAGTACATGTTGTTGATGATAAAGACCTTAAGCGGCAGCTTCATTGTGACGGCTGGCACCAACTCTTGGATTGTCATGATATAGGAGCCGTCCCCGTTGATATTAACGACGGTTTTTTCTGGGCATCCGAGTTGTGCACCGATTGCGGCAGGCAAACTGAAACCCATCGTGCCGAGACCGCCGGAATTGAGCCACTGTCGCGGTTCCGTGAATTTGAAATATTGCGCTGCCCACATCTGGTGTTGCCCTACGTCCGCGACAACAATAGCATCACTATAGTGTTCATAGATCTGCTCAATAACGTATTGCGGCATGACTTTATCGGCTTTCTGCTCGTATTCAAACGGGTACTTCTGCTTCCATTCCTGAATTTGATTGCGCCACGGGTCGATATCTGTCGTACCGACCTGTTTGTTCAACTCCGTGAGTACGTTTTTCGCATCACCGACGATGGGAACATCAACAGGTACATTTTTTCCGATACAGGAGGCGTCGATATCGATGTGGATTTTTTTGGCGTTGGGTGCGAATTTACTGAGGTCACCCGTAACGCGATCGTCAAATCTCGCGCCGATAGCGATAACAAGGTCGGCATCGGTGAAGGCGTAATTTGCGCAGCAGGAGCCGTGCATACCGGGCATCTCCATTGCTAATGGATGCGTTTCGGGGTACGCGCCGAGTCCCATCAAGGTAACAGTAATCGGAATCTGTGTTTTATTGGTCAGCTGCCGTAGTTCCTCAGTGGCGTTTGCGAGGACGACACCGCCGCCGGCATAAAGCATTGGACGTTTCGCTTCTTTGATAAGTGCCGCTGCCTTCGTAATTTGTTCCGGGGCACCGTGAACCTGTGGCTTATAGCTGCGGATGTCAACTGTTTCTGGATACTGAAACAGTGCTTTGTGTATTTGTGCATCTTTAGCGATGTCAATGATGACAGGCCCCGGTTTCCCTGTGCTTGCAATATGAAACGCTTCAGCGACAACATCTGCGATCTCTTCACAGTCTTTGATGAGGTAGCTGTGTTTACAGATCGGTCGTGTTACGCCGATAACATCACATTCTTGGAAGGCATCACTGCCGATATAGTGTGTAAAGACCTGTCCGGTGATTGCGACCATAGGAATAGAGTCCATGTAAGCGGTTGCAATACCTGTGACAAGGTTGGTTGCGCCGGGACCGGAGGTTGCGAGTGCGACCCCGACTTTCCCGGTGGCGCGTGCGTAGCCATCAGCGGCGTGTGATGCGCCCTGTTCATGCCGCATCGGGATCAGTTTGATTTCGGTCTCGTCGTATAGGGCATCGAAAATCGGCATCGCTGCGCCACCGTTCACACCGAAGATATATTCGACACCTTCCCGTTTGAGACTATCAACCAGGATTTGTGCTCCTGAAAGTTCCATGCCAATTTCCTCATAAATCGTAGATTTGAATCCTACGGGGAGTTGTTGAAATTAAAAAAACCCTCTCGTTCCATCTTTGGAGACGAGAAGGACATTTGACTGACCTTACCGTGGTACCACTCCAATTCCCTTTCTCTTATGAGAAAGAGCACTCTTTGGGATGCGATAACGGGCATCGGACCGACTAATCCTACTAATATTTGTTCAGATTGGCAGCTTCAGGGCGACCTTCAGTCGTGGAAACTTGAGGAGACCTTTCAGCCTATGAGTCTCCATCTCTTGCAAGCCCGATCGACTTACTCCTCCCCTTCAACGCTTTTTGGGGGTATCTATTTATATGTTAATTACGCCCGCCGTTTTAGGGAGTTTCACGGCGATGCTTAAAAAATATTGTGTATACACTTTAAGTATAACACATTAAAGCGGGGATGTCAAAAAAAAATGATTTGAGCAAGCGACGATGAGTCGTTAGTTGGTTATTTCGGAAGTAGTGGGTAGGTTTGAAACGCTGTTCGTGCCTACCCCTACTACACCCAAAAGTTGTTATGAAAAGTTAGGCGTTCGCGACGTAGATCTCGTTAACGCGGTTCCAGTTGATGACGTTCGTCCACGCCTCAACGTAATCTGGACGGCGGTTCTGATAGTTCAGATAGTATGCGTGTTCCCAGACATCAATGCCGAGGAGCGGGGTATGTCCCTGCATGATCGGACTGTCTTGATTGGCGGTGGAATAGATTTCCAAGCCGTCGTCGCCGAGGACGAGCCATGCCCAACCGGATCCGAAACGTGTGGTTGCAGCAGTAAAAAACTGCTCTTTGGCGGCTTCAAGTGAACCGAAAGCACCGCTTATTGCTGCAGCGATTTCTCCGCCCGGTTCGCCACCGTTAGGACTCATAATCGACCAAAAAAGGGAGTGATTGGCGTGTCCGCCGCCGTTGTTGATGACGGCTTGACGCTTGTCTTCGGGGACCTGGTCAAGATTGCCGAGCAATTCGTGAACATCCATATCGGCGAGTGCACCGAGTCCTTCCAAAGCAGCGTTGAGGTTGTTGACATAACCCTGGTGGTGTTTGCCGTGATGGATTTCCATCGTTTGTGCGTCAATATGAGGTGTCAAAGCATCATGCGCATAGGGGAGCGCTGGTAATGTGTGTGCCATTTAAATAATAGCCTCCTGTTTTATTTTACTAATGTGCGTTTGCAAGTTGCGCGCTAAGGGGCGTGCAAGCGATGTACTTAAAAAATCAGAAAGAGTATAACAGATTTGTCAGAAGTGTGCAAGTTTTTTCTCAACGGAGAGGTGGGCAATTTTGTCAGCAGAAAATTAATCGTCTGATGAAGGCGTTTCAGAGATTGCACCGACACGGCAGATACGTTTATAGTCGCAGTAGCTGCACGGAGCCGTCTTGTTGCGAGGCGTGATAGGGGTATCGCCTTCTTCTTTAGCGTCTATGAACGTTTCAACGCGTGTAATAAGCGGAAAATTACCGCCACTTATTCCATTAACATACTGTGTTAGATAACCGCTTACACGATCAATAACACCCTCAAAACTCTCGTCGGACAACATCTGCTGTGTTTTTCGCTTTAGAACGTATGCCTCATTCCTATAAGATTCTTTTCCAATAGCAAGTGTAATTCTACAATCATTCAATCTAACTTTATGATACAAACCCGCCGCCGCTTCGTACTCGTCCGCCAGCAGTCGCCTTGCGATCTCAAGATAGATAGGCAATTGAAGTGCGTGTCCCTCAAGGATATCTTTTATGCCAGGCGTTGAACTTCCACTTTTGTAGTCAATAACATTAAAAACACCTTCGCCTATATCAATACGATCAATTTTCGCGTTGAGACGTACCTCGTCAATACGGATAGGTTTGGCATGACTGAGAACAGAATCGGTTATCCCCTGCCTACGACCAACGCTGACTTCAAAATAGCGCGGAGTAGTGGTTACATCATATTCTCGCTCCACTGCGAGCCATTGGTTCAATGTAACTTTTAAGAGTGCTTTATCTACTGTCCGAAAGAGATCGTCGGAGGCATTGTCGTTTATTATGACTTCATCTATAAGATCAGTTAGCTGCTGTTTTGCTGCTTCAAAATCTGTTTCACTGCACCGGCTAATAGCGGGTTGCTCTCGACGTTTATCATAGAACCTAACGAGAACATTGTGAACCAACTCACCTTTTTCAAGGCTGGATAAACCTTCGGTGTCTTCTTCGGCTTCACTGCTGAGTTGCAAGACTTCAGTTGCAAAGTATTGGAACGGACACTTGGCATAAGTTTCCAATTCTGTCACAGAATAGGTCCGTTGCCGCCGTTCTTCTAAACCCGTACGGTTTTCATCAGAAAGAGTCCCTGCTGTTAACACGCCTTCATAGACAAGATGTTCGTGCGTTTTTTCACGGCTCTTCTCAACTTTAACAACATGATCTATTAGCGGACGCATGTTCGTTAAATTATTCGGGAACGGTTTATCGGAAGGTGTCTCTGCTGTCCACATAAAGTTGCCGTATGCGCTGAGGAAACCGGGGACACTGCCGTGTGTAGGATTCGCAGGCTCGATTGTTTCAACATTAGCAATCGCCTTTAATTGCCTGAGAAATGGCGACGGAATCAGATCCGCTTCGCCTTCGCGCTTGGGTATAAGAAGGTAGAGTCGCTCGCGAAAAGATTTGAGGACGCGATAGAACAGAAAACGGTTATCGCGTAGGAGTTCCTCTTCATCTCGATATGGGACTTCAGGGAGTAGTGGGTCGGGACGAAAATTTGCTGGGAATCTGCTCTCTACAAAATCACCTAAGAAGACCGTATCGAACTCCATGCTTCTGAGTTCACCGAGTGGGACAATCTTGACGGTTTCGCCCTTTGTTGATGCTTGGTTGCGATAGTTTGTATGTCTCGCAATGCGGAGAAGTTTGTCAATATACGCATTCAGCGGATATAATCTATCACTTTCCGATTTTAAGACGCTACAGAGTTCCGTAACAATTCTCTGGAATTGACGGTATGCCTCAATTTCGCCTTCGACAATTCCGTTATTTTTTCTGAGCATCGGGTCGAGAATCCGTTGAACGACCTCTCCCTTTGTGAGTAGCTTGTCAACATACTCCTGAAACGCATTGGGATGGAATGGACGTGTTTGTGGTGCCGGTTGAACCTCAGCGAAATAGGCATCGCCTAAAGGGGAGCGATCTGATGAGAGATGAGAAAAGATTGATTTAACGACTTCTGACTTTGTTATCGGTGCGTTCTCGGCGAGTGAATAGGGGATGCCGTAAGCGGGAAAGGTTTCGGCAATGCGCTGCTGATACTGTCCGATAGTGTAGTAGGCGACACAGATGTCGCTTAGTTTGCAGTCTCCTTGCGAGACCCGTTTTTGAATCAGAGATGCAATCTGCTCAACTTCATCGGTCCTATCAGTGGGTCTCATCATTTTAATTTCGGACGTTGTGTTCAGGTCGGCTACCGAATTTGTGCTGCCATTTTCTGTACGGAACAGATTTTCCGCAAAATTTTTGTGGCGATCAGGATCCCGTTCATAGTCAGGATCGATGGTGGCGTTCGCTTCTGTGAATTGTGAGACGAGACCGTTGATATTTTTATAGAGTGCCTTGTTCTCTGGAACGTAGTCGGTACGAAACCACATTTTTATATTAGGCATTTCGGCAATACGTGTTAAAATCTTGATGTTGGCTTCAGAAAGGACGGTGAACCCTTCAACGAGGACAAGGTCAACTCTCGGAAATGCGCTTTGCATAAACTCTGGCTCGAAATTGTTCGCAAGGTATAGGTGTCTTCCTTGTTCGTCTATCCAACCGTCTTCAAGTTTAGTTTCGTAATCCTTATAAATGCGTGCAAGGTCAACCTTGGTTGGACTGTCTGTCGTAAGGTCTTCGGCTGTCTCACGACGTTCTTTAAGGTGGTTAATTTTTTCCATGACGAGGGAGAGCGTGCTGTCCGGCACAGAGATGTTTGGGTTGGGTCGAAATGTATCATAACGGTGAGCATCTGGATTATCTGATTGCGGGTTCGCAATCTCGTTCAACCAGAGGTTTTGGATCCCCTGTGAAATGTATGTTCTCGCGGGTCGAACTCGGTTGTATAACCTCTGGACGAAATCTACAATGGTATGCACGCGCAAATTGGGAACGGCGCGATTTGGATGATAGCCGACCAATTCGCGCTGGCGTTTCATACGCGCGGAATCGGTCGGCACAATGACGACAAAAGTGTGTGCCTGATTGTTTTGGATATGTGTTTTAAGGGTATTTTCTATATTTTGCATCTTGTCGCGATACACGGCGTGTACCTGTTAGCTGACTTGCGTGCCGAGGGGCATCTCTGTTTCAAGGGTCGCGAGGACGACGGAGTCGCCACTTCCTGCGAGAATCATACCTTGCGATTCAATACCACGGATGGTTGCGGGTTCTAAATTCGCGACGACTATCACCTGTTTGCCAACGAGTGCATCTGGCGTGTAATGTTCGGCGATCCCAGCGACGACCTGCCGTTTCTCAGTGCCGAGGTCTACTTGCAATTTGAGGAGTCGGTCAGCCCCTTCAACAGGTTCAGCTGTGAGGACACGTGCGACGCGCAGCTCAAGTTTCTGAAAATCCGCAAAGGAGACCAAACCTGTCGTTTTCGGTGCCTGCTTCTGATTCGGTTTAGTTGCCGCTTTGGGTTGCGGTTGTTTCTCCTTTTTGGTATCAATGCGCGGGAAAATAGGTTCGCCTCTGCTGACAGTTAAACCTACGGGTAAACGTCCCCATTCTGCGACGGTATCAAATTCCGCTAAACCGATCTGTTTCTGAATCTTCTCGGCGGTTTCCGGAATAACGGGTGAAATCAGCACAGAGATAAACCGGAGTGCCTCCAAACAGTTGTAAAGGATTGTCCCCATCCTCGGTTTAGTTTCCGGCTTCGCGAGCGTCCATACTTGGGTCTGTTGGACGTAACGATTGATGCGTCGGACGAACTCCCAAATCGTTTCTAATCCAGCATCAAAAGCGAAGGCTTTTATGTGTTCGTCTAATTTATCTGCCGTTATCTGCGCCATCTGTTTGATTTCGTCGTCGAATTCGCCCGGTGTTGTCGGTTCGGGGCTTCCATCAAAGTTCTTATTGAGCAAACCGAGGACGCGATTGAGGAGGTTGCCGAGATCGTTGGCGAGATCAGCGTTATAGCGTGCGTGCAAACGAGCGGGACGGTAGTCGCCATCGTTCCCGAAACTAAATTCGCGCAGAAGATAATAACGGAACGCATCTAATCCGTAGGTCTCGATGTCGGTATCCATATCAATGACGATGCCTCGTGTCTTGCTGAGTGCCTCACCGTCTTTCGTCAGCCATCCGTGTGCGACGACCTGCTTTGGAAGCGGCAAATCAACAGCCATCAACATCGCGGGCCAAATCAGGGCGTGAAAACGGGTGATGTCTTTCGCCATTATGTGGACATTAGCGGGCCAAAAGGCGCGGTAGCACTCACTCTCTGTTTCATAACCGAGTGCTGTAATATAGTTCATCAAGGCTTCGATCCAGACATAGACGATATGCTCTGAGTCAAACGGCAACGAGATTCCCCACGTGACGGATGATCGGGATATACTTATATCCTCCAATCCGGATTCCAATACACTCAGAAGTTCGTTACGGCGACTTTCAGGATGGATAAATTCTGGGTTTTCGTGTATGTGATTGCGCAAACGGTCCTGATATTTGGAGAGTTTAAAGAAATAGTTTTCTTCTTCGAGCTGCTCCAGAGGCAATTTATGGATAGGACAAATTTTTTCATCCGTCAACTCTTTGTCAGGCACAAATCGCTCACACGGACGGCAATAGTACCCTTGATAAGGTGCTTTATAGACATCTCCGCTATTATAGAGTGCCTTGAGGAATTTATTGGCACCACGTTTGTGTAAATCGCTTGTTGTGCGCAGGAAGACATCGTGTGAAATATTCAGTCGTTCCCATAGGTTGGTAAATATGGGTGCCATTTTATCACAATATTCTTGCGGTGCGAGTCCAGCGTTTTCAGCGGCTTTATGGACGTTCGCGCCGTGTTCATCAACACCCGTGAGAAAGAAAACATCTTCACTTTTGAGACGGTGGTAGCGTGCTAAGGCATCAGCAGCGATTGTGGTATAGGCGTGTCCAGCGTGCGGTTCGCCATTGACGTAATATATAGGCGTGGTGATGTAAAATGTGCGCATTGTGTTTCTTTGAACTCCGGTCAGATAGTGTTGATTCGTATGCTAAAAATTATACCACGAGAAGTGCTGTTTGTCAATTTCTGTTTCGCGGTGATCAGCCATCAACCGTCGGCAGTCGATGGTGTGAGGTTAAAGGAGAGATAAGCCTATTTGAGTAACTTTAAGCACATGACCTCTAAAGCCAAGGTGGCGTTCGTGTTCGTGTTATCAATGAGGGATTTGGTGTTAAAGACCGTCTGGATGGCTTGTTGTATACGGAGCCGAGAGTAGCGCGGTACAATGGATTGGAGTTCCGCAATAGAGTGGATATGTGTTATTAATTCGATGGGCGCGCCTTGTTGTAGAAAGAGTAGGTCGCGATACCATGTGGCTAACTCGCCTAAAGTTTCAGGGTTATTTTTGAAGTGTTCGGCGAGCCTGAAGGCGGCTAATGGATCCGTCTCCTTGAGAATTTCTGGGACTTCTTCGGTGTGTACCTCGCCTTTTTCGAGGCGCGCGAGTGCTGTCCCGATCGCGCCATCCGCTGCAATCGCGAGTGCTGTCGCTTGTTCGGGTGCTACCGAAAACTGTTCGACCAAGATTTTGGCTAATTCTTGTGTCGGCATCGGGTGAAATTGGAGGATTTGGCATCGGGAACGCGTGGTCGGCAGCAATACTCGGATATTCGATGTTAAGAGGATTAAAACGGAGGCTGCAGGCGGCTCCTCAAGCGTTTTCAGGAGACAGTTCTCTGCCTCTGCATTCATCCGTTCCACATCCGTCAAGATGTAGATTTTCCGACTCGCTTCAAGCGGTTCGTAGATAATCCGTTTCTGTAACTCTCGAATTTGTCCTATCTTCAGCAGACTCCCTTCAGGTCGTATGAACTGTAGATCCGGATGGTTCCCGGAATCCATCTTCCGACAGGCGAGACACGTCCCGCATGCCACAGGCGCCTGCGTCTCTTGTTGACAAAAGATGAGTTGCGCGAAATAACGCGCCACCGTCTCTTTTCCGACCCCTGTCGGTCCGACGAAGAGGTAGGCACCGGCGATCCGGTCCGATGCCACGGTATGTTGGAGTTGTTCGACAATCTGTTGATGTCCAATGATTGGATTTTGCATTTTTCTTCCGAAAGATATTTCTACTGTGATAGATACTTGTGATACTCGGTTAAGATCGCTGTATGAACGGTATCAGCGGACTGCGCTGCGTCTATCAACTTGACGCGGTCTGGGTCGGCTTTCGCGGCGGATAGGTAGCCTTTACGGACTTTTCTGTGTCGGTCGAGAGGCTCTCTTTCCAAACGGTCGCGATGCGTTTCACCGCGCTGTTTTCTCTGTAAGCCGATCTCCGGTGGGAGGTCGAGAATAAAGGTGAGGTCTGGGGTCAAGCCACCGGTAACGACGCGATTCAATTGGTGGATCAACGCAAGATCGATGCCGCCGCGATACCCTTGGTAAGCGACGGTGGCATCAATAAACCTATCGCAGATAACGATTTTATTTGCTGCAAGTGCGGGACGTATAAGTTCATTTACGTGTTGCGCGCGTGCCGCAGCCAGCAGCAGCAGCTCCGTCATGGTTGTTATACCGTCGGATGTTAAAAAGATATGGCGAATCCGTTCGGCGATAGGCGTTCCACCGGGTTCACGGGTGAGGACAACGTCTGGACCAAGGGCTGCCGCCAACCGTTGGACCTGTGTGGTTTTGCCTGCGCCTTCCACACCTTCAAATGTAATAAAAATTCCATGTTTTAATTTTTCCTTGCGGATGGGCGACGTGGGTTTCATGTGTAAAGTGCCTTTCATAGATCCGCCCTCCACTTCGTTACGGGCTAGAATTAAATAAGAACCTAAGCGTAATGCAATGGACTGCTACCGAAGTGGTCGTAAATTAGAAACCTTGCGGATGGGCGACGTGGGTTTCATGTGTAAAGTGCCTTTCTTAAATCAGATCAAACAAAAAGCACCCACATCGGACTTTCACCGACTGTGTATGTGGCGAGTGGCGACAATTCACCGCTCTGACGGTTGATACGGTATGTGGCGAGTTTGCCAGACCCTTGACCGCCGACAAAAAGGAAGTTGCCTGCTCCGTCAATGTTAAAGACGCGGGGTGTCGGTTCGGTCAACTGATGCCCGATGGCACTGAGTTTACCCGTCTCTTCGTCGATTGTGAATCCTGCGATGCTGTTGTGTCCGCGGTTGGAGACATAGAGAAATTGCCCCTGTGGATCAATGTGGATTTGCGCGCAGGTGTTGTCCGCCTCGAAATCCGCGGGGAGCGTGGAGAGGTCTTCCTGTAGGTCTGCTAAGATTCCGGGGTGCTCACCTTCTTCTTCAAGCATGTACGCCGAAACACTCGATCCATTTTCGTTTGAGAAATAGAGGATCGGTTTGCTCGGATGGAAACAGAAGTGACGAGGTCCGATCGGTGCACCCGGATTGAGATTCCCTATAATATTCTGTGTGAGCATACCTGTCTTTTCATCGAAATGAAATTGATAGATGGCGTTTCGAGGGTTCGTGTGCGGTACGAAGGCGTATCGGTTCGAGGCATCGGTCTCGACGCAGTGTGCATGTATATCGGTTTCGACCGTCTGAATCGGATCACCTTGGACGGTTTTATCGTCTCCGATTGCATGAACGGTAACCTTACCTGCGCCGTAATAGGCGGAGAGCAGAAAATTTCCGGTTTTATCCGGAGCGATATAACAGGTATCGGCATCGAGTTCGGCTGTCCGCAAGTGTGAGAGGCGTTTCGTCTCTGCGTTGATGCGGAAACTTGCGATTTCTCGGCTCGACCGCAGCCCGGCATATAGATAGTCGCCACACGGTGAGAGTGCTAAAGGACCCGGCGAACCCGTGACGTTGATATTTTCTTGAAGTTCAATGTCACCATTAGATACATCAAATGTGTAAATGGCGATTCGGTTTTCTCCTGCTATGGAGAGATAGACATGTGTCTGCATTTTTTATTCATAGACCTCCGTACAGATTGACCTTACAAGTCAATCCGGTTTTTGATATTGTTTTCTATATTTGTCAATAACCGTGTTCTTCCGTTTTAATATCTCAAATTATGGGTTGCTGGGTGCAAGGCTAAAAATGCCAGCAGCACCCATGCCTCCGCCGACACACATCGTTACCATACCGTAGCGGTGATTTTGCCTCCGCATTTCATTAATCAGGCTTACAGTGAGTTTTGTGCCTGTGCAACCGAGTGGATGTCCAAGGGCGACTGCACCACCGTTGACGTTCACCTTTTCAGGAGGCAGTTGTGCCTCTCGAATTACAGCGAGTGCCTGTACGGCAAAGGCTTCGTTGAGTTCTATGACATCTATATCGTTCAGCGTTAACCCTGCCGATGCGAGTGCCTTCGGAATCGCTGGCACCGGTCCGATTCCCATAATTTCAGGCGGAACACCGGCTGTGGCGTAACTGACAAAATGTGCCATTGGATCGTAACCCTCTGCTTTCGCTCGCGCCTCGGACATGAGAACGACAGCGGCAGCAGCATCGCTCATCTGGGAAGCGTTACCAGCCGTCACTGTGCCGTCCACGTGAAAAACCGGCTTGAGAGATGCCAATGCTTCTGTTGAAGTATCGCGGCGAGGCCCTTCATCGGTATCAAAAACGGTACGCAAGGTTTCAGGAGTGCCTTCCGAATTGAGGTGCATCTCCTTTACCGTCAACGGCACGATTTCTTTCCTGAATTTGCCAGCATCAATCGCTGCGATCGCTTTGCGATGGCTCTGATATGTATAGGCATCTTGATCACTGCGAGAAATACTGTATTTTCGCGCCAGATTTTCAGCGGTCAACCCCATACTGAGATAGGTATCCGGTGCGTGTGCTATGAGTGCTGGGTTGGGTGAGAGGTTGACACCAAACGGTACCTGGCTCATACTCTCTACACCACCAGCAACGACGATCTCGGCGCGTTCGGATAGAATCCGTTCGGCACCCATTGCGATTGTCTCTAAACCGGATGCACAGAAACGGTTAATCGTCATAGCCGGTACAGATACCGGAAATCCTGCGCGTAAACAGGCGATACGAGCGACGTTGTAACCCTGCGGTCCCTCATGTGTAGCGCAACCGATAATAACATCGTCTACGGTATCAAGTGCAAATTGTGGGAGTCTCTCCACTGCGCCACGGAGCGCAGCGGCGGCGAGTTCGTCTGGACGCGTGTTTTTCAGGGTGCCTCTGCCTGCTTTTCCGACGGCTGTGCGGACTGCGGATACGATCACTACGCTTGATGCCGCTTGCATTATTTTTTACCTCTCTGGAGCGTCGCTTCTATCCTTGCGTGCGTCTGCTGTTCTCCACAAAGACCGAGGAATACCTCATGCTCCAAGTCGAGCAGATATTGTTCGGTAACGAACTGTGGCGCCGAAAGTTTGCCACCGCAGAGGACATACGCCAATTTATTAGTGAGGTCTTGTGTATAATCGTCAATGGTGTCCGCTTGTCGAAGTAGATGTGTCTGTAGATTGAGTCGAGCAATCCCTTCCTCACCGAGGACAAATATCTGTTGGGGTTCTGGTGGGTTGTATCCTGCTTTGTGCATGGAGAGGACGCGCTGCTTGGCATCTTCGATATGTGTGTTTTGATCTGCTGAGATACCATCCATTTGACGGAGGTATCCGAGTTCCACTGCCTCTGTGGCGTTTTGTGAGACCGTGGACTCACGGATCGTATCAAAAGCCTTATTAACGGACGGAAAGAGATGTTGAATCGGTGCCGGTAGTGTTTGCTCCTCTAAGCAGCGGCGTGCCATCTCCTTAGTTCCGCCACCCCCGGGAATCAACCCGACTTGGAGTTCAACGAGGCCGAGATTGCTTTCTGTGTAAGCCTGGACGGCATCCGCACCGAGAGCGAATTCACACCCGCCACCGAGTGCCATACCTGTTGTTGCCGCGACGACTGGTTTTGATATCGTCCGGAGTCTTGTGCAGACGGTTTGCAGTTTGCGGAGTGTCCCCGAAATCGCGTCCCAATTTTGGCTCTTCGCACGTTCCAGAAGGAGGATGAGGTTAAGTCCCACCGAGAAATGTTTCGCCTCTGTAGCGATGACCATGCCTGCGTAATTGGTCTCTACTTCGTCCAACGCCGTGTCAAACATCTCCAGCATTTCATCCGCTATGATGTTTAACTTGCTATGTAACTCAAGTCGAACGATACCGTCGCCGATGTCTATCAGACTGGCATCCGCATTGGAAATGATAGGTTTGGTGTCTGTCGTTTTTAATGTTGGCATCTCAATAATTACCTTCGTGAAAATCTGAAACTGACTGTTAATTTGCTACTATGCGTCGAAGTGGTAGACGATTTCGTCGAACCGATCCGCAGCAAAGGTGAACAGGAACACTAAATTCTCAGTGCCGGTGCAACGGAGTGAGTGCTTTGCATTAGCGGGTATGAAGACCGAGGCACCGGGACCGAGTGATGCCTCATGATCGTCCACCGTGACATATCCGTGACCGCTGATGACATAGTATGTCTCTGCAGGGGCATGGTGATGGAGCGGGAGTAGGGTCCCCGGTGTCATCTCTGCTATTCCAGTAGAGAGTTGACTGCTGGGCCCGCGTTCACCCGATATGAGGATTTTCCAACGCACTGGACTTTTGGCTGCGAGGTCTGGATCGTCCCAAGTTTCCCAGTCGAGTTCTGCTTGGTTGAGGATAATAGGTTTTTGTTTATTCATGAGATATAGTCTAACAAATTGAGGGAGATTTTACAAGATTGTTTGCGATTACTTGACAAAAAAGAGGATGTTTGCTAAAATTGTAGGAAACAAACATTTCAGAAACTTTCAAAAACGGTTGACAGAGGCTTCACGCGCTTATGCAAGTGAGGGACGTTCCGACACTGATACGGAGGAGATCATGGGTACCCTAAACGATTTTGAATTCAAGCAAAGAAAATATATGCCTACCTTTCCAAAAGCGAACGGAAAACCGACCGTTTATATTGAAGGATACCCTTGTGAGGACGATGAACCTATGGCGGCGACAGGATTTCACGGTGAACAGATTGGTATTTTTTCTGACCAACTCTCGCGATACTTTGCGATCAATGCACACATTTACATCGGCGTTGACAGTTTTATTTACTACCGTGAAGGCGACATCACAAAGTTCGTTGCCCCCGATGTTTACGTCGTCTTAGGGGTTGATAAACATCCACAGCGGCGCAGTTTTTATACATGGTCAGAAGGTGCCATCCCTGCGGCTATTTTTGAATTTCTTTCCGATTCAACAGCCAATCAGGATCGACATGAAAAGGTTCAAGTCTATCTCAATGATATAGGCGTTCAGGAATACTTCATCCATCAACCCGAAATGAAGAAGCCATCAGAGTTTCGTGGGTGGCGGCGGAACCCAGTAGGGAATATTGTCGAAATCGCTCCCGATGTACGCGGAGGCTTGTTTAGTGAAGCGTTAAATCTCTATTTCCGGTGGGAGGATCAACTTGATACCCACGTGAGACTTTTACGTCCCTATCTTCCGGATGGCACCCCGATTACGACTTCTATGGAAGAACATCACCTTCGGATGGAGGAGCAGCACCTTCGGATGGAGGAGCAGCACCTTCGGATGGAGGAGCAGCACCTTCGGATGGAAGCAGAAACGCGTGCAGCAGAAGAAGCACAACGGCGACGAGAATTGGAAATTGAGCTAGAACGTCTCCGGCGGCAACTCGCTAACCACCAAGATAACAGCATTTAACGGGTTGCACTTCCACCCTTGTGATTTTTCAGTTCTCCCCTTTTTAACTTAAACTTTTGACAATGTATTTCGACACGGGTTTGAAAATAAATAGGAAACGAACCGGCTCCTACCCTGTTACGGCTCCTTCGGAGGCGGAGGAGACGGAGTTGGCATATTTCGCCATAACACCGCGTGTATAGCGCGGTTCGGGTGGTGTCCACTGCTCAAATCGTGCTTGGATTTCGGCATCAGAGAGTTGGACATCGAGTCTGCGTTCCTTAGCATCAATCACGATTTCGTCACCTTCTTGGAGGATAGCGATGGGACCGCCTTTCGCTGCTTCCGGTGCGACGTGGCAGATCATGAAACCGTGTGTTGCGCCGGAGAACCGACCGTCGGTTAAAAGCGCGACATCTTCGCTCAACCCTGCGCCGACGATTGCTGCCGTTACGCCTAACATCTCACGCATACCGGGACCTCCAGTGGGTCCCTCATAACGGATAACGACGACATCACCGGGTTTGATCTCTCCGCCTTTGATCGCAGCGAAGGTATCCTCTTCACGTTCAAAAATACGTGCGGGACCGCGATGGAGGGTTTTGTCCTGTCCGGCTAACTTGATAACACATCCCTCCGGTGCGAGGTTCCCTCTTAAGATAGCGAACCCACCGGTCGGCTTGAGCGGGGTGTCTACGGATCTGACAACCTGTTGTCCGTCGGTCTCAACAGCTGCGTTTGCCTCCTCGCCGATGGTTTTACCTGTGACAGTGAGTTCATCGGTATGGAGGAGTCCTGCCTCTGCCATGCGTTTTGCTAAGAACGGAATACCGCCCGCTTCATGTAGGTCATTGGCGACAAACTGGCCACCGGGTTTGAGATCGGCGAGGACGGGTGTTCTCTGACTAATCGTGTGGAAATCCTCAATTGTTATCGGTACCCCCGCCTCGTGGGCGATGGCGAGAAGATGCAGAATACCGTTGGTAGAACCTGCAGTAGCGGCGACAGAGGTAATCGCATTCTCAAGCGATTTACGGGTAATAATTTGGCTCGGTCGCCGGTCAGCGGCGAGCATATCCATGACGAGTTGTCCGGTTCTGTAGGCTTCTTTGTCCTTCTCTTCTAAGACAGCTGGGACGCTCCCACTTCCCATCGGCGCGATACCGAGCATCTCAACGGCTGTCGCCATGGTATTGGCAGTAAATTGCCCGCCACAGGCACCGGGACCGGGACATCCTTTACGAATCAGGTCATCAAGTTCTTCGACGGTGATCGTGCCTTCCGCGTGCTGTCCGACGGCTTCAAATACATCTTGGATGGTGACATCGCGTCCCTGAAATTTGCCCGGCATAATTGAACCGCCGTAGAGGGTGAGCGATGGAATATCTAAACGTGCCAACGCCATGACGGTACCGGGAACGGTCTTGTCGCATCCGCAGAGCGCGACGACGGCATCAAACATGTTACCGATGGAAACCAACTCGATGGAGTCTGCGATGATCTCTCGGCTGATGAGCGAGGTTTTCATACCTTCGGTCCCCATCGTGATACCGTCCGAGATGCTGACGGTATTAAATTCCAGAGGTGTTCCGCCTGCTTCACGGATACCCGCTTTGACTTTAGCGGCAAGTCTTCTTAAGTGGAAGTTACAGGGACCGATCTCGATCCAGGTATTGGCAACCCCGATAATCGGTTTGTCAAGGTCTTCAGGTGAAAGACCGCCGTCGCCGAACATGAGCATCGTACGTGCGGCGGCACGGTCGGGTCCGTCTGTAATCGCGTAGCTACGGGGTTTCAACTTATTGGACATCTGTTTGTGTTCTCCTACAAATTGATGGACAAGCAGAAGGCGGCATAGGAAATCGGTTTGCCTACAACACCGGGATTTAATAATGATGATTACATTGTGAATTCGTAGATCAAGTTTCCTTCTGGAGCATCTTTAAGTCGTAAAACGATGGTTCCTGCTTCCTGTCGATAAGCGTTCTGATACATGGTTTTGATCGGCGTAAGATCAAAGCGGTAGTTTTCTGTTAGGTATGCTTCGCAGGTGTCGTTGTTCGCATCGTGGGCAATAGAAACGGGTAGTTGAACGGGAAACGATTCGAGAAACGCCTCCGAAACGACGAGTGTGAGTTGATGTTCTTCACACCCACCACCGTAGGATACACTGATATTTAGTGTATCATCTGTGATAGTGGCAGAATTTAAGGCATATTCATCGGTTCCGAATTGATCCTTTGCGTCCCCGATAAAGACCGCGCCTGCATAGACGCTCTCGTCCGGGTTAACGTCATCGACAGAAACGGATACGGGCTCATCTGGTCCCGTCTTCATCTGGTTGTTAAGTTGTTGACACCCGATGATGAAGATAGACAGGCTCAAAGTGTAGATAATGGCAATTTTTAGTTTCATGTTGTCTCCGTGGTGTAGAAATTGCGAGTGCAGCTCGCTCCTAGAGAAAGAAGTATAGAAATTGCGGCGCAGAAATCGCGAGCACAGCTCGCTCCTACAAGATTTAACGTGTGGAACTTACGCAATTTGCTACGTATGCGCTGCGTCAGGTGGGGTTACAAACCCTGAAGGAAACACCCCAGCAAAAACCCTGCAAGGGGGTTACGTAAGTCCTAACGTGGGTAGAACGCTACTACATACCGAGCCAACTGCTAAGTATGCCGCCGTATTTTGCGATGAGACCCGCGAACACGACTGACACCATAGACATCAACTTAATCAGGATGTTAAGAGATGGACCGGAGGTATCTTTGAACGGGTCGCCGACGGTATCACCGACAATGGTTGCTTTATGTTGGTCGGAACCTTTTTCACCGTATTCTTCTTTGTGTTTGCCTTCTTCGATAAACTTTTTGGCGTTATCCCATGCGCCACCGGCATTTGCCATCATAATTGCGAGTACGAAGCCGGTTGCTAAACCGCCTGCAAGCAGCCCTAATACACCACCGACATCGAAAATCAGACCGACAGCGACAGGTACAACGATCGCGATGAGTGACGGGAAGATCATCTCGCGTTGCGCGCCAACGGTCGAGATTTCGACGCAGCGTGCGTAGTCGGGTTTTTCTTCACCCTTCATAATGCCAGGTTTTTCCCGAAATTGGCGACGCACCTCTTCTACCATAGCACCGGCGGCACGTCCGACGGCTTTCATCGTCAACGCGCAGAAATAGAACGCCATCACTGCGCCGATAAATAACCCGATGAGTACTTGTGGGTTCATCAGCGTGACATCGTAATAATCCATGAATTGGCTGACAGAGACCTTCACGGTCTCAACTGTGCCTTCACCTTCAATATCGAGTGTCTCTTTACCTGCCAAGTGGATTAAACCGTATCGGATTTCTTCCAAGTAGGCGGCTAAGAGCGCGAGTGCCGTTAGCGCGGCTGAACCGATAGCGAACCCTTTACCGGTAGCGGCTGTGGTATTTCCGAGTGCGTCCAACTGATCCGTGCGTTCTCGGACGCTTTCATCGAGTTTCGCCATTTCCGCGTTTCCACCGGCGTTGTCCGCGATGGGTCCATAAGCATCCGTCGCAAGCGTTATGCCTAACGTTGCGAGCATGCCGACAGCGGCAATACCGACACCGTAAAGCCCCATCAACGGTTCTTGCATCCCACCGGGGAGGTAATAACTGATAGCGACCGCGGAGACGATTGTCAAAACAGGAATTGCCGTTGATTCCATACCGACAGCGATGCCTTCAATGATTACGGTTGCGGGCCCGGTTTGTGCCTGCTTGGCGATGGCACGCGTTGGCGCATAATCGTGGGAGGTGAAAATTTCGGTAACTTTACCGATAATCAATCCTGCGACGAGTCCAGTGACAATCGCACCCCATATCTGCCATTTGTTTGGGAGGTCGAGGTAAAGGAGCACCGGGAGCGACAAGATTGCGATACCTATAGCACTGCCGTTGATGCCGAAGTTCAATGAACCCATCAACTGCTTCATCGACGCGCCCTCTTTTGTGCGTACCAGATAGATGCCCAAGATGGAGAGAATCACACCGACGCCAGCGATAATCATGGGTGCAGAGAGATATTTAAGTTGGAGTGCAAGGTCATTGTGATCTCTCGCAGCGACTGCAGCGACACCGAGTGCCGCCGTTGCGAGGATTGAGCCTGCGTAAGATTCGTAGAGGTCTGCGCCCATACCTGCGACATCGCCGACGTTATCCCCGACATTATCTGCGATGACAGCGGGGTTACGTGGGTCGTCTTCCGGGATGCCTGCCTCAACTTTCCCGACGAGGTCCGCACCGACGTCCGCGGCTTTTGTATAGATGCCGCCACCGACACGCGCAAAAAGTGCTTGTGTTGAGGCACCCATCCCGAAGCTGAGCATAATTACAGTAATCTGTGGGAGTGGGTTGACTTCCAAGAATCCGGGCAATATTTTTGGAAAGAGGTAGTAGAGAATGAGGAACCATCCGGTAATGTCGAGGAGCGCGAATCCGACGACTATCAAGCCCATGACAGCACCTGCTCTGAACGAGACCTTTAAACCGGCGTTAAGTCCTTGCATGGCGGCACTCGTTGTGCGGGCGGAGGCGTTGGTCGCGGTCTTCATACCGAGGAAACCGCAGAGCCCTGAGAAGAACCCGCCTGTTAGAAACGCGAACGGAATGACCTTATTTTGTGCATCAAGGACGAAAGCCATGAAGATGAAGATCAGACAGAGGACGAGAAAGACGATTCCTACGACTTTGTATTGTTGCCTGAGATATGCCATCGCGCCTTCTCGGACGGATTGCGCTATCTCGCGCATTGTTTCAGTGCCCTCGTCCTGTTTCATCACAACGCGATAGAAATGGTAGGCGAACCCCAAAGCGATGAGGGCACCGATCGGGGCAATCCACCAGATCGTAGGTATGGCTGGACGAGGGTCTGTTTGGGCAAAAGCCTCGGTGGCTAAACTCAAGATGGGTATGGATATCAAAAATGTTTTCCAATTTAGCCACCGCCTTTTGCAAATGGTGTCAAGCATTTAAAACCTCTCTTTTTCTTTTATAATTTTCCGTGCGGTTCGATGAAGTAGGTTTGAACATTGAAATTCCTTTCCGTAGAAACAAAAAAACACCCAATCAAAACCCCTCCATTTTGCGGCGTACTTGAAGAAACACCCCAGCAAAAACCCCATAAGCGATCTGCTTCATTACGGGCTTAGGATCTCTCGCTAAGAAAGAGGAATTCCAATACGATCTTTCGTTGAAAAATTCGGTTTAAATATTTTAAGTGCCAAACCGACAAGGTAGAGTGAACCTGTAATACAGATTAGGTCTGTCGGCGATGCGGACGCTAATGCTGCCGTGATTGCGTCTTCTGGGTTTCGAGACGCTGTAACACTTGGACATATATTGGACCAGGCGTCTTGTATGACTTCAGCGGGCATCACACGCGGATTATCAAAAACTTGCGTTGTTATAACGGTATCTGCTGTTTTAGAGAGAACATCACCAATCGTTATCAGATTTTTATCTTTCATCAAACTAACGATAAAAGTCGCTTGATCGTAGCGAAAACACTCACGAAGCGTCGAACACAAAACTTGCATTGCGGCGGGTGAGTGTGCGCCATCCAATACAACGAGCGGTGCTGACCTAACCGTTTGAATACGTCCCTGCCACTGTACATTTTTGAATCCGTCACAAACACTGGATTTTGGGATAGCGTATCCCGTCTGTTTTAGGCATTCAATTGCTGCGATAGCCGTCGTCGCGTTCACATATTGGTGGTAACCGAGAAGGGGTATCGTCAGCTGCGAGTAATTTTCGGTATCCGTTTCCACATCAAACTGTTGTGCAATAGGCACTTTATCGTCGTCCTTGACGAGACAGCGGATTGATTGGCAATCTGCAGTGTCGGGTTTAAGCGCAACGATTGATGCATTCCGTTCGTTCGCGACTTTTTCAATCACTCCCCGCGCATCCGGATGCTGTGGGGCGAGTGCGAGTGGACATCCGTCTTTAATGATCTCCGCTTTTTCTGCGGCTATCTCGGCATAAGTTTCGCCTAATATTGCCGTATGTTCCAAACCGATCGGCGTAATAACGGTCGTAACAGGTGAGACGACGTTCGTCGCATCCAATCTACCGCCCAAACCGACTTCGATAACGGCAAAGTCTATCGCTTTGTCAGCAAAATAGGTGAGGGCGAGTGCGGTGTATATTTCAAAAAACGAGACAGGTCCGAATTCGGAAGCGGAGACGGCTTCGATTGCCGGTTTAATGCAGGCAATGCAGCACGCAATCTCTACCTCCGAAATCGGTTCACCATCAATACGGCATCTTTCTCGCGGCGTAATGAGGTGTGGTGATGTAAACAAGCCGGTCTTGTAGCCTGCTTGCGTCAGTACAGACGCGATGAGTGCGGCGGTGGACCCTTTTCCTTTACTTCCAGCGATGTGGATAATCTTTAATCTATCCTGTGGATTACCGAGCCGGTTCAGCAACAATGAGATTCGGTCGAGATTGTAGAGCCGTGCCTGCCTCGAAAAATCTGGACTTCTTTCATAGTCAATAAATGTTTCAATATAGGCGAGTGCCGCTTCATAGTTCATAGTTGTTAGTCAACCGATACCTATTTTAAATATTCATAAATCGGAAATTGTGAGCAGAGGTCCTTGACTTTCTCACGGATCTGGCGTTTGATGGCGGATTTTTGTCGATTTTCGAGTGCCTCTGTCATAAAGTCAGCGACAAGTACCATTTCATCTTCTTTCATCCCACGCGTTGTAATCATGGGCGTACCGAGCCGGATACCGCTTGTCGTTCTCGGTTTTCTTTTGTCAAAAGGGATCGTATTTTTGTTGACGATAATCCCCGCATCTTCCAAATGATCGGCAGCTTGCCGTCCACTTAATTTCTCATATTTTGAGGTGAGATCCATGAGCATCAGATGGTTATCTGTTCCACCGCTTACCAACCGGAACCCGTTTTCGATGAGCCTTGCAGCGAGTGCTTTTGCATTTTTGACGACTTGTGCTTGATATGTCTTAAAATCGGGTTCGCTTGCTTCTTTGAATGCGACGGCTCTTGCGGCGATCGTGTGCAGGAAAGGACCCCCTTGTAGTCCCGGAAACACAGCACGGTCAATCTGGTCAGCATATTCGGATTTACACATAATCATCGCGCCGCGAGGACCGCGTAAGGTTTTGTGTGTTGTCGTTGTAATTACATCGCAATAAGGAACAGGATCGGGATGTACACCGCCAGCGATAAGCCCAGCGATATGTGCTATATCTGCGAGCAGGTATGCGCCGACGGAGTCGGCAACTTGTCGCCATGCGGCAAAGTCGAAGTGTCGAGGATAGGCTGTTGCGCCGACGACGATGAGTTTCGGACGATGTTCTGTTGCGAGACGTGCGACCGCTGCCATGTCAATCCGTTCGGTTTCAGAATCAACGCCGTAAGCAGCGACATTATAATAGCGTCCTGAGAAGTTGACTTTATCACCGTGGGTGAGGTGTCCGCCGTGGCTTAGAGACATGGCTAAAATGGTGTCTCTGGGTTCAAGCAGTGCATGGTAGACTGCCATATTCGCTTGGCTACCGGCGTGCGGTTGGACGTTGACGTGTTCAGCACCGAAGAGCACTTTTGCGCGTTCAATTGCGACGGATTCCACCTCGTCCATAAATTGACAACCGTTATAGTATCGTTCACCCGGGTAACCTTCGGCGTATTTATTACCGAGGATGCTGCCTTGGATTTCCATAACGGCGCGACTGGCATAGTTCTCCGACGGGATTAGCATGAGAGAGTCCTGCTGTCGCTTCAGGTCTTTGGCAGCGATCTCAACGATTTGCGGATCGACTTCACCTAATAATTTGTTCATCTTCCACCGCTCGTATTAAGAATTAATGTTGTATTGTAGAATAGATTGGTAAATTTTAACACAGATTTGCCACAAATTCAAATTTTTCGTCATTTTTGTGGCTTTCTGATGGATGTACCGTGAAACCGGTAGCGTTCTGAACCGTTTGTTATGTTTGTTGCCTCCCGTCTCAGTTTCTTCATCCGAAATAGAGCTCTGTCATCCATTCGCCATCGTGTGCTGGATTATTTGATTCTATTTTAACATCTTTTCCCAAAGTTTGTCAAAGAGTGGATTGCGGGATGTGCAAATATTTTGTCAATTTAGTTGCGTTGTACGGCTTACCGTGCTAAACTGATATGCACTATAATTTTCTAAAGAAAGGCATTCATTCGTGCATAAGATCATAGCATTGCAGAAAGCGAAATACCTGTTTGTGCTTATAGGATTCGTGATTGTATGGGGGTGTGATTCACAGCAAAAGCAGCAGACACAGCAACCTGCTGGGCAGCAACCCATACCCTCTGAAGTGATGGAGCCCATCAGGCCGCCTCGTCCTGAAGACTGGCGGACATTCATGTACGATTTAGGGTTCTCTGGCATGAGTCCTGATGAGGCCCTCAAACCGCCGTTGGGTTTGCTGTGGAAATTTAAGACCGGCGGTCCACTCTACGCCTCCCCCGTAATTGCACACGGCGTTCTCTATATCGGTTCAACCGATGGGAAACTATACGCCCTGGATGCGAAAGCGTGGGACATCAAATGGGTATTCGATGCCGGAGATGCTATTCGCTATTCTGCTACTGTGTTTGGGGATCGGGTCTATTTTAGTGCTCGAAACAACAAGGTCTACGCGTTAGCTGCGAAAACAGGTGAGAAACTGTGGGAGTTCAAATCTAAAAATTGGATGGATGCCCCACCGATTGTTGCGGATAACACGGTTTATGTCGGGGCGTTCCCTTCAAGGATTTATCTCCTGAACGCGAGTACCGGTGCCCTCGAATCGGTTCGCGAGCGAACGGTTCATATCCGTGGCATCGAATATGGGTGCTCGAACGGCGTGTTCCGTCCAGTCTTTCCAGAGCACAACGCGAAACTATGGCGAGATTATACGAACGGGAGCGAGAGTTATCCTGTGACAGCAAACGAAACCGTCTATATTGGCGCGCGTGATGGCAAACTCCACGCTTTTGATACGGTATCAAAGGCGCAGACGTGGGTGTACCAGCTCGGCGGTTTTGTGGAAGCTGCGCCTGCAATCTCCGACGGTATCCTCTACGCTGTATCTGGCGATGGCACCGTTTATGCGTTCAGCAACGCAACAGAAGGGACACCGACGGAGGAGGATCGAAAAATGGGCGTTGTTGTGCATGACACGGCACCCGTTTACACGACCAAGGGCGGCATGTCCGTCCTCTTAAACCTGAACGATGGCGCGCGTTTGCCTATTGTGCAAGTTTTGGATGGGTGGTATGAAGTCGAACTTCCGAACGGGACACGAGCATGGATGGATAAGTTCGCCTTCGGTGAGTTCGCAGAGACAGACGGTATCTTGTTCAATACCAATTTCGGACGCGAGCGCGGTCTACCAACCACTGCACCACGTAGGATGCAATTGGTTGAAGGTGGCGAGTACCCGGTCTGGAGTCCGGATGGAAAACTTATCGCATTTCTGAAAAGGAGTGACCTGGACAGCCGATATTGGCGCGCAAATGAACTATGGATCATGGACCCGGCGGGACAGCAGGCGCGGAAACTCTATACCGGACAGTTTTACAATCCGCATCTCTCCTGGTCGCTCGACAGCAGACTTTTGGCGTTTGAGGTTGATGAGGCGGGGAAACGTTATATCTATACAGTGGATTGGAAATTCGGACGAACTAAGCAGTTGGTTCATGGCGAAGGCCCGGCATGGTCGCCGACTTCAAACCGCTTGGTATTTAGACGACGCGACATCTCTCAAACTGGGGAGATGGATGTTGTCTATCGTATTAATAGCGACGGTAGCGATTTACGTGTGATTGCGCGCGTGCCAATTGAACGTTCGCGGCGTTCTTATACCTACCTACCTGCGCCGTCTTGGGCACCGGACGGGACGCGCGTCGCTTTCGGTGTGAACAATGCAAAATACGTCGGTGTCCGCATCCAAAATATCGATGGCGAACGGTTAAAAGAGATCCAGACCCAACATCAAAAGGTTCACCAACTAAAATGGTCAGCAGACGGCACGCGGCTGGCTTATGTGCTGTCGGGTAGTAACCGTCCGGCGGAACGAATTGACAGTCAGTTGCACATATCAGCGTCGGCGCAAACCGTAACACAGAGTGAAATCCTGAACCACACATCGCCGTCATGGTCGCCGACAGGAAAACAGTTGGCGTATATGGAGCGAGAGGATTGCGAAGGCATCCGCTGGAAGGTCTGGGTCTATGATTTTGAAAGCGGAAAGAAGGTGCCTATTGCGCGTACGACAATGAAACTGACATCGGTTGTCTGGATGCCGGATGGTAAACATCTCTGTTTATGGCAAACGTCGGACTATCTACGCGATAACGCATATAAACCGGCATTGACGAAGGCGTGGATCGTGCCTGTTGATCTCCCTTAGAACGCATCCTCAAATAACGCCACCATATCCGTTTCCGTACATGCTCTCGGATTGAATTTGTGGCAGTGATCGAGCATCGCATCTGCTCCCAATTTAGGGATTTTTGTTCGGTCTAAACCTGCATCTCCGAGCCCTTTCGGCATGTTTAGTTCGGCGTTAAAGGCTCTGATTTTATTGATAGCGGCATGTCCCGCTTCATCATTACTCATACGGCTGGTGTCTATACCCAAAGCGCGAGCGATCTCGGCGTATTTTTCCGTGGCGTGGGAGAAGTTGAATTCCATGACGGGTGGAAGGAGAATTGCGTTTGCCACGCCGTGCGGGATAGGTGCATCCGTGGAGAGTTGGTGCGCCAGAGAGTGGACGGCACCGAGTCCTTTCTGGAACGAAAACGCTGCCATACACGAGCCTAAGAGCATCTCACCGCGTGCGGTTACATCACCACCGTCGTGATAGACCTTTTGGATATTCGCGTTCAACATTCTGAGTGCTTGCAACGCAACGCCTTCGGCGATCGGGTGGTACTTCGTCGCGACATACGCCTCAATACCGTGCGTGATAGCATCCATACCGGTCGCAGCAGTGAGCGCGGGTGGCATACCGAGTGTTATCCCCGGATCCAAGAGCGCGATGTTCGACATATTCAACGGCGTAACGATTGCGCGTTTCCGCCATCGGTCCGTTGTATTGAACGATGTATCCGTAATAATCGCGCCTTGTGAAACCTCGCTACCGGTGCCTGCGGTTGTTGGCACACAGATAAGCGGAGGCATATCGTCTCGGATCCGTTCGATGCCACCGACATCCGCGTAATACGGTTCCAGCGGCGGTGTGTGAGTTGTCAGGAGACGGATTGCTTTCGCGGCATCCATCACGCTTCCGCCACCGACGGCAATCACGACATCACAGGCTTCCGATTTATAGGCTGATACGCCATCGTTAATGCTGAAGTCTGTCGGGTTCGGTTCGATATCTGAATACGTAGCATACGTCAAACCGCTTGCGTTTAAAGCGTCTATCGCTTTGGCAAGGATACCGGCATTGATAACACCCGCGTCGCTGACCAAGAGTGGTCTTTTGCAGCCAAAAGATTTGACGTGTTCACCTAAATTTTGGATAGCACCGTCGCCGAACTCGATTCGTGGCGGTAAAAAATAATTTTGCATCTGCTGTCAATTCCTAAAATCTGACGTTTCTGGCATAAAGGTAGCGCGAGGCAGTGATACCCCGCGCTATAGGTTATCTAACGCATTCATAATCTATTTCACGGATTTGAGGTGTGCCCAAGTTGTGGCGAGTTTACTTTTGGCATCAACCGGCAATGAGGGACCGTCAGGCCCGTAAACGATAACATCGTCATAATTTGCAACCGTCGCCCATGTTGCGAGTCCGATTCTACCGACACCGTTTTCAGTGTCATCGTCCACTGACGCGACTTCCTCATCGTCAAGGATGACCGTGTAGCTGCCGGGTTTATTGACGATTTTGATGTTGTACCACTCATCATCTTCTATAGAGTGGTTGCTATGGGCACCGGCTTTTCCGCCCCACGATTCAACCTGTGAGCGTGTGTTTCCCCAACCGCCGAGGTTCCACCAGTACTCTAATGAAGGTTTAAGTTTCGCCATGCGTGGTGGATGGTCTTCGAGTGCTTGATTACGGGGTTGCATCAAACCTTGGCACCGGAACATAATCAGGAAACCTTCGGCACCGCTGACCTTACTCCCTCTGACTTCAAAGGTATAATCGTTCCACGTATCATCCCAGAATTCATCAGCGACGACGCTCATGCAGTTGACTGAATTTTGGAGTTGATGGTATTCATCATTTTTGAATTCCCATTCTCCAAAGAGCGGCACCCATTTATCTTCAGATGCCTTTGGATCATCAAAATTGTCTTCAAAATAGGTTTGTGCTGTCGCGATCGCAGCAATACCGAGCGTAATGCCACAGATAGCGATGAACAATTTACCTCTGTTCATAATAGAATCCTCCTATTACTTGTATTCATGTAGCATAGCCTGTTAGGCTGTGCTTGTCTTGTGCCTTCTTGCGTAGCATAGCCTGTTAGGCTGTGCCTGTCTTGTGCCTTCTTGCGTAGCATAGGAAACCGTTAGCCTATGCATATATAACTTGTTAGCTTATACGTTTCCTATTCTATATACTCCCAAGTTCCATTACTCTTCTTGGGAGAACAAGGGTAAAACGAATTCGTTAAGGAAAGGTTTCCTTGCATAAAAAGCCCTTGAGGTACTTCCATGTCCACGCCCTTTTGTTCTGGGTTGAATGTATTTACCCATTTCGCTCTTAAGAGCAGAGAATCCTCGCGTGCGAATTGTTCCTCTAACCAAATCATAATCAGCTTTTATCTGATTATATATCTCAGGATCATCTAATAAATCGAAAGTTGTAACGCCATAAAAAATTGATCTTTCCTCTTGTGTGCTTTCCCAAATTCTTGCCCCTATGACAACTCGTTTTAGCTTGGCGAGTAAATGACTGTCTTCAAAATCAGTCTGTCTAACCTTATCAGGATTGATCATTGTTACCGCCATTGTCTCTTTAAATCTCAACCCTCGCCTTTTCTGGTTTTCTAATGAAACCAGCTTTAATTCCCATGATCCAGCGTTAGGTCTTCGAGACGAATTGATCCCTAAACCCAAATGTTTTTCAAGCACATGACCAGCCCAACCTTTATTTTTTCCACCACTGTCTGTAAATACAGTGACTTTATACGCATCAGCAAGTTCTCTTAAATCTTTATTTATAAGATTTGATAATTTCTGGATTGCGGCTTCTCTTTCCATTATAAAACTCTTTTTGATGTGGCTTCATTCCTTTTAGTAAAGTGAAATTGTCAGGCGTTAGCCCCCTATTTACAAATAGTTCAATATACCCTGTTAGTTACCCTCCTGAGATAATGCTGGAAAAATGAATTTTTCGAGAAAAGATTTTCTGGCATAAAAGGCTCGCGAAGTACTTCCATGCCCCGTACCTTTTGTTCTGGGTTGAATGTATACACCCATTCTCCCGGTAAGCGCAGAAAACCCATCTGTCAGAATTGTTTCTCTGACTAAGTCATAATCTGCCTTCACTTGATTGTAGACTTCTGGATCATCTAAATCAAAAGTTGTTACACAATATAAAATTGATCTTTCTTCTTCTTGACTTTCCCAAATTCTCGCTGCTACAACCATCTTTCTCAATTTGGTTAGCAAATGGCTATCTTCAAAATTAGTTCTTTCAACGTTATAGGGATCGATCATTGTTACTGCCATTGTTTCTTTAATTCTCAACTCTCCATTCTTTAGATGTTTCAACGGAACTGTTTTTAGCTCCCACGCCCCGAAGTTAGGTGCTTGAGCCGAATTAATAGGCAAATCTAAATGTCTTTCAAGTACATGTCCTGCCCAGCCTTTATTTTTCTTTTCACCCTTAAATACAGTGACTTCATATTCACTAGCTAACTCTCGAAGGTCTTGACCAGCAATCGTTGATAATTTTTCAACTGCTTTTTGTCTTTCCATAACTTTCTCCTATTATTGATTGTTGTTTGAGCTGTCTTGAAATAATTTATAGCACGAAAGTGGGACCTCCAGACATTCTTTCATCACACGTGTCACACCGAAATGAAGCCATGTGATCAACTCCTCATTCCTCTTGAGATAACAAGGGCAAGACGAATTTTTTCAGGAAAGATGCCCTAGCATAAAAAGCCCTTGAGGTACTTCCATGCCCGGTCCCCTTTGTTTTAGGCTGGATATATTTACCCATTCCGCTATTAAGAGTAGAAAATCCTTGCGAGCGAATTGTTTCTTTAACCAAATTATAATCATCTTTTATCTGATTATAAACTTCAAGATCGTCTAATAGATCGAAAGTCGTAACACCATAAAAAATTGATTTTTCCTCTTGTGTACTCTCCCAAATTCTTGCCCCTATGACAACATGTTTTAATTTTGCAAGCAAATGACTGTTTTCAAAATCTGTCTGTCTAACATTATTAGGATTCAACTGTGTTACTTGCATTGGCTCTTTAACTGTCAGTTCTTTGCTTTTCAGATACCGTAGAGAGATCAACTTTAATTCCCATGATCCAGCATTAGGGGATTGAGACGAATTGATGGGTAAACCTAAATATTTTTCAAGTACATGTCCTGCCCAACCTTTATTTGTTCCTCCTCTGCCTGTAAATACGGTAACTTCATACACGTCAGCAAGTTCTCGAAGATTTCGACCTTTAATTTCTGATAGTCTCCGAATCGCTTCTTGTCTCTCCATAGTTTCCCCTATTGCCAATCGTTTTCTGATTCATCCTCAAATAACGTATTGGATAACTCCTCAATCCTCTGTTGAGCAATCTGATTATATGTTTCTTCTTTCTCAATCATTATCCATCTCCGATTGTGCTGTTCAGCGACAACTGCTGTAGTCCCTGTTCCGGAGAATGGATCAAGAATGAGATCGTCTTCATTCGTTCCAGCCAAAATAAGCCGATTAATGACCGCCGAAGGTTTTTGGGATGGGTGTTTCCCATATTTCCGCTCTGATGGTTTAGTAAGCGGAATTTCCCACATGTTTCGCATTTGCTTGTTAT
The DNA here is from genome assembly GCA_000406005.1 of Candidatus Poribacteria bacterium WGA-3G. Taxonomy (GTDB): domain Bacteria; phylum Poribacteria; class WGA-4E; order WGA-4E; family WGA-3G; genus WGA-3G. The sequence continues at coordinate 64,006 of ASZN01000024.1, forward strand.
TGTTCATTGCCTTCATCGCTTCATAATTGAAAGTCCAATTTTTAGCCTTTTTACTTTCATTGTTGACTGCCCAAATAACAAATTCGGTAGACTCAGTAAACATTCGACAGGTGATATTAGGTTGGGCGTTCGGCTTATACCAGACAATTTGGCTAATAATCCGTCTGTTGAATAAACTTTGAAGAATAAAACCAATTGTAAAAATACAGTGAAAAGACCCAAAAACAAAGAAATTCCCGTTCGTTTTTAACAACCTCAAAACCTCGGTAATCCAATCAACCGTGAACTGGAAATAATCGTCCTGTGCAAAAATATCCCACTGTTCTTGCATCGTGACATGTGAACTAAACGCCCAACCTAAGCCTTTTTTTCTTGACATATTAAACGGGGGATCTGTGATACAACAATCAAAAACCCCATCAGGGAAAGAGCGCATAATTTTTATGCAGTCCCCTGATACAATTTGATTGATCGGGAGTTCCTCAATTGTTCGGGCAAAAAGAGTTGGTGAATATCCAATACTGCCAGAAGACGCATCACGTATTTCACTCTCTGCTATTTTGGGTGATATTTGGGTGCTTTTCAGTGGATGGATTCCTGTTAGAAGATATTCTATCAGTTGAGTCTTCTTCAACGATGAATATCCTTTTAACCCACGTTTCTTGAGTTCTTCTCTTAACTCCTTTACGCGCATCTTGGAGCAATTCGCCTGATTAATAGTGCCGTTTAGTGGGCGGATTCCAGTTGAAAGATACTCTATCAGTTGGGTCTTCTTCAACGATGAATATCCTTTTAACCCACGTTTCTTGAGTTCTGCCTTTAACTCTTTGTTTGTCATTTGTTGATAGTTCATTGTGTGGGTATATTCCTCCAGGTTTTTTGTTGAACCGTTACTGAAGCCTGCGTTAAAAAAGCAACGTTATAGCATAGGCAATATAAACATGCCGCCCTTACAGGGCTGAATCGCTATTTATAACGTCTTTCTATAAACATACCGTCCCTACGGGACTAAAGAAGATTTTGAAGTTTTCAATATTTCCGCGTAGAGTCCGGTTCGATTAGAAAACCGAACCAACCGTCCCGGTACCGAGGCGGTTGGTTTTCTAAAATTGACGCTTATAGCTATCAATTGTAGAGGCACCACAATTAATGATTAAGCGAAAATTCGGCTGAGTTTAATAAGACCCAATAGATATCCTCGTAAGCCAAATCTTTGTTGCGATAGAGGCTACGTTCCAGATAGCGTTGGAAATAGGTTTTCTCTTGCGCAGTCGGGAGCCGTGAGAGGATGTTGAGATAGAAATACTCTATGCGATCAATGGGTTCACGCCATTTTTGTAAGACGTAATTGACGAAACTACCGCGCTCAGCATGACTGGCACTGCCGTTTACCATATCGCCATTAATCATCATGAGTGCCTGTGGAATGGTGCCATTGAAAGCCTCGATCTCTTCCATCTCACCGTTATCGAGTAAGAAAAGGAACCTGTTGAGATGATCCCGTTTTCTCCGTTCAAGGTCTCGTAGCATACCGATACGATCCTCGCCACCTTGTCTATTATTACCTTTCATCTTGACCTGCTGAAGGCGTTCAAACCCGGTCGCTTGCAGTAGCGAGTAGAAGAACTGCTCAGCACTTAGCGGTTTCACATAAGCGTGTGAGTAATAGAATTCGTCGTCTTTATTACTCTCGTTTGTTTTAGAGGTCCGTTGATAAGTTTCCGAGTTAAGGATCGTCCGCATCAAGTGCTGTAAATCGTAATCGTGGATGACGAAATCATTTGCGATCCAGTCCAACAATTCCGGGTTGGTGGGCGGATTTTCTTCACCAAAACCGTCAATAGGTTCAACAAAAGCGCGTCCCATGAAATGTTTCCAGATACGGTTGACGATTGCGCGGCTAAAATAGGGATTCGATTTGTCGGTCATCCACTGTGCAAGTGCTTCGCGCTTCTGGGTGAGCGAACCTTCATATTCCGCACCGCCCAAGAAACGTGGGGCGACCTCTTCATCGAGTCTTTCTACGTGAAGTGTTCTTTGTGGCTTATCGGTAATCAGGTAATTTTCCATCCGTTTCTCATCACCGATCATATCCACTGTCTCGATATATCCCTTCTCCCGACTATTAATCCCAGCGAAAAAAGAGGCGATACCGTAGAAATCCTTTTGGCTCCAAACCTCTGTCTTATGATCGTGGCATTCGGCGCACTGCATAGGCAGCCCTAAGAAAAGCCGTGAACTGTGCGACGTGAGAACAGCAGGGGAGCGATCATAACGCATCACGTAGTTTCCGGCACCGTTATCCTTGAGTTCGCCATTCGCTGTGATGAGTTCCTGCACGAACTGATTATAGGGCATATTTTTCGTTAATGCGCCGTTCACCCAAGATGCCAGTCCGACGCGCCGGTCATCACGATCATCGCGTCTACCGATTAACCAGTTCACCCACAAACCGCTCCAATAGTTAATATATGCTTCACTTCCGAGCAGCTGATCAATTTTTTTCTGGCGTTTGGTTGCGGAACCGTCTTTGAGGAAATTTAAGACCTCTTCAGGTGTAGGAATCGTTCCTGTCAAATCGAGGTGAACGCGACGCAAAAACTCGGTGTCTTCTGATAGGCCCGAGGGTTGGATACCTTTTGTGTTCAACACGGCGTTGATGTGCCGGTCGAGGTGTTTCGTACTTGACGACACTTGTCGCGTAGGTGTGACCGTAACTTCAGCGCAGTTCAGTGTCAAGAACGCAAAAGCAAACAAGATAATTAAAGAACGTGTGGTTATTCCAAAAGACATTTTCACGGCGAGCCTCCTTGGATCACAGTTTCGGTTTATACAATCTGTTTAAAAGTCTAATCTATTTTTTTCGATGTGTCAAGGAAAAGTGTCGGAAAACGGTTGTTACCCCCAGCGAACGCCAGTCGGAATAATGCCGACATCTTCGCCTCGGTTCATCGCTTCAGCGGCATCAAGGATACTTGCCAGGTCGTGTTGGGGTTCATAGTCCAATAGCGTCTTGATTTTGCTCAAATCGAATTCGAAGTATAGCGGTTGCGGGAGTTTGACATCCACAGAATCCATCTCGTAGCGTTCAGATAGGTATGGGATGACCTCTTCATGTTTGAAAACGCCGTTTCCGCCGAGCGTGAATTCTTCACCGACGGCAGCATCCTTCTCTATCCCTAAAACCAATCCCTGCACGATATCGCGTATATCGGTAAAATGCTCTTTATAGGGGCGTCCGTCGAGGTTGCGTTTGAGGATGAACTTCTCTTGTCCGTTCCAGAGTCGCTTGACAGTCTCAGCGGTCTCTAATTCAGTCGGATCGTCGCCTTTATAGTTCTTATATCGGTTATAAATGTTACTAAAAACGAACTGCTTTGGTAACCCGTCTTCGTTGAGGAATTCGCTCGGTTCGATGACAGTCGTGAAACGGAAAACCGTGGAAGGCACGCCGTATTGATGGTGGTAGGTCATACACAATTCCTCGCCGATCCACTTGGTAAGGAAATACGGCATGTGATGGTATTTAGCGACCCTATCTTCGGTGACGGGTTCATCGAAAATCCGTCCTTTCTCGGTCAGTTCCCAATAAATCGCTTCCGTACACGCATAGACGAGGCGATGAATATTCGGATTGAACTCACGGATGCACTCCAAGATATTGAGCGTTCCCATCCCGTTGATCGCCAAGTATTGACGGTTATCAAATGGACCGCCGAAGGCGGCGGCGATGTGATAGATGGCATCCACGCCTTCAACGGCTTTTTTTACCTCCTCGTATTCGCGGAGATCGCCGAGGACGGTTTCGACGCGTTCCGCACCGTCCCATCTTCCGACACGATTAACATCACCGGGATAGACGAAACTCCGGATATCGTGTCCTTTTTCCAGCAGATTTTTGACAAGATTGGATCCGATGCGACCTGTGCCGCCTGTAACTAAAATTTTCATTAATTTCCTCCAAAAAACGACAAAATATAAAAGAAGGGCTACACTTTCGGTAGGTGCAGCCCTTGTTTAGGGTTATTTTCGCCGAATTGCAAACGATGTTGCGTCACTCACAACTCAACGATAGCAGTCTGTTATTGGGATTTTAGTTCTGCCCACCTAACGGCTAATTTGTGCTTTGGTTCTACAGAAAATGCGGTGCTGACGAGCTGAATATTATCTATTGCCCACCACCAATCATTCTGTGCATCAATGACCCCGAAACTAATGACCATTTCGGCGGCGTTTGCCGGATTGTCAATCGGAATTTCTAAGGTCTCGTTTATCTGTTCTCCATCTTTGATATCTTCCTCGTCTATGTCAAGGGTAGGGATGGTGACAAGGGTGTGTGCCCCTGCGTCAATACCGACGCTCTTAAAAAATAGGATTTGTTCTTCCTTACCACCGTCGAAACTGACTGTTATTTCCGCGTTTTGTGTGTCTTCCGGCCGCCAACTCGAATCCAGCGTTAGTACGAGTGACTTTGCGGCTGCGCCTTTGATGTTAATCGGTGGCGTAATTAAGTGGCCGTTCCAACGGCTAATAGCATCAGGATTACCATTTCCCTCCCAATCGTCCCACTCATCAGGATCAGAAACGGCTCCTTTACCGATGCCTTTGCCATCATTGTGGATGCCTGTAAACTCGCTACGCCGTTGGTCTTCCGCTGTTGCTGTCCACCATTCAAGATCAACAATCGCCCAGGTCCTCCACTCAGGCATGCCGAGGTCTTTCGGGTTCTCGTTTGTAATTTCCCAACCGTCAGGTGGTGTCCCCGACCAGACTTTGTCATCTTTAACCTGTTCCATTATACTTGCCTTGAGGGTTACACCTTCAAAATCTTCTTCAAACAGAACAGTATCAGCTGCCCACGCCAGTGATGTGGCAAGACAAAGGGTTCCTATAAAGGTCGCACGTGCGAAGACTCCTATAAAGCTGCTATTCACGATAGTCCTGTTCTTAAAAACCTATGCTTTTCTATATTTTTCCATTGAAAAGAATAGATTTTTAAAGGGATCCTACCCCCTGTTACGATACTCGTCAGTATCTAAGCCTGAATACCACCAGGGTCGTCTGATACGTCGTCAGAAATGAGACTCGGCTTGCATACCTCAAGGTTACGCGAGGTATGGACGAA
>ASZN01000025.1 GCA_000406005.1 Candidatus Poribacteria bacterium WGA-3G
CACAACATGCCTTGTTCCCGAAAAACGCGGTTGAGATGAAGGTGTCCACAAAAGAATGCCAAAATCTGTTGGTCAAATGGAGCCGTGATTTCGAGGACTTCCGCGGAGTTGGCAACTCTCGAACCGACACCTTGAAACTCGACATTTGGAAAAGGGAGTTGGTGTGAGAAAATGAAAACCTCTTGATCGTAGTCCCGTGCCCTTTTCAATTCACGCTCAGCCCACGCCAGTTGGTTCGTGCTGATGTATCCGTGCGTCATATCTTCCGGTACTTCCTGTGAATCGAGAAGGATGAACCGAATATTTTCATGAACAAAACTGACGGACCCCATGCCGTTGATGCCGAAGTGTGCTAAGTAGGCATCTTTAGACCCGGTTTCCGGATGCAAATCGTGGTTGCCGGGGATGTAATAGCAGGGTGCATTTATCTTTTCACCGAGTGCTTGCGCCGTATCGAGTGCTGTTTCGTATTCTTCGGCGGACATTTCAAAACTGTTACCACCACACACAATGTCGCCACCGTGGATGACAAAAGCTGGTTCAAAAGCGTTCAATTGTTCGACCAGTTTTTCATAGAGTGCAACGCTGTTTTTTTGTTGCTGTAGCCCGCCCGCGAAGTTCCTCGGTGCGTTTAGATAGAGATGTGTGTCCGTGATAAAGGCGAATTTAAAGAGTGTCATGGTATATCTCGTTTTTCGGTGAGGCACCAACTTACTGATCCTTGACGTAGCCGGTTGTTCCGTTCGGGTTGACCCATTCGGTTTCCCAGTGCGTTTCAATGCCTTCGCGCCATGTCTGCGCTGCTTCTGTCAATTCAGCGGTGATGTCCGGGTGTGCATCCTTCAGGTTCCTCGTTTCGCCCATATCGGTTTCGAGATTCGCGAGATGTACATCGTCTTCTGGGGGCGCGCCCTCTACCAATTGACCGTTGAGGACTAATTTCCAATTACCACGTCGGACGGCGGTCTGTTTGCCCATCTCCCAATAGATTTCGCTGTGCGGTGTCGATTCACCATTTGCGACCATCGGTAGGACATCGCGTCCATCAAGTTCATATTCGGATGGGTTAGCACCGGCTGCGGCGAGGAACGTTGGAAACACATCCATCGCTGCGCCGACTTCACCGATGACCTGTCCTGCTGGAATCTGTTCGGGCCAGTTCATAATACCGGGTGAACGGATGCCGCCTTCGTAGAGGCTGAATTTATGTCCTTTCAATTTTCCAGCGGTACCGCCGTAATACGGGTCTTGCGTGCCATCTAACCAGTTCCGTGTTTCACGCGAGGGGCCGTTGTCGCTCTGGAAATAGGAGAACGTGTTCTCTGCAAGTCCGAGTCGCTCTAATTCTGCGAAAATTTCGCCGACGCTATCGTCAACTGCGCTGAGCATCGCAGCCATAATTTGCCGGTCCCATGGTAGGTTCGGAAATCGGTCAACGTATTTTTGCGGTGCATGCATCGGATAGTGCGGTGCATTGTAAGGCACATAGAGAAAAAAAGGTTGGTCGAGTTCAACAGATTTACGGATATACCGAATAGCGTATTCCGTAATGAGTTCGGTGAAATACTCGCCGTTTCGATAGATTTCTTCGCCGTTTTCCCAGAGATCGTGTGTCTGATCGATCCCGCGTTGTGCCATACCCCAATAGAAGATGTGCGAAAAGAAGTCGATACAACCTGCCATGAACCCGAACCAGTCGTCGAATCCGTGGTGTTCAGGACGTGAACCTTCCGCGAGCCCCAAGTGCCATTTACCAGACATTGCGGTGTAGTAACCGCGTTCCTTCAGGACCGTCGCGAGTGTCGGAACGGAAGGCGGTAGTCCGGTGGCTGTGCGATGTCCTGCTAAAATTGATCGGACCCCGGCGTGGCACGGGTACCGTCCTGTTAAAAGTGCCGCGCGTGAAGGCGAGCAGACGGGTGAATTCGAGTACCAATCGGTGAATCGTGCGCCTTCGGCTGCCATCCTATCGAGGTGTGGGGTTTTGAAGTCGGTCGCACCCATGCAGGACAGATCGCCGTATCCTTGGTCGTCCGTTAAAAAAACGATAAAATTAGGTTGCATAGTTCTACGGCTCCATTGTGCTATTTTTTCCAGAAACTCCGGTCTAAGCTCCGATACTGTATGGCTTCAGAGACGTGGACTGCCTCTATATTCGGGTTTTGATCGAGGTCTGCGATGGTGCGTGCTACCTTCAAAATCCGGTCATACGCGCGCGCACTCAACCCTAATTGATTAATCGCAACCCGAAGTAGGTCTTGTGCCTGGTCGTCAACTTTGCAATACTCTCGTATCTGCTTTGATTGCATACTGGCATTGGCGTGTATGTTTGTGCCTATGAAACGTTCGTGTTGGATTTGGCGTGCTGCTTCGACGCGTTCTTGGACCTGCGCCGAGGGTTCGCCGGTTGTATCCGCGGCAAGTTCCGAGTATTTTACTGCTGGGACCTCAACTTGGATGTCGATTCTGTCTAACAAGGGCCCGGAGATACGTGAGACATAGGTCTGAATCTGGTTCGGTGTACACTTACAGTCTCTGTTCGGGTCGCTGAAAAATCCGCACGGACACGGGTTCATCGCTGCGATGAGCATGAAACCTGCTGGATAGGTGAGTGATGCCGCCGCACGCGAGATCGTTACCTGCCGATCCTCAAGCGGTTGCCGCATGACTTCGAGGACGTTCCGCCGGAATTCTGGGAGTTCGTCTAAGAAGAGTACACCGTTATGCGCGAGACTTACCTCACCGGGACGCGGTATGTTCCCACCACCGATTAACCCTGCGTCTGAAATGGTGTGATGCGGTGAACGATACGGACGCGTCATAACCAGAGGTGTATCACTTGGCAGGACACCGACGATACTCTGGATCTTCGTCGTTTCTAAAGATTCCTCTATGGAGAGTCTCGGCAGGATGGACGGAATCCGCTTTGCGATCATCGTTTTACCGGAACCCGGCGGTCCAATCATAATCAGGTTATGCGCGCCCGACGCGGCGACCTCAACGGCACGTTTGACGTGCTCTTGCCCCTTCACATCGAGTAGATCAATGTGTGTTTCTGCGCGGGCGGCATGCGGATCGGTATCGAGTGTATGCGGCTCTGGTGTTATCTCTTTCTCGCCATTGAGGAGGGCGGTTGCGTCTGATAAACTGGTGACGGGGTAGACGTTCACACCTTCTACGATTGCTGCTTCTTTAGCATTTTCGGCAGGTAAAATGAGTTCCTTGATCCCGTTATCTTTTGCAGTAATGGCTATTGGCAGCGCGCCTTGTATGCCTCGAATGTTCCCGTCAAGTGCCAGTTCACCCAAAACGATGGCGTTCTCGAGCCTGGCAAGATTTACCTGATTGGCAGCCGCCATGATACCGATCGCAATCGGAAGGTCAAATGCTGAGCCTGTTTTCCGGATATCCGCAGGTGCGAGGTTCACGGTGACTCGGGTCTGCGGGAAGTAGAAACCGGAGTTCTTAATGGCTGCGGTGACTCGGTCCCTGCTTTCTTTGATGGCACTATCGGGTAAACCGACAGTGGTGAAGTAAGGGAGTCCACCTGCGACATCTACTTCAACTTTTACGATATAGGCATCAATTCCCAGCAATGCACTGCTAAGGACTGTCGCGAGCATACGGATATTTCCTTCCAAGTTGCGTTATTTTAAGTGTCGTAAGCCTATTTTAATCAAACTCACATTAACACTATCGTATCACAGATGGTGTTAATCGGTCAACATTTTTCCGCTTTTCGGGCAGGGGTATTTAGTTTTAGATAAATTGTCGGATTGTCTCAATTTTTGGATATCCCTTTTCAAGTCCGGTGCGGTTAGCGATGCAGATCGCATCTGGACGTGTACGCCGCGATGCACGTCGCATCTGGGTGAGTACACCGCAAAAACCGCACCTACCGGGCCTGGGGTGGCCGACGGACGAACCGCTATGGCAAACTGAAGTCGCCTGTAAGTCTGTGTAACAGTTGTAGCTGTCTTTGGTTAGCGACGACTAATATGGCATCTCCTGTTTGGAGCCTCTTATCACCCGGTGGATTATAGAGAAATGTGCCGTCGTTATCACGGATAGCGATGATAACTAATCCGGTCTGCTCTTGGATACTTGCGGCTTTCAGAGAAATCCCGTCGAGTTGAGAATCTGGTCGAACAATAGATTCCGCGAAATGTGTATCATCGAGATTTTGGGTAATACTCTGTAAGAACTCTACGAGATGTGGATAGAGGATACTCGAGGCGAGGCGTATGCCACCGATATGATCTGGCAGTACAACTTCATCTGCGCCAGCGGTGATAAGTTTACCCGGTGAGTTGTCTTCAACGGCTTTAGAGGCTATTTTTAGATGCGGGTTGAGTTTTCGCGCGGAAATGACGACAAACAGGTTATCTTGGTCCCGGCTGAGGCATGTGATCAGTCCTCGGGCGCGTGTGATGCCGGCTCGGACGAGCAGTTCATCGTCGGTCGCGTCGCCTTGGAGGTACGAAAAATTCCGTGTATCCGTCAGTTGCGTAATTCGCTCTTCCTCGAATTCAATACCGACGAATTCTACATCTGATTTCAGCATTTCGTCAAGCACATGTACACCGGTATCACCGAGTCCGCAAATGATATAGTGGTTTGATAATTTATCGACAGTTCGGATCATTTTTTGTTGTCGGAAAAAGCTCTGTAACTGCCCTTCAATAAGGTACGCTGTGGCGATCGTGATACTGTAGGTGAACACACCGAACCCACCGATGAGCAGAAACAGGGTGAAAATACGTCCATCATCGCTCATGTCCATGTTGCTATAACCGACAGTTGTCAAGGTGATGACGGTCATATAGATGGCGTCAAGGAGTGTCCATTTTCCTTGTGGATTATCCTGTTCGAGCAGTAGATAACCGACGGTTCCGATCACGAGCAAGCTGGCAAGCATCGCTAAAGCGATTATAATCTGGCGTTGGTAATTCATTCTCGCATTTCATGACGGTGCTAACTGCACCTACCGGAACATCCTTAGAAGTGTTCCGATTTTAATTTCGCTTTTTTAAGAACCGTTTTTCCCTTCGTTCGTTGTGGCTTCTGCTTCAGGGGCGTTATCCGATGATTCACCTTCCGGTTCTTCAGCCGAAGTCTCCTCTTTAGTTTCGGCTTCTGGGGTCACTTCCTGCCTACTGATGGCGCGGACATATCCCATTCTCAGTTCGTAGAGCGTGTTTGCGAGAAAATTGGCTTCCGGTGCGGTGAGATTGCCCTGCGTTTTCTCTTCGAGCATCTCAATCGTATCAATAATGCCTTTTACGAGTCCGAGATTGACAACCACCTCGTCTGTTTCAGGGTCGCGGATGCCCTCTAAATAGAGATGCCCTGTTGCTACGAGATTGTTCAGATAAGTGATAAAATCTATACGTGGAAGTTGTTGTGCTTATTCCTGAGTCGTCGTCTCTGCCATATATCGCTCCTGATTCCGATTTGCGTGATATAATATATACAGTGTGTATTGTTATGCGAAAGGTTGGACTACTCGTCATCAAAGATGATGATTTGTGCGAGTAAACTGCCTGCTTGATTGTTGTTGCTTGGGTGTTCGTTCATAGCAAGAAAGATAACACCGTCGGCAGGTGCTGGATTGTCATAACGCGATCCGACAGCGAAAACGGTGTTTCCGATCTTGGCGATGAGTGCACCAATATTAGTGCCAGGGAGCAGGTAACCGTCGGAACCTGGGGTTTGAGGGATGCCATCAGCACCGCACCAACCGGTTCGGTTTTTCAAATCTGGTGACCAAGCACCTTCTCCATCAATAACGAGTCGTTGTCCTTTTTTCACACGCACGTAGCTCTCCTGCCAAACAGGACTCGGACGAGCCGTGCGGATAACAGTTAATGCCATAGAAATTCCTCCGGATTATAGTGAAGCCCATAATTATCTATACATTGATAGAAGGCGGGGTTAGAAACCCCGCCTGCAATGGGGCGTTTAGAAACCCCGCCTGCAATGGGGCGGTTACTATTCTTTTTTTCGGATAGTGATGTTGGTGATAAGATCGTCTTGTGCGATACTATCAACGACATCCATTCCACTAATGACGTTTCCGAAAATGGTGTACTCACTGTCAAGAATGGTTTCATCTCGACAGATAAAGAATTCGGATGCGTACGAGACGCTGGCCCCCTCTTCTTTTGCCATAGCGACAACGCCTCTCGACATTTCCTTCGCGCCGTTTTCAATCGCGAGCGTTTCGCCGGCAGCGAGTTTTGAGCCGGCTTGGATGAGTAGCTCTTCTACGCGATAGAATTTCTCACCTTTGTAATACTCCACCTGCGCGTTTTTAATAAAATTCTTAGATGTTTCTGGTGCCTCGGTTGCGAGAAATTCAAATTCAATAGTGCCTTTTGCCGTTTCAATAACGGCTACCGATGTCCCCGGATCGATCTGCGGTTTTGCAGCGGTTGTGGTTGTCCCTGTCCCACTGCGACGTGCGCGTGGTGCGGGTGCTTTCTTTTCTTCTTGTGCGCAACTCAACACGAAGGTGGCAAATAGAGTCGCCAGTACCAAAAGTGCTGCGGATGCGAACTGCCGATGTTGCTTATTCTGCTGTTGCCTTAACATATTTTGACTTCGCCTCCAATCGGATTTTTGTCATGACATCGCCTATCTCTAAGCGATCGACGACATCCATACCTTGAATTACACCGCCGAAGGTGGTGTAATCGCCGTCAAGAGAGGGTTGGGGTTTGAAGCAAATGTAGAATTGGCTCCCGGATGAGTTCGGCGCGGGGGTTCGAGCCATCGCCACTGTGCCTCTAAGGTGTGGACGTTGGTTCGGGTTCGTGTACTCGTCGGTGATGGTCCAGCCTGGGCCACCCGTCCCGTCGCCTTCCGGACAACCGCCCTGAGCGACGAAACCTTCAATGATACGGTGAAATGTTAAACCGTCGTAAAACTTCTGGTTGATGAGTTTGATGAAATTGTCCACTGCCACCGGGGCGGCATCGGGGTAGAACTCGATTACGAATATGCCTCTATCGGTTGTAACGACTGCGACCTGATCTTCAGGCGTTAGCGGACCGCCGAAAGGGAGGGCACAGCCAGTTATTAACGTTAATAATATAAGAAGAAACGTTGGACTTTTGTATAGCAAACTTTGGTAACCTCCACGCTGTGCCAAAAGATGGCGTATGGCTTGCATTGACACTCCTTTTCTCTACGGTTAGTCGGTCTTGAGGTGGCCCCAGAAGGTTGCCAATTTACCGTATGCGTCAACAGACAATGTGACGGGTGTCGCCATATCCTGGAGCAGCTCATCCTTGGTTAATGCGTAATTATAGATTTTGACTTCATCAAGGGCACCGGTAAGGAACCGTTGACTTGCGCCGCGGGCACCGATATAAACCGCCTCGTTGTTCGGTGATAGTTCGCCCTTACACGGCATCTCTGCTTCGAGTTCACCGTCAATGTAGAGTTTAATGTCGTCACCGTCCCATGTGCCGGCGAGGAAGTGCCATTCGCCATCTTGGATGCTCGGACCAATATTGTCGTCGTTGCACGGTTCCGGGAGATCAAAGAATTGAAGGATCGTCCCGCCGTTGTAGAGTGCTGCGAGATTATATAGACCGGAGACCCAAGCCGAGCCTTTCTCAATGCCGCTCTGGATCGCCTCGCCACCCTTGACAAGTGCCCAGAACTCAATCGTGATGGCATCAACAATATCGAGGCTCGGACTGTCGTCGATTTCACCAGCCGTTTTGCCGTCGAACTCCAGTGCTTTTCCGAAGACACCGTCAATCAGTTTTGGATTACCCTTATTAAAGGTCGCATCGTTACCGAATTCGGATAAATCTTTTACAACGTCGCCTTCTAACGCGTCGAAGGAGAGGTGTAGAACAAGGTCTTGTGCGCTACAAACCGTTGTAACACTTACCAAAATCAGGAAAAGTAGCCCAAAGATAATCTTCATTTTCAAAATTTCGCTCCCAAAAATAGATATTGCTTGATCTCTAAGCAATCGTTTTTCTGAGGTTCTTGTACGGAAGATCGCAGCTGACTGATTTGAGAACCTATGGTAACCAGCAACTATCGAAGGTTAAATTCATGCACTTTAACGGAAGAAAAGACAAGAACCTGCTACACAGTTATAAATAATGTAGCAGAAGTGCCGAAAAAAGTCAAAGGAAATGTTTTTTTACCCGTTTCACGGACACTATTTTGTAGACGCGACCTTCTGTAGGAGTGGTCTCCTAATATTTTTTAGACATTTTTCGTGACAAATTGGGTTCGGATTGGTATAATGAGAACAGTAGACATGAAAATCAGAGGCAACTATAACAACGTCCGGACAGGGAAGGAAATTATGCAGAAGTTAGTGTTTGACGGGAGACCGACACATACGAATTCACTCGGTATGCAATTTGCACGGATTGAACCGGGAAGTTTTATGATGGGGTCAGAGGACGCGTCGCTATCAGATGAATTGACGGAAAATAAACCGCATCTCCGCGACGGCGATTGGGATGAGAAACCGGTGCATCCGGTAACGCTCACAACACCGTTTTATATCGGCATCTTTCAGGTGACCAACGCGCAGTATGCGGCGTTTGCCCCGACACATCGTGAGCTGCCGAGCCTTCAGAACGTCGGTTTTTCACGGGACGATGATGAAGCAGTCGTGTTTGTCGATTGGCACGATGCGACCCGCTTCTGCGAATGGCTCTCCGAGAAAGAAGGGGTTCCATACCGACTGCCGACCGAAGCGGAATGGGAATACGTCTGCCGTGCAGGGACGACGACGCATTTTCATACGGGTGATACCTTGCCGCCTGAATTTCATAAAAATGTTGGGGAGAGTTGGTACCCAGATGCCGGACGCGGGCGCGGGGCAGAAGAAATTATGCCGTTGCATGTCGGGCAAACTGCGCCGAACGCGTGGGGTGTATACGATATGCATGGGAACATAGAGGAGTGGTGTCAGGATTGGTACGGACCCTACGAACCGCATCAGCAAGTGGATCCGGTGGGTAAAGAAGATGGCCTGTATCGTGTTACACGCGGTGGCAGTCATTCGACGTTGCTCTGTTATCTGCGCTCTGCGAATCGGATGGGGGCGGTACCTGAAGATAAACACTGGTATATAGGATTTCGGGTTGTGTGTGCTGAAATGCCGCAGACAGCGCCGACACCTGTGCCGAAGGTCGCACGCTGGGGACGTGATGTCAAACAGGAACCGGCAAGCGCGCCTGCGCCAGAGGCACCCTATTTCGCTGAACCGTTGACGTTCGTTAAAATTCCGGACGGCTCGAATGGACCACTCTTTTCAGCACATAACCACGTGCCAGCGATAGCAGAATGTCCGAACGGTGATATGTTCGCGGCGTGGTATTCATGCGTTACAGAGCGCGGACGTGAGTTGACGGTTGCCGCAAGTCGGTTGCGCTTTGGTGAACCGGAATGGGAACCTGCCGAACCGTTCTGGGGGCCGCCGGATCGCAACAATCATGCGACTTCTCTCTGGCGGAACGAGAACGGACGGATTTATCATTTCAACGGGCTCTCTGCTGCCGCGACGTGGGGACCGCTGGCGTTGGTGATGCGCTATTCTGACGATAACGGTGCGACGTGGTCGAAACCGCGCTTTATTTCACCGGAGCACCGTCTCCGACACATGCCGATCGCTTCCGTTTTTCGGAGGCAGGACGGCTCTATACTTCTCGCCTGCGATGCAGTGAGCGGTGGCAACGGCGGGACCGCGATATGGCTCAGCGACGATGATGCGGAGACGTGGTACGATCCGGGTGAAGGGCAGCCGATCCCCGAATTCGCTGCAGGAAAACAGGGGGGTTGGATCGCCGGTATCCACGCCGCTGTCGTTGAACTCACCGATGAGAGACTGATGGCGTACGGACGCGGTGATACGATTGATGGACGGATGCCGAAAAGCGTTTCGTCGGACAGCGGTAAGACATGGCACTACAGTGCGAGTCAATTCCCGGTGCTTTCTGGGGGACAACGGTGTGTTCTTCTACGACTTCAGGAAGGTCCCATTTTCTTGGCATCGTTTACAGGTGATCGTCGGGAACCGACACCGATGCCGATCGTTGATGCTTCTGGAAAGGAACGCCTCGTTACAGGTCTCTTTGGTGCGTTGTCATACAACGATGGCGAAACGTGGGAACACATTCGTCCCATCACAGACGACGGCGTAGATCGAGAGATCGAAACAATGGACGGACGGCTCTTTACGATGGGGCTTAATAGTGCTGAACCGGGGGGCTACCTCGCTGTCTGTCAAGGGCAGGACGGAATCATCCATCTGATTAGCAGCCGTTTACACTATCGCTTTAATCTGGCGTGGCTGAAAGAGAGACCCCCTGCGGGACGTATATAAAGGGATATCTATGCGGCATCAAACAAACTTGACAAACCGCAAGGAAAATTAAAGAGATGTAGCCCAAACAACGTGCAGGGCGGATAAAAAAGGAGAACATTGTGGCATTAAACAAACTTGACAAACCGCAAGGAACATTAAAATTACCTTTTTTGCATCAGGAAGTAGAAGTTAGCACAGAATTACGGGAAAGCAACGACATCCTTGACGACCCCGATGCCTTGAAAGAACGGATCGCAGCCGATGGGTATCTCCTAATTCGCGGACTACACGACAAAGAGACTGTACGCACGGCACGCCGACAGATTCTGAAGAAACTCGCAGCGAAAGGCATAATCGCACCAGAGACACCTTTAATGGATGGCATCTTCAACCCGGATTATCCGGAACCGACATCAACCGGCTCAATGGGGAATAAAGCGTTGACGCAGCTACCGTCATTCAAAGCCGTCGTTGAAGGTGCGCCGGTGATGGACTTCTTCAAACGGTTTCTCGGTGGCGAGGCACGGACCTTCGATTTCAAATGGCTCCGTACGGCGGGTCCAGGGTCAGGTTCTCCGATACATTACGATATCGTCTTTATGGGGAGAGGCACGCAAGAGCTTTATTCCTGTTGGACTCCGTTTGGCGATGTATCGCTTGACATGGGTCCCATCGTCTTCTGTCTCGGTTCTAACCGATTTGAGAAAGTCCGTGCCACTTACGGACAAGCGGATGTTGATCGGGATATGATTGAGGGACATTTCAGTGACAATCCACTTGAAATTGTTGAGAAGTTTGGTGGGCATTGGGCGACAACGACGTTTTCCGCAGGCGATGTTATCATCTTCAGTATGTTCCTGATGCATGCTTCCCTGGTTAACACATCAAATAAGATTCGGATAACCGCAGATACGCGCTATCAACTCGCGTCGGAACCGATTGACGAGAGATGGATCGGTGAAAAGCCGAAGGGGCATTACGCCTGGAAGCAGGAAGACGCAGAGATTGAGTCTTTAGAGACATCTCGGCAGAGGTGGGGAGTCTAACGTTTGATATGCGCTTTGAACAGGCTAACGGTTTCCTATTCTACAGGAATATAGTATGGAGTCTTGAACAGGCTAACAGCCTATTCTACAGGGATATAGTATGGAGTGCAGAAAAATATGAACAGTGATCCGAGCGGACACGACACCCCGGCAGCATCGCAGGTCGGTAAACCGAAGTTATTCCTACCGTTCATTCTCATTTTGATATGCGCTATTGCAGTCGGATTCGGGATAAGGTATTACAAGAATAGACCGAAACCGACGACTGAGGCGGCGTGGGAGGTCTACTTCAGTGAAGTCGGTGCGGTTGACAGTCCACATTCCTTGGAAAAACGGCTTGTCCATAGACTCGGTGCTGCTAAGGCGCGAGTTGATGCGGCACTCTATGATTTAGATGCCGCTCCGGTAGCCGATGCTTTAATAGAAGCCTATAACCGCGGTGTGCAGGTACGAATCGTCACGGAAGCGGATAATATTGATGACTCCGAAATTGGACGCTTGCGAGAAGTTGGGATTCCTGTCGTTGACGACGGTGATAATGAGGGGTTGATGCATCACAAGTTTGTCGTGATTGATGAGCGGTACGTCTGGACAGGTTCTTATAACATCACATATAACGGCGCGTATAAGAACAGTAATAACGTGATACTCATTGATTCCGCGCAACTGGCGTACAACTTCACACAGGAGTTCCGGGAATTGTTTCTTGCGGCACAGGTTGGCAAACCTTCTGGCGCGTTTGTGGCGTATCCGAAGGTAGCGTTAAGCGATGGCACAGAGGTTGTCACCTATTTCTCACCCGGAGGAGACACGATCTCGCCACTGGTTAAGGAGATAGCGTCTGCGGAGCAGTCAATCCATTTTATGGCGTTTTCGTTTACACACGATGCGCTCGGGAGTGCGATGCGGGACCGCTTTAAATCGGGTATCGATGTTCGCGGTGTATTTGAAGAGCGGCAAGCGAATAACGAATATTCTGAATATAAGGCGATGCAAAAGGCGGGTTTGTCTGTCGTTTTGGATAAAAACAGAGGGGCTATGCATCACAAGGTGATCGTTATTGATGCGGAGACGGTAATTACAGGATCGTATAACTTTTCCAAGAACGCGGAAAAACGGAATAACGAGAACCTGTTGATTATCAAGCGGAATCGTGAGATTGCGGCGGCGTACCTCGCCGAGTTTGCAGAAATCGCGCGTTAGGCGCGTTACGGTTTCTCACCTAATATGATTGTCCGATGTTGCTCACTACCGTTTCTGCCGATTTTGAGTTGAACCTTCGTGGCGGGTCGTTCGCTCGCCACACATCTCAATAGTTCATGGTAGGAGCGTACAGGCACTTCGTTAAATTCGAGGATAAAATCTCTCGGTAAAATCCCACTTTTGTATGCCGGACTCCCTTCAATGACTCCGGTAACGAAAACACCGGACTGACCGACGTTAACCTCAACACCGAGCCAACCGCGTGCGACTTTCCCGTGTTCTATGATTTCTTTCGTAACTGAATGTACCATCTCTATCGGCATGGCGAAGGTAATCTCCGGCGATAATTCTTGGACGAAGAATTGTGAGATATCCGGATCACGCTCCTTCTGGAAAAGCATGCCAGTTGATGAATTGATGGTATAAGGCGGTTCTGTCAGTACTGCGAGTATCATTCCGACGATCTCTCCTGACGTGTTAACGACTGCGCCGCCGTTGTTGCCGGGGGTAACCGCAGCATTGATTTTAATCAATTTTCCACACAATTGATCCGGTAAAGTATCCCAACCACCAACGATACCGAAAGAGACAATCGGGCTCTGTCCGTAGGAACTGCCCATCGTTACAACCCAAGAACCGGTATTAATTTTTGAGGAATCTCCCCACTTCATACGTGCTGCAGTTTTAGATTTTTGCGGATGTGAGGTTGCCGAGTGTGCGTTTGCAACTCGGAGGACTGCAATATCGGTGAATGTATCAATACCGACGAGTTCTGCTGTAGAGACTTTTTTATTGCTAAAGACGACCTCAATCTTACTCAATGTTTCTAATTCAAAGGTCGTTGTCACGATATGTCCATCGGTATCAATAACGATTCCAGAACCGATGTCTTGGCGGGTAAATACCAATTTTTCTGTGTCTGGCAGGGCTGGCATCGTCGTTTTCTGCGTCGCCACGACCTTTACAAGGGCAGGGCGCGCATCAGTGACGACCTTCTGGAACTCCTTTTCGAAGAGTTTCAGTACACTTTCATTTGCGATACTCGGTGTGACTGCATAGAACAGTAGGCTGAGTATCCCGATGATTAATTGTTGGCGTTTTGATTCTATAATATACATGTTTTTACCCTTAATCGTTTATGTCCAGAAATCGATTGCTGGTGGGTTCCTCAATTAGAGTCCGCCGCTGGTGGCGGCAGTGGTATAACTTACCTGCTTTAACATATAACGTTGCTGCATGGGTTGTGTCGGTCTTGAGATAACACTTCCCCGCAGGAGTTGATTACTATCTCCGACGACACGTCTTGATTGCTGTACCGGAAACACCTCAGGCGATGTCGCTACCTGTTCCGTTCGAGGTGTTGGTGCTACTAACGCTGGACGGAGGTCTTGATAAAAATAGGTGCCAGTTGCGGCGAGGATCACGACGATAACGCCACTAAGTGCCCACTTCGGACGACGAAACACGTCAAGCAGCCGATGCCAGTGTGTTGTCACAACGTCTCTAATGCTACCGGGCTCGCTACCTTCTGTCGTGAGCCGTTGTTGCAATGCTGACATAAAGTACGGCGACGGTTCTACCTGTGGCAATTGCTGTACCGCATTAACGGAATCCTGAAATCGGGCATACTCGCCTTGACACGCTTCACATGCTGTGAGGTGATTTTCAAAATCCTGCAGCGTTTCGTAATCAAGTGTGTCTTCAAGGTGGGCGGAGAAGTGTTCCTCAGCCTGTACGCAGTTCATAATTTACTCCTAAAACATCAAATAAACGGTTTTAACTTTTCTTTGAGCATGAGTCGGGCGCGGTTGATCCGAGATTTCGTTGTACCGCTCCGAAGTTCGAGTACCTCACTGATTTCATCGTAACTCAGACCTTGTAAGTCGCGAAGCACAAGCGGGAGTCTGTACTGTTCTGGTAGTTCTGAGATCGCTTTTTGGATAGCGTTCTGCAATTCTTTGCGTTCGAGTGCGACTTCGGGTTGGAAAGCCGGGTTCGCTGGTGCATTCCCGATTAAATCAATCTGCTCCGTATCTCCGTCACTATCGTTTCCGCTGTTCACGACGTTATCAACCCTGTATCGATCACGTCGTCCTCGATTTCGCAGCTCATTTTTGCAGAGATTCGAGGCGATGTGATACATCCACGTTTTAAAATGTGCACCCTCCGATTTGTAGCGATGTGCGGCTTTAAAAATACGGATGAAGGTCTCCTGCGCGAGATCCTCCGCACTGTCCCTGTCGTTGATGAACCGAGCAATAAAATTGACAAGCGGCTGCTGATGGCGGCGCACGAGAAGCGTAAACGCGTTTTCGTCACCTTTTTGGTAGCGTTCCATTAATTCATCGTCTAAGTCAGGCATCGGATACCTCCGGAGGTGCTTACCTATAATATACACCAAACCCTGGATTTGGTTGCAAATTTTTTCGATTTCTACGGAAATTAGGTATATTTGGATGCGCGTCTTGACCTGAAAACGGGTTTTCGTGTATGATTGTTTCGATAAAAGTTTACCGTGAGACTATAACGGTGTTCCAATACGGAGGTTAATTATGTTTGAACAGGTTTTACAAGAGGTTGAGGCAGAATGTCGGGTAGAGCGGATCCCGATGTTAGGTCCAGAAAAAGCGAAATTTCTCGCTGGCTGTGTTGAGGCAGCGAAGCCGTCTCTCATCGTCGAATGCGGCACGGCTATCGGTTATTCTGGACTCTGGATGTTACGCGTCTTGAAAGCTGCCGGTTCTGGACGCTTGATAACAGTCGAAATTGATGCTGACCGCGCAGCGCAGGCACGCGCCAATTTTGAACGCGCCGGAATGACGGACCTCGTTGACTCACGGATCGGTGATGCCGAAGAGGTACTTAAAATTATCCAGGAACCCGTCGATTTTCTGCTCCTTGATAACAACTTCACCAACTATTTCCCGTGTTTTCAGGCAATCGAATCTCGTCTGACGAACCCCGCTACCGTTTTAGCAGATAACGTCGGCATCGGTGCCGATTCGATGGCGGATTACCTCGGACACGTCCGTGAACATTATGAATCTGAGACACACTGGTTTGACATCGACCTGCCGTGGGTGAAACAGGACGCTATCGAAGTGAGTATCTATCGTCGCTAATTTTTCCGTGTTCCACGCACGCCTTCTATACTGGTGCAATTTCTAACTTCACCACCGAATGCCGATATTGCCAAAGGAGCATGCTTGTATGGATTATGACTTGATGACTGTCGCACGCTTACCCGCGCCAGACGACAACGTCGCTATCGCGACACAGACACTGGAGGGTGGCACGCGTATCCGCTATGACGAACAACAGTTTCAGCTATCACACACCATTTTGGAGGGGCATCGCTTTGCGAGCCAGCCGATTTCGGAGTTGGCAGCGTTGCTGTCGTGGGGATTGCCGTTTGGATTTGCGACACGCGCCATTGCCCCGGGGGATTACGTCTGCAATCAGAAGATGATTGATTCATTGTCTATTCGGAATTTATCTTTTCAATTGCCGGAAACACCGAACTTCAGCGACAAGATTGCACCTTATGTACTAAACGAAGCGGAATTCTGTCCCGGTAAGCAGTTGGCGCGCTATACGGACGAGCGTTGCTTCCTCGGTTATCCCCGTCCGGGGGGACGTGGTGTCGGCACACGAAACTATATCGTCGTTATGGGGACGACCGCGCGGACCTCCAGCTTCGCCAGACAGCTCGCTGATATGTGTCGTAGGGGCGAGGTAACCTCGCCCCTACAAAAAGCCTATCCTAACGTGGACGGTATCGTTGCTGTAACGCACACAGAAGGTGGTGAAGGTAGGACACCGAATAACATTGATATGCTCCTCCGAACGCTCGCAGGTTTCGCCGTTCATCCAAATATCGGTGCGATGCTGCTCGTCGACTACGGCACCGAGGCAGTTACAAACGAAATGCTCCAGTCATACATGCAGCGCGAAGGTTATGCTTTAGATGATGTCGTCCACCGTTTCTATCGGCTACAAGGGAGTTTCGACACGGATTTGGCAAATGGTGCGAAAATTATTAACGGATGGCTGGGGACAGTGAACAGTGTGCCGCGCACTGAACAGTCTCTGGAATATCTGAAAATCGCTTTGCAGTGCGGGGGGTCCGATGCCTTCTCTGGTGTATCTGGTAATCCGCTCGCTGCTTACGTCGCCAAAGAAGTAATCCGTTACGGTGGGTGCGCTAACCTCGCAGAGACCGACGAACTGATCGGTTCGGAGGCTTACGTACTCCAGAACGTCCGCGACCTGAGCACCGCACGCACGTTCCTCGACACGATTGAACGGTTCAAAGAACGCGTCGCATGGCACGGACACTCCGCGGAGGGAAATCCATCTGGTGGTAATAACTTCCGTGGACTTTACAACATCGCCATTAAATCGATCGGTGCAGCGATGAAACGGCATCCCGATGTCTGCCTCGATTACGTCATCAATTACAGCCAACTGATGGAGAGCCCGGGTTACTACTTCATGGACAGTCCCGGCAACGATTTAGAGAGCATCGCAGGACAGGTGGCGTCCGGCTCCAACATGATTTTCTTCGTTACAGGGAACGGATCCATCACAAATTTTCCGTTCGTGCCGACGATTAAGATCGTCACCACATCCGGACGCTATGAGATGCTTTCCAAGGATATGGACGTGAACGCAGGGGCGTATCTTGACGGGACACCGATGGAAGAACTCGGCGAATCTATGTTGGATTTGACGGTAGATGTTGCATCGGGTGAACGGTCAGTCGGTGAGAAAGCCGGACACTCGCAAGTTTCGTTGTGGCGCGATTGGAAGCAGACGGGCCCCATAGATTTAGAACCTTTATTGTCGGAATCCGAATTGAAGTCTGGTGAACCGATCGCTGTTACGGCACAGCGGAGTGTGCCTACTACTTTGCAATTTCGTGCGCTTCAGACGGAAGCCGGATGCCGGACGGATCAGGTCGGGTTAATCTTGCCGACGAGCCTCTGTTCCGGGCAGATTGCACAGATGATAGCGTACCGTTGTAATGAACGGAAGATCGGCGAGAAGCAAGGTATCTCTCGGTTTGTTGCACTCCCGCATACGGAGGGTTGTGGTGTCTCCAGCGGACGGTCTGAGGAGATTTATACCCGAACGATGATCGGACACCTCACGCATCCGACGGTCGCACTCGGTCTGCTCCTCGAACACGGTTGTGAGAAGACGCACAACGACCACGTCCGACATGAAATTCAGAATCTCGGTATATCGCCAGAGCGGTACGGTTGGGCAAGCGTGCAGTTGGATGGCGGCATTGATGCCGTTATTGAGAAGGTGCAAGATTGGTTCTCGGAAACGCTTGCGGATAAACCACCTGTTCCAGTTGTCAATGCTGGGTTGGAACATCTCTGTATAGCGGTGACATCAACCGGTGAAGCGACAGAAGGAGTCTCGCAGTCCTTGACACAATTAACGCATAGAGTCGCTGCTGCAGGTGGAACAGTTATCGTGCCAGCAAATGCGGAATGGCTATCGGTTTCCGTCAGCCATCAGCCGTCAGTGGTTCATCTGACAAACACACCGACTTTGGCTTATGGGCAGCGGGTCGAGAAAGCCGGATTCCACATTATGGAGACTCCGACGGATCAACCGACGGAGACGTTGACGGGATTAGGTGCGACGGGTGTGGATTTGGCACTTGCGCACATTGTCGGTGCGCCGTTGCAATCGCATGTGATGGTACCGCTGATTCAGGTCTCTACGGATGCCAGGACGCAAAGCAGCTACGGTACGGATTTGGACTCGGAGTCTGCTAATGTTGACGACCTATTAGCATTGATTGTTGAGGTGGCGTCACGGCAGTATACCCCGAAGCTGCACGGCAAAGGGAATACAGATTTTCAGTTGACGCGCGGGCTATTGGGGATTTCGATGTAACAAGATAGGCAATTTTTTGACAGAGCCCTTCATCTGTGTTATAATCAATTTCTATCTTTTTGTAGATGTGATATACTAAAGAAAACACTCTATTTACAAGGTTAAAACGGCTTATGAATTTTCCAACGCTGTCAGCGTCAAAACGTCTTGAAATGCTCCAACCGCCAACCGGACAGGTGCGGATGGTCCTTGATACTGACACCTATAACGAAATCGACGACCAGTTTGCAGTCGTCCACGCGCTGCTCTCACCTGAACACCTCAACGTAGAGGCACTCTACGCTGCGCCTTTCCACAACAACCGCTCAGCGAACGCCGAAGACGGTATGGAGAAAAGCTACGATGAAATTCTAAGGCTATTGGATTTCCTGAATGTCCCTGTCGACGGTTTCGTCTATCGCGGTTCCAGGGCGTTTCTCTCTGATAAAGAGACTCCTGTGCAGAGTGATGCCGCTACCGATATGATTGAACGGGCATCAACAGCAAGTCCTGAAGAGCCGCTCTATGTCGTCGCTGTGGGAGCGATAACGAATGTCGCCTCCGCCATCCTAATAGAACCCGAAATCATCAAACGCATTGTTATCGTCTGGCTTGGTGGGAATCCGTTGTACTGGCCCCATACCCGAGAGTTCAACCTTATGCAAGACCTTCAAAGCGCGCAAGTGGTTTTGGACTGTGGCGTGCCATTCGTCTGGCTACCCGCACGCGGGGTCGTCTCACATCTGCACACGACGGTCGCTGAGATAGAACGCTATGTACAGGGTAGAGGCAGAGTCGGAGATTACCTCGTCCAAATCTTCAAGGATTATTCAAACGACCACTTTGCTTGGTCAAAGGTAATATGGGATATATCTGCGACAGCATACCTCATCAACCCGGCGTGGGTGCCAACAGAAATTGTCCACAGCCCTATCTTGACAGAGGCGGTGACGTGGAGTTTTGACAACAGCCGTCATCTCATGCGTGTTGCATCGAGTGTAAATCGGGATGCTATTTTCAAGGATCTGTTCGTGAAACTTCAGCAGCACACTGATTAATCAGTAGGTCCTTGGCAAACCGAGGGAATGTGGGCAATTTTAGAAGAGAATCCGGTGCGGTTGGAAACCGCACCTACCGTGGTTGGAGTGATATAACTTTACGGAAGCGGGACGTTCCACTCGTCGCCGCAAATGATTTCAAGCTGATCGTGCGGTTTAAAATAATCGGTCGGATGATGATTTTCGCCCATGTCCCCGAATAACCGACGGCGGCGCGGTGTCATTCGTGCAAGTGCGTCCGCAGGGAGTTTGTCGTAATCGTAAGGACGGGACCACATCTGTCCATAACGGAATGTGACGCTCTTTCGGATGCGATCCGTCTGATTCGGTCCGACACCGTGCCACAATGCCCAGGGAAAGATGACCGCATCGCCAGGCTCCGCAAGCACCTGAATCGCGCCTTCAGGGTACTCGCCTTTCCCTAACCTCTTTTCTGGAAAACGGACTTTATGGCTTCCCGGGACACACATAAAATTGCCTTGATCCGGTTCGCTCAGATCCGTCAAGAAAAATTGGATTTTGAATTGCAAGGGTAGGCTATCCGGGTGCGGGTGGATACGTTGAAGCGATGGACCGGCATCCGTATGGAAACCCATCAATGCTTCCACGTCCGGGTGTCGGACGTAGATTTGCGTCCCCATGATCTGGAGATAGGGACCCATCAGCGACAGGATCGTGCCGAAGGTGCGTGGATGGTCGGTGAGCGGGTCGAGTGCGTCCGTCCGTTCAATCGATCGGATAATCGTATAGGCACCTTTTCCGAACCGATTGCCTTGTTGTAGACTCGGTGTCTCTTGGACATAAGTTTCAATCACTGAATCCACCGCTTCCAAAAGTGTTTCGATCTCAGTAGGTGATAGGACGTTCTTGAGAATCAGAAATCCGTCGTTTTGCCACACCTTTCGTTGGACATCCGTCAAGTATGGAGATAACATCTGTAGCTCCTTTGCTGCGAATCTGCTCGAATATTTGGATATTTTCTTACTATACCGTCAAAAAATTATAAACGAATCTCGCTACCGAGTCAAGTCCATTTTACCACTCAAATTCAACGTTTTCAGTGAATTTGCGTTTAATTTGTTACAACCAACACGGATTTCTCGTATATTTAGTAACAGGCCCAAGAATTAAATAGCAGCGTTCAACTTGAAATAAAATTATGAACAATTTCGCAAATATCCTCACCACTATCCGTCGTCCGTTCCAACAAGAACTCCGAAAGGGGTGCAGCGACGATGTCGTCGTCAATGGATTGGGCAACTATGTCCAACTCTGGGTAAAGAATGGCGACGCTTTCACACTAACCACAGCCGAAAAAGAGACACTGACCGGTTTGGCAGCTCTCTTTGAGAATTACGCTGCTGCCTCACCTGCTGAACGGCAACGTACGCTCGAAGCGGCAACAAAACGTATTGATGCGGCACTTAAGGGTGGACAGCCGTCTACGAATACAAACAACACAAGTGCAGAAACGCCACAGAAACGTCCGCAGCCAACCCCACGATCCACACGCCCGAAAAAGAACACGCAACCGGAGATGCTATCGCTCTTCGGAGAGACAGAAATCCCTCCAGAACAGGCACCCATAAAACGAGAACCGACACCGGTACCGACAACACATAAAGCAAAAACGGGGGACTTATCACTCCTCGGCGATGCGGAAGTTTTCTCACAACGCTCAGAGAGAACCCCCTCGGAAACGGCTTCAGAATCTGTCCCGATCCCTGATACACCTGTTGGAACAGACCTCGCTTCACTCGATTTTCTATCCGAACCTGTCCAATTCATCAAAGGCATCGGACCTCGACGCGCCGAAATGATCGCGACAGAACTCGACATCCACACGGTCGGCGGATTCTTGGCATACTATCCTCGCGACTATATTGACCGTTCCAAGACAGTGGAAATCTATAAAGTCGGCAGAACAGAAGACGACGAGCCTGAGACGATCCAAGGGAAAGTCGTCAACCACACGTCATCTCCGACGGCGAGGGGAAAAAAGATCGGTAAAATCTCGATTTACGACGGCACCGGCGTTGCGATGTTAGTTAATTTCGGAAGACGTATCGGTATTATGAAGTCGCTGCTCCCCGTTGATACGGAAGTCGTCGTCAGCGGCAAGTTCTCACGCCGTTACAATGAAATCCAAGCAACCGACTATGAGTTTGAACTGTTCGAGGAAGACAACCTCATCCACACCAAGCGGATTGTTCCGAAATATCCGCTTACAGCAAGACTCACAGCGAAGATGCTCCGTGCTTGGATACGGACTGCACTCGACGCTTATGGAGAACAGATCCCGGAAATCCTACCGCTTGCACTTCGACAACGGCAAGGCTTGATTGATAGGCAGTCGGCTATCAACGAAATCCATTTCCCGACTTCAGAGGCGTATCAAGAAGCGGCACAAAAACGGCTCGCCTTTGAGGAGTTTTTTCTTCTCAGTCTCGGCATGGAACTGAAAAAAGAGCGTCGTATCTCAGAAGACGGCATCGCGTTTCGGGTCGCGACGGAAGCCGAAGAAAATTCCGTCTCCCTGGTCAAGGAATTCATCACCTCGCTTCCTTACGAACTCACCAGGGCACAGAAACGGGTCTTCACCGAAATCCAAAACGATATGCGAGAGAAAAAGGTCATGAACAGACTCATTCAAGGGGATGTCGGGTCCGGAAAGACTGTCGTCGCTGCGCTGGCGTTGCTCTGTGCAATCGAAAACGGCTACCAAGGTGCGTTGATGGTGCCGACGGAAATCCTCGCCGAACAGCATTACTATAATCTCTCCGAAATGTTCGAGCAGCTACATCCGGACACCACAGAAAACGGCGGTCGAGAAATAAAGGTCGTGCTTCTCAAAAGCGACCTGCCGAAAGCAGCGCGCGAAGAGGCACTATCAGCAATCGCCGACGGTTCCGCCGATCTCGTTGTCGGCACACAGGCGTTGATACAGGAAGGTGTCGATTTTCACAGCCTCGGACTCGTTATCATAGACGAGCAACACCGGTTCGGTGTGATGCAACGTGCGACGCTTCGGAACAAAGCAAAATCCGGCAACGGCGGCCAAAAACAGGACACCGATGCTGCACCCGCACCCGATGTCCTCGTCATGACAGCGACACCTATTCCGAGAACACTCGCTTTGACACTCTATGGAGACCTGAACGTCTCTGTCATTGATGAAATGCCCCCGGGCAGGCAAACAATTAAGACCCACTGGATAGAAGAGCGGGATCGAGGAGAGTTATATGGTAACCTTCGGAAAGAGATTCAGCGTGGTAGACAGGCATACATCGTCTATCCGCTTGTTGAAGAGTCGGAAAAGATGGAAGAGCTTAAAGCCGCGACAGAAATGGCAGCGCATCTTCAAACGGCAGTGTTCCCAAACTTACGCATCGGATTATTGCACGGACAGATGAAATCCGTCGAAAAACAGGAGATTATGACGAGTTTCAAGGCGCGACAGATTGATATCCTTGTCTCGACAACAGTGATAGAAGTCGGTATCGACATTCCGAACGCGACACTGATGGTGATTGAACATGCCGAACGGTTTGGGTTGTCCCAGTTGCATCAGTTGCGTGGACGTGTCGGCCGCGGTCAGCATCAATCGTCGTGTTACCTTGTCGCCTCTCGGAGAGGCGACGATTCTTACCAACGGATTCTGGCGATGATTCGGACGAACAACGGGTTTCAGATCGCTGAGGCAGACCTGAACATCCGGGGACCGGGAGAGTTCTTCGGTACACGCCAGTCGGGTATCCCGAATTTCAAGATTGCGAACATCATCCACGACGCGTCGCTTCTCGAATCAGCGAAAACAGAGGCGGAACTGTTAGTCAAAAACGATCCGAGTTTGAACGCCCCGGTACATCAGTTGTTGAAACGGATGTTACAGAAGCATTGGCGTGGTAATTTGGAGATCGCTTCTGTCGGTTAATAAAGGAGTTTCTAACCAATGACACACGACATAACAGCCATGACGCATGCACAGTTCAACACTTGGCTTGTGCCGATTGTAGACCGCCCGTTTTTTGAATCCCGCGAACGACTTGTGGCTCTACTTGCTGAGAATGCCGACAGAGACGCATTGGAAACGGAGTTGCAAGAGTTTTATGAAGGCTACTGTGGACTGGCATTCGAGTTAGAGGAACCTGAGGAGCGGCTACTTTCAATATTGCGGGCATCTGACATATTCGCGTCCCTGCAGAAGCGCGTCACAGCTGTGGAAGCTGTACGAAAAACTTCGCCTGCAGGACGGATAGCACGACGGATGAGCGACAGACCGCTAATCACCGATCCGCAACCGGAGATAGAGGTATCAGCCTTATCGGATGACGCATTCCGCGCGTTAATGGAGACACTTGCGAATTCGGAACTTTTTGCAGCACGCGCACAGGTTGTCAAGCTGCAGAAGGCGGCACCATCGGTTGAAGGAACAGCGCAGCTGAAATCGGCATTCCTTGAATTTTTTGTGTGCTACTTGGAGTTGGAACAGTTCCTTGAAGATTACTATTATGACCCAGATGAGGGGTTAGAATTGCGTCCGGAGGTGGCTGAAAGGCTGGAACGCAGCGTAGCAGAGGTCGAAGCCGGAACAGCAGAATTGATTTCACTTGAGGAAGTTGCCAAAGAACTTGGGGTCAAGTTGAAATGTACACGTTAGCGTTCAGGGCGCGGGCGAGGTCAAATTTACGGCGTTTAGATGCCGCAATCCAAACACGAATCCTCAATAAATTGGAATCGTTATGCGAAAATTGTGATACACATCGCCACGAGGCTCTCCGAGGACCCCATAGAGGGAAATTCCGGTTACGCGTTGCTGGTACTTACCGAGTTATCTACACCTTCAATAGACAAACAAGAACGGTTGTTGTTCACGATGTTGGACATCGGAGCAGCATTTATTAGCATAAACGTAATATTTATATCGGAAGGGAATTGGATAAACGCGGATGTTTTACAGCGACAGGGTTATCGAACGGTATAATCGCGGGACAGTAACGGAAAAATCGCCAGAGATGTGGTAGCCTTCACCGCCGTCTTTTACTGTTCGGATAAGGATTGTCTTTTTGGGGCGGTGGTAGTAGTGTGCATCGGTAGGCGACCCTTCGTCTTGGAAATCGGTGAAGTCGATAAGGTCGAAGTTCGCGGTCGTGAAATGCCGAATTTCCTCGCCGCGCTGGGCTGCGATATTGCGTGCCATTGACAGGCTTTTGAGGTAGACCTCCGGTCCCATGACAGCGGAACCCAGATTCAGAAAAACACCACCTTCTAATTGGGAGACACTGTGCGCAAACCTGAGGAAATCCTCGCCCGTCGTCCACCCCATTGCGGCGTAATCCGCAGCAGGATGCTGGTCGATGATGTCGTAGCCGATGCCCTTATGAACGGTGAACGGAACACCCAAACGGTACGCCGCGGCGAACATACTCACATCACGATGCGGAAAAGGGATCCCCTGTTCGCCTTCCTGGATTAACCGACCGATCGCTTCGCCAAAGCCGATTTTATCTTGATACCCGCGAACGATTGCCTCGTTCAGGTAGCGTCCCGTCTCCTCCCAATTGCCGAACTTACCGTCCCGGATATAGTCTTCTACATCCTCAAGCGTTGCGCCGATGTGTGCGAGTTCAAAGTCGTGGATGGCACAAGCACCGTTGGTAGCGACATGCGTAATGACACCGCGTTCCATCAAATCAATAATAAAACGCGAGTTGCCGCGCCGCATAACGTGCGCACCCATCATCCAGATGACCTGTTTTCCTGAACGATGTGCCTCAACAACCCGGTCCGCAACGGTGTGCAGACTCGGGTTTTCGTAGGGTGGCGGATCCGCATCTAACGGGTAAACATCTGCCACCGTCATCTTGTGTTGGCGTTCTGAGAGTGGAAGAATTGTGAGGTGTTCACGACTTAATTTGCACATAAACGGCTACTCGGCAAACTTAGCAGAGACAATCTTTGAGATACCCGCCTGTTCCATCGTCACGCCGTACATAGCATCGGCGATTTCCATCGTGCGACGGTTGTGCGTGATGATGACGAACTGTGTATTCTCGGCATAGGCACGGATGAGATTGGCGAATCGGAGGATATTCGCCTCGTCGAGTGCCGCATCGACTTCATCAAGCACACAGAACGGACTCGGCTTGATTTTGAAGACAGCGAACAGGAGACCGATCGCGACCAGCGAACGCTCCCCCCCCGAAAGCTGCGTGATACTTTGCGGACGTTTACCCGGCGGACGCGCAATGATCTCAATACCTGAATCCAGCACATCGGACGCATCTGTTAACAGCAGTTCCGTTTCGCCGCCGCCGAAGAGTTGTGTAAACACCTCTTGGAAGTTCGCCTGCACCTGTTCAAACGTTTTAAGAAACATCTCTCTGGAGGTCTGGTTAGTCTTCTGTATGATCTGAATAGTGGCTTGCATCGACTGCTGGATATCGTCGCGCTGGGCAATAAGCGAGTCGTGACGTTTTTTGTGTTCCTCGTAAGCTTCAATCGCCTTAAGGTTCACAGCACCCATACTCGAAAGTTCCGCTTTCAACTTCTCAATACTGTCGAGTAGATCAATCTCGTCCATCACCTCTTCATCATTCCTCAGTGGTGGTAACGCATCAATCGAGACCTGATATTTATCGTGGATGCGCGTTGAGACCGATTTTATCCGCATCTCAAGTTGCGTCGTTTTAACTTCAAGTTGATGGCGCTTACGATTCTGTCTCTCAAAATTCCTGCGGGTTGCACGCATCTCTTTCTGGAGGACGCTCACCTCCGCAAGGAGTGTCTCGCGTTCTTCAGACAGTTCATCGACTTTTGCTTCCGCTTCGGCTCGGTCGCCTTCCAAACGTAGGAACTCGCGTTGTGCCGCTTCAACCTGTTCACCGAGATCAATTTTGGTCTGTTCATCTGAGTCGATAATCGCTTGTTGTTCAGCGATATTCTTAGCCGTCTGCTGTTGCGACGCTTCAAGTGTCTCCAATTCGGACTTGAGACTTTCCAATTTCTGATGCTGTCCTGCTAAGAAGACCTTCATCTCTTGACAGTTCCCGGAGACTTCAGCGTGTTTTCGGTTTTCGGCTTCAATCTGTTCGGACACGCGCTCAATCCAACGTTGGGTACGCGTACTTTTCTGCGTTAACGCTTCAATTTCAGCCGTGAGCGTTTTTTGTTCCTCACGCGATGCAGCGACGGTATCACGCAATTCACGGTTCTCCACCTCAACGGTAGCGAGCTGCTGTTCGAGCCGTGTAACTTGCAGGTTCGCCTGCTCCATATCTTTCGTCAGTGACGCTTTTTCAACCCGTTTATCTTGCCACTGCGCCGTGAGATCCTGTCGTCTTCTTTGTAAACTCGCTATTTTTGCGGCGTACGTTTTACGCTTCTTATCTTTCTGATGAGAACGTTGTGTCAACTGCCCGATCGCCTCTTCAAGGTCCTCCAAATCACGCGCCCGACTGAGCAGACCGCTCTGCTTCTGATTTGTCTGACCACCGGTGATAGCACCGGATGTATTGATAACCTCACCATCTAACGTGACGAGGCGTGCGGTTGGACGGTACCGACGCGTAAGCGCGATTGCGGCATCTAAATCCTCAATGACAAGCGTATTGCCCAACAGATGTCGCATAGCGGTCTCATATTTGAGGTCGTAATCGATTAATTCCTCGGCGATACCGATGACACCCGGCTGGTCCAACAACGCGTCATCGTCAAATCTGCGTCCCCGTAAAATATCGAGGGGTAGAAATGTTACCCTACCGGCACGATGTTTCTTAAGGAATGCGATGCCGTTTTGCGCATCCTCAGCGGTCTCAGTAATAACGTTCTGGATAGCACTACCAAGCGCGACCTCTATGGCGAGTTCATAGTCAGCATCTGTGGTAAGGAGTTCGGCAACAACACCACATACACCTCGAAATTGATCGGGATCACGCGTTTTCGCCTGCATGATTGCGCGAACACCGGTATAGTATCCCTCGTAAGCAGATTGTAACTCTTGTAGCGATTTCAAGCGTGAGGCGCTACTCCCCAAGGAACTCTGTAAGTCTTGTATTTCGGCTTCAATCTTGCGGAGTGCGTCATGGTTTTCCTGTAGTTCGGTCTCCACTTGGCTTTTCTCTGCCTCAATCTGCACCAATTCCGCCTTCAGCTGTGTTTCATCGCGTCGGACGGCGGTGTAAGTATCGGTAGCAGTCTTGAGCTCTTGCGTCAATGTCTCCGTATTCTCTCGAATACGACTCAGACTCCCCTCAGAACTGTTCAACTTGTGCTCAAGTGCGAGGCGGTCGCGTTCATGCGTCGCCAATTCGGTTTCAGTCTCTTGTAGGGCGGTCTGTGTTTCTTGTACAGACTGCTTAGCGGCAGCGATGCGTTCATCGAGTTGCGTCAAGAGCTGCTGACGTGCCTCCAAGCGGCTCTCCTCTATTTTGAAAGAAGCCTCAAGTTTCCGGTATTCTTGTGTCCGCTCCTGTTTCTGTGTGAGCAGGGCGGTCTGTTGTGATTTTAGGGATTCCAGGGTCTGGAGGGCGCGCTCGCGTTGCTTTTGGATATTCAGTTGCCGTTCCTTGTGTAGGACGATCTGGCGTTCAATCTGCTCAATCTGTGTTTCGATCTCGCGAAGTGTTGTCTGTCCAGCGCGTATGGCTGCGTCCAATTCGGATTGGCGGTTTGTGGCACTCTCAATCCGTTCTTCAGCGGCTTTGAGCGTTTCAGAAGCCGCCGCAGTACCCGTCAGCACTTCATCGAGATCAGTTTGTGCCTGGCTATAGTCCGTATGGAGTTTATCGTACTCCCGACGCGCGAGGTCCAACTCATACTGTTTTAATTGCGCATGTTGCGCATTATAGTGACGCGCCTGTTCCGCCTGCTCCTTGAGCGCCTCAGTCTCGCGTTGTAGCTCCTGAATTACATCGTTGGTGCGGACGAGGTTTTGCTCGGTCTGCTCCAGTTTTCGGAGCGCTGTCTTCTTGCGATGCTTATACTTCGTAATACCAGCGACTTCATCAAAAAGGAATCGGCGTTCCTCCGGTCGTACATTCAGGATGAGATCGATTTTGCTCTGTTCCATGACGGAGTAAGCGTCAACACCGATACCGGTATCCATAAAGAGTTCGCTAATATCACGGAGCCGACACGGATTTTGATTGATGAGATAGCGGCTTTCACCATCACGTGTAAGATGGCGGCACACCTCAATTTCCGGGGATGCCAGGGCAGCATTGGCGTTCTCTTGTGTCGGTGTATCTCGGTTGTCATTTAAAAAGCGGAGTGCGACTTCAGTCTTTTGTGCGGGTGCAAAATTAGCACCGCCATTGAAAAGCAGATCGCGCATAGAGGTACACCGAAGCGCGCGGGCACTCTGTTCCCCGAGTACCCATCGGATCGCATCAGAGACGTTACTCTTCCCGCAACCGTTAGGTCCAACGATAGTTGTGATGCCGGGTTCAAGTATGAGTTCAACTTCTTCGGCAAAACTCTTGAATCCTCGAATTTTTATGCTGTTTAAACGCAAGGTTCAACCTCCTGCCACTACAGATTCAGATAATTATCACAATAATAAGCAGTTTGATGGTGCAGCTCTCACATCTCTAACCTCAGACATTGAGAGTGCGCCTGCAATTTTGCCTAATCGTGAACATTGATATAATACGCAATATAGATAGAAAAAGTTTCGCGATTTTTAGGGGTTCAAAGTTCTCGCGAGTGTCAAAACATCGATTTCAGCGGGATCGACAGTCCATAATTCGTTGACTGCTTCACGAATCGTCGCACCAGTCGTGAAAACATCATCAATAACCAAGAGCCGTTTTCCACGAATAATCTCCGAATTTCGGACTTCAAAAGCGCCAACGATGTTTTGTTGGCGCGCTTCCCTATCTAAACTGCTTTGCGCCACGGTGTGCCGCTTGCGAACCAGAGTATCCGTGAGAACAGGTATATTTTCTGTTTTCGCAATCCCTTTCGCAAGGAGTGTTGCTTGATTAAAACCGCGCTCCCGGAGACGTTTTTTGTGGATCGGAATAGGTAGAATAAAATCGTACGTCGCGACATCACAGTCTACCGGGGTCTGTGCATTTATCAGTTGAATGAGGTGCCGGGCAAACGCCTTTTTCTTCTCAAATTTAAAGAGATGTATTGCTTGTTGGAGCGTTGTCTGATATAATGCAACGGTACGCAGCTGCCCATAACGGGGCGGCGAGGTCGCACACGCGTCACAGAGACCGTTGACATCCGGTGTACCACATATATCGCACCAAGGCGGTTTGAGATATTGTACGTCCTGCCAGCATTTCGAACAGATATAGGGCATCGACGCAACCCCAAGAAAACCGTCACAGACACGGCATTTGGAGGGGTATAAGAAGACGATTGCGGTTTCAAACATCTCTCGTAATACGGATGGCAATTGGAAAGTTATCGGCTTTGATCTCATGAAACGCTACTTTACAAAAACAAATATTATTATATAATAAGTTTATCACAAATAAGTTTTAATGTCAAGAAAAAGGAGAAAAAATATGATAGAAAAACCCATCGTATTTTACAATAAAGGGCAGCACCTAAACGGAGTTCTACACTCACCAGCAGAGTGCGATGCCTTGTGTCCAGCGGTTGTGTTTTTCCATGGATTTACTGGAACGAAGGTTGAACCGCATAGGATATTTGTTAAGACGGCTCGTGAACTGTCCGCTATCGGGTTCTACGCGCTCCGCTTCGATTTCCGGGGTTCCGGGGACAGCGGCGGTGATTTCTCGGAGATGACCATCGGTGGCGAGATTTCGGATGCTATCAAGTCCATTGACGTTCTCACTGCTATGCAAGGCGTGGACCCTGAACGCATCGGCATCCTCGGATTGAGTATGGGCGGTTGTGTTGCGGCGTGCGTTTCAGGACAGGATACACGTGTGAAGTCCACTGTATTATGGGCACCGCTTTCGGACGATCCGCCAGACCGAAGAGAGGAAATTTTGGCAAGGTCGAAGCAGACACCGACACCGGCGGAGATCGCGCAATCAAACGCAAACGTCGTCGGAAAGGCGTTCTATGAGGAGCTCCCCAACATATCGCCTTCAAACACCATTCAGCAGTTCACCGGACCGCTCCTCGTGATTCACGGCAGTGGAGATCAGGCTGTACCCGTCTCTCACGGTAAACGGTACTATGAACTGATGCGCGACCGCGATGCCTTAACAGAATTGGAAGTCATTGATGGTGCCGACCACACCTTCAACACTGTCGGATGGGAGCAAGCGGTGATCACTAAATCGGTTGCATGGTTCCAAAAAACATTGACATAGATCATTCAGGAGCGAGACTGATACGGATTGCCTCAAGTGCGACTGCCGCGTCTTTTAAATTCGGCGGCTGATCGGCAGCACCTCGGATTTCAGAGAGCCACAACTCTTGAAGCGTCGGTTGCGGTGAATCTGGAATTACGATCGGTGTTACCCCAGCGGGTGTTGTGCAGTGCCATTCACCACCTGCATCGCTTACCGTGCCTTCGGTAAGGATGTAACGTTCATGCTCTTCTGCGGCGTTAATGGCAATACCACCCGCCCATGTCCACTGTCCAACGCCACCACGTTTGAATTCAACAGTGAGCGTATTTACAAACCGATCGTACTGCCCGTTTCCTTTGAGTCCTTCATAGACAGCACTCTTTTTCACAGATGCGGCACCCCCGAAGAAATCGACAATCGGATAGATGTGATAAATAAAGAAGTGTGCAGGTGTGCCTGATACCGGCAAATTAAAAAGAATCTCAGGACGGGCACCGCGACCGGGTGTGAGACGTACGAAAGCGGTGAGCAGCAAATCACCGAGTTCACCTATTTTCTGTTTGAGTGCTTTGTGGGTGTTGGAGACGGCTTCTGGATGTGAGACCCGGAGGACACGACCTCGCTTTTCGGCAAGTCTCAACGCTGCTTCGCCTTCACCGACATCGCTGGCGAGTGGATACTCCACAAAGACATGTTTATCCGCTTGCAGTGCTGCGAGGACAATCTCACCGTGGCTGTCGTTGTGCGTACAGATAACGACCCCATCTATATCGTCTCGTTCAAGCAGACGATGCCATTCAGGTATAAAGACCGCTTCATGTTCCGTAGCAAGTCGGCTCCCTGTCTGTTCATTCCTGGACGCAATTGCGACGACTTCAGCGGTCTCCATGGGTGTGAATCGGGTGAGATGGTGCCGCGCCATTCCACCCGAACCGATAATTCCGATTCTAATTTTTTTCATCTTCCACGTTCTAACCTTTGCTTCCATCCCTATGCCCAGCCTTGGCTTTCGCCACCGACACGCGCGGCACTGATTTTCTCATAATAACCGCTCTGACGATAGGCTGCCAACGGGTTCGGGTCGCGCCCCGTCTCCAAGCGGACCTGCTCTAAAAGCGGATTCACATCCGTCTCGTAAGCACGTTGGAGAATACTTTCCGCTTCAACCAAGTCAGCGGTATCTTGTGCGGCTGCAAGTGCCTCCCGGTCAACGATCAGTGCCTTCGTGTATGCCTTCTGCAGATTACAGACAGACTGTATGCTCGCTTCGACCTTCGGTTTCAGGTTATGGCTCTGGTCAATCATATAGGCGATGTCGGTCTCCGTATCCGGATCGAGTTCCGCTGCAACCAATTCGGTGTAAATCAGGAAAAGTTCCTGTGGATTGATGGTGCCGACCGTCAGATCGTCGTCTGCGTACTTCCGGCAGTTGAAGTGGAACCCACCGAGTTTTCCTTCGTCTATGAGGTAAGCAACGATGAACTCAATATTCGTGCCTTGCGGGTGGTGTCCCAAGTCGATGAGTACCTGTGCCTTCTCACCAAGTTTCGTCGCCATAAGGTAGGCAGTGCCCCAATCGGGGAGATCGGTATGGTAAAACGCTGGCTCAAAGAATTTATATTCAATGAGCATCCGAGTGGCATCTGGAAGCGCATCGTAGACCTCGGCTAACGCCTCCTGCATCCACTGTTTGCGTTTTCTGAAATTCGATTGACCGGGGAAGTTGGTGCCGTCAGCGAACCACAAACTCAGCAGATCGGAACCGGTTTTCTCCATGATGTCAACACACTCAAGTATATGGTCAATGGCGAGTCTACGGACATCGGCATCTGGGTTACAGACGCTCCCAAGTTTATACGCCTGATCTTGGAAGACATTCGGGTTAATCGCGCCGATGCCGATACCGACATCTGCAGCGTATTGCTTCAAGGCACTCCAATCGTCAGTTTTATCCCACGGAATGTGGAGCGCGACAGTAGGGGCAATACCGGTGAAGCGGTGAACAGCGGCTGCGTCTTCTAAACGCTCTGCTGCATTCCGCGCCGCGCCGGGCTGCTCAAAGACCCCAAATCGGGTGCCGGAATTACCGTAACCCCATGAGGGTGTCTCAATGTGTTGCGTTTTGAGATGCGATTTGAGTGTTTCTACCTGAATTCCCTGTGTTTCTAAGTTTTCGGCTAAAAGATCGTAAGCGAGATTGCTCATTATGCTTTTCCTTTCGTGAATGGTTTTCGGTTATCAGTCTTCAGTCTTCAGTTAAGAGATTTTCTGTAACAATCTACCGTATGTTGGAATATGCCAAGAAGGGTAGTTCGTTACAACCGCTCTTTAACTGACAACTGGTAACTGGTAACTGGTAACTGATAACTATACCGTCAATTCCTGAAATATCTGTACAAGTTTTTCCTGCGTGGCGTTCGGGTCTTCAATGATGATGCGTGCGCCGCCGATGACATCCATGAACCCCAATTCACGCGGATAGCGCGGGACAACGTGCAAATGATAATGCGGGATACTCGCACCGGAGGCATCTCCCATGTTATAACCGACGTTGAAACCGCGTGGCTGATAGGCACGCGTCAACGCCTCAAAACAGAGACATTGGAGTTCGTGAAGTTCTTGGACCTCCTCCTGATTCAACTCCCGTACATCAACGACATGCCGATTCGGAAAAACTAAGAGGTGCCCCGGACTGTAAGGATAGAGATTCAGCGAGATCGTAAAACGTTGGGTTCGATGTACCTCAAGCCGCTCGACTTTATCATTTTTTTCGACAATTGCGCAGAGAATACACGGCACATCTGGGCGGTTTTTTCCTTTGGCATAAGGCATTTTGTTCGGGACGAAGAGGTTGTGTCGCATGAAGGCGGTTCCTGTATTTTTCCATAGCACGCCATATCCTATAAGGGCAGGCAACGCTAAAAAAGATTATATTTTTTGACCACAGATATGATATACTATTTTGACAAAGCTTGCAAGTAGATAATTATTAGCAGTCAGTTATCAGCATGCTTCGCAGAGAGAACAATCAGCAAAGAACATTTAGCAAAGTTGTCGGCACACTCAGCTAGCTTCAGATTTTTTGAAGAAAAAGAGATGGAACGGGTTACAATAAATATGACAGTGCTAAAACAATCCACTAGTCTTTGCGAATTTCGACCCAGGTTTCAGACACAAACTGGATAATCCTTCACACATCCAGCAACTATATTTCTCTCGTCTTGTTCTCCCATTAACGGTTTGGCACATAATATTCTTTCCAGATACCATAAACAACTTTGCTCGCGAACCATGAGTTGCGGGCATCTCGTAGGAGATTTTCATGAAAAATAAAAATTCTGCTGCCGCCGTGCTGCGCGGTATAAACGGTGAAGATGGGACGACGTGGGCACTCCCTGAAGGTGCGATCGCACGATTGGGACGCGGTCGTGCTGGTGATGTGGCATTCTCGCCCGATGGACAGTATTTCGCAGTCAGCACAGCGATTGGACTCTGGTTATACGAACTCCCGATGCTAACCCCGATCGCACTCTGGGATAGCGAACGCGGAATGACCGGCGGTGTCAGTTTTTCACCCGATGGCAGCCAGATTGTCACGTCCACTTTTGGCGGGAACGTGAAGATATGGGATATTGAACGGGGCATCTGTACAACCGAGATAGACGAGCATCGCAGCAAGAGCGGTATTTCTTCCAAGCCTGTTTTTTCCAAAGACGGGCAACACCTCGCTGCTGCCAGTTGCCGTATGAAAAATGGGAAGATTTACATTTGGTGTCCGCACACCGGCGCGAAAGTCCGAGAAACGGAAGTCCACTCCCCTTACGATGCCTACCCCCTCTGTTTTTCTCCAGATTTAAGTCTACTGGCAGGTAAAAACAATCCCCAAAAACGTACAGGTATGAATATCGCTGACGGCGATTCAATTACGATCTGGCACGTAAAA
Source organism: Candidatus Poribacteria bacterium WGA-3G (assembly GCA_000406005.1). Classification (GTDB taxonomy): domain Bacteria; phylum Poribacteria; class WGA-4E; order WGA-4E; family WGA-3G; genus WGA-3G. The sequence goes on from ASZN01000025.1 coordinate 34,776, forward strand.
ACTGGGGAACAAATTGCCGACATCACCGGACACCCCGAACCGGTGCGAAAGTTCTGCTTCTCTCCATGCGGACGGTTCCTTGCCGCCGGTAACTGGTACGGCACAATCCCTGCTACCGGTAACTGGTACGGCACAATACATGTATGGAATGTGGAAAGCGGACAACTGGAGATGGCCTATACCGATTATGGAGAATCTCAGATGTATCCATATTTCCTGCCAGAGGGTGAACTGATTACCGCCGCTGTTTCTGAGCGTAAGGTTGAGATTTGGCATGTAGAAAAAGGCGAGAAACTGGACGAATTTGAACATCGTGGGAACAGTGAATTCGTGCGATTTTCGGACTGTGGAACGCAATTAGCAGTTGCAAGTGAGAGTGAAATCCAAATCTGGACAAAAGACAGTAATTCTGACGCTCACACGCTTTCAACCCTTCACGGACATATCCCTACAATGGACACGTTAGTCTTTTCGTCAGATGAAAAGACACTTGCCGCCGGACTCTGGAGTGATAACGTCCTCTTATGGGATGTCGCAAGTAAACGTTCATACCGTCCCGAAGGTGAAAAACTGCCCGGGACTTTGCATCATGTTTATCTATCTACCAGCGGGAAATTGGTTTCTACTTGTAGGGATGGGAACCTTCTCAGGGTCTGGGAGGTCGGAAAGCGTGAACCGGTTGCTGAACTCACTGCCGCTGAGGCGAAGTTGATGCGTACCGAGGCGTTCGCACCCACGCAGCACCGACTGGCACGTGTAGACACAGAACACAATATCCATATCTGGGACTGGACACCCACAGCAGAAAGCGGAAGTGAAGACAGCGCGTGGAAAAAACGCACTACGCTTGTAGGACATACAATGTCCATTAAAGGCTTGGCATTTAGCCCGGATGGGAAACGACTCGCGAGTATAGCCGCGGGCAGACTGGAAACAGCAAAAGCACCAGAGCGAGACGCGCGATTGTGGGATGTTGACGTTGGAGAAGAGATTACAAAGTTAGCAACAAAATTCCCAGATTCAAAATTATATGGCAGTTCAGCTGTTAACATTGCCGGCATCGCTTTCTCACCACGTGGCGACATAATTGCTGGTGGACAGTTTGGCGAGATTATCTTGTGGGATGCGACAGATGGAAAAGTACTTATGAGGATCCCACAACCGAAAGAAAGCCGCCGACCGATTGCATTACGCTTTTCACCGTGTGGACAGTATTTGGCTTCCGGTGCATGGTGGCAAACGCGTTTGCAGAAAGTGCCTATCCGCTTGTGGGAAGTAGCAACTGGTAAGAACATCACCACTTTTTGGGGACATACGACTGATGTTCAGTGCTTCGCATTCTCACAGGATGGTAACCTCCTCGTAAGCGGTGGACATGACGGTGCGATCTATCTCTGGGATATGAAACCTTATCTGTAAAACATAGGAAATGTTTTAATGGAAAACAAAAAATTAGGAACCCCTGCGCCGGTGGGTGCTGGTGGAGATGACGTAACAACTTGGGCACTCCCTGAAGGTGCTATCGCACGATTGGAACGCGGGGGTGTAGGTGGTCAGGCATTCTCACCGGATGGACGCTATCTCGCTGTCGCAACGAAGATAGGGCTTTGGTGGTATAAAGTCGCGACACTGTCGCCTGTAGCACTCTGGGAAACAGAACGCGGAATGGTTTCTGATATTGCCTTCTCACCTAACGGAAAATGGATAGCCATTAGCAATTGGGATAAGGTTTTAAAGGTTTGCGACATCCAACGCGGGGTCAGTATTGCACAGATAGAACTCGCGAATTTTGGGGATTCTTTCATCTTTTCTCCCGATAACCGTTGGCTTGCCATTAGCAACCGCGACACGGGTAACGTTGAATTCCGAGAGCCAGAAACTGGTAAGATCGTCTCAACGTTGATTGGTGAAGCCGAAAAAGATGGTATGTTTAGGTGCATTACCTTTTCGCCGGATACCCATCTGCTTGCGTCCACAAATCGTGATAACACAAATGACGATGCTGAATCTATAATCGTATGGGATGTGGAAAGTAGTGAACGAATCGCCTGTCTCACAGGACACACTGGTTATATTTACTGTCTCTGTTTTTCGCCGTGCGGTAAATTTCTGGCATCCGGTGGGGAAGAGGATGGTACAGTCCTCGTCTGGAATATTGAGAGTTGGCAACAAATAAAAGCATATACAAGTTACGGTGAATCTGATATGATTCCCTCTTATTCGCCGGAGGGAGTGCTCCGCGTCGCAGCGGTATCTTATGACGATGACACCGTCACCGTGTGGGACCTGGAAAACAATGAAAAACTTTATACCGCTGATTCTGAAGCATCTGTGACGTTTTACAACGGTTCACAGCTGGCGTACCAATACGGACCTGAATTTCTGGAAGTGTGGACGCTGGGGGACGCACACCCACGCCGAACCGTTCAGACGCATATTTCATTCGTGGATACCTCCGAATCGCTGATATTTTCGCAGGACGGAAAGACAATAGTGGCGGCGTACAGATACGGTAGCGTCCTGTTATGGGATATTGAAAGCAAACAGGCGCGCCCAGCGATCCCAACAGAATTAGCAGCGAAAAATCAGCACATCCATGTCTCTTCCAAAGGAGAACTCTACGTTACCAGCATCAACAAAAACACTGTCAAACTTTGGAAAGTTGGAAGTCGCGGGTCTACAATTGCCGAATTCACCGGTAACAAAGCCGCGCGTCTAGCTGCGTTAGCACCTACAAACAATACATTAGCATCCGCACACGAAGGTGGTAACCTAATAATATGGGATGTGCAAAGTGGAGACAAGTTACGTGCGTTCAGGCATCCACTCCAGGCATCAACCGATGATTCCGATCAGGCTTGGAAACTGGTATTTAGTCCAGATGGGAACTTACTCATGAGTTACACTGAAGACGGACCGAATATCCGACTCTGGGATGTGGAACACAGTGAAGAAATACAGGAATATCCGAGCAATGAAATTGAGAAAATTAGAGCGTTTTCTCCGTGTGGTCAGTACTTTGTTGGTACTTCATGGAAAAACATCATTTTGTGGGATGTCAAACATCGCGAAACTCTGACGACGCTCCCTTTTCGGTTGGCATCTGCGTTTGCCTATTCTCCCTGTAGTTCATACTTAGCGTGCGGCGGGGAAGACCCAGAAGGTATTTTGTTGTGGGATCTCAAACGCCGTGAAATCTATAAACGGCTACTACCGCCAGAGGGATGTCAGGATGTGCATTCGTTAAAATTTTCGTCCTGTGGGCAGTATCTTGCACTCGGTGCTGCTTGGGAGACAGGCTTGGAGAAGGTGCCTATCTGTTTATGGGAGGTCGAAACTGGCAAGCGCATTGTCACATTTTGGGGACACTTCACAGACGTGCAGGCAGTTGCTTTTTCGCCGAACAACGAACTTTTGGCAAGTGCAAGTTTTGACGGTTCCATCCTTCTATGGGATTTGACACCTTATCTATAGCACACAAGGAGATATTTTGATGGAACAGAAAAAAATAATGATCAATGCGCCAGTCAGTGCAGATGGAGATGATGCCACAACTTGGGCACTTCCTGAAGGTGCCGTTGCGCGATTGGGTCAAGGTCTTGTGCAGGCTCTGGCGTTCTCTGCAGACGGTCAGCACCTTGCCGTTGGAACAAGGGTAGGACTCTATTTGTATGAAGTGGAGACGATGTCCCCCGTCGCGCTATGGGATACGGAACGCGGACTGGTCTCCACGGTCGCTTTTTCACCCGATGGAAAATGGGTTGCAACAGGTAATTGGGATGAGGTCTTAAAGGTGTGGGATGTACAGCGCAGCCTCTGTATGGCACAAATGGAATTAAGGTTTCCGGATGCTTCAATCTTTTCACCTGACAACCGGTGGCTTGCCACAAGTGACAAGACTACTGCTACCATCAACCTCTGGAATCCTGAAAGTGGCGAACTTTTCAAAAAATTCACCAATAAACCGAAAAAAGGCGGTTACTCCATGCCGATCGCCTTTTCACCCGATACGGATCTGATCGCCTCTACGGATCGGGAGGATACAGATAGCAATACTGAATTCATAACAGTATGGGATATAGAAAGCGGAGAACAAATTGCTTACTTCACTGGACATACTGGTTCCATTCACAGTCTCTACTTTTCGCCGTGTGGAAGATTCCTTGCTTCTGGTGGATTGGAGGATGGAACAGTCCACGTGTGGGACGTGATTAACTGGCAACAGATAACGACGTACACTGGCTACGGGACCTCCCGCATGATCCCATCCTACTCGCAAGACGGAACACTTCGCGCAGCAGCGGTAGTAACATCCGACGACGATGATACCATCACCGTATGGGAACTGGAACGGGACGAAAAACTCTACACTGTTAGGGAGAGGTTGGGAGGATCCGGAGTCGTAAATTTCTCAAATGGTTCACAATTGGCGCACGAATCTGAAAATGGCGGCATCAAAGTGTGGCATCTTGGAAATCCGAACACGCACAAATCTAACTATCAACCCCTCTCGTTTTCCAATTCCATTACGTTTTCAGCCGATGGAAAAACATTAGTTGCTGAATACCGAAGGGCTGGCAGGTTATATTCCCATGGCGACGTTCTATTCTGGGATTTGGCAAGCAAATGCCCCAGCCGAGCGATTGAAACAGAACCGATTGGTACTGAGCAGTTCTTCTATACCACTTCCGACGGAAAACCTCACGTCGTCAGCCTTGACGATGGCACTGTCAGGCTTTGGGAAGTTGACGACAACAATGTGCTGATCGCAGAGTTCACAGGACATGAGAAAAGGTGGAAGCGAGCGGCGTTAACACCAACAGGCAATCGACTGGCATGTATGGACGAAGAAAAAACACTGATCGTGTGGGATCTTCAAACGATGGACGAGCTCTGCAAATTTACACATCTACATGAACGTTTCCCTGATGCTGAGCCAGCGACGCTGGAGTTCAGCCCAGATGGACAATTGCTGCTCAGTGAAACAGATCACCAACCGTCTACGCGACTCTGGGACGTGGAAAATGGTGAAGAGGTTCGCGAATTTCCAAGTGGCGAAATCGGTGGTGTTATGGGGCTTTGGGATTGTAGAGGTTTCTCTCCGTGTGGTTCATTTCTGGCTTGCACCGAAGCGCGCACAGAAGAACGGTCAGACAATGAAACTATATGTTTATGGGATATCAAACAAAAGGAAATCCTCATGGCGTTACCATTTCGGCATGCATGGCGTTATGCCTATTCTCCGTGTAGTTCGTATCTGGCGTGGGCTGGAGAAGATCCAGAAGAAGGTATTCTGCTGTGGGATCTAAAACGTCAAGAAATACATAGACGTATACCGCTGCCGGAGGAATGTCAAGATGTGCATTCGTTAAAATTTTCGTCCTGCGGGCAGTACCTTGCCTTCGGGGCCGCCTGGGAAACAGGGTTGGAGAAGGTGCCTATCTGTTTATGGGAGGTTGAAACTGGCAAGCACATTGTTACTTTTTCGGGACATGTATCAGACATCCAAGCAGTCGCTTTTTCACCCAATAACGAACTTTTGGCAAGTGCGAGTTTCGATGGATCCATCCTCCTCTGGGACCTGAAACCCTATCTGTAGGACATCCAAAGAGTTAGAGATGAACGGACTCTGGCAAAACTTCAAAGAAAAACGTGACTTTTTTTCTGTTTTGGTTTATGCTATTATTTCAACTCACAAAACCGACGCGATGGGGTTAGACAATAACTTGTCGCGTCCGATGAGGACATAAGAAATGCCCACCGAGCACCCACTTCTGAACGTTACGGAGATTGATACAGATATCGAAACATACTTGCATCAGATCGCTGAAACCATGTACCCGTTCCCGGAACACGATTCCAGATGTCAATCATTTCAGACAGTAGTGGACAACCAACGTTGGTTCGTCAAACACAGTAACATCCCACAAAGCGTCACGTGGCTCAAACAGGCTGTTCGCTTCCATGCCGCTGTTCAGCACGAGGCACTCCCGCAACTACACAACGCTTTCACGACAACTGATGGATTTACACTGGTCTATGATTGGGTAGACGGTGAGGGCTTGCGTCCTGAACGGGAACTTAATCCGGGTGAAATACATCCGCGTGATAGGTTCTGTGCGCTGCCAGCCTCTGAAATCATTGACGCACTCAACGTCATTTACGATGTCCACGTCCTGATCGAAAAGAGAGGTTTCATCGCTGAAGACTTCTACGACGGCTGCATTATTTATGACTTTGAGAAAAAGCGGATACATCTGTACGATTTCGACCACTACCATCCGGGTCCCTTCATAAACCACCGAGGACGGTTATACGGCTCAAGTCGCTTTATGGCACCGGAGGAGTTTCAGAAAGGCGCGCGCATCGACGAAAGAACAAACGTCTTTATGTTAGGACGTACAGCGTTCGTGTTCCTCGCTAACAACAGCAACGCACGAGACGATTGGAAAGGAAACGATGCCTTATGGCATGTCGCGAAAAAAGCGACGAATGCAGACAAAGGGTTGCGATACGCATCTGTCCAAGAATTTGTTTCGGCGTGGTACACTGCGATTGCTGATGGCGAAATCCCAACGGTTTGATTTGGAAGATACCAAGGAGGCACATAACGAAAAAAATGCGAAAAATTACCGACAACGAAATCCAATTCTTCAACGATAACGGCTATCTCATCTTGAAAGGCGTTATCCAACCGGATGAACTCACTGTTACGCAAAGCGAAAGTCAACGGCTTATTGACGAGATTCTCGCAGGCGGACCAGCAGATGAATGGTGCAACCGTGGACCTGAAGGGATTCCTTACTACCTGACCTATCTACACTCCCATCCGAACGAATTCTCTCTGCGATTGCTTGGACATCCGTCTATAGGTGATTTATTGCGCCGGATTATTGGTCCTGATTTTATACCGTGCTATGAATCGCTTGTTTTCAAACTGCCGAAACACGGTTCCTCTGTCAGATGGCATAGGGACGGCAATGCAATCCGAGAGAACCATCCGATCTTCAACGTTGACATATATCTTGATGATTCGACCGTTGACAACGGGTGTGTTTGGGTTATCCCAAAGAGCCATCTCTGGGGAATTGAAGAAGCACAAGAGGTTATTGATCGAGGCGAAGTCAATTTTGATCGTCCAGATGCTGTACCCGCAGAAGTTGAACCCGGTGATATTCTGCTCCACCATACCAAAGTTTTGCACGGCAGTAAAATCAACACAAGCGACACACTTCGCCGCGTCATCTACTTCGATCAGCGGACACCCCGGTGGAACGAGCGGTATAAGTGGTGGCAAAACGAGTTCCTTACAGAACGGTGTAAACTCTATCAACGCGCCCTCCATGAACGCCGCACGAATCCGTATCCATCCGATACCGAGCAGTTCGCTTACGAGGTGCCCTCTGATATGCCGACGTGGGACCCAAACGACGATTTTGATCTGCGGATCCAGCACCGCGCGTATGCGTATCAAGGCTAAAACCAAATTTCTGTAAGCGCGGTTTAATCATTTGGGTGCCTGAGCAAACGCAATTTGAAACCTTGTCGCCAAGCGGACCTATTGGAGACCTATCTCATGAAGAAAACCGTCTTTTCAATATTCTTGACGTTCATTTCTCTTTTCTTACTCTTTCAACTAAACGGCTTCGCCGAAGACAGTACACGTTGGCGTTTGCCGGAGGGTGCCAAAGCTCGCCTTGGAAAAGGCAATATCAGACAAATAGCGTATTCACCGAATGGTATGCATTTAGCGGCAGCGGGAAGTGCTGGCATTTGGATATATGATGTGACAATCCATCGCGAAGTGGCACTCCTTACGGGAAACATGGGACCTGTCAGTAGTGTCGCCTTCAGTCCAGATGGAGGTACGATTATTAGTGGCAATCAAGACGGCACTGTTTGGGTATGGGATGCTAAAACAGGTGAACACAGGCAAACTTTCACAACTGCAGACTGGGTATTAAGTGTCGCATTTAGTCCGGGTGGAAAGACTATCGCCATCGGCGGCGGACATGTTGAAGGTTTAGGCCCAGGAATCCAGGTACTGGATATCGAAACAGGAAAACGTCTCAGAGCATTCGGAGGATCTCATGCTACTCTGAGTATATGTTTTAGTCCAGATGGGGAATTGCTCGCCAGCGGAGATGACAGGAACAACGACACCCACCTGTGGGATGTTCAGACTGGTGAACTTATCGCAAACTTTAAAGGAGATATGCCGTTTGGATATCCCAATGTCAACAGTGTCGTTTTCAGTCCAGACGGAAACACGATCGCCAGTGGCAGTAGCGACGGAACCATCCGCCTGTGGAATACCTACAACGCTGAAGATGAACTCATCAAATATCTTGTAGGACATACGAAGCCTGTCAACAGCGTCGTTTTTAGTCCAAACGGAGATACGCTCATCAGTACTGGCGAGGAAGGTGTCTGCTTATGGGATGTCAACACCGGTGAATTCATGGCTGAGTTTCGAGTTCCCTCCGTCAACGCAACTTTCAGCCCAGATGGAAATACATTCGCGAGTGGAAGTGTAGCAGGGATAGATATATGGGATGCACATACTTTCAAATTTCTCAAAACTCTCACGAAAAACATAGGTTCAGAAGATAAATTCAGAGGAAAAGATATAGGTTCAATCGGAAGTGTGGCTTTCAGTCCGGATGGTAACACGATTGTTAGTTGTGGCGGGAACAACATCCACCTATGGGATTCCCAGACTAACCAACTCCTCAAAACGTTGACAGGACATACGGAATCTGTTAACAGCGTCGTTTTAAGTCCGGACGGAGAGACAATCGCCAGTGCAAGTGGCGACAGAACCATCCGCTTATGGAATGTCAACGCACGTAAACGCATCAAAACGCTGATGGGACATACGGATTCGGTGAATCGTGTCGTTTTCAGCTCGGACGGAGAGACAATCGCCAGCAGCAGTAACGACAGAACCATCCGCTTATGGAATGCCCACACCGGTGAACTCATCAAAACCCTCACAGGGCATGTCGAAAACGTCAACACTGTCGTTTTTAGTCCGGATGGAAAGACAATCGCCAGTGGCAGTGGGAAGTTAGCATATTTGGGAGGGCGTGAGGATTCGGGTACGTGTGTGGGGCAGGAAATTCGCCTATGGAATGCCCACACCGGTGAACCCATCAAAACCCTCAAAGGGCATACATCTGTAGTCAACAGTGTGGTCTTCAGTCCAGACGGAAGCACAATCGCCAGCGGCAGCGGACACTGGTGGGGGTACGAAGGTAAGGCGAGTGCGGGCGAGGAAGTTCGCTTGTGGAATGCCAACACCGGTAAACTCATCAAAACCCTCACAGGACACAAAGATGTGGTCTCAAGTGTGACCTTCAGTCCTGATGGCAATCTTATTGTTAGTGGAGATTGGTATGATTGGGACTGGTATCTCAGTAGTGGGACTTGGAGCGGCGAAATCCGTGTTTGGGATGCTCACACCGGTGAACATCTCAAAACGCTTACCGGACATACGGGTGGTGTCTCAAGCGTGGCATTCAGTCCGGATGGGAAGACGCTCGCCAGCGGGAGGACAGATGGCACGATACTGCTATGGGATTTCTCCACACTACCGTAACCTATCCCTATCGCAGCAGCTACTAACACTGACCGTCCAATAACATTCAAGTAAGTCACGCAATACTCATAAAACAGGAGGCAAATTAATGAACGTTCTACTAATTGGGGGTTCGGGGCACGTCGGAACGATGACGCTCCCTTACATGAAAAGCCATCACAATTTTCGAGTACTTGATGTCAACCCACCGAAAGATACTTCTGTAGACTATATCCAAGGGTCCGTTACGGATCCCGACATCGTTCAAGAAGCGTTGAATGGGATGGACACGTTTGTCTATATGGTCATGCTGCAACCGACGAGCGACCGATCATCTGTAGCAGATTTTGATAGCATCATCTCAAACTACGAGGTGAACGCCAAGGGGCTGCATATCGTGCTACACGCCGCGAAGGAAGCCGGCATCCGACACGCCGTCTATACAAGTACCTTTACTGTGCATGAACGGACACGAAACAACTTCCCTTATGAAGATGTCGTGCCGCGCGATAACCCCGGTGTCTATGGGTTAACCAAAGGTTTCGGCGAGCAGGTCTGCGAATACTTCGCGCGGGAACACGGTATGTCGCTCATCGCTTTGCGAATCACCGGTCCCTCCACACGCGAACAGTGGCTTGAGCGTTACAACCAACCGAAAGATTCATCAGTGCATATCTGGTGGACGGATGAGGAAGACTTAGCGACTGCTTATCTCGCCGCTATCTCGGTTGAACACGAAGGCTTTGATGCTTTTTTCATTGCTGGTGACCACGAACAGAAGGAAATTAACCTCTCAAAAGCGAAACGCCTGCTCGGTTGGGAACCACTGACACATACGCGTGTGTAATATAGCAACACTCACTGAACACGCTGCCAGAGTTTGGAGTGTGGCGTTCAGTCCGGATGGGCGTATACTTGCCAGTGGCAGTGGTGATGGTACAGTACTGCTGTGGGAGCTGCGTTAATACTAACTGAACGACTCTGTAATTTGACAAAAACCGCATTGCATGATACAATATAATACAATCAAACCAAAAGTTTACATCGAAACAACAGTGGTGAGTTACTTAGTTGCAAGACCGAGCCGCGATGTAACGTTAGTCGCCCGGCAACAAGCGACTCAACAACTGTGGGCAGAATATGCCGACAACTTTGAGTTCGTTATTTCAAACGTAGTTGTCAGTGAAATCAGCGAAGGTGATCCAATAGCAGCCCAACGAAGGTGTGAGGTGTTGGCGGATTTAACCGTATTGGATATGTCACTAGCGGCTAATATGCTTGCTCAAGACCTTATAGATGCTGGTGCTGTGCCACAAAACTTGATGCCGGATGCACAACATATCGCTATTGCCGCGGTGAACGGCATTGAATACTTAGTTTCTTGGAACTATAAGCACATTGTAAATGAAACCAAACGACAGCTGATAAACGAAGTTTGTCACGCAGCTGGATTTCAACCCACAACCCTCTGCACACCTATAGAACTTATTGAGGAAATTCAAGTGAAAGAAAAAATTGACACCCGCACGGATCCTGTCTTAGAAGAATGCTATCGGATGAAAGAAGCATTTGCTGCTAAATTCAACTCTATGCAGGAACTTTACGACTACTTAGTGGCAGAAACAGAAAAAAATAAAGCACTCGGTTGGAAATACCTTCCGCCACCGAAGCCGCAAAACGAAGACAATAACGAGGTCTGAAGTACTCAAGCAATGCCGCACATCTCTCATCTTCTTCGTCTCAGTTTCTTCCAAGAATCAGGTCTCTACGGTTCGTAAAACCCTGCTAAAACATTACAAAATAACTCAACTTGTTAAATATAAAAAATCCTCCGATTTGCTTCTATTTTTTATTTTAAGGTAAGGAAAATCGTCTATGACCCAACATCCAGAACTCACCTTAACAGAAAACCGTCCTTTTCAAACCCAGCGCACAGATACATGGTGGTTACAACCCTTAGCCGTGTTTGTTGGGTTGGGTACATTCATCGTTTACGCGACTTTTCGGGTTTTTGAAGGTGCTCATTTCCTTCACGGTCCCTACCTGTCGCCTTTCTACTCACCGCTGCTTTTTGGCACTGATGCACACACCGTCACACACAGTTGGTTCGGCATGATGCCAGATTGGATGCCCGGTCTCATTACACCGGCGGTCCTCATTTTATGGGCACCCCTCGGATTCCGCTTTACCTGCTACTACTATCGCGGTGCGTATTACAAAGCATTTTGGGCAGACCCGCCGTCCTGTACAGTATCAGAACCGCGAAAAGGCTATCGCGGTGAAAACTCGTTCCCGTTGATTGTCCAAAACATCCATCGATATTTTTTGTACGTTGCACTCATTATTTTAGGTGTCCTCGCTTATGATGTATGGAAAGCACTCTGGTTTGACGATGGGAACGGCGGAACGACTTTCGGCATCGGCATAGGTACGATCGTTTTAGCGGGCAACGTCATCCTTTTAGGCGGTTATACGCTTGGATGCCACTCTTTACGCCACTTGGTTGGTGGGGTAATTGATCTGCTTTCCAAAGCACCCATCCGTCGGGAAGCGTACAACTGTGTCAGTTGCTTAAACCGCCATCACATGCTCTGGGCATGGATGAGCCTCTGTTGGGTCGGTTTTTCGGATGTATACGTCCGGTTCATAGCACCCGCAATCGGCCAAGACTGGATCACATTTTAAGAAGTATTTATAGTAGAGAAGAGAGAGGAAACATTAACGTGTCATCTTACGAAACTCACGAATATGATGTATTAATAATCGGAGCCGGCGGAGCCGGACTTCGCGCTGCCATTGAAGCCGCTGTCGGCGACCTAAAAGTAGGACTCGTCTGTAAGTCCCTACTCGGTAAAGCACACACTGTTATGGCGGAAGGTGGTGTCGCCGCTGCCTTGGCAAACGTGGACGAAAGAGACAGTTGGCGCGTCCACTTCGCCGACACGATGCGCGGTGGACAGTATCTCTCCAACGCACGGATGGCAGAACTTCATGCACAGGAATCACCCGATCGCGTGCGCGAATTGGAAGCATGGGGCGCGCTGTTTGACCGAACACAAGACGGAGGTATCCTCCAACGGAACTTCGGCGGACATCAATACCCACGTCTCGCACACGTCGGTGACCGGACGGGATTAGAAATGATCCGTGCCTTACAGGATCACGGCATCCACCAAGGCATTGAAGTACACATGGAGAATACCGTCGTCTCGCTTTTGAAAACGGGAGACAGGGTATCCGGTGCCTTCGGTTACGAGCGTGAAAAAGGACGCTTCAAAGTCTTTACCGCGAAAGCCATCGTCTTGGCAACTGGCGGTGCTGGCAAGGCATACAAAGTGACAAGCAATAGCTGGGAATACACCGGTGATGGACACGCGCTCGCGTATCACGCCGGCGCAGAACTCATTGATATGGAGTTCGTTCAATTCCATCCGACCGGTATGGTCTGGCCCCCCAGTGTCCGAGGTATCTTGGTTACGGAAGGTGTCCGCGGCGAGGGCGGTATCCTCACAAACAGTGAAGGCAAACGCTTCATGTTCGACGACATCCCCGAACTCTATGTGAACCAGACAGCCGATAATCCTGAAGAAGGGTGGCGGTATACGCAAGGCGACCGAGAAGCACGTCGTCCACCGGAACTCTTGACGCGCGATCACGTCGCACGTTGTATCGTCCGAGAAGTCCAAGAAGGCAGAGGCAGCCCACACGGTGGTGTATTCTTGGATATAGCGTGGATTAAGGAGAAGATTCCGAATGCTGCGGAACATATCCGCAGGAAGCTGCCGAGCATGTACCATCAGTTCAGAGAACTTGCCAATATTGACATCACAGCAGAACCGATGGAGGTCGGTCCGACAACGCACTATATTATGGGCGGTATCCGGGTTGATGCGGACTCACAGATGACGGCGGTTCCCGGACTTTTCGCTGCAGGCGAATGCGCTGCCGGTTTGCACGGTGCTAACAGACTTGGTGGTAATTCTCTCTCCGATCTGCTCGTTTTCGGTAAGCGTGCAGGCGAATACGCTGCGCAATTTGCGATGGAAAACGAAGCCGTTCCGATGGATGAATCGGAAATTGAGACAATCGTTGCGCATACACTAAAACCCTTTGAGAACCCACAAACGGATGGCAACGGCAACAACATGGGTCCCTACGGCATCCAAGCACAACTCCAAGAAAAGATGCAGGAACTGGTCGGTATTGCCCGAAGTCAAGAAAGCCTTACACAAGCCATTGAAGAGATTCAGAACCTCCGTGAAGAAGCGGAGAACGTTCATGCGATTGGTAACCGTGAATACAATGCTGGGTGGCATACGGCTCTGGATCTCGACTGTCTGCTCACGGCTTCCGAAGCGATTGCGCTTGCGGCACTTGAACGCAAAGCAAGTATCGGCGCACATTCGCGGGATGACTTTCCAGAAAAAGAAGAACCAGGCGCAGGCAAATATAACACAATCATCAAGAAAACAGATGATGGTGCAATGGCAGTCCGACGAGAGCCTATTGACGAACTCCGAGAGGATCTGCAGGAAATCATAGACGAAATGGAATAACACAGAGAAAGTTCAGTTTGGCTATACGGAGAGGCACTTCATTAAACTGACTTGACCCAACCGCAAGGGAAGTTAAAAAGTGTAGTCAAGAGAACGTAGCCCGTAATGTAATGGAGGGGTTTTTGCTGGGGTGTTTTTTTAGATATACGGAAGAGAACGTGAAACTCTAACCCGCCTCAACGAACCGCAAGGAAAATTTAAAATATGGCAACTTTTAGAATCTGGCGTGGCAATGCGGACGATGCCCAATTTGTCGATTATGAGACAGAAGTCTCCGAAGGCATGGTGGTTTTAGACGCAGTTCACCGTATCCAAGCCGAACAGGCGAACGACATGGCAGTTCGCTGGAACTGTAAAGCCGGGAAATGCGGGTCGTGTTCCGCCGAAATCAACGGACAACCGAAATTGATGTGTATGACACGCCTCGACACCGTACCGCTCGACGCACCCGTCACAATCGAACCGATGCGCGCATTCCCGCTCATCAAAGACCTCGTTGCAGACGTGTCTTGGAACTTCAAGGTAAAAGAGCGGATGAAACCGTTCGCACCGCGTCCACCGGATGCCGAAGACGGTACATGGCGGATGGAACAGGAAGACATCGACCACGTCCAAGAATTTCGGAAGTGTATTGAGTGCTTCCTCTGTCAAGATGTCTGCCACGTCTTACGTGACCACAAGCTGCACGACGAATTCATCGGACCGAGATTCCTCGTCTATGCTGCATCCTTAGAGATGCACCCGATTGACACGGAGAACCGGCTCGAAGAGTTAAAAAATTCGGACGGGATCGGGTATTGTAATATCACGAAGTGTTGTACGAAGGTATGTCCGGAACATATCACAATTACGGATAACGCCATCATCCCACTCAAAGAGCGCGTGGTCGATCAATTTTACGATCCGATCAAAAAACTTTTCCGCGTTTTTAATCGTTAAGCGTATTGCTCAGACTAAAAAAATGAATTGACTTGCCTCAAAATTTGTGGTAGATTTTACAAACCCGATATAACAATACTTATAATTCCTTTTGATCTACTTCGGAGACTTTAGAATCATGGCAACCAGCAAGAATGATATTTTAAGAGTCGGCGTGATTGGACCAGGGGGTGCCGGACGCGGTAACACGCTCGGTTTCGCAACCCGCCCGGATGCCGAAGTCGTCGCAGCAGCAGATGCCTACGAAGGTAGTTTGGAGGCGTTAGAGAACGCACTTCAAGAGAGAGTTGACGACTATAAACCGAATAGCCTCACCCGCTACCTCGGCGAACACGAATTCGTTGAGATGCTTAATCACGAAGACCTTGACATCGTCGGCGTTTTCTCACCACATTCCTTGCACGATATTCATGTCAAATACGCGCTTCGCGCAGGATGTCATGTCATCGTCGAGAAACCGATGGCAAACGTCGTCGGTGATGCCATCTCCATCACCAAAATAGCGATGGGGAGTGGGTTACACCTCGTCGGCGGGTATCAACGGCACTACCAAGATACCTATATGGCAGGTAGACGCGCAATCGCCGAAGGACGCATCGGGAACCTAAAGAAATTCGAGGTCTACATGGCGCAGCGATGGGGTGCTGGCGGTTGGCGCGGCGATCCCCGCTTCTCCGGTGGCGGTCAACCCAACGACTCCGGCAGCCATCTCCAAGATATATTCCTCTGGATGACGGGTGCATTGCCAGCTGAAGTCTACGGAACAACCGACATGAAGTTTGAGGATGAAGACGGAAACCTCGTTCCGAAGTTCGTCGAAATCAATTCCTACTCTGATGTAACGCTCGATAACGGTGCTGAAGGGACGATTACCATCCTTGGCAACACACGCGTCGGATTTGAGGAATGGGTCATTCTTGAAGGCGACGAAGGCACCATTGAAATCAAAAGCGGGATTCAGTATATCCCAAAAGGTGGTGAGCCAGAACCACTCACTTACCCGCGTCCGGAAGGCTATCCGAGCAGCAAAGTCGATCAACTCGTCGGTTTGGTGAAAGGCGAATACGATGCGAACTACACCTCCGGAATCAACGGGATACGCACCAGCTGGTTAACGAATTCAATCCTTGAAGCCGGTAAGGGACCCGACGAGAAAAACAGGGTCGACTGCGATAACCTCATCCAGAAAGAGGGGCATACCCGGCAAGACGTTTTGGCACTGATTGATGAATGCGCCGCCAGATTGTGCTACTAAAACGCAAGTTGTTCTTTTCTTCTGGAGTATACGAAACTAACATGACAAAAAACCTACAGCAGATTGCGGAAAAAGCCTTAACGGAGAGTGTTGTCCGTTTGGTATGGCAAAAAACGGACGAAGAAACCGGTGAACCTCTTATCTGGCCACGGGCAAGTGGGTTTTTTGTCGCGTCAAATCTAATTGCCACCAATATCCATTGTGTTACAGGCGCACCATCGGTTTTCGCAGAGATCGTCAGCACGAAAACTGAATTCCGAGTTGAAGGCGTTGTGGCGTTTGACGCTGAAAACGATCTCGTCATTTTAAAGGTCGCAGGGGAGGGGATACCGCTTTCGGTCGACGACAGCAATACCGTGCAGGTCGGTGAAACTGTTTGCGCTGTCGGGCACCCGCGTGCGAAGGACGGTGAAGCCACACAAGTTACCATATCTGGTATTCAAAATAGTGGCAAATGTCTCGAAATTAAGGAAGAATTCGATGCCGGACACAGTGGAAGTGCTATCCTGAACGATTCGGGGAAAGTCATAGGCGTTTCTGTTGCAAGTGGAATGGCGTTTTCGGCTCTCGGTGGTAGCGGAGGCGGATATGCCAGCTACGCAATTCCCGCAAACACTTTAGTTGACATGCTTGCAAATGTAGTGGAAGCGGAGCCATTTACAGAATGGCAAAAACGTCCACAGATACGTGCCTACACAGAAATCAGACAAGGGCAGACAGAATTTGAACAAGGAAAACATCGAGAATCAATTGCGTGCTTTGACGCTGCCCTCGAACTCAACCCAAATTTGGGAGATGCCTATATCAATCGGGCAGCAGCAAATCTCTTCTTAGGACATCACAAAGAAGTGATCGCTGACTGTGATAATGCCCTCAAACTTAACACGCATCATGTGATAGCATATAACAGTCGAGCGGCGGCAAAATTTTTATTAGGCGAAGCAGAAGATGCTCTTGAAGATTGTAATGCTGCACTCGAACTTAACCCTAATTATGCGATGGTGTATAACAACCGAGCGGCGGTAAATGTATCGTTAGAACACTTTGAAGAAGCGGTTGCTGACTGTGATAGTGCCCTCAAACTCGATCCCAATCTTGTTCAGTCTTATATCTGTAGAGCAACAGCGAAATTCGCCTTAGATCAGGATGAAACGGCACTTGCTGATTATGGTACTGCCTTAAAACTCGCGCCAGATTCGGCGGAAATTTACTTTTGTCGCGCAAATATGAGACTCGCATTAGAGGATTATACCGGGGCGATTGAAGACTATGATAAAATCGTCAATTTAAATCCCGAACTCGGTGCTTCTTTGAATGTTGACCGGCTTCGTGCAGATGCAAAACGCTATCTGCAGGACTATGAGGGCGCGATTGAAGACTATGACAGAGCCATCCAACTCGATCCCAAAAACGATAAGGCTTACAACGGACGCGGTATCGCGAAAGCCAGTCTTGGTAGGTCAAAAACAGATGAAGGTGATGAAGTCAATGCCGATAAATACTTCAAAGCAGCGATTGACGACTATACGGAAGCCATCACGTTAGACGCAACATTTGCCGGTTATTATGGCAACCGTGGACACGCGAAACGCGATCTTGGAGACTACGAAGAAGCAATAAAAGATTACGATAAAATTATCCAACTGAATCCTAAAAGTGAGACGGCTTACTTCAATCGCGGGCACGCAAAATACAACCTCGGAAAATCTAAAGCGGATCAAGGGAATATCGCAGAAGCACAAGTAGTCTATCAAGATGTTGTAGAGGATTATACGGAAGCTATCAAACTGGACCCCGAATACGCCTCATTCTATAACAGCAGAGGATGGATAAAATATCTCCTCGGACAATTTGACCACGAACGGGGCGATACAGAGAAAGCGAAAAAACTTTTTGAAGCAGCGGTCGCAGACAGCGATAAAGCAATCCGTCTAAAGCAGGATAACCCAAGTCCCGCTTCCTATCACACCCGTGCTGCTGCAAAGGCTGCCCTTGGTGCATATCCTGAGGCGATTGAAGACTTCAATGAGACGATCCTGATGAAACCCGATGAGGCACGCTACTACTATGACCGTGGATTAGCGAAGCAGGCATTCGGGCAGCACGAAGCAGCAAAAACCGATTTTCAGAAAGCGAAAGATTTAGACCCGGATGTCGAAAATAAACCATTCTAACGAATGTTCAGAGCCAAAGAAAATCTGTATTTAAATGGGTGCCTATTCCCACAGCGGTTCTTCAAAAGAGCCAATATGCTAAAAAGGAGAAAAACCGTGAAATTTTTTGGACAACCCGCAGCCAAAACTTATTATCGTTGGCAAGCACTTGCCTTTAAAAGTATGAAATATTGCGCACTTATCGCTATTCTATGGGTAGCAGCCTCGCAAATCGGATGCTTACCCGGGAGTACACTGAGTAAAGGGGATAAACTTGCCGCCGATAAAGACTACTACGGCGCGATTGAAGCATACCAGAGTATTGTCGATACGCAACCCGGTACGCCAGACGCACTTCAAGCACAACTCGCCATCGGTAAGCTCTCTATTGACCAGATGAACCAACCGGCGGAAGGTATTAAGGTTTATGAAGGGATCATCGCCGCTGCACCGGAAAGCGAGGAAGCCGCCGAAGCGCACTATGAACTCGGTCTGCACTATTTTAGAGAAAAGGATTTCAAGTCGGCGCAAACGCAATTTGACGCGATCGTTAACAACTTTTCGCACCTGGAATTAAGCCACAACGCACACCTGATGTTGGCGAAGAGTTATGAGGAATCAGAAGATTATGAGTCAGCAGTAGAAGCGTTCGATAGTTTCGCGAATCGTAACCCGCGAAACAAACGCGCCGCACCGGCACTTGAAAACAAAGCGAGAATCCAACGCCAGTTCCTCAAAAACGAAGATGAATC
Source organism: Candidatus Poribacteria bacterium WGA-3G (assembly GCA_000406005.1). GTDB lineage: Bacteria > Poribacteria > WGA-4E > WGA-4E > WGA-3G > WGA-3G. The sequence continues at coordinate 54,011 of ASZN01000025.1, forward strand.
GAAACGAACCAACCAGATGCTCGTTAAGAGGTATGGGAAGGTTGAAGGTGCTGAAGATGCCGTTGAAAAAGCAAAACAGGCACTGAAAGACCAAAACGCTACCATCCCCGAACCGGACGATCCGCTGGCAACGCAATTCGGAAGAGCACTCGCACAACAGGAAGCGAGGCGTGAACGCGATCGACCCCGCGGGGGTGTCGAAAGAAGTCCCGCCATGGGAAGTGCCAATAGTCTCGGTGTACCAGACTCTGGGTTCGGGATCAGTGCATCAGATGTTATGCAGAACTTCGGTGGACAGGGCGGCATCGCAGGCGACGATCAAGGGAGTTATCAAGATGCTGAACTCATGATCGCCAACTTCTTCTACGGCGATGAAAACTACCGAGACGCAGGCGCGCTCTACTACGACGCGATTGCACGCTCAGAAGCCGACAAAGTGAAAATTGACCCCTATACATACCTCAAACTCTCAATTTGCTACCGGAAAGTCGGGATGCATCAGCGAGCGAAAGAGGTACTTAGAAAAGCCGCAAGCCGAGATGGTGAGGTCATTGAAGCCGTCATTAATACAGGGCGCAATCACTATACTTCTGAAAACTACGAGAACGCAATAGAGACCTACAACTCGGTTATTGGATTGAGGCGCGATAAAGATTCCGAGGTCTATTGGTTAATCTCGCTTGCCCATAAAAAATTGGGTGAACCCGAAAAAGAGCGCGAGGTACTCGAACGTTCTGTCGCCGCGAATACGCAGAATACAGACGCGTTGCAAAGCCTTGCGGAAGTGCTTCATTATCGATTGAAAGACCGTAAAACCGCCGCGATTTTCCAAGACCTCGTCGATCAGAAAGGCGATTCGTACATCGGTTCAAAAACCCTCGGCGATCTCACCTATAAATATGGCAACTACGTCCAGGCGAACGCACGGTACAAAGCCGCCGCTCGGACAACGAAACGGTTGCTGAATAAGTCAGAAAGTGACGCTGAAAAACGGGAACTTCGCAACCAGATCGTCTATGCAACAATTCTTGCGGCACGTGCAACCCATCAGCGCGGGAAATCGGAAGATGCCCAGCAGATGATAGATGAATTGGCAACGGAATACCCCGACCACGCTTTAATCCATTACGGTAAAGGTGAGTTAGCACTCCTCAATGACGATACCGAAACGGCTGTTGCCGAATTCAAAGCCGCAATTGAGAAGTCTCCACATTCGGATATCGCAGTCATTGCCCTCGGGGACTATTACGTTTCACAAGGTTTTAATGACGATGCAATCGCACTGTGGGAAGGTTTTCTTGCCGAAAACCAGTACAATCAGAACGTTACGCGGAGTCTGAAAAAGTTGAAAGGCGATGCCGAAGAAACGGAAGAATAGGTTAAAAGAGTGCGGTTACCCACCGCACTCACACCCCATTTTTGGCGCGCCGAATGTTCAAAAAACCGGATTTATAGACCCCATTTTCTGAAAAAAACGTTTTTTTTTGAAAAAAAACTTGACTTTTAAAGCCAATTGTGTATAATTAACGTTGAAAAGTTCGTAACTTCCTAACACAAGCACATTCTAACACAAGCACGTCTAAGGCTAAACCATACAAGAAACATCCCTGCGGGCAACATTGCACCGACTCCACCGATACCGCTGTACACCCTGCATTTTACTTCGTTGTGTATCTCAACGGCTTAGCGCGCCGCTTGCAAGCGCATCTTCAGAAGTCTCATGCACTCGGTTGGAGTGTCATACCAAACTAACCGGCTTTGTAGGAAACCCCGGTCTTCGTACCTTAGTTCTCCGTGCTACTCATGTTCAGCACTATTAGGAAACCTTGCGGGGGCGGTATTCAACTGCACTCCGAAAACGATAGAAACAAATTTCAATAACTTATTCTACAGGATCAGCCCCGATTCCATTTTAACATTTTCTTGGTATCCTACTTTTCACGAATCCGTTTTTAGGCTTCACATCATAGGTGGAACAAAGCGTTAATTCGTTAGGTTATTAGATAAACACCAGGGCGTAACGATTACCTTGGAACCGGGTACAATGAGGAGTATTAGAAACTATGGAGAGCTTGAACATTGGCAAGCTCCAAGAAATGGAGTTCTCGGAACTCAAAGATTTTGCCTCAACACTCGGAGTCAACGAATATACCGGGCTTCGGAAAGAAGAACTGATTAACGAAATCATAGAGGCTAAATCTGAGGGAGACACCCAATTCTACGGTGGCGGTGTCCTGGAAATTTTAGATGACCGGGATCAGCACTACGGTTTTCTCCGCTCATCGCGTTCCAATTATTTGCAGAGTAACGAGGATATTTACGTGTCCTCTTCGCAAATCCGACGATTCGACTTACAAACAGGACACGTCGTTGAAGGTGTAATTCGGCCACCGAAAAAGACAGAAAACAAGGCGGAACGCTACTTCGCAATGCTACAAATTGAGAAGGTGAACGGTGAGCCGCCCGAAGCTGTCAAACAGAAAATCCTTTTCAAGAATCTCACCCCGATCCATCCGTTTGAACAATTGAAACTCGAACACAACGCCCCAGAATTCGGTACTCGGATGATGGATCTAATAGCACCGATCGGTAAGGGACAACGCGGGCTCATTGTCGCACCCCCTTATAGTGGAAAAACGACACTACTGAAAAATATCGCCGCCGGTATTGAAGCCAACCACCCAGAAGTCATTCTCATCTTTCTCCTGATCGACGAGCGACCCGAGGAAGTTACGGATGTCGCACGCTCCGTGAAAGGTGAAGTCATCAGCTCCACATTTGATGAGCACCCAGAGCGACACATCCAAGTCGCAGACATGGCTATTGAAAAGGCGAAACGGTGGGCTGAGTACGGGAAAGATGTCGTTGTTCTATTGGATAGTATGACCCGATTGGCACGTGCACATAACGTTATGACCCCTCATAGCGGAAAAACCTTGAGCGGCGGGATGGATGCCTTGGCATTCGTAAAACCGCGTCAGTTCTGCGGCGCAGCTCGAAAATTTGAAGAGGGTGGCAGTCTAACGGTTATCGCATCCGTACTCATTGATACGGAGAGCCGACAAGACGAATATATTTACGAGGAATTCAAAGGCACCGCTAACATGGAAATCCACATGGAGCGCGCCTTACTCGACCTCCAAATCTTTCCACCGATTAATATCAAAAGATCGAAAACACGCCGCGAAGAACTCTTGTTAGGACCAGATGTACTCAATAAAGTCTGGGTGCTACGGAAATTCACAAGCCAGATGGATAGCGCGGAATCGCTCGAAATGCTTATTGAACAATTCGGGAAAACTGCTACGAATGCGGAATTTCTCGAACGAATGATAGACAATGCCAGCTACGGTAACAGTAGCACGACCAGAACCAATGCCCGCCCGAAGCGATAGGTGTGCAGTCCGACAGACTTGTTCACTTTGACCGTTTTGAGGTCGATCAACAACCGTTATACGGGATCTAAACGCAATAAATGTATATTCGGACATCCCAAATTTAAGGAAGGATACTATGAAACCTGAAATTCATCCTGAAATGGTAGAATGTGTTATCACATGCGTTTGTGGCACGACGCACAAAACGTTGGCAATCCACCCCGAAATGCGGGTAGACATTTGTGGAAAATGCCATCCATTCTACACTGGACAACAAGCGCGGTTTATTGACGCTGCTGGACGCGTCGAAAGCTTCCGCCGACGTTACAACCTAACCGAAGAAGATCAGTAGACTCGTCATTTGATTCGTCAATTCACACGATTCAAAATATCACGGAAATGCCCCGTGTCTCAATGCTGTACCCAATCGCCTTCTGGCACTGTGTGTATAGATAGACACGGGGAGTCCCGTTATCGGAAAAATAATATCACCAGACAGATCGTCCCTTTTACGGCTAACAGCAAGGATGCGCTTGCAAACGGTGCCAAAATGTTTGAAAAACTCAAGGATATCGAAGTTAAACATACTGAAGTCGAAAAAGCACTCGGTGATCCGACGCAAATTTCAAATCAGCAGCGACTTATGGAGTTATCCAAAACGCACGCGGAACTCACTCCAATTGTGTCAAGTTATCAAGCCTACCAGAAGTTAGAATCCGCACTTGAAGAGGCACGCCTCCTAATAGCGTCTGAAACGGATGCGGATATGATTGAATTAGCGCAGGAAGAATTAGATAACCTCACCACTGAAAAAGAGCACCTCATAGAAGAGCTCAAACTGCTTCTGATTCCGAAAGACCCAAACGACGAAAAGAACGTTATCATTGAAATTCGCGCAGGCACCGGTGGCGAAGAAGCCAGCCTTTTCGCCGCTGAGGTGTTTCGGATGTACACCCGCTATGCTGAACGGCAGAACTGGAAAGTTGAACTCCTCAGCGGAAACGCAACCGGATTAAAAGGTTTTAAAGAGGTCATCTTCTCAATCGTAGGGAAGGGCGCCTATAGCCACTTGAAATACGAAGGCGGAATACATCGTGTTCAGCGCATTCCTACGACAGAGACAAGCGGACGCATCCATACCTCTGCAGCGACAGTAGCCGTACTGCCAGAAGCGGAAGCGCTCGACCTGGACATCGATGAAGCAACTGAACTTCGCATTGATACCTATCGCTCCTCCGGTCCCGGTGGGCAAAGCGTTAACACAACCGATTCCGCCATCCGTATTACACACCTACCGACAGGATTGGTTGTGACCTGTCAAGATGAAAAATCCCAACATAAAAACCGTTCCAAGGCGATGAAAATCCTTCGCGCTCGCCTCCAAGAGCAGAAACAGGCTGAACTTAACACCGAAAGGGCAGAAACCCGGCGATCTATGGTCGGCAGCGGCGACCGAAGCGAGAAAATTCGTACTTACAATTTCCCACAATCTCGTGTAACCGATCACCGTATCCAATTTAGTTCCTATCAACTTGATGCCGTTTTAGATGGCGATTTAGAAGCATTTATTCAACAATTAACAACCGCAGACCAAGCGGAAAAGTTGAAAGAGGATTAAAGACGCACGAACTGACTGAGGAACACGAGACTATGCCGAACAAAATATGGCGTGTGGTCGATTTACTCGATTGGACAGTGCAGTATTTTGAAAAAAACGCTATCCCGAATCCGAGATTAGATGCAGAGGTACTGCTCGGACATCTACTCGGAAAAAGTCGCTTGCAACTTTATCTCGACTTTGAGATGCCTGTCTTCCAAGAACACCTCACGCCATTCCGCGAACTCATCAAAAAGCGGATCGATCGTACACCGATCAGCTACTTAACAAACCGAAAAGAGTTCATGTCATTAGAGTTCTACGTAGATGAACGCGTTCTTATTCCGAGACCTGAGACAGAACAACTCGTTGAAACCGTCCTCACGGCTCAAACGGACAAACCTCAACGTTTATTAGAACTCGGTACAGGCAGTGGGGTCATCGCCACGATTCTGGCAGTACATCAACCAGAATGGGATATTACTGCGACCGACCTCTCTGAAGACGCACTTGTAGTTGCCCAGAAAAATGCGGAAGCACACAACTGCGCGGCGCAAATCAAATTTCTATCCGGAGATCTATTTGAGCCTATAAAAACGATAGACCCTAACGGAGAAACACACTTCGATTGGATCGTCTGCAATCCGCCTTATGTGAAAAAAACAGAATGGGATAGCCTGAGTCCGGATGTCCGCGATTACGAACCAGAAATCGCACTCTTTGCTGGTAATGACGGTCTTGCGGTAATTCGTCGATTAATTGTTGAAGCACCCGCATACCTTGCACCGAACGGAAAACTGAGCTTTGAAATCGGCGACACACAAGCTGACACCGTTCGGACGCTTGTTAATGCCGAATCTGCTTACTGCAGCTGCGAACTGATCAAGGACTACGCTGAAAAAGAGCGAATCGTACTTGCAAATGTTTCCTGAAACTTCAGGACTTACGCATGCCATTCTAAAGTCCCGAGGAAAATTATAGCCAAATTCCCCAAAAATCGTATAAAAGTTGTTTTTTCTTGACATATTCCGTGAAGATTTGTATAATGAATGTAAGAAACACTGGTAGCGCATTAGTTTCTGTGGCGTACCGTTTTTTTCTTGCTTTTTTGAAACCTAATTTGTTTTGTTACGTTGTTATGTATAGCCTGCTAAATAAGGATTCTTATAGGCGAAGGAGCAGATTACAATGGCGCGCCAAACACCTAATGATTTATCTGCTGTCGAAGACACCTATCTCGCGACCCAAGCGAAAGCAGGCAATGATGCCGCGTTTAGGCAATTGTTCGACAAGCATTACAAGTGGGTTTATAACAAAGCCTACCGAATGCTTGGGAATTACCAAGACACAGAAGAGGTCGCCTCGGATGTGTTCGTTAAGGTTTGGCAGAAGCTAAACAAAAACAAATGGGACGCAGAAAAGGGTAGTTTTCAAGCATGGTTAAATATGGTGGCTCGTAACACCATTATCGATGCAATACGGAAACGGAACCGGATTCGGGAGCATCCACTCAGCGGTTCACCTGAAGAAGATGAACAACCGTTGAGTCAATATGAGGATCCCTATACCGGTCCCGAACAAGAAATAGAAGCTGCAGAAGCACAACAGATATTGGAAAGTGCCCTCGAACAGGTCACGAAACCCAATCATCGGATTGCGTGGATGTTGCGGCACTTAGAAGGTTATAGTATTGCTGAGATTGCCCGCATTCTTAACCGGAAAGAAGGAACAGTAAAAATCTGGATCTTCCGGTGCACAGAAGAATTGCGGAAAATCCTGGTTGCTAAAGGCATCCAATGGATCTATTAATTTGGAGGATTAACGAATGCGCTTCTGGAAGAAATGGCAGAAGGACGGGATCTCAGCGGATGATCTTAAAAAGGCTGAGATGTTGGAGGCTTACACGTGTTGGTTGAAAAACGAAAGGCTTTCACGTAAGCAGAAACGCCTTTTAGAAGAGATCAACAACGTTCCGGAACTTCAGCCATTGAAACAATTAATCGACTTCTCACACTATCGCTTCGAGGAGAGAGAAAACATTGAACCGCCGTTCGGTGCTCAAGAACGAGCCCGCGAACGTGTCATGGCGGAGATTCGAGGCGAAGGAGCGGAAGCCGGTGTTCAGACGGACGGCTTAGAGCCGCAACCCGGTTATAGCCCACAAGGTATGGGGAACGAAACCACCGAAATTATGCAGGTGGGCACGTCTTCACCCAACGCTGATGAACTACAACGTTGGGACTCCGAACAGGCACCCGAATCCCCAGAAATGCTAAATCGCTACGATGACATTCGCGCACTTGCCCGTTTACATGTAGGGTTTGAGCAGAAAGATGACGGTGTGTACGTCACAGATATCGGCAGTTCTAACACGACTTACGTCAACAACGAACGCGTCGCGATGTCGGCTCCGGTTCGCGAGGGGTCTACACTGAAATGTGGGAAAATTAGTCTCAAAGTTATCGACATTGAATCTTCATAGTTATGTGGGAGAAGGAACAGGTGTACATCAGAATCAGAAAACTTAATGTCGCCGTTCCTTATAAGAGCAGTGCATCTAAGGCATACCAATTCATTAGCATTGTCACACTTCCAACAAGCAACGCTCTGTTATAGGCAAGCATGCTACGTTGAGGCTATTCAACACTATCTCGCCGGCTTGAAATTAGATGCAGCACAGCATCACTATATCTACGCTGACCTTGCCAAAGCTTATGAGATGGTTGGAGAATGGGACACAGCATTGGCATGCCTTGATATTGCACTCCGGCTATGCCCAGATTCGCCGACGGCTTTGAGACGCAAAGCGCGCATTCTCGACGAGAAAGCGTGTTATGATAGTTTGATCAGCCTTGACGATCTACGCCAACCGCCACCACAAGCATTCAGTAAACGATTAAATTTTGACGCTACAATCCGATCTCAACAACGTGTAAACTCCGAAATTTTCAGCTTAACTTGCCATTCCGCAATGCGTTCTCAGACACTCTGGAATATTTGTCAACTCATTCACCGAACCTATGCTGAACTCGGAGAAATCTTAGGATACTATCCACTCCGTTCTGTCCCTATTTCCATTAAGAATACAAACGGCACTGCGGTGTCAAAACGTTCACTACCGCAATGGGCAAGTGGATGCTATGACGGTAGCATCCATCTTGGATACTGTGCCGCTGGTGATCCGGTGCTCGGGATATTGTACGCCCTGCTTCGACACGAATGGGTGCATCTATTAGTCTACCATCTAACGAACGGACAATGTCCGGTCTGGATCAACGAAGGACTGGCACAAAGTATCGCACGTCCCATGTTCCAGTTTGAAAGATTTAATTTGCAACAGGCAGGAGAAAAGAAGCAACTGCTCCCTATCGACGCACTCAACAAACCGTTTAGCCAGATCTCAACGAAATACCGAAACTTAGCGTATATTCAATCCGCAGCAAGCGTTGACTATCTTGTTCAGCAATCCGGCTATTCCAGAATTCGCGACCTGCTCCATCAACTTAGCAACGGGATTCCGATAGATCCAGCGATTAAACAGACCTTCGGGTTAACACTGAAGGACATCCCCTTCTTGAACATTTCATAGGGCGCGACGCCTATAAGCATCCCAGCAATGACAAAACTTGATATCGGTATCCTCATTCTCGTTGGACTGTCCGGCATAGGCTGTTTCCGCGTAGGTTTCACCCGCAGCGTTTGGGGTGTATTCGTCATCGGCGTAGGTTTCTTCATGGCGTGCCAACTTTGGCATCACCTGGCGGCACTCCTTCAGAAAGTCATAGCAGACCCAGATTGGGCAAAATGGTTGAGCATCATCGCCATTGTACTCGTTGTCTCTATTCTTGTTGATTCACTCTGTGAGCGTATCCAGCGTATCCTCGAAAAAGGGGTTCTCGGTTGGGCAAACCATCTATTAGGGATATGCTTCGGAATCGCTTCCAGTGGACTTGCCATCGCCTTCGCGCTCATCTTGCTAAATGCGTATGCGGGTAATAGCTTCAAGAACGAGATCAAGAATTCCCGTTTTGCACCACAACTCATGGATGTCGGTAATTACGTTTGGGCAGTCAGCAAAGACCACGTGCAAAGACAACTTGACCCTCAATGAAAAGCGTCCACCCCTTAGCAATATCAGAAACTTACCATTCCGCCTGTTTTAGGAATTCCAGTGCCATCAAGGTGTGACCCTCCGCATTCGGATGAACACCATCGCGGGTTGTCCAAAGGGCTCCAGGACGCGCAGCAACCGCTTTATCAAAAGCAGCATTCGTCGGTATCAATCTCGCATCAAACTCTTTCGCGAGCCGATGTATACTTTCGTTGTAAGCGTCCACAGCCAAAGCGCGCGGCTCGTCAACATCTTCTTGAATATAAAAGATTTCAAACAAAAAAAGAGGCACATCTAATTCGGTTTTCGCACGTGTGAGAATCCGTCGATAGCACGCTTCCCAAACCGGTAGATACTCGTCTGTGGAGACGTTGCCTGCATACTGACGACTTGCGTTGTTAATTCCAATTTTCACTGAGAGCCAGTTCGGTTTTTCGGCGATCACATCGGGATCCCACCGCTCTTCCAAACCCTCAACGATATCTCCACCGATACCTTTGTTGACATAAGTGATCTCGCGTTCTGGGTATTTGGCAGTGATGAGTTCAGTGACTTTACGGACGTAACCGTGTCCGTAAGGGGCATGTTCATTCCGCCGCCCGCAATCCGTAATACTATCGCCAATAAATAGCACCTTATCTCCAGATTGAAACAATAAATTATTCACAAAACATCTCCTATATGTGATATACTTATGAGTTGTCAGTATTCAGTATTCAGTTGTCAGAAAGAAGAACTGCCTTCTTATCGATAACTCTAATTTATCACATCTTCAGCAATATACCAACATGAAAAATATCGGTATTCTTCACGTCATCACGGATACGACCCTGCAATCGCGATTCACACACGCCGAGTTAGCAGAACTCGCAATCGCGGGAGGCGCGGATACATTGCAATTCCGTCAAAAAGAGGGTACAACGCGTCAATTGATCACCGAAGCAGAAAGCATGCAGGCGATATGTGAACAGCACAAGGTCCCGTTAATCGTAAACGACAGAGCAGATATCGTACTCGCTGTCGGTGCAGCAGGCGCGCATTTCGGACAAGACGATATGCCTGTCTCTATCGGAAGACAGATTCTCCCGACAAACGCCATCATCGGGGCATCCGCTCGAACTGAAGATAAAATATTCGCAGCAATTTCAGAGGGCGCAGATTATATTGGATTCGGTCCCATTTACGGCACGACTTCAAAACCGGATGCTGAAACGGCTAAGGGATTAGACCGACTTCGCCGGATGTGCGACATCGCAGCGTGTCCAGTTATAGCAATTGGTGGGATTGGTGTCCAGACTGCAGCGGACGTAATTCGCGCAGGCGCACACGGGATCGCTGTGATCTCCGCTGTTTGTGCACACGCCGAACCGACCGTTGCAACACAGGTACTCCTAAACGAAATTCTGGGAGCAAAGTAAACGAGACAGGTAATAGCATAATATGAACGACACATTCACAACGGAGCAGCTCTCTAAAATATTCAAGGAAGTTGATGAGGGGCATAACCCAGACCTTAGCAGAATTGACGAAGCACGCGTTCAGCAAATGTGGAATGCGCAACACTTTTTTGATACCAACATGGCATCAATTGATAGGCGTGCCATTCGTGTCCTAAAGCCCGGCATCTGGAACCATAATGAGGGTCCCGATTTTATGCACGCCGAAATTGAGATTGACGGCAAACTCCAGATCGGTGACATCGAAATTCACGTCCGATCTTCGGAGTGGTATGCACACCAACATCATCTCAACTCCAGATACAATCGGGTGATCTTACACGCGGTCTTCTTTAACGACGATTTTAATCTGCGGACACGGCTCCAGAACGGAAAACGCGTCCCAACTTTAGAATTACTGAAATGGGTCGCAGTAGATACAGGTGAACTGTACGACAATACGAAAGACACAGCAACGACTGACAACCCGTGTCGGATAACAGGGAAGCAGCTGAACATAGAAATCTTGAAAGCCGTTTTCGAGTCGTTGGGACGCGAACGGTTCTTGGAAAAAACGGAGTCGATGCGACTGTTAAGAACCCGACTCAATTTCGAGCAGCTCCTCTATGAAGGTATCATGGAGGCATTAGGATATGAACGCAACAGTAAAGCCATGCGAGAGTTGGCACAGCATGTCCCTTTTGCTGACCTCGACCAGAAATCCGAACTTGAGATTCAAGCGACGCTTTTCGGGGTCGCAGGTCTCTTGCCATCACAACGTGAGAAGCCGTTACCACCAGAAGCAGCAGACCATCCAGGCATCGCTGCCTTAGAAGAGCAGTGGCGTATATCGGAGTATGCGGAACTTCCACCACGTATCACAGAGGCGCGTTGGCGTTTTACAGGAAGACCCTTTAATCACCCTGTACGACGTATCGCAGCGATGGCTCAGTTAATTCATCGATGTCAAGGTAGCCTGATGATGTATTTTCTCCCAATCTGTGAAAAAGCAGCAACTGCGGATACAAAAAGAGCACTACAAACTATCCACACTGAACTACGTGCGTACCTGATGCTCGAACCTACCGGCTACTGGGATCAGCATTCTAACTTCGGTTTAAAAAGCACACGCACAACAGCATTGATTGGCAAAGACCGAGCCGTGGACATTATTATCAATAAAATCCTGCCAGTTGCCTATATTTGGGCAGTTGAAGCCGACAGTCAACAACTGCAGGAGGCAGTCTTACGACTCTACAGTGTCGGTGCCAAATCAACAGGAAACAAAATTATCCGCAAAATTGATGAACAGATTTTCACTCAGACACAACAGATGCGTCATTTGAAACCGACCGCCAAAACCGAGCAAGGGATTATCCGTTTATATAAAAACTACTGTGCCGATCAACTCTGTGATCTCTGCCCCATTTTGGAACACGATGCGGTACTCCCGGAGGAGGATTAGCATGCGTTCGCAGGTCAAACCGTTGACGGACGAATCCTATTGGACGACGCTCTGGGATGGGCAGCAACACAAGGTTCGTCATCTACGGTGGGCGTACGTGGCAAATCGTCAACTGGCGAGATTATTCCACAGCGCACTCGCCGGTTTCAAACAGCCGACACTCATTGAACTCGGATGCGCCGATTCTCTCTGGCTCCCTTACCTTGCGCAACACTACGATAGCGATTGTTACGGTGTCGATTTCTCTGAACTCGGATGTCAACTTGCAGAACGGAACCTCGCGCTGACAGGCACGGAAGGAAAAATTATCTGTGAAGACCTATTCGACTTTGCCAAAACGCATCCTACCACTTTCGACTTTGTGTATTCAATGGGTTTGATTGAACATTTTAGTACCCCTCAAGCGATCTTAGAGGAGATGTACAGTCTACTCAAACCGGGTGGAACGATGTTAACCATAACGCCGAATCTACGCGGTATGTATACCCCGATTGCACGGGTTGCGAGTCCGAAACTCCTCGCGACGCATAAGGTAATTCTGCCGATAGGACTTGCTGCAGCGTTGCGAGAGGCGGGATTTCAGGTCACAGAATTTGGATATACAGGCGGTCCCTTGAAATTGAGTGTCGTCGATTACTCACCGTGGCGGGCAGTTATCGGTAAATGGGGGCATGAAGTGCTCTGTAAATGCGTTAATCTGACGGATATTGTTGTTGGTAACCTATTAACAGCACTTCAGGTGCCAAACCAACAGTTGACCTCCCCTTATGTATATGCCCTGTGCACAAAACCTAATTGAAATAATCGAAAAACAACATTTACTCGTCACACTAAGAAATAGGAGTCGTGTTGTTAACATCCAAAATTTAACCCACGTTAAATCGTTTGGTTCATAATCTGTGGAGTGGACAAAATGATCACCTCCACAATCTAACAGAAATAGGAGATTTTTTAATGAAAACCTTATATTTATTGACGATTATGCTGCTTTGCGTCTCTGTTGCTACCGCAGAGGAGACCTTCTTCTCAGCGTTAGAGAGCAAAGCGGAAGTCGAAAAAGAAGGCGGCACTGTTGATGGAGGGAGCTTCGAGCCAGGTAAATTTGGCAACGGTTTTGTCAGCAAAGAGGTTGGCGATGTGATTCACTTCCCTGTGGAAGACCGCTTCGTTAATCTTGATGAAGGCACCGTTGAGTTATGGGTAACGATGGGATTTGATGCCAATGAGGTTACAGGCGAACTTTTCATGTTCATGACTTACAAACGCGGGACCGACGCAATATTTCTCCAGTTTAATAACGGCGGGATCGCACAAATGCGGATTAAAAGCGCAGGTTCATGGCATAATGCCAGTAGCGAGGCACTCAACTGGACAAACGGTGAGCATCATCATATAGCAGGGACATGGGGACCCGACGGCTTGAAACTCTATTTAGATGGCAAACTTGAAGGTGAAGCGGATTTCAAAAAGGGACCTACCGTGTTCGCGGAAACCTTTGAAATTAATAACGCTTCTCCACCCGATCCAAAGTTCCCAACGAATTGCGTCGTTGATGGGCTCCGAATCTCTGACCATCAGAAAGAACCTGATGAATTTGTAATGGATGATCCGGCACCTGTCGAACCGCTCGGAAAACTGGCGACGACTTGGGCACGGCTTAAACGCGCCAAGTAACAATCACGGAGGGACGGTTTAACATCCGTCCCTATCCAAGGAAGGCTATAAGTATGCACAAAACAGAGAGACCTCTTTTCAGGGCAGGGACGGAGGGGTACCATACGTTCCGAATACCTGCGCTCGTCCGATCAAACAAAGGAACACTGTTGGCGTTCTGTGAAGGGAGACGGGGCGGTGGTGGAGACTCCGGGGATATAGACATTGTACTGAAACGGAGTTCTGACAACGGCGAGAGTTGGCAACCGATGCAAATCGCTGTCTCCACAGGCACCGATACGGATGGAAACCCTGCGCCGGTCGTCGATCGCGATACAGGCACCATCTGGCTCCTTTTCTGCAAGAATCTCGCTGATGGCGCGGAGGGGAAGATTGTTGCGGGCGAAGCACCGCGCACCGTCTGGGTGACCTCCAGCACCGACGACGGCGAAACGTGGGCAGAACCGAAAGAAATCACAGCCACAACAAAAGACGAAGCATGGACGTGGTATGCGACCGGTCCCTGCCACGGGATTCAACTCGCAAGTAGTAGATTGGTCATCCCGTGTGACCATGTGCTCGGAAACAGCCGGAACTATGCCGAATACGGCTACTCACACCTGATTGTCAGCGACGACCACGGAGAGACATGGCGGATGGCTGGCAAAGCGCAACCCGGTACCAACGAATCGGTTGTCGTTGAGACGGTGGACGGTGGACTCTATTTCAACTGTCGGAACTATGTTGCACCGAAGCGGCGTGCCTATGCGCGGAGCAGCGACGGTGGTGATACATTCACAAAATTCGGTTACGAAGAAGACCTCATAGAACCGATTTGTCAGGCGAGTATGGTGCGGTATACAGATGCGAACCAACACGACAAGAACCGTATCTTGTTCTCCAATCCTGCCAGTGAGAGTCGCGAACGGATGACGATCCGCATCAGTTATGACGAGTGCCAAAGTTGGAGCAGCGGGAAAATCTTGCATGCGGGTCCTGCGGCGTATTCCGATCTCTGTATTGACGCAGACATGAATATTTGCTGTCTCTATGAACGCGGCGAGAACAGTGCTTACGAAACATTGTCGTTCGCAAAATTCGACTTGGCATGGCTGACAGACGGCGAAGATACCTTGGCGTGATATGTGATCTCGATTCAGAATAGGAAGCGTGGAAGGATCGAATAAACGCTCCTTCCGCCTTCTTATACCATTTCTGCTTATATCGGTTTCCTCTTATGTAGCATAGACTGTTAGTCTGTGTTTTTGCTCTTATGTAGCATAGACTGTTAGTCTGTGTTTTTGTTTTTATGTAGCATAGACTGTTAGTCTGTGTTTTTGCTCTTATGTAGCATAGACTGTTAGTCTGTGTTTTTGCTCTTATGTAGCATAGACTGTTAGTCTGTGTTTTTG
>ASZN01000026.1 GCA_000406005.1 Candidatus Poribacteria bacterium WGA-3G
CTTCAAGCCTGCCTCGGTCCCAGGTCCGGTAGGTTCGGTTTCCCAACCGAACCGGATTCTACGCAGAAATCTTGAAGACTTCGGAAACCTCTTCAGTCGCGTAGCGACGCAATGTTTATAGCAGCATCAGCTAAAAAAGGAATCAAGCCCCGTAGGGGCGGCATGTTTATATCTATGGTTGTTAAAATGCTATTAAAAATCGCTAAATTGACACCTCTGGATAGCGATTGAAAGAACACCGCATAGAATTAAAGATTAAACAGTTAACTATCAGAAAACGATAAAATGGAGTTCGATATGTTAATGACTATGATTCAAAAAGAGATTATGCATCATATTCTCAGCGTCCGTTTTGTTGCGCTCCTTGTGATGTGCCTCCTTCTCGTTCCGCTGACACTTACTACCAATTACCGAAATTATCGCCAAAACTTAGTAGATTACCAAGAAGCCGTTAAACTCGCAAACATTGAAGAAACCAAGATGAACCCGGGGATGCCACTGGACCCTGAAGTGGAAGTTTCTAAAATCTTCCTCAGACCGACGCCATTGAGCGTCTTCGCAAACGGATTAGCCGATGCATTGCCGAGCCATCTTGGGATGACGCGCAATGGAATTACACAAGGGACACCCGCCCTGGTGTCATCTCTTTCTTATCTGTTAGGGCATCTCGATTTCTTGTTCGTCGTCGGTACGGTCTTCAGTCTACTCGCGCTCCTGTTTACATTCGATGCGGTTGCCGGGGAACGAGAAGCAGGCACCCTTCGGATTACCTTAGCCAATTCCTTGCCGCGCGACCTCTTTTTATGGAGTAAATTGATTGGCGGATACGTGGTATTTATCGTTCCGTTCTTGGTGTCGTTGCTGTTCGGCTTACTGATACTCGTCTGGCAAGGTTTCCCGCTCGGCGAACCCGAAATTTTCCCGAGAGTACTCAGTTTAACCCTCATCTCGTTGCTCTATATCGGTGTCTTTTTTGCAATCGGTACAGTGATCTCTACCTACTTAGACAATTCCAAAACGGCACTCATCATCGCGTTTACCGTTTGGGTGTTTGCCGTCCTGATTACGCCACGCGTCGGGTTCCTCGCTGCCAAGCTTATTGCACCGACACGCACGCCACAGAGCGTCTATCTGGCAAAAACAGCCATGCGGGACGATTTCAACGCAGCACTCAAAGAGGAACAAAATAAAATGATCATGGAAATCCCCCCAAATGAGAAGGGATATAGACACATAGGCGGGGAGATTTCTAAAAAAATTAATGAACGCATGAAAGTCTTTGAAGCGGAATATAGATCGAAATTCCGAGACTATGTTGGCAAATTGGATCGGGATTATAAACGTGAAATGGACAGACAAGAACAGTTAGGGGAAACGCTTTCTCGAATCACACCGACATCTTCCTTAATTTATATGACGACAAATCTGACTCAGACTGGAAAGACAACAAGAAACACCTATTTTCAAACGGGTGATCGCTATTATGATGCACTCCATACAGATCTGTTCAGTAAAATTATAGATCATACCTATTCAAGACAAGACAACCCAATTGACATCACACAACCGCCCGATTTTGAGAAAACGACTTTAGGAGAAACGCTCCGTCAATCGGCAGTAGATGTGATGCTGCTCTGTTTCTTTGCTGTGGTATTGACAACTGTAGCATTTCTGAAATTCTTCCGCTCCGATATTTGATGGCAATGATAGCTGAATTGCCGCCAACATTTAAAACGCGTCTTGAGAATACAGACGCATATCGCCAAAGGTTAAACTTTATAGTAGATTTTGGAATTACTTACACACTTGTTCCTTACCAGAGCAGCGTTCGTAGTAGGGCAATTCATTGCCCGTCGTTTCAAAGCATGTGCAAATAATTACGGGCTCTACTATAAGCACGAGGCAACATAATGCCTCTGAAGGAGAAAGAAAATGAAACGCACTTTTCACCGCATAGACGCGCTGTTCAGACTTCCATTCTTCGCAACTTTAGGACTCGCCATCTTTTTGTGGGGAGGCACCTATGCATATACACAAAGTTCCGAAACTGGATCGTCGAAGACACACGTAAAAAGTAAATCCATTGAATTCACCTCGATGCCATCCAGTTATAAAAGGTATACCGGTCCCCAAAACGCGCAGGAATTGATGAAAGCGTTAGATGCGGATTACAATAAGGCACTGTCAAAGAGACTACCAGAGACCAAAGTGATTATATCCGATGGCAATCTGGTGATTCGCAACGGGGAGATACTGGAACAGCCAAAAGCCACGACTTATAGCAGCGACCTCACAATAAGTGAGATAGATGCAAGGTATCCACGGGCAGAATGGCTTCAGCTGCTTTTGGATAAAGGCATTACTATAGATGATTCCCGCGAGTATGCATCCTTGCTATCAAAGCGTTACCTTTTAGCACTCTTGGAAGACAATCCAGATTTGTATGAGGCAGGGTTTCTCAGTATTCCACCAACAGATGATTGGGAAACTTATAAGGCCGCTTACATCAAGAAGTTGGTAAGCAAGCACACCAAGATCCGGGAAGCTGCAAAACAGATTGAACGTAGTAAGAAAATAGTTGAACGTGCTAAAGCGCAAATTGAACGTAATAAAGAATCAATTGCACGCGCTATGGCTCAACTTGAACATAGCATGGAACAGGTCAAAGGTGCCCAGAAAGCGTTGAATTCACAGCAGCTTGCGCATGTCAGGAAGCAACTTGAGCACGCAAGGAAACAGATTGTGCGCGCACAAGAGGCTTTAGAACCCCCTGAAGAACCGATGCCTCCTCAGGAACCACTTCCTCCTGACGAGCCAAATTAGATAGGACTTACGCAGCCCCTTTGCGGGCGGGGTTTCAAACTCCGCCCGCAGGGTGTCATACGTCCGTTATCATGGAAAAATGCCTAAGTCCTGTTAGAAGAAAATTAAAGGGAGTTCAATATGTTAATGACATTGATACAAAAAGAGGTTATGCATCATATTCTGAGTGTCCGTTTCATCGCGCTCCTTGTGATGTGTCTATTGCTTGTTCCGTTGACCCTCTCTATCAATCATCAAAACTATCGTCAAAACCTTTTGGATTACCAAGAATCCGTTAACTGGTGGACGTGCTTTTCCTATGCTTCTTCGCGGTGGCGTTGACAACCGTGGCATTTCTGAAGTTCTTCCGTTCCGATATTTGACGCGAAGTACTATCTATGCACCTTTTTCGCCTCAAAATCGTATCTTTAATTATAGAGGGAAAAACAGTGTTTCAAATTTATAGGTTTCATTTTACTGTTGTATTTGGTATACTTTCTACTACGAAAGTGTCTCAATATCGAAAGAATTCGTCTACTTATCGCTGTGTTAGTCTAAACTCGGCAGATTATAATCATGGAGTATTCCGATGGAACGAGAAAACGATGTTCAACTAATTCGTAGAATTTTGTCAGGCAATGATGAGGCGTTTAGTGTTTTAGTCCGAAAGCACCAAAAGAGTATTCACACGCTTGCGTGGCGAAAGGTCGGTGATTTTCACATCGCTGAAGAGATTACCCAAGACACTTTCCTTCAGGTATACAAGAAACTCGCGCAGTTAAAGAATCCGAACCAGTTCGCAGGATGGATTTATGTAATTGCCGATCGGCTTTGCAGTAAATGGCTCCAAAAAAATAAATTGGCGATGCAATCGTTAGACGACACACCTATAGAAGAAATAGAGGAAATCGCTTATACGGATTACGCATCTGACCAACGGCAGACAGAGGTCGCCGAGGATCGCCAGGAACTTGTCAAAAGACTTTTGGCAAAGCTGCCAGAGAGCGAACGCACGGTGGTAACACTCTTTTATCTCGGAGAGATGACGGCGAAGGAAATTGGGAATTTCTTAGGTGTGTCGGTCAACACAGTTAAAAGTCGGCTTCGCCGGGGACGCGAGCGTTTACAGGAACGGCAGGAAGAACTGTTAGTTAGCGAAACACTCGGAAGTATCCCATTCCCTGCGCAAGTAACTGAGCGTATCATGCGGCAAGTCGCCGATATGAAACCGATACCACCTCCGGTTGGCAAACCTTTGCTACCGTGGGCGGCTTTCGGCACGGCTGTGGCTTTGGTAATATTACTGTTCGGTGTGAGCAACGCGTATCTTGCGCGTTTTCAGAAGCCGTACAGCTTTGAAGCAGAATCTGAACCCACCATTGAAATCATTGACACACCTATCGTTCTCGATATTGTGGCGAAACCCGCTGTACGAAATCAAGTGGGGCGGACTGCTGCCGAAAATAGAAACAGGGGTACTGGCACACAAGTCTCCACAACGACGACAGCATCTCTTACACTGGAGGATTCCGCCAAATTCTCTACTTCGCCGTGGACGCAGGGCAGCGCGCCACCAGGCGGACAGGTCCGCGATATCTTCGCTACATCTGAAGGGACCGTCTATGCTGTTGCCCCGACAGGCATATACAGACTAGGAACAGATGGGACCGCGTGGACACGCATCAACACGGATATTCCAATGGGGCCATCCCTAATGCCGATGGCAGAACATGGTGGTAACCTTTACATCGTATCCACCGATGAAATATTTACCTCAGATGATAACGGTGAAACGTGGAAGACGATTGGTCCCAGACCAAAGGGACACGCTGTCGGTCTCATCATCACGGATACCGTAGGGGCGAGGTCACCTCGTTCCTACTCACAAGCACGTTCTACGATGTATCTTGCCTTAAATGAAGGGATTTATCGATCTACAAATGGTGGAATACATTGGGACGCATTTAACGATGGATTGGCAAGTAAAGAGATTTCCACAGTCGCTACTGTTGAAGAAACAGTGTTTGCTGGCACAGCACGCGGTCTCTATCGTCTCGATGCAGGCACTTGGCAAAAGTTGCCGGTGGAGACATCAAGAGCCATCTACGCCTTGGCAGTGTCTGAGAATAACCTTTATATTGGAACAGGTCCCGATCTCTTGGGATTCACACACATAGGGTTAGAGTTAGAGCAAGTCGTGCCAAGAAATGAGTCGCATGTACTCAAAATTTTCCATTCGACTAACTTCGGAGCATCATGGACTGAAATAACACCGAATTATAAATCCTATGATCGATTCATACCCTCTGGCATGACGGTTTCGGCGGCTGGTGAAATGCTTTTAGCATCGACTGCCGACCAACGACATCGTTCAACAGATAACGGACAAACCTGGACAGAGCTTTCAGGAGATCCCAACCTATTCATGATCAATAGTCTGCCAATTGTAGCCGTAAACGAGACGACGTTTTACAAAGTTAGTCCGTTTTTTGGGATTCGTCGTACAACTGATGGCGGGAAATCGTGGCACTTACTTATAGATGGGATGGCTGGAACAAGGTTGGAGGATTTGGTTGCGTTCAACGGTAGATTATACGCGCATACTGGCGATGCGGTGTATCAATCAACTGACGAAGGGGCATCTTGGAGAAAGATCTCAATTACCGAGAGGCTTACTGGGCATGTATTTACAATTACAAATCAGTCATCAAAACCGGCCAGCGCGCGTATCGCCCACTCTTTTGATTCAAAATTGGTAGTTGATGACAATAATCTTTATCTTATCTCACCTGAAATTAACAACTTGCGAATTTCCCGCGTATCTACAGATGGCAATATACCCGCTTCTGATGATAAAGGATTACCTCCTAAGTTAAGAGAAGATAACGAGGCAGCAAAAGAGACTTACGCATCTGAGAGTTCTGAAAAAGACCATCACGCAATCGTCCCAATCGTTCCACCGCCTATACGTGGAAAGGAAGCGAGAACCAAACTGATCGTAGTCCGTAACTCTGTGTTCTACGCTGAACACAGACGTACGCTTTTTAAGTGGAGACTTGGTGCCCCAGAGTGGATAAGCACAGGATTAACGGACATGAGCCAAGAGTCTTATGACAACTACAGCGCGGATCTCAAATTAGCAGTTTCAAGAGAAACCATCTATGTCGGTAAACGTGATGGCAAGCTGTTTCAGTCGCTTGATGGAGGAAGCAGCTGGAGAGATGTTACGCCGAGTCTACCGCTTCATTTTGCCGATTTCAAGGAGATAACCTTTGTCGGTTCAACAGTTTATGTCGCAACAGACGCAGGTGCCTTGAGTTCCGAAACCGGTGCCCACTGGCGCGTGCTAACCGATAGTTCGGGGAAGCGTCCCGTTATAGATAGATTTGCTGTGGATGGCTCCACGATCTATGGTGTCGGCGATATCGGAACCTATCGCTTGGACACCCGTAGTCAATGGAAACAAATTTCCTCAGAAGCACTCGGTGAAACCGTTTCGCTCGCCGTCATTAACGATAAACTCTATAGTGCTATTAAAGATCGCGGGATATTGCACATATCACTTGCCGAAGAATAACAGCGTGGGAATTCTCTACACGTCCTGAAAAAATCTACTATAAGCTATATTCTCCAATTTTAATTGATTTTTTCCAAAGCCTGCGGATTAAATGAATCCCGTAGGCTATTTTTATTGGAGGAAAAAAATGGATACCAACAACACACATTCCCCCAACACAGCATCAGAAGCACGTCCGTCCGCGCTAAAGACGCTTCGCCGTTTTTTCTTTGTCGCTTGGCACGCCAGCCGATTCGGCGCAATTGCGCAAGCACTCCTAACACTCGTACACGGGTGTATTCCGATAGGGATTCTTTGGGCAAGCCGGGAACTCGTGAACCTCATCGCCGCTTTTCTCGATCAGGAAGCGGATTTGAGTTTAGAAACCGCAGCACCGTGGGTGGCAGCACTCGTACTTTTGGCAATGCTCAGAAATATAGCAGGCACTTGTGATGGATACCTGCAATGGAAGATGAAAAACCTTATCGGACTCCACCAGCAGGGTGCCTTACTTGAGGCGACGACGTATATCGACTTCGCCGTTTTTGATCAGCCACAGACGTACGACTTGATACAACGAGCGCGACAAGCACTCGGGCATCGGCTCACGAACCTGCTGCGATTTATAACAGAGATTGGGCAACTCTGCGTGACATTGGCAGGGTACGGGGTCCTCCTATGGTTAGCGGATCCACTGCTGGTACTCGTAGTCGTGTTACCCGCGCTACCCTCCGCTTGGATTAAAGTTAAGACAGCCGAAAGCAGGTACAGCCACGATTACGCAGCGACACCTGTACGGCGTATGATGGATTATATGCTGAGTTTATTGCTCGGCACTTCCTCTGGACAGGAAGTGCGACTCTATGGTCTTTTCAATCTGCTTTTCGGACGCTGGCGAACGAACCACCAAAAATGGAAGGCAGAATCGCTGGCAAAGATATGGACGGAAGCGAGAGCTTCCATCGGGACAACTATCGCTGAAATGATTGCTTATGCAGTAGCGATTGGCATCCTCGCTGCGCGTATTGTGGACGGCAACCTCACGCTTGGGGATTATGTGGTTCTTACCGGAGCCGCTGCATTCTTCCAAGGAGATCTGGAGGGATTGCTTAGACAAATACAATACATACTTGAAGATGTCCCCTTGCTTCGTGATTTGCATCTCCTCTTAGAACGCGGCAAAACGGCGCGGACACAGTCAGGAACCGAGACATTCCCACAGCCCTTACAGTATGGCGTAGAGGTACGTAACCTACGCTTTCAATATCCGGGTGCGACTGACGACGTGCTACAGGACATAAACTTTCACGTGCGTCCCGGAGAGATCGTTAGCATTGTCGGTGTTAACGGTGCCGGAAAATCAACACTGATCAAATTACTGCTCGGATTATACACGCCTAATGATGGAACAATCCGCTATGACGAGAAAAATATCGCCGCAATTGCCCCAGATCAGATAGCCCTTAACTGCGCCGCCGTCTTTCAAGATTTTGCGCGGTTTCGCAGACCTGTGCGTGAGGAATTGGTGCCGGGTCCCCCCAACTTCAACATTGACGACGAGGCACTCAAGCGCGTCATTGATGCGGTTGGTATTGGAGATCGTTTCCAAACCTTGCCGCGCGGCTTGGATACCTTCCTTGACCCTTCTCTCGGTGAAGAAGGTGAAGGTGCAGAGTTATCTGGTGGCGAATGGCAAAAAGTTGCGCTTGCGCGGGCTTTAGTTAGAAATCCGCAAGTACTCGTCCTTGACGAACCGACGGCAGCGTTGGACCCCCAAGCCGAAGTCGAACTTTATCAACGCTTCGTTGAACTTGCGGCGGGACGGATGACCTTCCTGATTTCACACAGAATCGGATCGGCGCGTCTCGCAGATCGGATCTTGGTATTAGATTCGGGACGTATTGTTGAAGACGGCACGCATGAGGTGTTACTTGCCCAAGAGGGTCTCTACGCCAGATTTTTCCAAGCGCAAGCACATTGGTACCAATAGGAATTACGCACAAGAATGGAAGCTGTCTGTCTTGACTGAACCGCAAGGAAAAATGAATCAGGATAATGAATCAGGGTAATGCGAAAAAACCGAGTTCGGAATGGAATGGAGAACGGATCTACGAAAGTGAACAGCAAATACAAATCCGACTTGACCCACCGCAAGGAAAAATTAAAAAATGCGAAACATTAATGGAAAATGGAAGACATGGCGATCAGCAGCGAAAGAAAGTATCATCGCATACTTCCGCACTTTTGCGATTGTCTGGCGGAGCGGTGCGCTCTCGCTTTCAGGGATGATGTTTTTCACGTTATCCCTCGGCGTTCTCCCTGTAGGCGAGTTTTTCGTGACGGAACACTTAGTCAATGCAATCACCGCCGCTATAGGTGATGCTAACTGGTGGCGGCAAGTCCTCCCGTGGCTTTTGGGGTTGCTCGGTTTACAAATTTACAGTACACTTGCCGACCAGTTGCGAGAACCCTTACGTCTCAATGTCCGAGAAAACATCGAAATTTGGATTAGTGAAGGTATTGTACGGAAATCCAATACAATAGAATTGATTGAGTTCCAAACGCCAGAATTCCAAAACGCGCTGGCGCGAGCGCGCGCCATGTCGGGTGATGAACTTGAAGAAATCGTCTGGTGGATTGTTGACAGCATCCAACAATTAATCAGTGTCACCGCCCTTGGGATTGTGCTGTGGAGTCTCCATCCGTTGTTAGCACTGCTGCCGACGGTGACCGGTATAGCGTCTTGGTGGAGTGGTTCACGCTTTGCTACTGATGTTTATAGCCTTGATGTCCAACAGACATCACAGCGACGGGAGCGAGACGCGTTAGAAGGTATCCTGACGGATCGCGGCGCAGGTAAGGAAGTGCGGTTATACCAAGCACAAGACTTATGGATAGGACGTTGGCGGACGTTATGGAAAGAACTCATACAAGAACAACAGGTAATTGAACGGCGTAAATTTTGGGCGCATCTTGCAATCGGTATCTCACGCGCCTTGTTGTACGCTTGTTCGCTTATACTTTTACTGCTAGCGGTCTTTCGTGGGGGACTTACTGTCGGTAAGTATATCGCCGCAATCAACGCCATCGTCAACTTAGATGGCATCTGGGACAACCTCGCGGGTTATTTCCTATTGATTGCAGACGATATGCGGCGTTTGTCAGGAGATTTGTACGCGTTCTTGGATCGTGACACTGAAACAGTCAGTCAAGCCCCTTCAACGCCTCAGAAATCACCGAACCTGACCGCCTCACAAGAACCTTCACATCTACAAGTAGAAAATGTCTCGTTTTTCTATCCAAATGCACAAGAACCGGTGCTTCGTCAGGTAAACCTAACACTGAATAAAGGGGAGCGGGTGGCACTCGTTGGACCCAACGGTGCGGGGAAATCCACGCTGGCACGCCTGCTTCTTGGACTCTACCGACCGCGAACGGGTTTAATTCGCGTGGGAGATATACCTTTAAACGAAGAAGCGCGTCAGCAGTGGCTAACACATTGTAGTGCAGTGTTTCAAGATTTCACGTGCTATCATCTTACCGCACGCGAAAACATTATCTTTGGTGATCTTGAACATCCGGAACGTATGGAAACGGCATCGACTGCCGGTGGTGCAGCTTCGGTTGTCGATGGACTTAGCGCAGGCTACGAAACTGTATTAGGACCGACTTTTGGGGGGCGCGATCTATCCGGCGGCGAGTGGCAACGGATCGCAACAGCAAGGGGTTTTATGCGGGCAACGCCCTGGCTGGTCGTTCTTGACGAACCGACTGCCGCATTAGACCCTTTAGCCGAACAGGCGATCTATGAACGATTTATTCGACGTAGTAGTGGACGGACATCCCTTATAATTTCGCATCGCTTGTCTTCAGTTCGCACCTGTGATCGCATCCTTGTCCTTGATAACGGCACAATTGTTGAGGACGGAGATCACGAGACCTTATTAGCAAATGATAGGCTCTATGCTCAGTTCTTCAGAGCACAAGCACAATGGTATGTTTGAAGATATTTTCTTCATCAAGCTATCAAAGCGATTTTAAAATCAAAATACTTTGACTATATCCATACAATCTGATACGTTATAGCCAACAAGCATTGCAAGGAGGGCGAAAAATTGAAACTGTACGAAGGATTTTCAACAGGACTCTCTGTTATGCTGCAAGAAAAAATGCGTTCGATGTTGACGATGTTAGGCATCGTCATTGGCATTGCTGCTGTGCTGGCAATGCTCGCTATTGGCGATGGCGCGAAACGCATCGTCATGCAAGAGTTTGAAAAGTACGGCAGTCATTTTACGGTCTCTCGGAATCCGTGGATCTGGCGCGGTGACCGAGTTTTTCCAAACCGTAGCGGCGAACACCTGAAATACGAAGATGTTTTGGCAATTGAAGCCGAATGCCCTACTGTTGAATCAGTGATACCGAGTATCAGTGGTGAAGTGCTTGCACAGGCTGAAGGTGGTGCTACAAAATGGGCGGAGTATGATGGTGTCAATTCTTATTTCCCTATAGGGATGCAATGGCAAATTCAGCAGGGACGTTTCTTTTCCGAAGATGAATTCAATAACCGACGAAAAGTCTGTACACTCGGCACGGAAGTCGTTACAGAACTGTTTGAAAATCAGGACCCGATCGGCAAGGAAATTAAACTTTCACTACAAGGGGGGAGACCTAATCGGTTTACCGTTTTAGGCGTTATGGCGAAACGCGGCAGAAGCCTTCAATACGGATTTAGTTGGGACAATATTGTGTTCATACCTTTGACAACGGCGCAAGACAGATTTAAAGGGACACACCGTGTCAATTATATTAGCGTTAGAGCGATAGATGCTGATTCCATCGAAAAAACTGCTGAGGAAGTAAGAGCCGTTTTAAGAAAACGTCATCGGAATCAAGACAATTTTTTTAACGTTAGTTTTCATACTGCAGCTGTAAAGGAGCTCGATAAAATCAGTCGCATCATTAAAATCATGCTCAGTAGTATTGCTGGATTTTCACTGTTTGTTGGCAGCATCGGGATTATGAACATGATGCTGGTTTCGGTGAATCAGCGTACACGAGAAATTGGCATCCGTCGCGCGATTGGCGCCAAACGACGTGATATTCTTTTACAGTTTCTAATTGAAGCGGTTGTGATGTGCAGTATCGGGGGTTTATTGGGTATTGGACTTGGCATAGGAATTGGATACGCCTGTTCAAACATCGCCGTCAAAATCGTTAAGGTTGTGCCGCAATGGCCAGTTGTGATTTCACCACAATGGATGGCAGTTTCTGTTAGCATTTCTACTTGTATTGGTATCGTCTTCGGACTCTATCCGGCGGTGAGAGCGTCCCAACTTTCGCCAATTGAGGCATTGAGAACAGAATAATACCAAAAATCTCACACCGTTTACTATCCGCAAGACTTGGCATAGCCACCCCGCGGCCCCGTATCCTACACGATAGCTACCACTCTTTACTTCGATTTCAGGTTTTCCGCCAAAATTTCAATCAGTTCGGCTAAAGTCGGGAACTCGTCGCGTGCTTCTGGTGGAAGGTCTGCAAGGTGTGTGTCGCCGACAAAACGGTACATGTCCGCCGCACCTGTCAAGATGTTTGGTGTCAATCCGACGTGTTCAAAAGTTGATGAAATCTCTTCCATCTCACCTATCCAACGTCTCGCCTTCGGTGGCATGCCTGGCAACCCTCTCTCCATCCGCTCAAAAAGTGCTGATTGACTCAATTGAAACTCTGCAGTGAGTGCTTCCGATACTCCCAATAGAGATGCCGCGGTGAGCAATTCGGTGCAGAGTGCTGTTAACCCTTTCGTCAATGAAGCATAACACATCTTAATCGCAGAGGCGTGTCCTATCTCGTCTCCAAGTGTGCGAACATCTAATCCGTAATTGTTGAGTTCAGAGAATGTTTCGAGGTTTGGTCCCGATGCGTAGAAGCGCGTTGCGCCCGGTGTGCGAGGTGGCGGTCCGATGATGGATGCATCGACGAAAGTTCCACCTGCTGCAGTAATAACATCTCCCAATTTACGAACCGTTTGGGGTGCGATGGCGTTGCAGTCGGTGTATGTTAGGGTTGCGTCTGTCTGTTTTAGTGTTTCTGCGATGAGTTGTGCAGCGGATGTCGCCTGTGCTGGCACCATAATTGAGAGGATAAGGTCGGCTTCCATAACGAGTTGTGAATATGTCGAGACATCCACAATGCCTGCCTTCTCAGCGAGTTCATGGGTGCGTTGGCTTCTTCCTTGTAGACAGGTTATGACGCGCAAACCGTTTTCACGAAGAACGTTCCCGACAGTGTGCCCCATATCACCGGGGCTTAAAATTCCGACTGTGTTGGACATAATAGGGTGCGGATCCTTTCTTATTTTTAGTTACTATAAGAGAGAAAGGCTCACTTGTCAAGGACAAATTGGCTTGACATCTTCAACCCTTTGCGGTATCCTATATTTATGGCACAAGATTACGACAATATGGGTAAAAATTTATGGACAGAGCACGCCGATGACCTTTCGAGATTTGTCCTGGACCAAGACGATGTTGAAGTGCTTGAGGACCTTGAAACTGAACAACAGACTGTCATCGCGCGGCGCACTGACATTACGAAGCTCGTCCGGATCAACGGAGACAAAGCGATTTTGCATGTCGAATTACAACTGCGTGAGAGTACGGATAAACCGATGTGGGCACGAAACGCGCAATATCAGGGATACCTCGTCGGCAAATACGAGATGCCTGTCTATTCCAACGTCATCTATTTTCATCCAGGAGCCGGAAGGAACGATCCGGGAGGTTACACCTACAAGCGGAACGGCTACGAACATACCAATCGCTATAAAGTGATACGGCTCATTGAGATAGAGGGTCAAGAAATTTTGGAGATGCAGGCCCCGGGTCTACTGCCCTTTACACCGCTCATGAGACCGCCTGCAGGGATGGATCTCGAACGCTGGGTGCAAACATGCGTTGACGTAACGCGCGCCGCACCAGTTGATCAACGGAAACAAGCGGATTTACTTTACGGAATCTACCTCTTTGGCGGGGTAGTATATGATTCTAAGTTGTTTGGACGACTTGTACCGGAGGAACTTATGCGCGAATCTAAAACTTACCAATACCTACGTGAGCAAATTCTTAAAGAGACTACGATCGAAAACACTTTGGCTTTGTTGACAGATCAATTCCAGACAGAGGCTGTAAACGCTTTAACACCCGCGCTGCAGCGTGTAAACGATTTGCAGAAACTCAAGCAGTTGCATCTCGCGGCTGCGAAGGTGCCGAACATTGAGACATTCGCGCAAATGCTAAATGAATAGGAGGCCCGAAGAATTTTGGTCAATGTTTTTTCTGCCGTCGCCTATAGGAACGAATACCCAAACGGATGCCGTATCCAATAATGAACATCAGAATCCATGCAAGAATTTGTATAAATGCGGCATACAAGACATGTTCTCCGGAACGTAACACCACGATGACTGACCAAATAAAGGGTATCCCAAAACAAAAGTTTCGGAGCCATTTTCTTTTTGTGTTGATAGCAACAATAATTAGCAAAAGGCCCATAGTTATAGTAGATCCTGTAATTACTTGGACACTCGTCCCGTTATGTGAGTTTGTGAATGTCAATCTCATAGAGGCACAGGAAACCAACAGTCTCCTATGCTACAAGTGTCCACTTATCTTTGGATTTTACTATAATTGCCAGATTCAGGATTTATGTAGCGTAAAGTGTTAGTTTGTGCGGATGACGCGGATTTTTTAGATATGCGTTATCCGCAACCAATTTGGGACTTGGCTGATTTTCCAGAAAAGTGAATGCCTCTGGGAAAATGGAAAGAAGAATATTATCGTTTAGTAGACTTTATTCAGCAATATCTCACCTCGCTTTTGATCTATTTTTCTCTCGAAATCTTCAAAAGCGTACATATATGTCCGTTCCAAAATCCGTGCTTCACTAATAGGGACAGATTTTATTATTCCCATTTTTGGATAACGGTCATTGTTTAGCAAACCTCCAATCCATTTAACTTTATCAATAGTTCCTGGACAGGTAATGTGTGCTTTAAGTCTAGTAGATGGATCGTCAGTTTGTCCGACGTATTTAACCTTCCTGCTGTCATTAACCTCCTCAAATAAGACGTAGATATAGGTAGTTTCGGCTGGTGCTTTTGGGTATTCGTCCTCGTAATTTATAATTTGTCCGTTTGATGTATCATAGAACATCTCACAACTTTCAACGACTTCATCGTTAGGGTACGGTGCCTTTTCCCCAGAATAGGCTTCCCATGCTGTGTTTAAGACATTAATCGCATCGTATGCATTCAAAGATTTCAGATAATCCAGAAAATCAATGAATTTCTCTGCTTTACGAGGCCAAGTGTCATCAAAAAAGGCATCTTCAGCTAAGTGACTGATGACAGAGTTCTCATCTTTTTTCTTAAAAAGCCATCTTGAAAAACCAATGGGTCGTACATATTTCCATTTTTCCTCCGGAATCAATAACTTTATTCCAAAATATGCATTCGGACCATCATTAATGACTTTAATGCGATAGCCAAGGTTATGAGCCGCTTGGATAAATGCCCCGTTTGAAACGTATGTATCCGCCCAATCTTCTACTCTATGTTTTAAAGTATATGAACTCTCATTTCCTATTTTTGAATAAGTTTCACTGTATTCTGTGAGCCATTCTTCACAGGTCTCAATTTCATTAGGAACTAAGGGTCTATCTCGCTTAGAATTGAGTTCAGAGTTTGGAATAAGCCCATCACCAGTTATTATAAACTCTTTTCTTTGAAATCTCAACATGACAATCTCCTTCTATATTCTACTAAACTTTTGACAATTTTAAGGATATTCAACGGATGGATCAGATCGAAAAAATCCGCGTAATCCAAGATTCAAACTACTTATTTCTGTGGGGGTGTCAGCATCGCTGTGATGTCCGCGGGCAACTGAATTCCTGTTATCCGCTCAAAGTTGGTAACGCTTCCCTGATCTTGACGAAATTCAGCGATGATATCTAATCCTCGTGCCTTGGCAGCATTCAAGTCTGCTTTGGCTTTTTCCCATTCTCGTAGGATAAACCATGCCTTAGTTCGTAGGTAATAGACCCTGGCATTATCAGGTTGGAGCTCTATAACCTTGCTGAAGTCAACGATGGCCTGATCAACCTTGTCTATAGAGAAATAAGCAAGACCTCGTTTGTAATAAATTGTAATATCATCGGGATTGAACTGTAGTACTTTACCAAAGTCTTTGATGGCGCGATCAAAGTCACCTTTTATGAAATAAGCATTGCTACGACCAATATAGGCTTCAAAAAACCTGGTATTGAGTTTTATTGCCTTGTTATAGTCTTTGATAGCGCGATCAATCTCTTCTTTTTTCATCAAAATATATCCGCGGTTGCTGTAGGCTTCAGCAAATCTTGGCTTCAACTGTATCGCTTTGCTAAAGTCTTCAATAGCACTGTCAAAATCATCTCTGTGACCGTACATAGTACCTCGATTGTAATAGGCTTCGGCAAAATCCGGATTGACGGATATAACTTTGGTGAAGTCCTTGATGGCTGGATTAATTTCGCCTTTTTCGATGTAAGCAGCACCACGATGGTAGTAGATTGTAGCATTACCAGAATTGAGTTCTATTGCTTTGTTATAGTCTTTGATAGCACTGTCAAAATCACCCTTGAGGAAGTAAATACCTCCGCGGTTGCCATAGGCCTCGGCAAATCTTGGCTTCAATTGTATCGCTTTGCCAAAATCCTCAATAGCGCGGTCAAAATTACCTTTTTGGCAGTAAAGAGTGCCTCGATTGTAATAGGCTTCGGCAAAATCCGGATTGACGGATATAACTTTGGTGAAGTCCTTGATGGCCAGGTCAAGTTCCCCTTTTTCGATGTAAGCAGCACCACGATGGTAGTAGATTGTAGCGTTATCAGGGTTGAGTCCTATCGTTTTGCTAAAATCTTTAATGGCGAGATCAAAATCGCCTTTTGCGAGATAAGCATTGCCTCGATTGTGATAGGTTTTGACAAGTTCTGGATTGAGGCGTATTGCTGTGTTATAATCTTCAATGGCACTGTCAAAATCGCCCTTGCCACTGTAAGCATGCCCGCGATTACTATAGGTTGCGGCATAATATGAGTTCGGGTCTATAGTGTTATCAACCGTAGTTTCGTCAAGAATCAGATTGCCGCGATTGTTATAGACCTCGGAAAAATTTAGTTTCAGCCCTAGGACCTTGTCAAAATCTTTGATGGCGAGGTCATATTCGCCTTTCATTCCATAAGTAGTACCCCGATTATTATAAGCTGCAGCAAACTTGGGGTCGAACTGTATCGCCCTACTATAGTCCGAGATGGCGAGATCAAGTTCACCTTTTTTTCCGTAAGTACTCCCACGAGCGTAGTAAACCTTAGCATCATTAGGATTGAGTTCAATTGCCTTGTTATAATCAGTTAGTGCTCTATCAACCTTACCTTTTGTTCTGTAAATAGTGCCGCGGTTGTTATAAGCTTTGGCAAGCTTAGGGTCTAGTGCTATTGCTGTACTATAGTCATCAATGCTCTCATCAACCTCACCTTTTTTATAGTAAATATTGCCACGATTGCAATAGACTTGGGGAAAATTCGGTCTGAGTTGTATTGCTTTATTATAATCCTCCATGGCTTTGTCAATCTCACCCTTTTCGTCGTAAACTCTACCACGACTGTAATAGGCCACGCTCCACTCTGGTTCGATTTCTATTGCTTTGGTATAGTCTTCAATGGCTTTATCATGTTCACTTTTGCTGGCGTAGGCAGTCCCACGGTTATTATAGGCCGTGGCACCCTCTGGTTCGATTTCTATTGCTTTGGTATAGTCTTCAATGGCTTTATCATGTTCACTTTTGCTGGCGTAGGCAGTCCCACGGTTATTATAAGGAGAAGCATGACCGGAGGTGAGTCTAATTGCCTCTGAGTAAGTTTCTATTGCCGTGTCTATTTGCCCGAGGAAGAACTGGCTATTACCTCGCTCAAACGCTACCTCAGCGCGTAGTTCCGCTTCAGATGTAATGGATGGAGAATCCACCTGAGACTGCATTTTGCTAACAACTTTTCGGAGGCCATCCGCTACACTTTTCCAGCCTTCACTCTCACGTTTCCATACTGAAGAATCAGTAATCGCCTTGCCTTTATCTGGTAGAGCTTGGAAGTCGCTGAGTTGATGGTTTCCCCAATCACAGTGATCAAGGATAATTGGGATAACTCTTATCTTGGTGTCTTCGCTCAAAGCAGCAGCCAATTCCTCGTTGCAGTTTTCAGAAGCAAGACTATAAGCGGAGGTGAGGTAGAGCAGAATGTCCGAGTCAGCAAGGTTGCTGAAAATGGCATCATGCCACTTGTCGCCAGGCAGAATTTCGTTGTCATGCCAGATGTCTATTAATCCCTCGCGTTTCAGCATAGCAAGATGAATTATCAATTCGTCCTTTGCGCCTGTATCTTTATGCGCGTAGGTTATGAAAATCTTTAGCGGCTTGCTCATTGGCTCTTCTCCACAATCGCAATCTCTTCAGATGTTAACCCATATAAAGAATATACCACACGGTCAATCTCATTTTCAAGGGAAATGACATCCGCATCTGGGAACGTCCTCATACCTCTTCCGCTCCAGCGGAGCGGTATGTGATGCATGAAAGAAATTGAGGGGATTGATTATTCTCGGTATTTTTGTAGCATAAACTTGCATCGCAGTGAGATTTTGTGCAAACACAAACGCAATCTAACAGATTACGCTACAAAAACAGAGATTTTTCAAGACAGACTTCAGTTAATTGTCTGAATCGCGGATTTTCACGGATTACACGGATGACGCGGATTTCAAAATCTGTCCGATCTGCTTCCTCAATGATTCAGACGGTTTTCCCTCAACTGCTGGGGGTTAGCATTGCGGCGATGTCTTCGGGCAGCTGAATTCCTGTTATCTGTTCAAAGTTTGCCACGCTTCCAAAGATGTTACGAAAATCTATGGCGATATCTATACCTACATTTCTGGCATCTAAAAAGCCTGATCTGAAGTTTTCCCATTCTTTCAGGTTTAACCACATTATCCCGCGATTGTAATATGCATCGGCACAATCAGGATCAAGTTCTATCACCTTGGTAAAGTTGACAATAGCGGAGTTCAGTTCACCTTTTTCCGCATAAACAACACCGAGATTTTTATAGGCTTCGGCAAGTTTGGGGTCGAGTTCTATGGCTTTGTTCCAGTCATCAATGGCACGGTCAAATTCACCCTTTGCTCCATAAGTAGCACCGCGGTTGTTATAGGCTTGGACAAGTTTGGGATTGAGTTCTATGGCTTTGTTCCAGTCATCAATGGCACGGTCAAATTCACCCTTTTCATTATAAGCAGCACCGCGATTGTTATAGGCTTGGACAAGTTTGGGATTGAGTTCTATGGCTTTGTTACAGTCTGCAATGGCGCGGTTAAGTTTGCCTTTTTTTCGATGAGCATTCCCACGATTGCTATAGGCTTCGGCATAATCAAGTTGATGTTTTATTGCCATAGTATAATCTTTGATAGCTAAATCATATTCACCTTTCCTATTGTAAGCAATCCCGCGATTGTTATAGACATCAGCATAATCAGGTTTGAGGCGTATTGCCTTCGTAAAGTCTTTGATAGCAGCATCAAAATCGTCTTTATCTGCATAAGCGGTCCCACGATTGCTATAGGCATCAGCAAGTTTGGGGTTGAGTTCTATGGCTTTGTTACAGTCATCAATGGCACGGTCAAATTCACCCTTTTCATTATAAGCAGCACCGCGATTGTTATAGGCTTGGACAAGTTTGGGATTGAGTTGTATCGCTTTGTTACAGTCTGCAATGGCGCGGTTAAGTTTGCCTTTTTTGCGATGAGCATTCCCACGATTGTTATAGGCTTGGACAAGTTTGGGATTGAGTTGTATCGCTTTGTTA
>ASZN01000027.1 GCA_000406005.1 Candidatus Poribacteria bacterium WGA-3G
CTTTTCACTATAAGCAGCACCGCGATTGCTATAGACTTCGGCAAGTTTGGGGTCGAGCTCTATGGCTTTGTTACAGTCTGCAATGGCGCGGTCAAATTCACCCTTTGTCCCATAAGCAGCACAGCGCCCATTATAGGCTTCGGCAAGTTTGGGATTAAGTTCAATTGCGCGTGAATATACTGCTATCGCCAGGTCCATTTGTTTTAGCATCATCAGGAAGTTTCCGTGTTGTAGTTTCACATTGGATAAAGTCTCCATTTCCTCTGGTGTTATACGGGGGGAGGGTTTTGCCTGAACCTGCATTTCGTGAACAGCTTTTCGGATACCGTCCACTACATTTTGCCAACCTTCGCTCGGATCCTCCCATTTGGAAATAGGTTTACCTTTGAGAGGAAGAACCTCAAAGTCGCTGAGTTGATGCTGCTGCCAATCACAATGCTCAAGAATGATTGGAATGACTTTTATGTCTGCGGTTAATGCTTCTGCTAATTCTTTGTTGCAGTTTTTAGAGGCAAGACTTGCTGCGGATACCAGATAGAGGAGAATATCCGCCTCCGCAAGATTTTTGGAAATGTCTTCATACCATTCGTCGCCCGCAGTAATTTCACCATCGTACCAAGTGGTGAATTCATTTTTTTGCTCCATGACAGCAAGGCGTTTTCGCAATTCGTCCTTTGCTGCAGTATCTTCGTGCGAATAGGTAATGAATCCTTTTAGGGAGTTCTCTGTTACTTTTTCTGCATTATTATCCCGTTTTTCTGTGTCAAAGGTGTTCTCTGCATTAGTGCTATCTTGATCTATACACCCTTCAGAAAAATCCGTGGCAGTGTTCGAGTCAACCCGGTTTCCGGAAGTATTTTCATGTTTAGTAGGTCCAGATGGTTCGGGTTGAACAACTTTAAGTATACTTTGTATGCCGACATCCCAATCTTTGTAAAGATTAATATAGTGCAGGTCTCTTAAGGTTTCCCCTCCACCAATGTTACGATCAGGCATCTTACATCTGTTTAACTTGACTGGAATAAACCAGATTCGCTCAGAGGGTTTTTGACGTAGTTCATCAATTGCGATTGTTAGTTCTTCATTCATGTAAGTCTTATCACTCTTATTCTGTTCTTTTGAGAAGCAAGCGACGAAAAAAGCCCCTTCGCGAATGGCTTTCCGAATCTCTTGTTTCCAGCGGCTTCCCGGATTGAGATCCTGCCGATCCAGCCAGACTTTGAGGCCGCGTGATATAAGTTCTTGGCAGAACTTGTCAACTATTTCCTCATTCTCACGGACATAAGATAAAAAAATGGGCTTCATTTTTTCCGCTCCCTTTTCAGATGCTCATTAATTCACGAATAAACCTCTGACTTGGGCACAGGGGCAGTCTGATTATCGTGCGGACTTCTCCCTGTTACACTGTTTACAAAGCATCTGGCAATTATCCTCACTGGTCTTGCCGTCCTCGGACCAGGGTGTGATGTGGTCTGCTTCCATCTCTTTGATTGTGAATTTGTCGTCACAGATAACACAAATGCCTGACTGTTTTTCGTAGACCTTTTGCTTCATGCTGTCTGAAAAGGCGCGTATGTTCAGGTGCTTCTCCTCGCGAGTCAGAATGTACGGGTATATACCCGCGTTCCGTTGTACATCATCGTCCAATATAAGGCGGGCGGTTTCCTGTTCAATCTCACCCGCGTCAAGGTCGGCATCTCCAAAGTCGTTGTACAGCGAACCCCAATCTACGCCCTTCATCATTTTCGGTCTTTTAGTTGTGAAAGTGGATTCAACCCATTTGATCACCGATTGAAAATACTCCCATAGGGGCAACGCGTTTTCGTCGTGCTGATGCATCCCCATGTAATCTTCAATCGAGTCTTTGCTAACCCACTTAATCACTGTCTCCAGGTAATCTTGTCGGATTGGTGAGCCATTGACATAGACATTGCCGATTTGGTAGGCAACGCAACCGTTCCGACTAAAATATCGCTTCGCGTCTGACAACCAAGTTCCAGCGTAAACAGCATTACGCAACTCTTGATTGGTCAACTTCTTTCCCGCAATGTTGATCGTTTTGAACCAGTCAAGCTTTTCGCTGTCTGTCCCACTACACACGTAGACCATTAACTTGTAATCCAATATCAATTTTTGTTTGTCTGATGGTAGATTGTGGAAGTATTGATCATTGAACGAAAAATCGCCTTCCACATACTGCGCAATGGAGATTGTACGCTGCTGTCCGTCAATGATTTCAAATTCTCCGTTTTCCCGATCCGACCAGTACATCACGTTCAACGGGAATCCTTTCAGGATGGAATCAATGACGGCATTGCGTTCCTTGTCTTTGTAGATAAACTCCCGTTGAAATGGGGGTCGTATATCCAATTTGCCGCCGTACCCGGTCACACCGCCTTCGCCATCGTCGTCGTAATCCTTGACAAGCTCTCGCACCGTGAGGTCTAACAACTCTATTTTCATTGCTATATCCTTTTGTTGCGGATAAAAATTCGTGCGTATATTCTTTTGCCGTTTATATAGCCCCTATCAAGCTTACCTGCCCAATTTTTATCCACTAATTCTGGTAATAACCCTTGTTTTATTTCATAGTCAAAACCAACTATATCAAACTGATCAGGGTTGTGCTTGTCCAAAAAACTAATCGGCACGCCCATTTCTCCGGCATAATCTACTGGGATATGATCCGTTTTATTCACGTTGATAGCATTGTAATTATCGTACTTCGGATATTCATCAGGAGAGTATTTCTTGTAAAGGATTAGGTCTTCGTGCCGTTTCCTATGGTCGAGATTGGTAAACCAAATACTTTCTGATCTGCCTTTTACAATCCCATCCACAATCTTATAAGCACTCCCCTTCTTCTTCGTTTTAAGTAATTCTTGAGCATAGTCTTCTGGCACATCAAACAACAAGTCTTGACTCATGGGGGTATGTCCGACCCATAATTTGTCTCCCTTGATTAAGGGGAATATCTCTTTGTAAGTTATCGCATTTTTGTTCCCAATGACGAGGAACTTCTTACCGTATTCAACCAGTTGCGCGATATACTCCCTGAACAATGAAAACGGCGGATTTGTAACCACAATGTCTGCCTGTTTAAGCAACTCAATACATTCCCGGCTCCTGAAATCGCCGTCTTCCTTAATTTGAAATATGGTGGGTTCTGTTCCATTGCCGACATACTCAAGTCCGGCAGCAGCTTCCATGTCGTGTTTACTGAACATCTCTGTCTGCCGATTTTTGTAGCAGGTTGTGATCAGTCTTTTGAGTCCAAGTTTCGCGAAATTCAGGTGAAAGTAGCGAAAGAAATTGCTGATAGTGGGATCGTCGCAATTGCA
Organism: Candidatus Poribacteria bacterium WGA-3G; assembly: GCA_000406005.1. Taxonomy (GTDB): domain Bacteria; phylum Poribacteria; class WGA-4E; order WGA-4E; family WGA-3G; genus WGA-3G. The sequence goes on from ASZN01000027.1 coordinate 3,342, forward strand.
GTAAACAGTCTTGCCGCGAAAATGCTTCCTGTAATGCTTTAGCTCTTTCTCGATGTCCGAGAGTTGTGTGTAAAATTCATCCTGCTTTGCTCTATTCGCAGCGTGCAGAGACTTATTCCCCACCATAATATGTCTCCCTATAATTCCCTATTGTAAGGTGCTGTGTAGATACTATTTTTACTGATTGCGAGATAAACCTCGCATTCTTAGTGATGGCATTTTTCGGTCAGTAATGGTTGGTTGGGATTGCCCCAAGCGGGACAACCGAAATTCCCAACCAAGTGACGTTCTGACTATTATAATTATATAATATTTTCTTCTCAAATCCAAATAATTTATTGTGAAAACTAATTTAACCAATCCCAAAACGACTTATTGCGTAAAGAATATACCACACGGTCAATCTCATTTTCAAGGGAAATGACATCCGCATCCCAGGGCCATTCAATTTTAAGAAATTATTAGATTTTACGTCTTTTTTCCAGGATCTGGTGCGAAAACCTTCTAGCGAAATGCTGCGAAATTTTCTGCGGATTAAAAAAACATAACATATATTAAGCGTTAATACCTATGAGACATACAATTGAATGACCCTGCATCCGCATCCGGAGTAGCAGTTTTAGCGGCGATGATCTCGTCAACTAACTTTTTTAACGTGACTACGAAGAAAAGGAAACTGGCTGCCTCCCTTATTGAAAGCATCTATCTCAAAAAAGGCTTGTTGTATGTCACCGGTGATTTCGTCGGTTGTCAATTGGATGGAATACAAGTTGGACCGATTCCGCGTGCCCACGGAATTCCTGTTCAGTTTTGGTGTTCGAGTTAAGTGCAGGAAATTCAGCGATAAAGTCGTCTATTCGTCCTGAAAGCTCGAGGGTGCGATGGCGTTGCAGTCGGCGTAGGTTAGCGTTGTATCGGTCTGTCGCAGTGCTCCCGCGATGAGTTGTGCAGCGGATGTCGCCTGTGCTGGCACCATGATTGAGAGGATAAGGTCGGCTTCCGTAACGAGTTGCGGATACGTCGGGACATCTACAATGCCTGCTTTCTCAGCGAGTTCATGGGTACGCTGACTTCTTCCGTGCAGACAGGTTATGACGCGCAAACCGTTTTCACGAAGGACGTTCCCGACAGTGTGCCCCATATCACCGGGGCTTAAAATTCCGACAGTGTTAGGCATAGATTGTATCCCTTTCTTGTTTAAATAGACCTTACGCAAACAGCAAAGAATCGGGAGCAAAACTCGCTCCTACAGAAGGCTTAACAAACTGGATACAGATTTGCGGAGGTACTTTATAGCTTCTGCTTCAAATATGAATTCCGACGGTGTTGAATGCCTTGAATACTAATATTGCGCCGAGTAAGATGACGACGGCGGCACTAATCATCGGTAGACGTTGTAGCCAGACACCTTCGCCAGTGAAACGCGCAATTACCGGTTTTGCCATCACCATCAGAATACCGATAGCGACCAACACAGCGGCAAGACCCAATGAGAATGCACATAGGATAATCAAACCCCATACAAGTTTACCAAGACTAATCGCAAATAGAAGTCCGATGAGGGCATCAACACACGGCACGATACCACCGGAGATACCAAGCGATAGCAACCCCCAAAAACCGGTCCGCTCTGGAGGCGCGTGGCTATGCGTCTGCCCACCATGACTGTGTGTCAGGGCGTGGTCGGATGAATGTCCAGGGTCGTCGTCATGCGAATGCTCATGAGAATCACCGTGTCCGTGATCGTGGTCGTCTGCATGCGGGTGGTCATGATCGTGGTCGTGTGAATGATCGTGCGGGTGCTGATGTCCATGTGCATGGCTTTGTGCACCACCACCGTAATACTGCTTCATATTTCTGGCAAGCAGCCACGCCCCAATACCAACAATCAACACACCAGAGAACAGACTCAACCACGGAACAATATCGTCTGGTGCAAACCCCTGTGCCACGAGCATGACGATGCCGAGTGCTATGACACTAAAAGTGTGTGTAAAAGTAACCACAAGCCCAAGGAAAACTGCGTCAATTACCCTGCCTTTAGAACCGACAAGGTAAGCAGCGACGATGGCTTTCCCGTGTCCCGGTGTTAAGGCGTGCAAACCGCCAAGCACAAATGAAACCACAAGCGCAACAATCGCCAGTTGAACTGTAAGCGGTTGGTTTATTAACTCTTTTATCCGGTCGCCTGAATGCTCATGACCTTCGTCAGCAAACACGAACGCGCAACCGACAATACCGACAAAAATAATTAGGGCTTGCAATACGCGCTTGCAAGCTGCGCTGCTAAAACAGAAATAACGGTTCTTCAAAACTGACTAAATCCTCGCGAATTTTTGGAAACGCCTATCCGCAATGACTTCGCTGACATAGATGTCTCCGTTTGAATCAATCCAAATGCCGTGTGGAGAATCGCTGAACTGCCCGGGTGCATCCCCTTTCTCACCCCATCGTCCGATAACTTCTCCGTCAAGCGTCATGATGCTAATGCGTTGCCCACCTTCGGCAATATGAATGATGTTGTCGCTATCAATGAAGAGATCGTTCGGGGATCGGAGGTCTGTCCACTCGGTTAAATATTCACCGTTGTTGTTAAAAATCTGACAGCGGAGGTTACCACGATCAAGAATATAGACGCGATCGTTAGGGTCTACAGTAACATCGTGTGGCAGATTAAATTCACTGGGTCCTGTGCCGGGTGCACCCCACGAAACGATCACTTCACCGTCGGCAGTCATCCGATGTACCCGCGACTGTCCGTAGCCATCAGAAACGTACATCTCTCCAGAAGTCGAGAGGACAGCGCGCGTCGGTTCATTAAATGGGCCTCCCGGTGCGCCTGGCTGATCGACAGTGCCGAATGTCTGCAAGAGTTCACCATCCAACGAGAATTTTCGCACGGTGTGATCAACGGTATCTGTGGTGTAGATTTCATCATCGGGGCTCATCCAGATGCCGTGCGGTTTCTTGAAGATATTTTCACCCCACTCGGCGACAAATGTGCCATCCGCCTCGAAAACGAGCATGGCGGGTTGAGGACTCCGGTTGTAGACATAGACGCGGTCATTGGAGTCGCACGCTACACCGGAAACGAGACCGAGCTGCGGTATCATTCCCCAACCTTCTACGACTTCATATTGATAATCACCCGTCCCAAAAGTTGCCATGTTGATGCCTCCTGTTAAGTGCTAACGTTTACGTACTTGGCGACGATAGATTTCAGAATTTGGACGATGCGTTCTGCTTCCCAAAGACAGTTGTATACTTTTGACAGTTCGACGGTGAACGCGGGTCTTTCTGCCTCAATATTGCTAACGACCCCGTGAACGAACGTCCAACTGTCTGCGACAGTATAGCATCCAAAAATTTCTTGTTCGGGGTTGGCGTTTCCTTTCCAATTGAGCCATGCGGCGGCGAGCATTTCGCCGTAGAGTTGATACTGCGGGTTGGGGGCATTAATCCCCCGCTTGGTTTCATGGACGACGAGATAAGGATAACGCATCTTTCCGGCGATACAAGGTGCAAGCGCGCCATCGGCTTCACCCTCAAGTTCAAATGCCGGGTAACTCGCTCTAAGCGGGACTCCTGCCCATGCTTGAATATGTCCTTGTTCTGCAAGTACCAACAAGGGATAGATCGCACGTGCCCAAAGGGTGGCTTCATTCATGAGTATCAGTTGACGTTTCTGTAACAGAGATTTGAGATAGTCCAGTAGCCTGATTTCTTCCGGCTCCAGAACTAATGTCATTTCATCCCATTTGTCAGATACATCTGGTCGTTCGTACAGGGTCACAAGTGCGTTGAGCGTTTCTTCGGTGAGTTGTGATAATGGATACGTTTGCATTGCCGAAACCTCCTCCCAGTCTGCTAACGGACTTTTGAAGCCCTCGCCAAAAAGATTCAAATCCGATAATATCTAATTTTGGAATATATTGCAACTGTTTTAAAAGATTCCATTTATAAACAAGGCAGCACGTGTGAAATTCGCTTTCTGAAACCCGGTTGCATAGAGGACATTTGTTTCGTCAATGTAGGTGTATTCGTTCTTTCCGAAAAAGTGTGTGATTTGAAAATTTAATCGGACTGTACGACTTAAATCGTAATGGACACCTGCGCCCCAGTCGGAGAGGTCTCCGTAAAAGTCGAAGCGTCTGGCGTTGGCGGGACTGAGCGCATCGCTGATAAAATCGAGGCGTATGATATTAAAATATATATACGCTCGTGCCTCACGATAATTGTAGAGGCTATGGTCGCGTATCCACGTGAAGTCGATCTGGATGCGATCATCCCAAGAGTTTTCTGTTGCCCTATCGTCCTGTTTGAAGCTGCCCCGAAAATCTTCAAACTCTCTTGCCCGATAGTAACTGGTATCGGTCATGTGGACGAAAGTGAGCCGATTCGAGAGCGCGAGACGTAGCGATTCATTTAAATCATAAGAGAAGATCAGACTTGCGTGCGCCGTATCTTGGATAATCTGCTCGTCAAAATCGGATTTGGTGTAGAGGTCGGCATCCAAATCGTCCTGATTGTCTATCTCGATATCGTGCAGATCGCGCGTATAGCGGAGTTTGAATTCTGTCTGGAACATGGACGAGATCAACGGCGTGGTCGGCGCATATTTTCTAAAGACCAATTCCGTTGGATTAAGATAGTAGAGATTCCCGTTCTGGTCGATACCTTTGAGTTGTAGCGCGACCTCGGTTTCTACCTCTCGCCGGAATGGAATGAGCAGTTTCTGTATATAGGCACCGTCTGTAGTGAACCGTTGGATGCGTCGCAGCCTGTAACGGAACAGTTGCGTGTCGCCGTCGTAGCGTCGTGTGGGGTCGTCAAGTCGTTTCGGAAGGGTGGACGCGAAATCTTTGAGGTACTTCGCCGTGTCCGCGACGAGGAGCGTTCCGTCCGCCAACGCTGCGATCCGAAACGGTGCAATAAATTGCCCGCCGCTGTCGCCATATTCACCGAAAGCCTGCAGGAACTCGCCATCCGGATTATACTTCAGCACGCGATGCCCCTTTTCATCAACGACGTAAAGATTTCCGTGTTCATCTGCGGTTATATCTACCGGATGTACGAGGCGACCTGTTCCAGGTTTTGCAAGCGCGTAGTGTGCAACCGGTTTACCTTCTCGATTGCGTCTGTAGATCGTTCCGCCATCGCAGACGTAGAGGTTTCCGGTTGTATCTACTGTTAAAAGAAATTCACGTTTTGTGTCGCCTTGTGGGATAATGAGTGCATAATTACCCTCAGCATCTAAACCGGGTGCAGCAGTTTCAAGCGGCGCTATCCGTTGGCTGAAATCTTGGATCGGGTAACTCGCGACAAATGCGCCTTGGGCATCAAATTTATGGACACACGGACCGTAGTTAAAGACCTTCGCACCAACGTTTAAATCAGAAACCTGAGCAAACATCCAATCCATGACATAAATGCTACTATCTGCGCCGACAGCAATAGCCGTAGGATTAATAAACCGAAAAGTACTGTCTGCCTGCATTTCGATGTCAAATAGAAACGCACCGTTTTCGTTGAACTTCTGGATTCGGAAGTTATCTGTATCCGCTATGTAGACGGCACCATCGGCTCCGAACGCCATGAAGACGGTTTCTGCGAATTGTGCCTCGCCTTCTCCTTTCCCGCCGAATTCGTTAACAAATTTGAACTCCGGTGCAGCATTTAAATGCATCGGAATTAGGAAGAGAAGGCAAAGTGTTAATTGAGTCAGGTTAGCCATCTGCTGTGTTTTTAGAGGGGTAATTGATTTTTCTCAACGGTGGCGTGTTCGAGTATCGGTGCCGCGGACTTTTTTCGGATATTGTCCAAAACGCCGTTAATAAATTTCGGGGAATCTGGAGTGCTGTAAGATTTAGCAATCTCAACAGCCTCGTTGATTGAGGTCGCAGGATCTATATCATCGATATAAAGAAGTTCGTAAGTCGCACACCGCAAGATTGCGAGGTCAACGATAGGCATCCGGTGGAGTTTCCAATTTTTAGAGGTATTCTGAAGTAAATCATCAATGATCGCTAAGTGTTCGGAGGCTCCCTCAACGAGCTGTATTGCGAAGGGGCGGAGTTCTACAGATGTCGCTTGGCTCCGCCAAAACTGTTTTATGACAGACGACACGGGTGTGGTGGTCAGTTGAATCTGATATAGTATTTGTATCGCGACAATACGCGATTGCCTACGCCGAGACATCATGGTTTTAGATCCCCTGATTTTTGCGTGCTAACATATAGAGTTAATTCATTAAATATACTACCTTGTATTATACACGGTTTCGGACAGCAAGTCAAATAATAAAATTAGGACCTTACACATGCCGCTCTTTTGTAGCACAAACTTCCCAGTTTGTGACTTTTGTAGCACAAACTTCCCAGTTTGTGACTTTTGTAGCACAAACTTCCCAGTTTGTGACAGGAGACCGCTGTGTTTCCCGAAAATTCTCATCTAACAAAACGGGTTGCAGTCAAAATTGCGTAAGTCCTGAAAATAATGAGACGCATTTATTCAGAAATAGATAGTATGAGTCCCTAACCCAGAAGCGTGTTAAAAAACAACTTAAACGTCCCGCGGGTTTGTGCACGGAACTGCAGTCGGAACCCAAAAAAGATGACGCGCACCGCTCACGTTAAACTAATGTCCCTTAAATCTCGGATTTTACTATAATATGTCAAAAAAGTATCTACAATGCTTGAAATACTTGACAATTCTCTAAAAAAACCTTAGAATTTGTGTATTAGTCTTTAGTAAAAGGAGGTGTTCCTAAATAGTTCTTTTCCTATGTTTTTCTTGATAAATCTATGTGTCTGTGGTATAATTATAGCATGAAACACTATAAGACACCACGAGAAACATCGGAGATTCTCGGTATTTCTATAGATAGACTCCGACGCTTAGCAGACGACCCTGGTGGTATTCAGGCTTAGATACTGACGAGTATCGTAACAGGGGGTAGGATCCCTTTAAAAATCTATTCTTTTCAATGGCTTTTCAATGGAAAAATATAGAAAAGCATAGGTTTTTAAGAACAGAGACGGGTGACTTTATACAAAAGAGATTATGGTACTGTGGCGGGTCCGCACCCTCGGACTGCGCAAGCCGGATTCGAGATGCTTGTTGACGGTGGGAATGCTGTGGATGCCGCCGTCGCCGCTGCGTTTGCGGAAGGGGTCGTGGAACCCTCACATAACGGGATCGCGGGGTATGGCGGCTGTGTACTTATCTACCGGAAGAAGACGCGAAATGTGATTGCGATAGACTACAACTCCGCGGCACCAGCAGCCGCTTCCGAAGACATGTTCACGATTGAAAATGCGCCGGACGTTCCCGCTGGCTATCGGGTGCCGGGACGTGTGAACGTTCACGGTCCCTTATCTATAGGGGTGCCAGGTGTCGTTGCAGGCTTGTGCTTGACGTTGGCGGAATTCGGGACATTACCGCTCAGCGATGTCCTCCGACCGGCTATTAATTCCGCACGCTACGGTTACGCACCGAACAGCGCGAATCGCGGAGGAATCGCAGGAAACGCAGAACGATGGAAACGCGACTTCCCTGAAACAGCACGGGTCTTCCTCAAAAATGGGAACCCGCCGAAGAAAGGCGAAACACTTACGAATCCTGACCTCGCTCGAACCTTAGAAACGGTCGCGGAAGGCGGACGCGAAGCGTTCTATGAAGGTACGATCGCCGAGACAATCGCAAACCACATTCAAGAATTAGGTGGATGCTTAACCGTTGAAGACTTGAAAAATTACCGCCCGTTTATTACAGAACCTTATGAGATTCAGTATCGAGGCCACTCAATCTACACAGCACCGCTCGGTGCGGGTGGATTGACGACTTTACAGATGCTCCGGTTAGTAGAAGCGTTTGACGTGGCAGAGATGCCCATCACTGAAAGGTTCCACATCTTCGCTGAAGCGATGAAGGTCTGCTGGCCCGAAAGACTCCGTCGATTCGGAGATCCGAAGGTTGTTGATATTGATATCGAGACAGAACTCTCAGATGACTTTACGGCTTCACTGAGCGAAAAACTGAACGCCGGACTTAAGTCGCCGCAGCCGGGAGAGGTTGTCTACCATGAACCGATGAATTGCACAAGCCATATCTCGACCGCAGACGCGGAAGGAAACATGGTATCCCTGACGCAGACACACGGCGGTGGCTTCGGCTCAATGGTGACCGTCCCTGGGACAGGATTGCTCTTTGGACACGGTGTCGGACGTTTTGATCCGAGACCAGGACTTGCGAATTCCGTCGGACCTCGTAAGCGTCCACTTCACAACATGGCGCCCTTCATGGCGACGCGTGATGGAAACCCCTTCGCGACCTACGGTATTCCCGGTGGTAGGACCATCCCGAACAATCAGTTGAATATTAGTGTTAGCCTTATAGACTTGCAATCGTCAATGCATCAGGCATTAGATGCGCCGCGCTTCCACAGCGATGGTGCTGAACCGATCCAAGTCGAATCGCGCGCGGGAGAAAATATTCACGAGGCGTTGCGGGAACTTGGACATGAAATCACGGCGAGTGCTGGTATCGGTGGACCCGGGCACGGGGTGCGTGTTTCCGAGGATGGCAGTCATCACGATGGCAGCACGGACCCACGCGGTGAAGGCAAAGTAAGAGCAAGGTAACGGTTTGTGTCCGTTCCGAAACCACATTTTTCAGAAATAATGGCATCAATTGGCAAATCGCAGCAACTTTTTCTGATGCGATTTTAATCTTATATTCGCAAGAGGTGCGAAAAAACGGAGAAAATATGTCACAATTTATAAAAGCCGCGANAACCGATCAGATTCAACCAGGAAGATGTATCGGTGTGAAGGTTGATGGCGTTTTCATCGGTATTTACAACGTTAAGGGTCAGTATTACGCCATGAACAATATCTGCCCACACCTCGGTGGGGTTCTCAGTTACGGCTTCTTAGACAATAATTGTGTTACGTGCCCACTCCACATGTGGGAATTTGATGTGACAACAGGGGAATGTGTGTGGCCGGGCGAGGAAAGCCTACCGACCTATCCTGTTAAAGTGGAGGGCGACGATATTCTTGTGAATGTTGAAACCCCGCTCCAAACGAGTTAGTACCTGTTCCGATAGGCGTACGGTGCGGTTACAAAACCGCACCGTCTGAAGAGGAGAAAAAAGATTATGGCATATCTGCTCACCGGTGGCATGGGATGCATCGGTACTTACGTCATCCGCGACCTGTTGGCTGCTGGTGAAAAGGTAGTCGTTTACGATTTTGCTTACGACCTGACCATTCCCAAAATGGTGCTCACGGACGAACAGATTGAAGGGTTAACCTTCGTGCAAGGTGATATTACCGACCTACCGCACATCTTACGCACTGTCCAAGAACACGAAATTGATAGGATTATCCACCTCGCCTCCTGGCAGGTTCCTGCGTGTAATGCGAATCCACCGCAGGCGTTAAAAGTCGTCTGTGAAGGGACAATTAACGTACTGGAGGCGGCGCGTATTTTCAAACTTAAACGCCTCGTTTGGGCAAGTAGCGTCGCCGTCTTCGGTTCACCGGAGGATTACAATCACGAACAGATCCTCAACGACGCGCCCCACTACCCTAAATTCATCTACGGTGCCTGTAAATCGCTCAACGAAAAATACGCAACGCACTATTTCGATGCTTACGGCGTTGACTCCATCGGACTTCGGTTTACTGCTGTCTACGGTGTCGGTCGGACGCGGGGAATGAGTTCGTTTACCACGCAAATGATTGAGGCGGTCGCGTTGGGCGAACCGCACGTCTGTCCGTTCGGTGATGATTCGGTGGATTGGCAGTACGTGGAAGATGTTTCGCGTTCAATCGTGATGGCGTGCACCTGTCCGACGACCCAAACCCGTGTTTTTAACGTTAAAGGCGGTATCCGTCCCGTCAAAGAGGGTGTGACATACCTGAAAACGTTGGTGCCGGACGCAGAAATTACATTGGAACCGGGGGTGTTCGGCATCTCGTGGGATTATGACGCAACGGCTATCGCGGAAGAGATGGGATTTACACCTGCTTACACGATGGAACAAGGGATTCTGAAGACGTTCAACCATTTTCGCGAACGCGCCGGATTGGCACAGATATAGTTATCTACTTAGGGCAGATTGATCGCTTGTCTGGCGAAAATCAGTCCAACGACGCAGACGATTGCTGTCAACGTCCGTTTTTCACTCTTGATAGCACGGGCAAAAGAGAAATCGTGGTCAGAGGGATCAGGATAAGGACGGAACTGTGGAACGAAACGAGGTACTTGCGCTCGATATGTCTGATAGACCGAACCACAGGACTCCAATAGATATGTTTCTTCGAGCGCAATAATCGGAAGGTATTGGCAGAAATAACCGACAACCAAGACGGCTACAAGCCAGTAGACATTCGCCAGAAGGCAGACACCGAGGCTGAGTAGAAAATTGCCGAGATAGAGCGGGTTACGGACGTAACTATAGGGACCCGTTGTGACGAGATCACGGGCGGCGCCGAGGGTTCTCGCACGGGTAGACGCACCCGCGTATCCGACTGCCCATATCCTCAGAAACTCACCTGTAGCAATAAACAGTGCACCGATAACAATTGTATACCATCCCGGCTCTGCGAAATAGAGCAACGCAATGATAAACGGGATTGGAGTGAAACTGCGGATTTTGAAGAAGAGGTTGCCAATTTTCGAGGAGATCATTTTCTCTACTGCTGTGCTACTGTCAGGTGTCGGAGCTATATCAGTTATGATAGCACGGTTGCAACAATCGCAAACACGCCTCGATTAACCGACGACTGATGACTGATAACTGACAACTATTTAGGCGTACGCCAGAGCAAGATGCTCCCGACGATACCGTACAGGATGTTCGCACCCCAACAGGCGAGAAATGGGTGGAGCTTACCGTTTTCACTGAGACCTTCAAGCGTTGCGAAGGAGAGTGCCCAGTAGATGAAAGAGAGAAAAAATGCGATGACCAGTCCTGCGAAAAATCCTGCCCTGCCGAATCGGATCGCAATCGGTGCCCCGAGCATCACGACGACAACCGTCGCGAACGGGTACGCCGTTTTGTGAAACAACTTCACCTGTTCTTTCCGTGAAATCTGACCTGCTTCCCGTTTATAAGTGATCTGCTCACGGAGTTCTTTGATCGTCATTGCCCTTGGATCTTTTTCACTGCCGATAAAACGTTCCGGGTCTTCGTGGCGTTCGATAACATGCGTATCAAAAGTTTCGTAATCGACCTCAATATCTTTCTCAAAATGGCGAATGTACCCATCGGTGAGTTCCCATTCGTTGGGTGTCCAAGTTGCAGAATTCGCAAAAGTTATGCGGTCAAGTCTGTTTTCTGCGTCATATTCGTAAATCGTCAACTGGTTAATTTTCTTGGCATCCAATGCAATCCGTTGTGAATAGAAGATACGGTTGTTTTTGCCTTTAAAGACGACGTTCCTGCCGCGTCTTGGCATCACCTTATTTTGTAACAGATGTGCTTCGTGAAATGCTGGTGACGCGATGCGGTCATAGAAAACGGCGAATAAACAACAGATAATGAGGGTAACAATTAGGATTGGGGCAAGAAGCCGATAAACGCTGATGCCGCCTGCTTTCATCGCAGTGAATTCGCTGTTTCTCACCATCCGTCCGAGCGTGAAAAAGACGGCGACAAAACCCGCAATCGGTACCATCTCCATAACCCGACGCGGTGCTTGAAACAGGACGATTTTGACAGCGGTTGCGTAGGAAATATCAGCGTCGAACTTCTTGAGATCGTAATCCAACAGTCGGACGACGACAATCAGCGCGATAAAGAATATGAGGCCGACAACAAAGGCTTTGAGGTATTCACGAATCAGGTATCGGTCAAGAATGTTCAAGGCGTGCATCCTACATCAATTGTTTCTAATACCATTTCTAAAAGTTTATATTGCATTAACCACACACCGTCCACCCAGGCCCGGTAGGTTCGGTTTCCAACCGAACCGGACATAACCCAAAAATGGCGGAAACCCTTTTAAGAGGAATCATCAATTAGATTTGGTATAAGATATTATGTACTTGAAAATTTTGGGCATACAGCGTACTGTCTCGATTAGGATTCAGCTTTTCTTCCGACGACAAGCGGTAGTTTCGTGTCGCTGTCGCGCCAAGCCCGAATTTTGCCTTCAGCGATCATCCAGAAGTTAAAAACACCCCCAAATATACCGATCACAATATTCGGGAGCCACATAGCGAGTGCTGGTGACATCACGCCATTCATACCCGCGTTCTGACCGACTTGGAGCAGTAGGTAGTACACCACGATAACGGCTAACCCGATCCCGAAACCGAACATCCTACCCCCTTTTCTCACTATGAGTCCCAACGGGATACCTGCTAATCCGAGTGCGAAACAAGCGAAAGGGATAGAGAATTTTTTATGGTATTCAACCTCAGCAGAAAGGATTCGCCGGACGGTGTAATCTTTGTTTTTCGTTGTTTGTAAAGATGACTTCAACGTCCCGATGAATGTCTGGAGTTCCGAAATACGCATCGAACGCGGATTTTGGTTCTGAAATTCGCTGCGTTCAAGGTCTTCGGTCAACTGTAAGGCGAGTCGTTGTTGTTGAAATTGTGTTACGCGAAATTCGTCTAAATTGCCTGCTGCGGGTTCATAAGTACGTCCATCGTAGAGTGTGAGCATCGCTCTACCCTCTCGAAATCCGAGACTCGCTTCTTGCGCATGGCTGAACCGCGGGCGTCCGCTCCAGATACTATCCCAAATTTTGACGTTCTGCATGCGTCCGCTCTTTTCGTCCATAGATTCATACATCCAGAGTTTACCTTCACTTTCCAACTCTTTCATGACGGTGGCATCTTCTAAAACGAATGCGGGTTTGTGTCTGCGGATATCTCGTTGGAGGGAAGCGTAAGCGAGATTTGCCCGTGGTAACGCGTAGTCTATCAGGAAAAGGTCGACAAGACTCAGTACGGTCGCGACCACTAACAGGGGCAGCATCAGTTGGTGAAAAGCGATGCCGTGCGATCTCATCGCGGTGATTTCGTTATCGGTGGAGAGTCTCCCGAGTGCAAGCAGAATAGCGACTAAAACCGCCATCGGCAGCGACAGCACTAACGTCGCCGGCATAACATAGATCAGCAGCTCAATAAGATATAACGGACTGATCCCTTTCTGCACAAATAGTTTCGTTAACCGGAACAGGTCGTTGAAAACAAGCATCAGGGTGAAACAGATAAGTGCTATAATGAAAGGTGGAAAAAACTCTCTGAGTATATACCGTGCTAATATTCTCATATTTCTCGCGTAGTTGCCAAGCTTGGCTGTAAGATGCCTCAACAATTCTATTGGCTTTATTATTAACGGATACCGTAGTGCTGTTCTTATTGGTTGATTTGTGCCGAAAAAATCTTCACTATTTCGTTAGTTGATTTGTGCCGAAAAAACTTCTGTTTTTCTGAAACCGACACCTACGATGTCTGTATTTAATTTGAAATTATGTTTCAGAGATGGTATTATATCCTTATGAAACTTACGCTTGAATCTATTCAACTCACAGCAGACGACCTGAAAGACGAATCGGCACGCCACGCCTCTGCGCAAGAAATATACTCACCGACTGCACCTAAACCTCCGATTGCGCAATTCGGTTGGCGCGATCGATGGTGGTTGAACCGCACGGCGGCGCAGCAGGTCGCTATAAATTATTGGTTCTTCGAGTCGCACGATGAAGCCTGCACAGCAGCAGATGAAGGTAGATTACGGCTTTCAGCATTGACCATGCCAAAATTCGGTGGTCGGGTCTCTATCTATCAACCGCCCCCGACAGATGAACACGCGTTGGGGGACGTGGTATGGCAGGCTGGTGCCAATTTTCTCTTCGTCCACGACAGCGTCGCTGTCCTTGTCGCGGAGATCGGAGGCAAAGTCTCCGCTGAAACGACACTCCGTATCGCTCGAAAAATCCGTGAAAAAATTGACAGCGCGCTACTATCAAAATAGCATCCGCGCTGTCAAATAGATTTAATAGTCTTGATACCACGTTGCGGACTGTTTAGCGACCTTAACGTTTTCACTACCACCGAACTGACGGTGTTCAAACCACGGGAGTGCGTTTTCGGCTGCAGCGTTGGCGTTCTTGAAGTTGGTTGTCGCTTCATTTTCGAGGAATTTTTTAACCGCGTCCGTATCAGGATAGTAGTTGACGGCTTCCTTCCAGATGGCACGTCCACAGAGGAAACCGCTCGCGCCAGCATCGGTCGCGAGGTTAACGTTTTCAATGAATTCCTCAATATCCACCCCCGCACTGAGAATGACCCACGGTAACGTTGACGTTTCATCCAATTTCTGACAGGCTTCCTTCACTTCGGCGAGTTCATACGCCGATTCCCCTGCATAAAAACTGGCGTTTTGATACTCGGCAGTATATTTCAGATCGGCGGGGAATTCTAATTTCAAGATGTCAACCTTGTAACTCGGATCTATGAACTCGGCGACACTCCTGATAACGAGGTCGGGTTTCTGTTTCGCGAAGGCGGCACTCTTCGCCGTGCCTTCAAGCGCGTAACTCACCAATTCCAACAGGAATGGCAGATCTTGCTTTTCGCATTCGTCACCGACGTGCCGAACAAAAGCCTGCTGATGTTCGAGCGTTTCAGCGGTGGCATCCGGATGATAATAGGCGAGGAGTTTAATGGCATCTGCACCCGCACGTTGCGCCTTCTCAATGGTCCAGTTTTCGATCGGGTTCGAGAGGCGTTCGTTCTCGGCAACACCTTCACTGACATACCCAGATTCCTCATACGCTAACAGTAAAGCGACATCGCGTGGGATCTCGGTAATAGAATAGGGATGTCCGTAAATCGGGTCGGTGAGAACAGCGGTCGCATTCGGTGTCAGGACCCGAGTGATGAGCGTTTTGATCGCTGCGACATCTTCATATTCGACATCTACTTTGTCCTTGTCGAGTGCATCTGCGAGTGCTTGTACCATGGAGCCGCGTTGATCGATTGCCATCATTTTAAAGCGACCGTTCGCATCCGCGAGTTTCATGATACCCCGCAATTTACCAGAGGAAATATCGTTCATTGAATTCTCCTTTTTCAGTGGTTATAAGTTATAGGTTATAAGTTATAAGTCTGTTTTCTGATGCTTGATTATCTTTTTTTAACCGTCGTTACCGCATTGAAGGGACAAAGGGAACAAAGATATTTGAGTAAATCATAAATCTCTTAACTAAAAACTTATAACTAAAAACTTATAACTATTCAATATTCACGTTCAACAAAAAAATTAATGAGTGCTAAAAACAGCTGCTTTGCCCGTCCGTCTCGGAGGTGGGCATAATCATTTTTAAATTTTCCAGCGGCTTCCTGTAACAGTGCTTGAGAACGCCGCTGTGCGTAAGTGATGGATCCATATTTCTGCATCAACTGGAGCACACGCTCGACCTCTGCCTCAGTTTTTTCGTCCCGCGGACGTGCCATAATGTCAATTACCTGTTGCGCTTCTACCTTCGAGCAAGCATTGATAAGGTGAATGAGGACGAGGGTGCGTTTGCCTTCACTAATATCCCCAGCGATCTCTTTGCCATATCTACCGACATCGCCGATTAGGTTAAGCACATCATCCTGAATCTGGAATGCGATGCCGAGTTCCTTACCGAGTTCAACGAGTCCGTCTACTTCTGTTTCAGTTGCGCCGCCGATGATTGCGCCGACACGACACGGCGTGATGCAGGTGTACCAAGCAGTCTTCTGGACGCACATTGTCAAGTAGTCGTCTTCATCGAGACTCCACCGATTATCGCTGACCCAACTGAGTTCGATGTGTTGTCCTTCAACGACTTGATTGCTGAGTTGTATAAATTCAGATAGGATACGGAAGGCGAGTTCGTGCCCGAGAATCTCGGTGTTTCGGTGTAGCATCTCCCACATTTTGCAGTGGAGTGCGTCTCCGACGTTAATCGCCATGGGAATCCCGTGTTTTTGATGCAGGCACGGTTCTCCGCGTCGGAGTTCGGACCCGTCTTCAATATCGTCGTGGATGAGGAGCCAATTCTGTAGGAGTTCGAGCGAGGCAGCGGTATTGACGGCGCGGTCCGGGTTTCCACCGAACGCCTCACACATCAGCATACAGAGCGCAGGACGTAACCCTTTTGCGGCGCGGCGTGGATAGTCTAACATCATCTGGTACAACTGATGTATATCCGGGTGCTCGTGGGCAGTCGGGAGAAAATCGAAGATACAGGCATCGACCTTACTTTTAATTTCGCTGAGGTATGTGGTGACAAGGCGTTTTGGTGGTGAGATATCTTGTCCGGTTTTCTGCATTGTTTTCCTTATATTTGCGCCGTTTTTTTTCTTTTAACTCAGCCCTCCTATATCTTCTCGGGCCCTTAAGCAGGAACGTCATGCTTATCAAGCATTGATTCACGGATTTCGCTTTAAAATTATACCACACGGTATGATGAAAATCAAATTTTTCGTTGTGTAAGATATTGATTTCGGTACAATCATTAGCTGCCGAGCATTGTTCCTACAATTCGTCCAGATCAATCGCGATGAACCGATATCCGAAGGGTTTTATGCGTTCAACCAAGGTTTCTCGCAGTTGAAGGGCACGCGCAAATTGCGCCTCCGAGACCTGTATCCGTAGAACCGGATCATGGTCAAAGAGTGAGACATCTTCGAGTTGGAATTCGTGGAGGAGCCGTTCGATTTGTGGCAATGCCGTCGGTTTCTCGTCTTGCGCCGGGTTGTTCATCTTTTGCATTTAGGAACGTCGCCTCCAATCGCTACCTGCCATGAAACCACCATCAACGAAGACCATCTGCCCCGTGACGAAGTCTGAAGCGTTAGATGCGAAGAAAATCGTTAGACCTGCCAAGTCCTCAGGTTCGCCCCACCGATAGGCGGGTGTCCGATTGAGGATCCATTCGTTCCGACTGTCTTCGCGTGCCGGTGCCGTCATCTCTGTCCTGATGAAGCCGGGTGCGATACCGTTTACCTGAATGTTGTATTCCGCCCACTCTACGGCGAGGAGTTTTGTGAGTTGGAGGAGTCCACCCTTCGCTGCTGTATAGGCGACACTCGTCGGCAGCCCGATCGCTGAGGTCAGCGATAAGGTGTTGATGACCTTGCCGGACTTCCGTTCTTTCATGACATTACCACAGGCTTTCGCGAGGAAAAACGCACCTTTGAGATTGACATCCGTGACGAAATCCCAATCCGCTTCGGTGAATTCCATTGCGGGGTTACGGATATTGACCCCGGCGTTGTTAACGAGTATATCAAGTCTACCGAAGGTTTCTACGGTCTGCGCCACGAGTGCGTCGATTTCTGAGAGGTTCCCGACATCCGCCTGAATCGGCAATATTTTTCTGCCGGTTTCGTCGGCAATCCGTTCAGCGATCGGTGTCAACGTCTCAATTTGCCTACCCACAATGGCAAGATCAGACCCCGCACCGGCGAGACCTTCCGCCATGGCAAGTCCAATCCCGCGACTCGCGCCAGAGACAATACTTACTTTACCGTCCAATTGAAATTGCGCTATCATACCTATAGCAGATGTTTGGTTTGATTTCACTTTTTCCTTCCTCTATTCCTTAAATTTCAGCAATTGTTCACCATCAATGACTTTCAGTTTTCCGTCGTTCTGTTCAGCGAGAGAAATAAGCAGTTTCGCGCCAGCAGCACGTTTCCGATCAATCTCAAGTCCGACGACATAAATTCTTGCGCTGCTCAAGTTCTTTTCTTCGACCCTCTCAAGGATCTTCTGTGTATCTGTTTCAATGTATACACTGGAATCCTTTTCCACTTGTGGTAAACCGTCTGTTATTAACACGACGATGGAGGGTTCAAATTCTAAAGAGGCTTCAATTGCTGATAAAACATTGGTGTTAAGATTGTTTTGGATACTCTCTGGTGTAAACCCCTTAAGGTATCTGAAAGCACGATTTATGTTTTCAGCACTCGCCGAGAGCATTCTCTTGCTCATAGCTTTCGCCGTATGAGAAAAGACCACAATGTTAAACATATCATCGTTGCCCAACATCATCAAGGAATCTTTGAGAGAGTCTTTTGCTAACGGCAATTTCCCCATGCCGGCTGCTTGCATGCTTGCGGTAATATCGAGGCAGTAGACGACATTTTGGGGACCGTCGAAATCATTGAGGAAGTCAATGATACCGAGTCGGTCAGAGATACCACTTTTTCCGCCACCACCGAGGAGCCCATCGCCGCCGCCTTGACCCTCGCCACGGAACCGCCCAGATCCGTCGCCGCGCGCCCGGACTCTACCTGTAACGACCCCGCGTCCGTCGGTGCGTCCCGGTTGCGCGATTAACCGGCTGAGGTTCGAGGCTTCCGCATTCCGCAATTGGGCATCTGTCATAACATCAGGGATAACCTCGCTCACGGGTGCCTTGTTGACTTCTACATCTTCAAGAACGACGCGCGGACTGAGTTTGACGACTTCATCCATCTTGTTCCGAGCGGTTTCAATTTTTCTATCCTCTGCATCTCTGGCGAGTTTTTCGTTCGGATCATACACCTTTTTTGTGAGCGGCGGTTTCGGTCGCTGTTTCCGCTTCTTAGGTGCTTCCGCGTCGTTAAGCAGGTCAACCGCAAAAACGTCTGTCGTCTCCTCGGCAATTTGATTCAATGGGATAAACAGGTAGACGATGATGATAACTATATGCAAGATAAGCGATAGCAAGATGACAGAGCGCATCCGATTCCTACGCCGTTGTGCGTCAAGCCGCCAATTAGTGAGTTGATTTAACACGGGTTAAGCCCTCCACATTTCATTCTTCTTCAATCGTTCCGCGCAAGGTTTGTTGGTCCTCAAAAGCCTGAATCCACGTTTCACCTTCCGGTGTCAGTTCGTAATAGGTATGATTACGGTGCTTGATCCATTTGCCTTTAACGATATTTTTCCGATATTGGATTACACGTCCTTGCACCCGTTTGAGGCCCCCGAGTTCCCTTAATTTTCGGTGTCGTTCGTGCATCTCCTCAAGTGGAATCCTTAAAGTTTCAGCGACAACAATAGAATAGTCCACTCCGAATTCTTGATGGTGTTTTAGGATAAAGTAGTCGGTTTCATCGAGTTCAGAGAATTCAGGTGCAAGTATGGCAGGTGCTGCCGCCATCTCAGTTGCGCGAACCTCAGCCCACGCGACCGCCAATAACCGTTCTGGTCGTAAACCTTGCACTGCACCACATGTGGCGTGATGGACAGTTATCGTGCCGTCCTCCTTGAAATAGCCGGTAATGGGATCCTCTTCTTGCGGGGAACAACACTTGGCGATTTTATACGTGAGTTCAGGGATCATGTGCTTGCCGATTTAGAATTGTTGTTACGGTTTTTCCAATGCTCTGTGTCCGATGTCATTCCGAAAATGTGCTTTGTTAAATTGGATCTCGGAAACACCTTGATAGGCTTGTTGAATTGCGTTGTGTAATCCGTCGGCGACAGCCGTGACACCTAAGACTCTACCACCAGCCGTGACGATGTTTTTGCCATCATGCGCTGTGCCTGCATGAAAGACACTAACGCCATCAATCGCGTCGGCATCCTCAAGTCCGGTGATAATCTCGCCTGTTTGATATGGATCTGGATAGCCGCCTGAAGCCATAACGACACACGCTGCGGCTTCATCGTACCATTGGACATCGGCATGCTGTTCAAGTGTGCCATCAACGCAGGCGGTGAGGAGTGGTACCAAATCGCTTTTAAGACGCGGCAAGAGGACTTGTGCCTCTGGGTCTCCGAATCGGCAGTTGAATTCGAGTACTTTCGGTCCGGTATCCGTAATCATCAGTCCGACGTATAGCACACCTTTGAACGGACTGCCAATGTCCGCCATCCCGTTGATCGTTGGGTAAACGACGTGCTTCATGACATAGTTGTGTAATTCTGGTGTAATAACAGGTGCAGGCGAATAGGCACCCATTCCACCCGTATTTTTGCCGGTATCACCGTCATGCGACATTTTATGGTCCTGTGAAGAGACGAAAGGGAGACAGTAGGTACCGTCGGTCAGGACGGTAAAGGAGGCTTCCTCGCCGATCAATTCTTCCTCAATCACGACACTATCGCCCGCGTCGCCAAATGTCCTATCCACCAAAATAGTTCTGACGGCTTGCAATGCCGCTTTGAAGGTGCGGCCGGGGATAACGCCTTTGCCTGCGGCGAGTCCGTTTGCTTTAACGAAAACAGGTCTATTCTGATCTTCGATATAAGCCATCGCTGCTTCGGCATCCGTAAACGTCTGGTGTTCCGCTGTCGGGATTCCGTTTTCAAGCATCAATCGTTTGGCAAAATCCTTGCTTGCTTCCAAGCGTGCTGCGCGTTTATCGGGTCCAAATGCTTTCAGACCGCGCGCGTTGAAAACATCGACGATACCTTCCGCTAACGGTGCCTCGGGGCCCACAACGGTTAGCACGATATTTTCGGATTCCGCCCAGTCTACCAAGTCGGTAAACCGATCTGGCATCGCGATAGTTTCTGCGATTTGTGCGATGCCGGCATTACCGGGGGTGCAATAGATTTTTTCAACGAGTCGGCTCTGTGCAAGTTTCCAGACGAGTGTATGCTCACGTCCGCCTTGCCCGATAACCAGAATTTTCATGCTCCACATCCTTTTTGATTGTATTATATCATACAATATTCGGAAAATCAAGGATTTTTATTTGACAAAGTTATGTAGGATAGGTTATGCTAATCATGGAGATCGGAGAAATCATTCATGCGTAACACACACCCACGAGAAATACAAGCCTACCGGGCTCAAAATGGCAGGGAACCTTTCACTGAATGGTTAAGATCACTTCGTGATCAAAGGACGCGAGATAGAATACGAAAACGACTTGAACGACTTGGCGATGGCAATTTTGGCGATTGCCGCTCTGTTGGTGACGGTGTTTTTGAACTCCGTGTCCACTTTGGAGCAGGCTATCGTATCTACTTTAGTGAGATGGATAGAACAATCGTGCTTCTACTTTGTGGAGGTGACAAGTCATCACAAGCCGAGGACATTCAACGCGCAAAAACCTATTGGCTAAAACATAAGGAGGCACACTGATGCGAAAATATCGAACATGGCACCAGATCTTAATGGAAGATCTCGCCGACTCAGCAGAAGCGATTGGTTATCTTGACGTGTCCCTTGAAGAATATCAGATTGACGGTGACACGTCCTTCTTTCTGCGAGGGTTTCGGAATGTTGTTGAAGCACAAGGTGGGGTGGCAGAGGTTGCCAAACGCACCAGCATGGATCCGGAAACCCTGTCGAAAATCCTTTCAAGCAACGAGGCTCCTTATCTTGATACCTTTGCAACTATTCTCAAGGCACTTGGATGCCGACTTTCTATTCAACCTTTAACAGAAGAAGACACGCAACCTGACATCGAACTTACTGCCGAACAGGAGCATACACAATTGGATAACCTACAGACACACCTATCTGAACCGCATTCATCTCAATAAGGGAGGAATTGCTAATGGAAACCGGACAACACCACGAACTTGCCCACGTTTTTAGTGAACCCTCTGGGACGGTGAATGACGCGCGTGCTGACGGATTACGCGATGTCAATACACCTTACGATTTTCCGGGGTACACCAAGCCAGAATGGCGCGAAAAAGCCGACGCCTTACGCCAACAGATTCGCGTCGCTAACGGCTTAATACCGGCACACGAGTCAACGCCACTGAATGCTGAGATTTTCGGAAAAATTGAACGCGAAGATTACAGCGTGGAGAAGGTCTATTTTGAACCGTTTCCAGGTTTCTTCACAACAGGAAACCTCTACCGTCCACTTGGAAAGCCGGGGCCGTTCCCGGGGATCGTGAGTCCTCATGGGCACTGGGGACGCGGCAGGCTTGAGAGCATCGAGCGCGGTTCAATCCCTGGACGCTGTATCAACTTCGCGAAACAGGGGTATGTCATCTTTGCCTACGATATGCTGGGTTATAACGATAGCGGCAAACAGATTGAGCATCGTTACGGCGGTGCGCGCGAAGGTCTCTGGGGTCTGAGTGCGATGGGTCTTCAACTCCAGAACGGTATCCGTGCCATCGACTTTTTACAGAACCTGCCGGACGTAGATGCAGAACGTATCGGTTGTACAGGCGCGTCTGGTGGTGGCACGCAAACCTTTATTTTGACAGCAGTAGACGAACGCGTGAAGGTCTCTGCACCTGTCAATATGATCTCAGCGACGATGCAAGGCGGGTGTCTCTGCGAAAACGCGCCGAACCTCCGTTTAGATGTCAGCAACCTCGAAATCGGTGCGTTGATGGCACCGCGTCCGCTTCTGCTCGTGTCAGCGACTGGGGATTGGACGGTGAAAACACCGACGGTTGAATATCCTGCTATCCGAAGTATCTATGAGCACTTCAACGCAGCGGATAAGGTCCATCAGGTTCAGGTAGACGCAGAACACAACTATAACAAGGAGAGCCGTGAAGCGGTATATGCGTGGTTCGCGAAATGGTTCTTGGGAGCAGAGGATCCATCGGCGTTCAAGGAGATAGAATTCCAGGTTGAGCCGGACGATGCGCTGTTGGTCTTCTCGGAACGTGAGATGCCAGCGCATGCACTGAAGCAGGAAGAGTTTTTACCGGCTTGGGTATCCCGTTCTCAACAAGCACTCGAAAATCGGAAACCGACGAACGGAGCAGAACTTCAGACATTCCGTGAAGAGATGGAGAGCGGATTGCAACACGCACTCGGGTTGCAGGTTCCAAAGATCACAGATGTAACGCTTGTTGAACCGGAGGGTGCGTTTCCGACGACTTACCAAACCAACCTATCCGCGAGACATCTCGTTATCGGGAGAAAAGATGTCGGTGATGCGATCCCTGCCATCTTATTTAGTCCAGAGCCGCAGGTCGGACACGATCCGGTCGTGTTGATCGTTCATCCAGAAGGCAAGGAGAAATTGATTGATGTAAAGACAGGGGAACCGTCAAGTCTCATCACCGATTTACTCGCTGCTGACCGAAAGGTGCTGCTCATCGATGTCTTTGGTGTCGGTGAACACAACGATTATGAGAGACCGGAAGATACCTCCTTTTTCACGACCTACAACCGTACCGCTGCAGCACTCCGTGTGCAAGACATTGTAACTGCACTGCATTGTTTTACAGGGAGAGGTGATGTCTCAGAGGTGAATCTGATTGGGATCGGCGAAGCCGGATTGTGGGGGCTACTTGCGGCTGGGTTTACCGATGTCAAGAACGTTGTTATAGATACAGATGGATTTGATAACAGCAGCGACGATGCGTTCTTGAAGACTTTACTGATACCGAGTATACGTCGGATCGGTGATTTTCGGACAGCCGGAACACTCGTCGCGCCTCGCAACTTAATTCTTCACAATACGGGAAACGTGTTTGAGACTGCCTGGATTCGCGAGGTGTATAGAAATATCGGAGCGAGCGATAAGTCGCTTGTAGCGGAAGATCGGTTGTCTGATGAAGAAATTGTTGGTCGGGTAGCGTCGGCGTAGCAAAGGGTGGAAGTATGGAAGGGAGGGAAGGATGGAACCGTCTATGCTTCCAATCTTCCTTGGGGAAACACACAAGCAAAACACTTCCAAATCTGTAAGCAAAGAAATAGGTTTACGTAACGCCAGTTTGATTAATCATTTCGGATGGGTTGCCGGTTCTATTTCCGCATCACAGAACCGTGAATCGTAGCACAAACTGTTAGTTTGTGGGCTATACAGCACAAAATTAACAGTGGACGCTACATAATCAAACTTTTATCAAACTCACGTTTTACGTAAGTTCTATGAGAACAAAATATAGGGCGGACCTTATAAGGGTCCGCCCTGATATTTGCAGGCACGATTATTGTAATATCGTGCTAAATCGGAAAATGGATTGCCTATGAAAGGTTATATCCGCGTTCGTTGTGCTGTGAGAGGTCGAGACCCTGGCGTTCGTCATCCTCTTCAACGCGTAAGCCGACTGTGGCATCAACGATTTTGAGAATGATAAACGAGAGTACCCCACTCCAAACGATAGTAATGGCGATGCTAAGGAACTGCTTCCACACCTGTAAACCGATGTTAATTTCTACAAGTTCTCCGGCACTATTCTCTACTCCGGTACCACCTAAAGCCATAGCAGTAAATACACCAGTCAAGAGTGCCCCTACAATTCCACCGATACCGTGAACACCGAATGCGTCAAGCGAGTCGTCATAGCCGAGTTTTGATTTCAGACTCGTAGCACCCCAGAAACAGACAACGCCAGAGACGAGTCCAATAACGAGCGCACCAATGGGTCCTACCGTTCCAGAAGCAGGCGTAATAGCAACTAAGCCAGCAACAGCACCTGTTACAATACCCAAGGCACTCGGTTTGCCGTGTTTTGCCCACTCAACGAACATCCACGCAATAGCGGCGGTGGCGGTTGAAATTTGCGTAACAAGCATTGCCATCCCAGCAGTTCCATTCGCGGCAACAGCACTACCGGCATTGAAACCGAACCAACCGACCCAGAGCATAGAGGCACCGACGACAGTAAGCGTCAAGCTATGCGGTGGCATAGCGGAGGTACCGTATCCGATCCGTTTTCCGACCAAGATCGCAGCGACAAGGGCGGCGATCCCTGCGTTGATATGTACAACATTTCCACCTGCGAAGTCGAGTGCGCCGATAATATCACCAAATAGCGAACCGGGGCCAGACCATGCCATGTGGCAGAGCGGTGCGTACACAACTAATGACCACAGGACAGAAAAGATTAACATCGCCGAGAATTTCATCCGTTCAGCGAATGCCCCAGCGATCAATGCGGGTGTGATAATAGCGAACGTCATCTGGAAGGTAATAAAAACGGTTTCGGGGATATCACCAGATAGTGAGTCTACACCAACACCGCGTAGGAACATAGTGCCGAGTCCACCGACAAAGGAACCGAGCGTAATTTTCCCTGCCTCCATACCAGCGGTATTAAAAGCAAGGCTATAACCGCAAATTATCCATAAGATCGTCATCAACCCTGTCAATGCGAAACATTGCATGAGGACAGAGAGTACATTTTGGACACGCACGAGTCCACCGTAAAAGAGTGCGAGTCCAGGGATCGTCATAAAAAGCACAAGAGCAGTTGCGGTAAGCATCCAAGCGGTATTACCGGAATCAAGAGTTGCTGTATCTTGCGCCATCGCTAAACTCGGCACGCCACAGATCAATAGAATGACAATTAACGTTCCAATTCGTGTATAAGCAGTTCGCTTCCCTGCTAATAGTGATGCACATCGTTGTTGCATCGGAATCCTCCATAATATTGACAAGCCAATATTGCTTGCTTAGTTGTTTCTGCAAAGACAGACAACTTTGTCTGTCCTTCAATTTTTCTAATCGCGGGGTTGTTATGTTGACCCGCGGTCTGTTTTTCAGACCGAACACATTTATGTGAAAGCCGGGGTTACAACCCTGTCTACCAACAAAGGTTTATAGTCAAGTATACAATTAACCATACATCTGTAAACTAATTTCACGTAGCAAAAAGGGGAGCACCCACAAGAGCGGAAGTAAAACCCAGGGATATAAGTGAAACTTCCTGTGGGTGGTCCCTATTAAATTTGTAGCGCAAAGGCTACTGGACAGATACGTTAACGGATCGCGGAGACGTTAAAGTCGGGATAGGCACTCGCGCCGTGCTCCTCATAATCGAGTCCTGCCTGTTCTTCTTCTTCCGTGACACGCAAGCCTGTAACCGCTTTGATTGCGGAGAAGAGAATAAACCCGGTAACAAGACACCATACGAGAACAGCGAGAACACCGACGATCTGTGCGCCGAGGAGTGCGAATCCTCCACCGTAGAAAAACCCACTTGAACTGTCGAAAAGTCCGAGAAGGATTGTACCTACTGCGCCACACGTGCCGTGAACGGAGATTGCGCCAACAGGGTCATCAATCCGCAAACGTTCAAACATTAGCACGCTCAAGACGACGACAATACCACCAATCGCACCGATAATCGCGGCATCCCTCGGACTGACGGATGCGCAACCTGCAGTAATCGCGACCAAGCCAGCGAGTGCACCGTTGAGAGACATCCCCGCGTCGGGTTTACCGAGCAGTATCCACGCGGTAATCATCGCTGTAATAGCACCTGCAGCGGCGGCGAGGTTCGTGGTGACGGCGATACCAGAAATTTCTGCGGCATCTGCACCCATTTGGCTACCGGGGTTGAATCCGAACCAACCGAGCCACAAGATAAAGACACCGAGTGCAGCGAGCGGCAGATTGTGCCCTGCAATCGGTCTCGGTTTGCCTTCACTATCATATTTGCCAAGACGTGGTCCTAAAACGACTGCACCTGTTAGGGCAAGCCAGCCACCCGTTGAGTGAACGACTGTTGAACCGGCAAAATCGGACATGCCCATGCTTGACAACCAACCGCCACCCCAAATCCAGTGTCCAACAATCGGATAGATGATACCGGTGATGAAGACACTATAGATAAGATAACTTTTAAACTGTGTCCGTTCTGCCATTGCACCGGAGACGATAGTTGCGGCTGTAGCAGCGAACACGAGTTGGAAGAGCCATGCAGCGTGTGTTGGTACGGAACTCCATTCTAATGAACTAAATACACCAGAATCAGACGGTACGAACCATCCACTCGTACCCATAAATGCGTTTCCGGTACCGAACATAATCGCGAAACCGATCGCCCAGTATGCGATAGAACCCATTGAAAAGTCCATCAGGTTCTTCATGAGAATGTTGACAGCGTTCTTGGCACGCGTGAACCCAGATTCCACCATAGCGAACCCTGCCTGCATAAAGAAGACGAGGAATGCAGCGACAAGTACCCACAGTGTGTCCGCCATATATTTTGCATCAGGAACCTTAATCATCTCTGCCTCGTAAGCCGTACCCTCGTAAACTTTTATTTTTTCACCTTCAGCCTCCAGGTCGTCAACATTCTGGTTTAAGGCGAAAACATTTAGACTCAGCAGGCACGTGAGGATAAAAACGGATATGATAATCTTTTTCTTCATTTTTCTGAATCTCTCCTTTGCGTCAATCTATTTTAAAAACTGTGGATGTTCATCGCGAACCGTAAGACTGTTGCGTTGTCCTCGGCTCGCGATAATATCGACCCTCTCTTATTTCCCTACCACGTTCGGACGAAAGTCATTCTGCCGGTAATCCCTGTTTCTTCATCACCTTTCTGGGTCTCAAATCCGACAAAAACACCGAGCGTATTATTTTCGCCATAACCGACATTCGCTCGACCCCCAACAACCATGCTACTGAGTCCACCTTCATCACCTAAACCGATCGTTACTTCTACCTGTGGACCGATAGCAACCGTATCGTTGATCGAAAGGAGGATGAAGTCGCGTGTATAAATCGAATCGTCGCCATAATCAAAAGGCGAGTTGAAGAACCCTTGAATCCAAGATTCAAAATAGATGGAACCTGCCGTGAGGTAGGTGAACAGCTGCGGTGCGATCAAGGAAGAGGGACCATCCGCGGCGGCATAGTCAAACCCAATACCGACCATCGGAAGGAAACTCAGGGAGAGTGAATCGCTATCAACAACAGGAATACCGAGACCAATGTCCAACTCACCGAACGTTCCAACGACGTAAATATCGGTATCCAGGGAGAGACCGCCGAGGAAACTTGGGGAATGGCTGGCACCGACCCAGATCTGCGTTCCCAAACTATCTGTATCCGTTCGGAACCACCCGGAAGCACCTGATGCCTCTTCTTCCATCATCTCTTCTTCCATCATCTCTTCTTCACCCATTTCATGGGCATCTGCATAAACCATCGGGACACTACCAATTGCGAAAATACACGCAACGGCTAATAGACGAACTAACCAAACAGTATACGTTTTCATTAAATTAAATTCTCCTTTATGTGCATTTAAAATGCACTTACAGACTGTGTAATACCATTTCTGATTTTATTTGCCTCTTATGTAGCATAGACTGTTAGTCTGTGTTCCGGTATGCCACCGTATTTCATAACATGCGGTAATGCGACAACACTGTTTAGAAATGGTATAACTTTGAGCAATATACATTCACGGAATGCAAATCCAAACTTCAATAGAGAAACTGGTTGCTTGACTCTGGCATCAACTTGTGATATAGTGGTTCTCGTCTGCACAAACGGCAGGTTTTTTACCAGTGTCAACTTATGCACCTATTTTCTCTTAAAGCAAAACGCGTGCCAATTAATAGTTTTCAGTTGTCAGTGCATTCGCTTCGCTCACTTTCAGTTGCCAGTAATGTAAGCATTACAAGCGTTTAACCGATAATAGATAACGGATAACGCCCTCGTGAGGCAAACTCTTAAAACCGATAACTCATAACTGATAACTCTCACTGCGAGGCAAACTCTCAAACAAATGCTGAAATTTTCAACAGAAGATTGCCCAAAAAAGATGCAAATCGTGATTTTGAGTGCCGTTGTGATGTTCGGCGCAGCACTCCGTTTTTGGAACCTCGGACACTGGAGTTTTTGGATTGACGAGGTCTTCACAGTCAGAGACGCACAAAACCTCTCGTTCGGCAGTTTTCGGTCCATTCCGAACCCGATTCCCTACCTTGCGGTGAAATTATCGATGCTTATCGGTGGCAATACGGAATGGGGGAGCCGTCTGATTCCGTGCCTCGTCGGAATCGTTTCAATCCCTGCTGTTTTCGGGTTAGGACGGACCCTGTACAATTGGCGTGTTGGACTTCTTAGCAGTGCGTTTGTGGCGTGTGCCAGTTGGCATCTGTTTTGGGCACAGAACGCTCGCTATCCTGTCTTTACCTTCCTGTTTGCAGTTCTGACAGCGTGGTGCTTCTACCTGTCTCTCGAGCGAGATTCGACACTTCTGATAATCGGTGCACTCACTTGCTGTTTGTGTCTAATCCTTTCACATACACTCTCGGTTGTCATCGTTCCAGCGTTAGCAGTTTACGCTGTCATCTGTCTATTAGAAAAGTCTAATAGAAAACGGTGGATAAATCTGCTCATTTTTTTCATCCCGTTCGCGTTACCCGTATTAGCCTTGGTGCTTCCAGAAGTACGCGGCTATCTTTTCTCTGGCTGGGGACGCAATGAATGGCAACGCAGTCCGCTCTATATTGTCTTAACGCTTGTGCAGGGTGTGAGTGTGCCGGTAGCCGTAACCGCTTTTTTCGGTGCCGCTTCGACCTCATTTAATAGATCGACGCGTTTTCTAATCTGCTATGCTGGCGTGCCGTTAGTACTCTTTCTTATCGCCTCGCAGCTTCAAAACGTCGCTGGCTATTATCTGTTCTGGACAACGGCAGGCTATTTCATTCTCGCAGGTGTTGCGTGCGAACAGATATGGAAGATAGTGGAGGACAAAACCGCCAGGATACTCGGTATACTTGTCCCTTGCGTCTTAGTCGTGATGCTGCTCTCACAAGATTATCTCTACTTCAAAATTGAAAACGGTGGGCGACCGAAATGGCGAGAAGCGTTTGCAGCCATCCGAATGGAGAAACAACCCGCCGATAAAGTGGTACTTTCAGAACCTGAGATGGGCAAATACTATCTTCCAGAACTATCGCCAATTTATATCGGTGAATTGTTAGACGACAAGAAAGGTTTTGAGAGCCAGTGGGAAAATTCAGGAAAGCATCGGTTATGGTTCGTCGTGGATGTAGCAAGTTTTAACGTCTTCGATGCAAACGAAAATGTCCGCAGTTGGATACGTCAACGCGGACATCTTGTCCAAACGTTCCCTGCCTTCTCACGCGCAAAAGATAGGACGATTCATATCTATCTATTGGAATGAAACACTTTATCCAGAGTCATTCAATTGTCACACAGCTTCGATTTTTTGGCACAAATCCCTCCCCGGTAGGAGCGAGTGTTTTTGCTTGGGTGTTTCTTATTGCTCGCGATCCCTCCACGAAAATGCCTGAAAAAACGAAAACTGAATCGCTCTGCGATTTATCCAGGCCCATTCAATTTTAAGAAATTATTGGATTGGACATCTTTTTTTCCAGGATCCGCTGCGAAATGCTGCGAAATGCTGCGAAAATTTCCGCGGTTTGTCTTAAAACATAACATATATTAAGTATTAACACCTGCGAAAAGGACAACACCAAAAACGGACAATTGAATGACTCTGTGTTCTTTATCCAATTGTGACTCTATGGACCTTACTTATAGTTTGTATCAAATGACCCCATGAGTTAAACTAATAGTATGCGTTAATCTAACGGGTAGATGTATTTGCAGCTTATGCGTCTACGCGTTGTTGGAAGGCGTAAAAGGAGTCTACGACAGATGCCTCGATATTGAGTTGCTTGAGTCGGTTGAGGTCCGCAATGGCTTCGAGTGCGGGGGCGAGTGTCTGAACGTCAGCATCAGAGAATCGGGTGTTGAGGATAGCGAGTGTGCTTTCGATACTCGTCCGACGCGCCCCTTGTTCTATGCCTTGTTCTATGCCTTGTTCTATGCCTTGTTCTATGCCTTGTTCTATACCGAGTTGATGTCCGCGTTGTTCGCTGAGTTCAATGATGGATTCTGCCATGTTGACGATCTCCTGATTCTGTGTATGTTCTGTGGTGAGGATATGAAGTAACTCTTGATGCTCATCGGCATCTCTGCGGTGCAGGATGAGCAGGAAGATATACAAAATCGCACGCCTATACTGATCCGCATCCTGTCCCCGCAAGTCCCGGAGCCCTTCTAAAGCGTCAAGCAGGACTTTCCGCATAACAGGGGCATCGGAGGTCTCATGCTGTAAGACAGTCAACAACCAGCCCAAAGGAGCACCGGTTCGCGTCAGTTCCTCGGGTGCTGTGGCTTTGACATCGAGGAGCAGAGTGTCAAAAGTCGGGACGAACCGGGTGAGGACTTCGGGGATGTCCAAGAGAGCGGTCAGAGAAAGCGGGACACGCCAGGCTCCTTGCCCCGTGTAAAAGACGATCGGCACGACCGGGGTCAACCGCCACTCTCGCTGTGGACGTTTCTCTTCTTGCCACTGACGACGCTCCTCCATCCATATCTGAACCATGTAAGAGAGCAACCGAAGTGCCATAGACGAGTCCACCGTGGATTGGTGCTCTATGAGAAGATAGACGAGGACTTCCTGACCTGTTTGCGTCGGAGACCGAAGCGGCACCTTGAAGATCATATCGGACTCTTGAGACCGCAGCTCATCGGAGATAAAACTTCGATTGAGTTGCTCGACGTGCTCAAAGTCAAGAACATCGGCGAGCTGTCCCGCAACCATTCTCAATAACGCCTCAAGGTGTTCGCGCTGACGGATCAACCATTTCGAGCTCCTATCCGGGAAATGACTGCTCGAAACATTCGACAACTCCCGCAGATGGTGTTCTATCAATATCTGTCCTCCTCTTCGGACANGGATGCCTCCGCAGCNCACGCCTCCTACTTATACTAAAGAGTCTAACACACTTCAGGTTCCTTTGTCAACACTTTTTCTTGCCGGCAACGCAGCATTTATCGAGGGAGCTGCCAGCGAACGCAACACAACCCCCTCAGCAACGATCGCGGGGAAGCTAATAAACATCAGCATTCCAGCTATCATAAGGTCATTTGATACTATTTCCTTATTAACATCTTGCGCGTCGCGGAGAAGTCGCCTGCTGTGAACGCGTAGAAATACACACCACTCGCTACGGGTTCACCCTGAGTATTCTTGCCATCCCAATACGCTGCTCGATTCCGAGACTCATAGAGCCCTACAGATCGGTGTCCCAATTCCAATGTCCGAACCAACCGTCCATCTACAGTATAGATAGAAATGCTGACCTCGGCAGGCTCTGCTAACTGATACGGTATCCATGTCTCCGGGTTGAACGGATTCGGATAATTCGGTAACAGCACTGTCTTTTGTGGAGTTAACATCGCTAGAAGTTGTTCCAAGAAAAGGATACCGCGAAGATAGGTAGGATCCTCAGTGTGAAGTTGTTGGGCTTCAATTAACCACTGTTCGACTTCCTCCGCGGTGAGCATTGAAAATGCCTGTGCCTGTGCAGCAGGCGCGCCTGCGACTTCACCAAGTGCTACAGCAACCAGAATGAGATCCACGATATTGACAACACCGTCTCCGTTAATATCCGCGTTATTCTGCCCGATCTGTCCGAAATTTTGGGCGACTTCTATCAAGTCGGCTATGTTCACAACACCATCCCTGTTAGCAGGCGGTAGGGCTGTCCACAATCGCACAGCACCATCCGAACTCCCATTTGCGAGGCGGGTTCCATCTGGGCTAAAGGCAACGCTATTAACACCATCTCCGTGATCGCTGAGCGTGGCTTTCGGAACTTTGGACTGACGTGTAACATCCCATAACCGAACGGTTCTATCCCAACTTCCGTTTGCAAGTATCCTGCCATTCGGACTGAAAATAACACTATCAACAACGCCTTCGGGGCCTTCCAATGTGGCTTTGAGCGTACCAGAACTAACATCCCATAAATCAATAATATGTTCATAGGCTTCTAAGTCCCAGTCTCCTTCAAATGGATTGTGCCGCTCACTTGTTGGACTGACTCGCAAGTGCTGGTTGTCGTGATTGTTAATCTGTATTGCCAATAGAGTATTAATCACGTCGTTTTTTTCACTATGACTATCCAGATTCTCAAACCTTATTTTAATGCGTTCCCGCCCGCTGCTTGCGATTGTGGTGCCATCCGGACTGAAAGCAACGCTATTGATAAAATACCCAATGAAGATCTCAACATCGTAGTAAATCCGCAAATAATCGGCGTACTTAGCCATCCCACTCCTATCGGGTTGTTGTTTTAGCGTGTCTTTCAGCGTGCTGCTGGCCACATTCCATAATTTGACAGTACTGTCATCACTTCCACTTGCAAGAGTAGCACCATCTGGGCTGAAAGCAACACTATTGACGCAGTTTGTATGTCCTTCCAATGTGTTTTTGAGTGTGCTGGTGGCAACATCCCACAGTTTAACAGTATCGTCATCACTCCCGCTTGCGATTGTGGTACCATCTGGGCTGAAAGCAACACTATTGACCCAGTTTGTGTGTCCTTCTAAGGTGTTTTTGAGTTTTCCTGTAGCAACATCCCATAGTTTGATGGTATTGTCATCGCTTCCGCTTGCGAGCGTCTTACCATCTGGGGAAAACTTGATATCGCGCACGGCTTCCCCGTGTTTCAAGAAAGTGTCAGGCATCTGGCCATCAACGAAATTTTGAGCAAAACTCTGTGGCATGAACATAAGCGTCATACATAACGCGGTTAACACAAGTAAAAATAAGCGATTTTTCATAAGATGGATTCTCCTTTTTGAGTTAGTTTTAGAGTTTTACAGATTTGTGATTCCGTAAAAAATAGCACAAACTTCTTTCTACTATATCAAGTTTTGTGGAAAAAACAGTATTCAGGCGTGGTAACGAGTAGATATGAAAACCTATGACTGATGGTTGACAGTATAAGAAGATATGGCGAGGCAGGAAAACCTCGCCATATACAGAATTGATTGTTTGGCTTGGTACCAAGGATGATCGTGCTGGCAATATTTGCCCACTTAACTCAACCCACTCAGAAATGATCGCTGGGAAGCTAATAAAAATCAGCACTTCAGCCATCCTATGGTCATTTGATACTATTTCCGTATCAACATTTTTCGTGTTGCATTGAACTTACCTGCTGTTAAAGTATAAAAATAGACACCACTTGCAACCGGCTCACCAAGGGCGTTTTTACCATCCCAATACGCCGCGCGGCTTTTGCCTTGATAGATACCAATAGGTTGATGCCCTAACTTCAAAGTTCTTACGACTGCCCCATCCACCGCATAGAGAGTCACTGTAACATCGGCAGGTGCTGCTAACTGGTACGGTATCCACGTCTCCGGGTTAAACGGGTTCGGATAGTTCGGCAGTAGTGCTGTCTCTTTCGGAGTCAACGCTGCCAAAAGTTGTTCGAGAAAGAGGATGCCGCGTTGTGAGGTGGCATCTGTCAAATTTAGCTGCTGTGCTTGCGATAACCATTTTTGCACTTGTTCCCTTGTGAGAGTGCCATCCACATCAAAACTCCATGCTGATGGTGCAGCTGCCCCGCCACCCAGCTCGCCTGCAACCATGACAAGGTCTACGATATTGACAATACCATCTTCATTAACATCCGCCGGATTCCCTTCTTCAGGGACCGGCTGCGCGAAACTTGAGGCAACCAATACCAAATCCAAGATGTTCACAACGCCATCCCGATTTACATCTCCCAGTAGCGGCACAATCACCTTTGCACTTTCAAAGGTTGGGGTAGAACGAAGCCCGTTTGGGGCAACGAGGTATCCAGAGATATTCACACTTGAGGCTTTGACATCAAGAACTTCAAACGTCACGGTTTCAAGCGTGCCATCACCGTTACCGACACCGTGAGCAAGATAGTTGCCCCGATTCCTTGATATATACTTGAGAGCTGACTCATCAAAATCGTAGGTCAACTGGTAGTCTGACACATTTTGACCCCCAGCGATGTCAATGTTAAAAGTAAATTGCTCGCCGATAGCTGGCGAAAGCACCGAGGTGGGATCAAGGCTGACAATCGCAGAAGAAGGCAATACAGACGCATCAACCGTTGTCCCGTGAGGTGCGAAGTGGAGTAAATGTTCACCGGAATTGTCCGTGAGAATTACGTCAAGTAAATCTATAATGGATTCTTTGACATCAAGTACCTCAAACGTTACCGTCGCGAGCTTTCCATCGCCATTGCTGCTCCCAGTGAGAGATGTTGCACCAAGCGTTACTATTTTCTTGTTCACCGAGCGGTGCTCGCTCTCCGATACAACAGGAGGCACAAAAAAAGCACCAGGAGGTAAGTAGTCGCCGTTGGCACCCTCAACATAGCGGAGGACATCTGCATCAAATTCCAGGCTAACCTGATATCCACCTACATCTTCACCTGCAACAATGCTGACGTTGACAGTCAACTGTTCACCGATAGCAGGCGACACCACGGGATTGGGTGTGATGCTAACACGCGTCGAAGGTAACTTATACAAGAGGATCTTATCATAACTTAAACTTGCAAGGACACCACCATCCGGACTAAACGCGACGCTCCGGACCTCAAGCCCAACATCATCCGTATCCCTTCCGAGTGTACGAAGGTGCCTCCCTGTTTCAACATTCCAAAGACGAACATATCCGCTGCTGAAGTGCCTACTGGCGAGCACCTGACCATCTGGACTGAATGAGACACCCCTGACATCGTTCCCCCCCTGGAGTGTGCGAAGGTACCTGCCCGTGCCGACCTCCCACAAGTGGATGCGGCCCCACCTATAGTCACCACTGGCGAGCATCTGACCATCCGGACTGAACGCCATGCTACTGAGTTCACCCCGCATTGTAAGAGTAAGAGTCTGCAGGCGTGCCCCTGTATTGACATCCCATAAATAGATAGTCCTGCTCCGCCTACTCGCAAGGAGGCTCCCATCAGGACTAAACAGCAAACTCTGATACTGATTCGTATGCCCTCCTATAAGCGTCTGCAGGCGTGCCCCTGTGTTGATGTCCCATAAATGGACGGTCCCGTCCGAACTTGCAAGTGCAAGCATCTGCCCATCAGAACTCAACGTTAACGACTGCCTCCAGCCACCACTTGTATCCACTGTGAGGGTGCGCAGGTGCTTGCCTGTTTCAGCATCCCATAAAGCAATAGATGTTCCGGACCGGGTAGCCAGGGTCTTTTCATCCCAAAACCACGGCGGCCCGCTTATAGATAGTGTGCGTAGGTGACTGCCAGACTCAACATCCCATACACGAATTTCCTCATCATCAAATCTATCAGCCGAGGTAACCAGGGTCTTCCCATCAGGTGAAAACAACATGTTACGGAAACTTAGCGCAGACCCAGCGTGCGTTCGTAGGAGAGTGCCCGTGTTAACATCCCATAAACGAACTAACCCATAACGACTCGACCCATCATCTGGATAAGGACCGCCACCGCTGGCGAGCATCTGACCATCCGGACTGAACGCCACGCTATTGACACGATACTTATGCCCAGTAAGTGTGCGAAGGTGGCTGTCTGTCCCACCTCCCCATAAATTGCTAACATCCCATAAACGGATGGTCGCGTCCTCACCACCACTCGCCAAGGTCTGACCATCCGGACTGAACGAGACGCTATTGACATCCGACGAGTTGCTATTGACACGATGCGTATGCCCCGTGAGGATCTGTCCGCGTATTGTTATTTCGTCAAAAGAATTCCAGTGAATGATTGCGGGTGCAAGATCGAACAAGTAGATTTCGCCGGATCCACTGCCACTCGCAAGGGTTTGACCATCAGGACTAAAAACAACGCTCCTGACCGAATTAAGACGGCGAAAATCGCTATCGTGCGGGAGTGTCAGTTTGTTTTTGCCGGTTGAAAGATCCCACAAGCGAATAGTCCTGTCCCAACTTCCGCTGGCAAGTATCGTACCATTTGGATTAAACGCCACACTGCCGACACGACCCGTATGCCCTTCAAGCGTTCGGAGATGTCTGCCTGTGCTAACATCCCACAGACGGATGGTTTTGTCCCCACTGCTACTCGCCAGGATCTGTCCATCAGGACTAAACGCCACGCTTGTGACAAACTCCGTATGCCCTATAAGTGTGCGAAGGTGTGTGCCCGTACCGACATCCCATAGACGGATGGTCTTGTCCGATCCTCCACTTGCAAGGAGGTTACTATCAGGGCTAAACGAGATACTACCTGTATGCCCGGTAAGTGTGTGGAGATGTCTGCCTGTGCTAACATCCCACAGACGGATGGTTTTGTCCCCACTTCTACTCGCCAGGATCTGTCCATCGGGACTAAACGCGACGCTATAGACAAACTCCGTATGCCCTTCACCACCACCTTCAATAGTCGTATAGGGAAAATCTTGAGCCAAAGTGTTTAGTACAAACACCAGTGAAAATAGAAGTAGCGTTAAAGCTGTCCTCATTGTAAAATACTCCTTTTTTGGATTCCTGTTCAGAATACGCGGCAAACGTGAAAAACGTTTGCACGCCTATCTTTTGATACCTACATGGTTTCTTTACTTGATAGTAGAACGCGTTTCAAAGTGAATACGCTTGTCTGCGCTGCCACTGACGAGGGTTTGTCCGTCTGGACTGAACGCTATACCATAAATAGACTTGTTATGCTTAACGAGTGTCTCCACATGTTTTCCTGTGTCAGTATCCCATAAAATAATTGCCTTGTCCGCACTGCCGCTGGCGAGGACTTGTCCATCGGGACTGAATGCTACGCTATAGACAACCTTCTCATGTCCTACAAGCGTGTGCTTGTATTTCCACGTGGCTGTGTCCCATAGTTTGATTGTTTTGTCCCAGCTTCCGCTTGCGAGAGTTTTTCCATCGGGACTGAACGCTATGTTATAGACAGCTCGCTTGTGTCCTATGAGTGTTTGCTTGTATTGCCCTGTCGTTGCATCCCAGAGGATGATTGTGTTGTCTGCGCTGCCACTTGCGAGGATTTTCCCATCCGGACTGAACGCCACGCTATAGACGGTATCCGTATGTCCAGCAGGCGTATCTATAGCTCCGACGAAGGGTCCCGTAGGTCTGGCGAGCATTTTTATGTGTTCTCCTGTGGTCGTATCCCACAAGATGATCGTGTTGTCTTCACTGCCGCTTGCGAGGGTTCGCCCATCCGGACTGAACGCTACGCTATAGACGGTATCCGTATGTCCGACAAGGGTCTCTGTGGGGCCGACGAAGGGTCCCGTAGGTCTGGCGAGCGTTCTTGTGTGTTCTCCTGTGGTCGTGTCCCATAGGATAATTGTGTTGTCTTCGCCGCCGCTTGCGAGGGTTTCTCCATCCGGGCTGAACGCGACACTATGGACAGTATACTTATGCCCGACAAGCGTCTTTAGATGTTTTGTATTCGATACGTTACCATCTGACGATGTAACTGGCATTCCGCCGGTGATGCGACCATCTTTCCTAACATTCCATGGGTTGATTGTCTTATCCACACCTCCAGTGGTAGAGGCTCTTAATTCTGTTTGCTTCTCCGCTGTAGCACTCCACACACCGATTGTTTTGTCAGCACTTCCACTGGCGAGCGTTTTCCCATCGGGACTGAACGTTATGCTGTAGACAGCATATCTATGCTCAACGTAGCGGCTGTGATTTTCTCGATATGCAAACGTGTTAGGTAAATAGAGTGCTGAGGTCAGAAACAGCGTTAAAGAAATGGAAAACAGCGTTTTTTTCATGGAAATGTTTTTCCTCATAATTGATACGGTATCCAAGTTTCTGGATTGAATGGATTCGGATAGTTCGGCAATAACGTTGTCTTTTCAGGCATAAGGACTGCCAGAAGCTGTTCAAGGTTTGCACGATGGATTTTATCCATTCCCGCGTCTGTCCAATATATCTTACTTTCAAGTGCTTGAGAAATGCTTCGCGGCCCATACATCAACAAGACGACTAATAAAATCAACAAAAACGCTTTTCAGAACATCATATTGAAACTCCTTTTATTTTATTTCTATTTCAAAATCAGCATCCGTCGCGTCTGTGCAAAGTTTCCTGATGTGAGTGTGTAGAAGTAGACACCACTCGCCACAGGTTCACCTTGAGTATTCCTGCCATCCCAATACGCAGAACGTGAGCGGCTCTCATACAGACCCACAGCCTGATGCCCTAAATCCAATCTCCGCACCAATCTTCCATCTGCTGAATAGATGGAGATGTTGACATCCGCAGGCTCTGCCAACCGATACGGTATCCAGGTCTCCGGGTTAAACGGGTTCGGATAGTTCGGCAATAAAGCCGTCTCTTTCGGGGTCCAGCTGGCAAGGAGGTATTCCAACATGAGAACACCACGTTGGAGCGTCGGATCTGTGGGGGACAAGTGCTGAGCTTCCTGAATCCATTTTTCGATGTCTTCAGCACTGAACGTTTCGAGGCGTTGCGCGTTCAGAACAGGTGCGGCTGCATTCGCGTTTAAGGCACCTGCAACGCTGACAAGGTCGAGTATATCGACCCTTCCATCCCCGTTGACATCCGCCTGCGGGTTTGATGTCTCAAGATTCGATGCCACGAAGACGAGGTCTTGGATATTCACAATGCCATCGCCATTGACATCCGCTGCGATTCTTTCCGATGCTGCTGTTGTGGGTGTGAGTTCCCACAACAACACCGTGCCGTGCCACCTCCCGCAACTTGCGATTGTGTTTCCATCCGGACTGAACGCGACGCTATAGACCGTAGCTGTATGCCCTGTGAGGGTGCGTATTTCATTCCCTGTAGCCACCTCCCATAAGCGGATGGTGCTGTCCGAACTGCCGCTGCCACTTGCAAGCATCTGTCCATCGGGACTAAAAGCCACGCTGAAGACATACCCCCCATGCCCTGTGAGGGTGCGTATTTCATTCCCTATAGCCACC
Source organism: Candidatus Poribacteria bacterium WGA-3G (assembly GCA_000406005.1). Taxonomy (GTDB): domain Bacteria; phylum Poribacteria; class WGA-4E; order WGA-4E; family WGA-3G; genus WGA-3G. Next base: position 42,753 of record ASZN01000027.1, read on the forward strand.
TCCCATAAACGGATGGTGCTGTCCCAACTTCCACTTGCAAGTGTGTTTCCATCGGGACTAAATGCCACGCTGTAGACCCGATCCGTATGCCCTGTGAGGATTCTGAGGTGTGATCCTGTGTTTGCGTTCCACAAGCGAATGGTGCTGTCCAAACTTCCACTTGCGAGTGTGTTGCCATCAGGACTAAATGCCACGCTGAAGACATTACCCCCATGCCCTGTGAGTCTTTGCAGTTCATCTCCCGTGCTTACCTCCCATAAGCGGATGGTGTCGTCCGAACTTCCACTTGCAAGTGTGTTTCCATCGGGACTAAAAGCCACGCTGAAGACATACCCCCCATGCCCTGTGAGGGTGCGTATTTCATTCCCTGTAGCCACCTCCCATAAGCGGATGGTGCTGTCCGAACTTCCACTTGCAAGTGTGTTTCCATCCGGACTAAATGCCACGCTACTGACCGAACGCGGCCCCGTGAGCGTCCGCAACTCCCTACCTGTGTCGGCATCCCAGAGGCGGATGGTGCTGTCCGAACTTCCACTTGCAAGTGTGTTTCCATCCGGACTGAACGCGACGCTACTGACCGAACCCGTATGTCCTCTTAAGAAGGCAGGAGCAGGGGTAAACACCGCGTAAACGGTATAGTTTCCAGTACTTGACCTATAACTTTCTACTTTGAGGTAATACGTTCCGGGTTCCACATCATGTGCTATTCTGAAATTTAATTCATCCGCGTCTACGTTTTCATTGTCATTCGCTGCTAATTCGATTCCTGCACTATTACCCAATGTGCCTATCGTATCAACGGTTCCTGTTGTCCAAAGTATCAGTTGACCGGGTACTTCTACTTGTATACTGAAGTAATCCACATCATCGCTGGGGTCTATTTCTTCAGTGCGTGAGTCTTCCAAAGGAAGCGGGATAGCACTTTCCCGTTCATTTTCGGGTATCACAACGGGGAGGGGCTCCGTGATATGAACATCTATTTTCGATAGGTGTGGCAGGTTCGCAAGCGGCGATGTATCCGAAATCGGATTAGCCCCAAGCCATAACTCCTCTAAGTTTGTCAATCCTGCCAATGGAGAGACATCCGAAATCTGATTACCCCATAGGTTTAACCGCTCTAAGTTCGTCAATCCTGCTAATGGGGAAACATCCGAAATCTGATTCACAGAAAGCCATAACACCTCTAAGTTTGTCAATCCTGCCAATGGAGAGACATCCGAAATCTGATTCTCCGAAAAATCTAACCACTCTAAGTTTGTGGCGTGTTCTAACCCGGTGAGATCCGCTATTTCGCTGGAAGAGGCATTCAATCCCCTTAGTCGGGGCATCGCTCGTCGGATAATGGGTACGTTTGATGCTAACCCCAATGTGCTTCGCAGGACAGATTCTAAATTCGGATCAGGTATCACAACGGTGATCCCAATATCTATCGATAAGTTTGTTAGGTTCGCAAGCGGCGATGTATCCGAAATCGGATTATCTCTAAGCCATAACTGCTCTAAGTTCGTCAATCCTGCCAATGGGGAGACATCCGAAATCTGATTATCACTAAGCCCTAACCCCTCTAAGTTCGTCAATCCTGCTAATGGGGAGACATCCGAAATCTGATTACCACTAAGCCATAACCTCTCTAAGTTCGTCAACCCTGCCAATGGTGAGACATCCGAAATCTGATTATCACTAAGCCCTAACTCCTCTAAGTTCGTCAATCCGGCCAGGGAGACATCCGAAATCTGATTACGCACAAGGTCTAACTCCTGTAAGTTCGTCAATCCGGCCAGTGCGGAGACATCCAAAATCTGATTACCCCATAGGTTTAACCGCTCTAAGTTCGTCAATCCGGCCAGTGCGGAGACATCCAAAATCTGATTACGCGCAAGGTCTAACTCCTGTAAGTTCGTCAATCCGGCCAGTGCGAAGACATCCGAAATCTGATTACTGCGAAGGTTTAACCGCTCTAAGTTTGTGGCGTGTTCTAACCCAGTGAGATTCTTTATTCCACGGCTAGAGAGATTCAATTCCCTTAACTGTTGCATCGCATATCGAATGATGGGTATGTTTGGTGCTAATCCCAATGTGCTTCGCAGGACAGCTGCTAAATTTGGATCGGGTATCACAACAGGTATCACAACGGGGGATGGATCCGTGATCTCAACATCCACGCTCGAAAGGAATCCAAGCGATCTCCCTGTTTCGCCCAATTCCATTGCCTCTTTGATTTCATCTTCAGTTAGCGCATGGTCTAAAATCATCACTTCATCTATGATACCATCTAAACCTGTTCCAATCGTTAAAGGCTCCTGGGAATTTATAAAAGGCTCGGGTTGCCGATCCGATCCTTGACGTTCTGAAACTTTCTCTCTCCCGTTAACGTAGAGTCGGATGCTGTGGCCATCAGCGACTACTGCAAAGTGGAACCATATTTCGTCGATGTTCTCGAAATGTCTAATGACTCTCGGCAGGTAAATGTTTGATGTGCCTATCATAAAGTGGCTTAATGTGTTAACAAAATCTTGCTCCTGTTTCTTGAGAAAATCTTTATCATCTTCATCAAGCAGCGGGGCATCGCCGGGGAAAAAATCCACAAAAAATGTCGGATGAACGGCATGAACGTCTACTGCCCCCGGCATAGATGCACGAAATCCCAAATTGCCAAACTGCGAATCCCCCAGACCAAACGCGAACTTACGTTGACAGCGGGCAGGAAAATCAGGAATACCATTTATGAACTGACCTCTACATTTGGGATCGATAACGTATAACCAAGAGAATAAACGACCTGGATTATTGGCATAGAGCGGCAGATCAAGTTCCAACTGGCCTCGGTTCACGTATAAGCCATAAGATACTTGTGCTTCCGGTGCGGACTTCCAAATAAGACTTCGCTGCCGCCATCCCCGGCCACTACCAAAATCGTAAATGTCGGCAAATTTTACCCAACACATCAAGGTCAGTTGATCCGTGAGATTAAGGCTCTCATCATGAGGCACTTCAAGCCCAGACCCACCATCAAGTTGTAACGCACCGCCGACTCGGCCCGACCAAACCCAATTCGCTCTATCTCTATCTCTTAACTCACCATGATTATGGTTCGGAGATGCATCCTTGCCAATATGTTCTGGATCGTCGAAAGACCAATAACCGACGACTTCTGCATGCGTTGGCATCGTTGAGCCGCATAAGATCAGCAATACTATCAAAGTTGTCAAAGACGATAAACGCTTATTCATTTTTGTATCCTTATTGTAGCAAAATTATTGATGGTTTTCGTTAAATTGATGAGGTAAAGGTTCCTCATTCCACTCTTATCGCATCTTCGTTCGATTATCGTAAAATATAACAGATGCGGGTTCTTGAAGTTACCTTTCTTGGCTACGAGTTATTTATGTGTTCGATAGCATCCTCGTAGCCCTTTCTTTTGATTGTTTCGTATTCTGTCTCTTCTTCCCCGTACTCAGTAGATTCTCCCGTTAGGACAAAGAATATTGTATCTACCACTGCATGTGCTATTCCGCCTATAACTTCTTCTGGAAAGTCAAGGATACTCGGTTCTTCAGGGTATGAAGATTCCTCATCGAATGCTTCATACCAACCCTCTTTATAGGCTTCTATGCGTTCTTCTTTTGTTAAAGTCATTTTTCTCTCCTTATGGTGAAGTTGCAAAAGATAGTTTTCAGTTATCGGTTAGGAGGGTATAGTGACTTTGACAGGAAGAGTTTTAACGAAATAATGATGCGAAAACTGGCGGTCCCTTTCTAAACAGCGCTGCATCGCAGCCCTACCGTCAAAATCAATGAACAAAAAATCGCTTTTGCTTTTCCTCTGTAGCACTCCATAGACCAATTGTCTTATCAGCACTACCGCTTGCGAGGGTTTTCCCATCGGGACTGAACGCTATGCTGTAGACGGCATATCTATGCTCAACGTAGCGGATGTGATTTTCTTGATATGCAAACGTGTTGGGTAAATAGAGTGCTGAAACCAGAAACAACGTTAAAGAAATGGAAAACAGCGTTTTTTCATGGAAATGTTTTTCCTTCTTTTATGCTTAACATCCGTCGAACCCATCTCAGCGACTACGGTGACATGTAAAAAAATAGGAAGCACCTTGAAATACGGGCGAGGAAACCTCGCCCCTACATACCCGGATGCAAACTTTAGACACACATCGTCCTTTGTTTCAGGATTACGGACACCAACGGTTTTTGCATCTATCTTCTGAAGGACCTGCCGAGATTCACATTAAAGCGGTAGGTCGCGGAGATACTGGCGCGAATGAGGTCTTCTGAATACTTTTGTCCTTCGTCGTTGACCTGTTCCCATCTACCGAAGAGTGCCGAAACATTCCAAGAGAAGTCCTCGTCCTCCCCGATAGAACCAACGCCAGCAGTAAGTCCGCTAAGACTCACTGGATCCGTGTCGTTTTCATCTACAAACGGAATCAGGTCTCGAAAGGCACCAATACGTACAGGGTAGTCGAATCCTAAATACTCTGCCCCAACAGCCACATTAAAACCGTCGTCAATAATCGGTTGCTCCCCAAGATCCTCGCTCCCGCTCCATTGAAGATCGGAAAACGGACGGTATTGGATTTCTGCGGCTATAATCAATTCTGGGTTTACCTCGTATTCTGCCCCAATTCCCCACATAGCCGGTATCGTTAACTCAAGGTGGTCTGTATCTCTATCTGTATCAAGTTCACCGTCCACATAGGTTTTTGAGATTGTTTCCCCCAATTCCCAATCAAATTCTGGACGGTACATCAGACCGACAGAGAGTTCAGGTGTTAATTCAGCAAAAGCCCCAAGCCTCAGAAACAGTGCTGATTGTTCTCTTTCAGCATCACGCTTCCAATTATAATCTGGACGTTTCGTTTCAGATGTAGAAATAATCGCGCCGATAGTCCGGTTGACCGTCGCACCCAAATAATATCTGTCTTGGAAATTAAGGGCAACCCCTGGGGTGAGTGTGCTCAAATCACCGCGCCTTTTGCCGGTGCTTTCTCGTGTAACACGAATGTTCACGATGTCCTGCCTGCTCTCTGACCATTCTTCGTCGTGCCAAACCGCCGTTGATTCCCATTTCACCCCCTCATTTCGCTGGTATCCAACACCAAGTACAAGTTTTAATTGTGTATCAGGTAACTGATACGGCACTGCTAATGCAAGATAGGATCGGTTTGGGAAGGCGGGATACTTGGCATCATAAGAATCGTAGAATTCGCCTGCGGTAACTGTTTCATCCTTGATAGTCCCATACAAGAGCTTTCCACCGATCTGGACTTCTGGTTCAGAGAACGTAGCGAGGATTGACGGATTTGAAAAGATCGCACTACTTCCCCTTGCAGTAGTGATTGCGGTCTTCCCCATAGCGAGGCTTCGATTATCAAATCCGGTTTCAATTAACTCCTCGCCTGGCCCTAAGATGCCAAAATTTTGAGCCATTGCGTTGGAAATAAAAACCAATAAAGCGATACAGAAAAAAATGTGTTTAAGTAATTTCATAATTGATCCTTCCTAATTTTTGATTGTGAGTTTTCTCGAAAATGTTGTTGCAGGAACCGTACATGGAAAACCGCTCTGACGGTACTACTACAATTCAATACCTTCGCCAAATTATCCGGGGCTGATTTGATTTGAAGTGTAATGAATAGCACCGATGGACGCAAGGTGTCCAGCGAGTTCGTCAATAACAATGGTTTCAGGTTTTTGCGGAAGTATTTTTAATGTTTCGTGTAAATACTTCTGTCCTCTGTAGCGTGCTTTGATGTCTAAAACACCAAAACCGGGATGTCCGAAACCGAACATCTCTCGGAGTTTCGCTGAAACATTGACCATAAACATTGACAGGTTCGCCGCATTATTGACCGGTGTCTCCTTGACGTTCATAAAATCATCTAACCCCCAAAACTGTTTTGCGTCTCGGAAGTTGAACTCGATTTGAAATCGGAGTGAGTAATAATCTATGAGTGTTTCAGCATCCAGACCGAGATCAGAACTGAATAACAAAACATGTGATTTCTCTTCTGTCTTTGTGTCGGTTTTTAGCAAACA
>ASZN01000028.1 GCA_000406005.1 Candidatus Poribacteria bacterium WGA-3G
AACTAAGAAGTTTGTGCTACTACGAAGAAAACACAGGGTTCTGGTGGCACAAACTGGGAAGTTTGTGGTACGAAGAAAACACAGGGTTCTGGTGACACAAACTGGGAAGTTTGTGCTACAAAGATTTCAGATATTGCTACAAGTCGCATGTTTTGGATAGATAGTTCCATTTCCATTCTTTCCATTCTTTGACTAAACCTATTTTTACCGGATTATTGAGGACATACCTAATAATCCGATGTAGTTCATCTGGATTACGGATACAATGGTCGTAACTTTCGTGTTGCCAGAATGCGCCACTACGTCCTAATATTTGATTTGCTTTTTGTGCTGTATAACTTTTGAGTGAATGCATGATGGAAGCTAACGAATGGTAACGCATATTGTGAGTCTGTTTATCGTCTGTTACAGAAGGTTGGATTTCCAGTGGTGTAAATACGACATGGACATGGTTTGCCATGATGCAGTATGAAATTAAAGAATATACTTTCCCATTTAGGTGGTGAAGACTCTCGGCTACCAATTTAGCTATCTGTTCGTTTTTGAGCCATACGGGTCCGTTATTTGCTTGGTCTAATGTTTCTTCAAATTTTCGGAACCACTCACGTTTCTTGTCTGGGATATCTTGTTTCTGTTTGAAGGTTATCTGTTCTGCTGCTTCAAGTTTTCTCTTTTCTGTGATGTGCTGTTGTAAGATATGTTTCGGTATTGATCCTGTCAGGTTAAATGTTATGAAGAAGGTTGCCCCTGGAGGTTGTATATGTGGTAAGTTACGACGATAGTATGGTTTGTAGTTATATTGATTCATTTTTAGTTTTTTCCGTTTTACATCTATATTTTTTGTAGGGTCCATTTTCGGTTGGCGAAAAACAGAATTCTACAGCAGACACAATCTGTAAGATTGTGGTACAGCATGCTGATAGCGTGGTTATCTTTCCTCAAACCTACACGGGACACAATCTGGGAAGATTGTGGTACAGCATGTGGTAATGTCTAATGACCAACCACGTAACGAGTTCAAACTGGACTCTACAACAGACACAATCTGTAAGATTGTGGTACACCTTGGGCTAATTTCTAATGACTAACCACGTAACGAGTTCAAACTGGACTCTACAGCAGACACAATCTGTAAGATTGTGGTACACCTTGGGCTAATTTCTAATGACTAACCACGTAACGAGTTCAAATTCAGTCTTTTCTGTAATCTGACTATCGGCGGTTGGGAGCAGTGTGTCAGGGCTTGCATCGAGTTGGTCGTTGACTTTCCGGTTGTATTCCTTACGAATTGAATTGAGGGCTACATCAAGTAGCATCTCATAGATCGTCATATCGTTGCCGTTGTCGGTTTCCTCGTTGAAATAGTTGCAGAGCTCTTGATCGTGATTTGTCTTTCCGGCACAGAGCATGCTGAAGCGTTCTAAAATCCGTTTCGGATTTGTGAATCCGATAGAGACTTCGCCATCATCGCTGATATGGACGAGGTAGTACGGGTGAATGGGGTTAAGTTTTTTCCCTTCTTCACTGTCTTCTGCCTCACCGGTCTGCTTTAGACAGAAGATAACCCCTGGTTTGATATTTACAGGCGTGCCGTCGTGTGTGAGTGGTGCGGTAACGGCGTATAGACCAAGCGGCGCGTCTCGGAGTTTTGCTTCGTTTTCACGTAGATAGTTGAGTAGCTGCGCACGGAAATCGTCAAGCGTAAATTGATTGAGATTCAACTGCTCCTCGATGTCCTCGAAGTCAAGGATATCGGTTTGCATGCGGCGGAGTTGCTCATCGCGATGCGACCAGACTTGTGTCATACTCTCTTTTTCCGTCAATGAGAGCAGATCATCATCACCGGTAGCCGTAAGATTGACGAGTGCCATGCGTGCTTCAACACGAGGTTTCAGGTTGATGTATGCGTCGAGTTCAGGCGTGGGCCAGAAGTTGATAAGATGAATTTTCTTGTTTTTGCTGCCGATACGGTCAATCCGTCCGAAACGCTGGATAATCCGGACAGGGTTCCAGTGGATGTCGTAATTGATGAGGTAATCGCAGTCTTGTAGGTTTTGTCCTTCGGAGATGCAATCGGTAGCGATGAGCAGATCAATTTCTGGGAGTTCATCTTCCCTCTCTTTGGAGATCGGTGAAAAATTGGTAAGAATCTCGTCAAAATCGTTCCTGACGAGTTCGCTTCTGCTTGCACCGCCTGTAACGACAGCGGATTCAATATTAAGCGTCTCCTTTGCCCATTCGTATAAGTTATCGTAAAGGTAGTTAGCAGTATCGGCGAAAGCGGTAAAGACGAGGACTTTGCGATTCTCTTTCCCGTCTCGGTTTTTTGCGGGGTTCTGCACCTTGATGGCGATCAGCTGCTTGAGTTGCTCCAATTTGGCATCCCGATCGGACGTGATATTTTGTGCGATTTTGTAAATTTTATCCAATTGTGTTCTATCGTCGCGAAGGTCGGCAAGCCAAGCGTCAAGGTTGATGTGTTTATAGAGATAGGTCTGGTTTTTTCCTGCTTGTACACCGGTTTGTAGTTCGTCATCCTCTCCGTATTCTTCCGTTGTTTCTGCAAACGGATCGAACCCGCTTTCGCTTACAGTACTTACGGTTGTACTCAGAAAGTCCTGAATTTCAGATTCACGCGCTTTGATATTTTCAATGGTGCGTTCAAGGGTTGATGCGAAGGAGTGGACGCTGCTCTCAAGCCGTTTGAGGAAGTTCACCTTCATCATACCGATAAGGTTGAACTCGCGCTGTTGGAGAAGTCTCTCGCCGTAATGGTGACGGCATTCTTGACGGATGTATCTTGACGGATTGAAGATCGCGAGTCGATATCCATCAATTTGGTTGCTAATCGTTTGGTAGGTCGGGAATTTGCCTTGCATATCAATTTCAGGAAATATAGACTGCGGAGGCTCGCGATCTGGGAATTGACCGACCTCTTCAATTGCGTTGTCATAGAAGTTTATGACATGGGTCCGAGAACGGGCGATGGTGAGTCTATCCAACAGTGCAAAAAGGTCGGCGTTTAGGCTTTCCGCAAGGCTTTCCTGTTTTTGAGACTTTTTAGGCATCTGCTCAGTTTCTGCTGTCCACGTATCAAAACGACTTTGTGCAGCGTTGAGCGTTCCCCTAATGCTTGGGATGCCGGTTTTCCTGAAAGCGTCGTCCCTGTCCTCAGTGATTAAGCAGATCTGATTCGCAAGGTCGGTAAGCCGATTGTTGACCGGTGTAGCAGAGAGCATTAAGACTTGGGTTTTGCCGCCACTCTGGATGACCTCTTCCATCAATTTCTCGTAACGGGCACCGCGATTTCGGAAGTTGTGGGATTCATCAATAACAATGAGATCATATCCATCCCATTCGTGTTGCGCCAAGTCAATACCGTTGGATTCTCCGCTTTCTCGGCTCAGATCCGTGTGTGCCAGCACATTGTAACGAAACCGATCGGCTTTAAGTGGATTGCGTCTTCTGCGAAAGTGTATCGGATAAAGCGTCCAGTTCTTTTCTAATTTTTTAGGGCATAGGACTAAAACATTCGCATTTCGCAACTCGAAGTATTTGATAATCGCGAGTGCTTCGTAGGTTTTACCCAATCCGACGCTATCAGCGATGATACAACCGCTGTACGCTTTGAGTTTCTGGAGGCAAGCCTGCACACCGTGTTTTTGGAAAGCGTAGAGTTTCTGCCAGATTTCTGTCTGTAGGAATGAAGGATTCGCTTCGGCAAATTCCGTGTCGCCTACATCTGCCAATATGTTTTCAAAGAGATGGTAAAGTGTTTTGTAGTAGATGAATTCAGGGTCTTTGTCCTGATAGGCATTTTTGAGGGTTTGCAGCACCTGTGTTTTTACATCCGCTACCTGCTCTGAGTCCCAGAGATTATTAAACCATGTTTTCAGATCAGCGCAATCGCTTTTGCTGTCAACTTCGAGGTTGAGTTCAATGTTGTTTGCTTTTTCGCTGAGTCCTAAACCGCGCACGGTGAAGTTGGAGCTCCCGATAATCGCATCTTCAGTCTTATCGTTCTCTATATAATATATCTTGCCGTGCAGGAAGTTTGATTTACGGACTGAACGGATCTCGACCTTTTCTTCAATCCAGTCGGCACAAGCTCTGGCGACCTCTTTTTGCGGGAGATAATTTTGGAGTTTTAACCCTGATTCGGTGAGTTGGAACGCCTTGCTTTCGGTTTTGTCGGGATCAAGGTGGATAAAACTGGGTTCACCGAACAGGAAACGGAGTCCTTTGATATTTGTTAATTTGTTTTTCAGTTTGTCGAAGGCGTAAATGGTGAAATAGGCAGAGACGATGGAGAGATCAGAACCGTCTTGGATTTTATCTCGCAGGAAATCGGCGACGGTGCCGTACATTTTATTGTCTCGGATACGGGAAGTTTTTGACATTGTGTTTTGTTTTCTGGAGGAACATTGTATCACAGATCAAAAGATGTTGCCGTGCGATGTTCAACACTATACTTATTTATCTGTGTCATCCGTTTTCGGGCAATCCGAATTTAACTTCTGTTTGTCGTTCAGGCGTAAAAATTTCACGCCTTGCTTCTTGAGTTCTTCCTGTCTACGCATTACATCGGCACAATACTTATGAACGTCATGATTGAAGCGAGCATTAACCCGTCGCTTTGCCTCGCGGACTTCTTCGAGAATCTTGTTCATGTTTCAATCTCCAGTAATTGCTTTGGTGTTAGAATTTTGACCGGAAAATAACCTGCTACTCTACAAATCCGGTCAAACTGAATCAACTGATTTGGATTGGCAAGATGTTTAAGATTCCATGTAGCATTGAATTTCAATAATACCAAATATGTCCAAAATTTTCAAGCATAAAAATCCGAAATGTGCTATACTACTTGCAGACTGTAATTGAAATAATAGGAGAAAAAAAGATGACAAAATGGATAGTATGCTTAGCAACGGTTCTCTGTTTAGGGGCTGCTGCGCACAGCAATGCAAAAGAACTTACATTAGATGACATTTTTCCAACGGATCGGGTGATAGATGTGCAGATTACTGTTTCGGAGAAGGATTGGAATACGATTCGGTATCAGTCACGGGATTTTATGACTGCGCTGAACGAGAAACGGCAGTTCGGTCCGCTGGATCATCCGTATACTTATGTCGAAGCGAGCGTGAGTATTGACGGTGTGGTCTTTCCGGAAGTCGGAATTCGCAAAAAAGGATTCATCGGTTCGCAAAGCCATACGCGTCCCTCTCTGAAAATCAAGCTAAATCATATTGACAAAAAGGGGGAGATTGAAGGACTGACGAACCTGACGCTTAATAATAACAAACAAGATACAAGTTTAATGAGCCAATTTATGGGGTACGCGCTGTTTAATGCGATCGGATCGCCCGCGCCCCGCTGCGCGTATGCGAAAGTAACGGTGAACGGCAAAAGTTTGGGTGTATATTCCCATGTGGAAACCGTCCGCAAACCACTTTTGAAACGTGCCTTCGGAAATGACGACGGGCCACTTTATGAAGGCACTGTCGTCGATTTTAACGAGGAATGGGAGAACAGTTTTGAACATAAAAGAGGCGATGATGCCCTCGGCAGAGAAAAGATCATCGCGCTAATTGATGTGCTTGCAGATAACCAAGTAACGGAAGCAGCCATCGGTGAACTCGTCGATTTAGATCGCTTTTACCGGTTCTGGGCAATAGAAAGCCTCCTCGGTTTCTGGGATGGCTATTCTGGAAATAATAACAATTATTTCATTTACCTTAATCCTGATACAGACAAGTTTCACTTTTTACCGTGGGGGGCGGATGCGCTGTTTACAGATTTCAGCATGGACTTCCGAAGAAATGCACAAGCACCCACTTCGGTCAAGACACAAGGGTTGATTGCCTATAGATTGTATCAACTTGAGACGGGGCGCGAGCGGTACGCGAAAACGATGATGGAACTCCTTGAAAACCATTGGAACGCGGAAGAACTGCTTGCCGAACTGGACAGGGTCGCTGCAATGATTCAGTCTTACCTCTTACCCGAACAACGTGAATTTCAAGAAGAAGAATGGGGAGGAAGAGGCAAAAAACAGACCTTTGAGAACGAACTCGCGGACGTTCGTGATTTCATCCGGACCCGTAAAGACGACATATTGCAGGAAATTGGCGAGGGGATGCCTGTCTGGCGTAGGAAACCGCGCCCGCCGTTCGTTATGGGACCTGAAGGATTTGACATGAAAAAATTCATTCAATTGCCCGAGGACGGGCTCTGGCATGCCGCGCGCACGGGTGATCTCCGAGCGATGAAACGCTACATCGCAGAGGGTGCCGATGTCAACGCACCAGACGATGATTTAGAGATGACGCCCTTAGCATGGAGCGTAACCCACGGGCAAACTGAAGCGACTCGCCTCCTCATCGAAAATGGTGCTGATGTTAATATGAAAGACGATGATGGCAGCACACCCTTGCACGGTGCCGCAGTTTTCGGTAGAGCAGATGTCGCGAAACTTCTTGTTGAGAACGGCGCAAACCTACAGGTACGCAACGACGATGGTGGAACGCCAGCAGATGCCTTGCATCTTGACTGGGGAACAACAGCGTTCATTGGTGGTATGGTAGGTGTAGAGGTCAAGGATGAAATTGCAGTCATGCAAACAGGTAGAAATGAGATTGCGAAACTCTTTGGGGTCAAAGAATTTGATAGCAAGGACATAGCCTCCGCCCAGGATCTATCGGGAGCAGTATTTATTGGGAATCTCGCAGCCGTTAAACAAGCACTCACAGATGGCGCAGACCCGAATGCAGAGGATCCACAATCCGGAAGTACAATGCTGTCGATTGCTGCCCTGATGGGACATACGGAAATTGTAACAGTGCTCCTTGAACACGGCGCAGATGTCAATGCGAAAAGTCGGGACGGTGGAACGGCACTGCATGCGGCAGCTTTCCTGGGACGTGCTGAAGCCACAAAACTGCTCCTTGAGAAAGGCGCAGATACGACACTCCGAAATAATATGGGCAGCACAGCGATAGATGGGGCAAAACTGGACTGGGAGTTTACCAAAGTCATCATCAGTATGATACAAATTGAGGTGGACGAGGCAGAGGTGAAAGCAGGCAGAGCCGAAGTTATAAAACTCATCTCTCGCCACAGTAGGAAATAGACACGACACGGAGGTGGAACGGATGCATAACTCGCAGACTAACCCTGAATCGATTAAGGAATCGGGGGTACAAACCCCTCCTACATATACTCCTATGACTATGGAGGAGTTTCTTGAAAACGATTTAGAGGGTTATGAATACGTAAAAGGAGAATTAGTGCCGATGGCAGCTGCTGCAATTGTCCATGGTGAAATAGGATCTAACGTCCATTTTCTTTTGGCATCACACGTTCGTGAAAATAAATTAGGGCGTTTATATATTGTAGAAACAACATTTCAATTAGGTGATCGGGTGGTAAAACCTGATATTGGGTTTGTTTCAACAGATCGGTTGTCAGAAGATAAATTAAAAGGATTCTCCGTGGCTCCTGACCTCGCTATCGAAATAGTGTCACCGACAGATAAGCAGTATGATGTCACGGAAAAGGCACTCGCTTACTTGAAATCGGGAACACAACTCGTCTGGGTTATTGAGCCGGTTGCAAAGACGGTAATGGTCTATCGTTCTGAAACAGATTTCACACTGCTTACTTGTGAAGATACACTGACAGGTGAGGATGTCGTCGAAGGGTTTACGTGTCCGGTCGCGCAATTGTTTGAATAGAAAAGGCAGACAGCGGAACCTCCCGAAAATTAAAGACAGAAGAAATGGAGACGCAGCATAATGGCAAAACCGATTAATTACACTGACATTTTAGAAACCGGTGATAGCGAGATTTATGATATTCAGACGCATGCCGCCGGTCCCGAAGGTAGCCTGCCGCTCACGGCGGAGATGCTCCTCAATCGGCCGAGTGGGGACGTATTTGGCTTGACGCACAACGCTGCCATGGGATGGGCACCGACGGAACTCCGACGCGAGGAATTTTTGATTCTCAGTACACAGGGCGGTATCCGCGCCCCTGATGGCACGCCGATTGCGCTCGGTTACCATACGGGACATTGGGAGGTCGGACTTCTGATGCAGGCGGTCGCTGGTGAACTGAAAGAACTTGCGGCGATCCCGTTCGCGGGTTACTGCTCCGATCCGTGCGATGGACGGACACAAGGCACCGTCGGCATGATGGACAGCCTTGCCTACCGTAACGATGCGGCACAGATTTTCCGCCGACTCATCCGCTCTCTACCGACTCGGAAAGGCGTTGTCGGTGTTGCGACCTGCGATAAAGGTTTGCCTGCGATGATGATGGCACTCTCTTCAATGCGGGATTTACCGGCTGTCCTCGTTCCGGGTGGCGTAACACTGCCACCGACGACAGGTGAAGATGCCGGAAAAATCCAGACGATCGGTGCGCGTTTCGCACACGGCGAGATTAGCCTGCAAGATGCCGCGGATATGGGATGCCGCGCCTGCGCGACACCCGGTGGCGGTTGCCAATTCCTCGGAACTGCAGCGACATCACAGGTCGTCGGTGAAGCGTTGGGGCTGAGTTTAACGCATACGGCGTTAGCACCGTCCGGTCAGAACATCTGGTCGGATATGGGACTCCGTTCGGCGCGTGCTGTCGTGAACTTAGCAGCGAAGGGTCTAATGATGAAAGACATTGTTACGCCGGAAGCGATTCGGAATGCTATGGTTGTCCATGCAGCGTTCGGCGGTTCGACGAACCTGCTGCTGCATATTCCTGCGATTGCGCACGCTGCTGGGCTCCAACGTCCGACAATAGACGATTGGACGGAAGTGAACCAGAATGTTCCGCGCCTTGTTGATGTCTTACCAAATGGACCTGTTGGACACCCCACGATTCGTGTTTTCCTTGCGGGTGGTGTGCCGGAGGTGATGCTCCATCTGCGTGAACTCGGATGCCTCAATGAGGATGTACGGACGGCGACGGGTGAAACGCTGGGTCGTAACCTCGATTGGTGGGCAGCCTCTGAACGCCGCGCACGCGTCCGCGAAATTCTTGAAGAAGAGGATAACGTTGCTCCTGACGAAGTGATTCTAAGTCCGGATGCTGCGAAAGCGGCAGGACTGACGAGTACGGTAACGTTCCCGCGCGGCAACCTCGCACCGGAGGGTTCTGTTATCAAAAGTACCGCTATTGATCCGAGTGTTGTAGATGCCGATGGTGTATATCGGATGACGGGACCGGCGCGCGTTTTCGTCCGGGAATCTGACGCAATACAGACGCTTAAAGGTCAGGGAGAAAGTAGCATCCAACCGGGGGATATAATGGTCCTGTGTTGTCGCGGTCCGCAAGGGACAGGAATGGAAGAGGTGTATCAACTCACAGCGGCACTTAAGCACCTTTCGTTCGGTAAGAACATCGCCTTGATAACGGATGCTCGGTTCTCTGGTGTCTCGACAGGTGCGTGTATTGGACATGTCGGGCCGGAGGCACTCGCTGGCGGTCCTATCGGTAAAGTGCTTAACGGGGATATCGTCCAGATCGAGATTGATACCCGGCAACTGATAGGAAGCATCGATTTGGTCGGACACGGTAGCGAGGCGTTCGGCGCAGCAGCCGGTGAACGCGTGTTGGCGGAACGACAACCGAGACCAGATCTATCACCGGATGAAGCGTTGCCGGACGATACACGCCTCTGGGCAGCATTGCAATCCGTCGGTGGTGGTACATGGGGCGGCTGCGTCTACGATGTAGATGCAATCCTTGATGCCCTGAGCAGTGGTCAGTAGTCATGCCTTCGATAATTGATAGCCACTAAAGTTTTAGAAATAGCGGGTATATATCGTTACCCTCTTTAACCGATAACTGACAACTAGTAGTGCTTCAATGTTGAGTTTATAGGTGATCCTGTTCGTAGTAGGGCAATTCATTGCCCGTTGCTGACGTGCGATAAATCGCACTACTACGAACCGCCCCTCAAGTTCAAAGTTGAAAGACTACTGGTAACTGATAACTACTGATGAAATATTGGGTACCCTCTCTACTGTATATGGCACTTATTTTTGCGATTTCGTCTATGGAGCAACCGCCGCTTCCGATGCCAAAGTTTGAGTGGTTGACGATCGATAAACTCTACCATTTTATCGAATACGCGATACTCGGTGGATTGCTGGCGTGGGCATTTGTTAAAGCGAAACCCCCGGTCGTACCGTCAGCGTTGATATGGGGTTTGGCGGCGGTAATCTCTATTCTCTACGGCGCGAGTGATGAATGGCATCAGACGTTTGTTCCGGGTAGGTTCGCTACGCTCGCGGATTGGGTAGCAGATGCACTCGGATCTATCGCAGGTGTGCTGGGTGTTTATTTGTATTATCGGAAAAAGCAACCTACGTTACTGACAACTGATAACTGAAAGTCTGCGCAGCAGGCGTACTGACAACTATTTGAAAAGGAAGGAATATGCATCCACTTGTTAATTTAGAGGTGCCGGAAGGTGCTGTTGCTGTTCATTGGTTTGAACAGAGCAGTTTTGCTTTGAAAGATTCCGCTGGTACGATTGTCCAAATTGACCCTTATTTTCCGCGGGAACGTCCGGCGGACCGTTTTATTCATACGGAACCGCCACTTGATGAATCGGCACTTCCGACCGATTTTGTGCTCCTAACACATGCGCACGGGGATCATACCTGTCCGGAATCTATACGTCGGATTTGGGAGACCTCTAAGGCGACGCGATTCATTGGACCCGAAGAGAGTGTGCGTCAAATTTCAGGAGAAACAGATGTCGCTTCGTCGAACATCTCAGGAATTCGCGCTGGCGAATCGACGACGCTCAACGGTCTTACGGTGCGTGCTGTTTATGCGAAACCGCCTGATGGTGATGCGTCCGCCGATATAGCGCCACCAGATGTTACGCACTTAGGGTATGTGATAGTCAGTAACGGTGTAACGCTTTATTTTAGTGGCGATCCGATCAACAATTTCGCGGAGCACGACGCTTTGGTTTCAGCGGTCGCTGCACATAAACCGGACATCGGTTTTTTGACGAATCATCCGACGGAAGGTGAATTCCCGTTTTACGATGGGTGCGTCAAAATGGCGACGCGGATCGGACTCAAGCATGCGGTTCCGGTGCATCGCGCCTGTTTCGTTACGCGTGATTACGATCCGAACGAGTGGGCATCCAACTTCCCTTCCGGAGGTCCCGAACCCCTAATCATTGAGAGAAATTCACATATTATTTATCAATAGTTATCAGTCGTCAGTACGATTTTTTCTGCGAAAAAATCTTTCAGTACTCAGTTAACACATTGTGGCGGTTCCCTTTCCTGCTACTGCCGCAATGAACCTCTTTAACTGAAAACTGAAAGCGTAGCGTACTGCGTACTGAAAACTACTGATCTAAAAGAGGTAAAGATATAGATATGTCGCTACAAGAACAGAAAACTACGCTTGTCGGTATTGTCATGGGCAGTGATTCCGATTTGGAGAAGATGGCAGAAGCCGCAAAAGTTTTAGAGGAATTTGAGGTCCCATTTGAGATAACGATCTCATCTGCGCACCGTTCACCGGAACGGACAATGGCGTGGACGGAGAGAATTAAGGCAGAAGGGGGAAGGGTTATCATTGCTGGTGCTGGACGTGCAGCGCATCTTGCGGGTGTTATCGCCGCGCACACGACGCTGCCGGTTATCGGTGTCCCGATTGATGGCGGACCGCTCGACGGTGTTGACGCACTCTATGCGACCGTCCAGATGCCTCCGGGGATTCCTGTCGGGACGATGGCAATCGGTTCCGGTGGTGCGCGGAATGCCGGACTCTTTGCTGTCCAAATTTTGGCACTCCAATTCCCTGAACTCGAAGAAAAGTTGTTGGCATATAAAACGAAATTGAGTGACGGTGTCGCCGAAAAAGCGGCGCGTCTCGAAGAAGTCGGCTACGAGAATTATTTTTAGTAGTACTCAGTTATCAGTTAACAGTTAACAGTTACAAGAGGTTTTTGATAGTTCTAAAGTCTCTTCTTTAACCATCAACTCGACTCCGTTATAAATGTTAAAGCACGAGTTGATGGTTAAAACTGAAAGGTTTTTCGCAGAGAAACCGTACTGAAAACTGATAACCATTAGAGGCAGTCAGTTATGGAAAGAAAAAAAAATGGTGCATGGAACAACGACACAGAACTGTTTGATCTGATGGAAGAACAGTTATACGCTGCCGTGATTTCGGATGCGTTGGATGCTTCTGGTTACCGGGAACAGGCACTGCGACATACCGTCCGTCCGCTTCATCCGCAGGCAATTGTGGTGGGGCGCGCGATGCCTGTGTTGTGTGTGGATGTCTATGAAATTCCAGATGAACCGTATCAGCAAGAAATCGCAGCAGTGGATAGCCTCAAACCGAACGACGTTCTTGTCTGCTCGACGAATGGGAGTACGCGTATCTGTTTCTGGGGTGAACTCCTCTCAACGGCGGCACGTGTGCGCGGGGCGCGCGGTGCCGTCATTGATGGTTTTATCCGAGACGCTAAGCAGATTTTGGCAATGGGGTTCCCAGTGTTTACGACAGGTTTGTCGCCTGTTGATTCTAACGGGCGCGGCGATGTCGTCGCCTACAACGTCCCCATTGAATGCGCGGGTGTTAAGGTTAATCCGGGTGACATTGTGTTCGGTGATGCCGATGGTGTCGTTGTTGTCCCGCAAGCGGTGGAAACGACTGTGATAGAAGCGGCGTTGGAAAAGGTGAGTGGTGAGGATCGCACCCGCGACGAACTTCTCGCTGGCGCGACGCTGCGCGAAGTTTATGATAAATATGGGATCCTGTGAGGAATAGTTATCGGTTTTCAGTTTTCAGTTAAAGAAGTTGTTTGACTATCCAAAGTTCTCTTTACTGATGATTGATAACCGAGAAATGGTAACTCTGACATAGAAAAAGCGCGTAAGTCCAATCAATGGACCAGGCTGGATATACGGAGACGAACTTTCTTTGTAAACCTACCTGACCGAACCGCAAGGAAAATTTAAAAAATGATTTATGAGTTGCGAACATATCAAGTTGTGCCGGGGAAGATGCAAAACCTGAATGACCGATTTGCGAACATCACGCTTCCACTGTTTGAGAAGCATAACATGAAGGTTATCGGGTTTTGGGAGACGGCTATCGGTGAAGCAACGACAACGGAGCTTGTCTATCTTCTCGCCTTCGAGGATTTGGGACATTATCAGCGTGCGTGGGATGCGTTCATTGCCGATCCAGAGTGGCAAGCGGCGAAACGCCTGACAGAGATCGGCGGTCCGCTGGTCAACGTGGCGAGTTCTAAGATTCTGGAACCGACGGATTATTCACCGTTGCAATAGCGTGTGGAAATAGCGAGCGTGGGGAAACACCCGAGCAAAAACACTCGCTCCTACCGTAGTATGGCGAGTTTACCCACCTGTTCTATTTTTTTCTCATCCGTATGTGCGATGACGCGGTAGAAATACACGCCGTTGGCACACCGTATGCCTATTTCATCTCTACCGTCCCAACCGGTTTCGTTCGTGCCGCGATTCGCACTGGCATCGACAAGTGTGCGGAGGAGTCTGCCATTAACACTGTAAATTTTGATTGTGACGCTGTCTGGTGCCTGTGCGAGATGATAGGTGAAAAACGTTTTTCTGTCGACCATCGGGTTCGGGACATTGAAGACTTCACTGAGCGTGACCTTTTCATTTAGTGTAAAGGACACAGTGAGTTCCGCTACGTTTTCACTGGTGTCTGCAGCGGTAATGTGAAGTTGATATTCGCCATTGGGGAGGTCGGGCGCGTACGTAATAGCGGCATTTGCAGGGGCTGCAGGATCGAAAGTTTCGTTGTAACGACTCGTGTCTAACAGTGTAGGTGTCTCATATAGGTTTCCGAAATTGAATCGAAAAGTGGTTTCGTCAAGTGCGCTATCATCGGTGAGGTTAATCGTGAAGTGCGGTTGCTCCGTGAGGACTGTCCCGTCTGTTAGGGGTTCGTCAAATGCTCCGTTTGTCGCGCTTGTGTCGTGCGTGGTAACTTGGATGTCAATGGTAGGCGGTGTGATATCCGGTGCTTCAACCACAAAGAATCTATAACTAACAACACCGTCATCGCCACCGATGGCGTTCCCATTGAAATCTTGTGCCTTGATGTTGAAGGTATACTCACCCGGGAAGAGGATGGGTCGGTAATCGATCGGTACTATCCCAATTCCGCCTTGTATGCGGAGTTCGTAATCGGTGACCGGTTCAAAGGGTCCATCGTCCTTCTGTTTTTGAAAAGTAAAGAACGCCGTATCAATCCCGTTTGTATCCTGTAGAACGATAGATATCTCAGGTCTCGGTGGAATGACGCTACCGGTCTGCGGTTGAAGACCGTCTACCCATAGGTTAAAGGTAGGTGGTTCTGTATCTGTACTACGGATGAGCGCGAACTGCGTGAGTTCGGTGACCTCTGTTGTAATTGACGCGACGCTAGCGGTACTGAATTTAATTTTATCGCCGAATTGAAAGGCTTCGGAACCGCTGTCGACGAAAATTTCGAATCCGAGGTGCGTCAGAAAGATGGGTACGTTTACTCTTCCGCGGACTTTGATCCCGTTCGGGAAATATGAGGGTTCGTTAGAAGTGTCGCGCAGTTCATAGTGGTCGGCATCGGTGAAAAAGATGAACCAGTCGCCTGTTTCAAATTCCGCTTTGGGTCCGAGTCTGCTATCCACCCGTGCCTTTCCGTTCCCGCGATTGGTGCTCCATATCTCTGTCAGTACAATATTACCTTCGGTATCATAGTCGGTTTCAAAAGCGAAGACATCGCCAAATTCAAGGGTGTGGTTGACATCAGGTGTCGGGTTTTCTTGGCGCGGAATCCATAATTCTAAACCGAACACATCCTCCCGGAACGGATTATCGAGTTGTCCAATCCGATCTATTTTTTGGATTGTTGCGTCTCCGTTCCGCTTGAAAAACACCTCGTATTCATCGTCATCAAGGAAAGTGATAACCCAAATTGCTGCGGGTGTGAGATTCGGATTGATACTGATTGCATCGGTTTCTAATTCCTGTTGGCTTCCATTTTCTACTTGTGTCGGTGTGACGTAATTTTCGAGGTGGAAATCACCTTCAGGCGTATAGTTAATTTGCGATGGCAACCGTCGCCATGCAGACAGTTTAACCTCTGGCTCTTCGGCAACGGCAGTTTGTGCGTGGGTTGAACCCGATGCTATATCTGTTTGCCATGCATAGATCGCTAATTGGTTTGTGAGTTGTGTCAGTTCATATTCAAATACAGGATTGTCGCGTGGAATTTCAGTCTCTTTCTGGACAATGTCTTCCAAAGCGCTGACATCGAATCGGAATTTAAGTGTTGCCGGTTTCGCGAGTGCTGTGGCACCTGTCCGAAATGCGGGTTGGTAGTATTGGGCGACTGCTTCACCTTGCCGTATGAGTCCTCGTCTGAGTGCGGCGACCCGCGGGATCGGCGCGAATTGGAGATCGGGTTGGATCGGCTCCGCTGGCAGTTGTGAGGTAACGGCAAGTGGGATACCGGCTGCGTTTTGTGTTTTGGTTTCAAGGGCGTTTGCCGGAAAATGGATGTCAAAGACTCTGTCTAAACTAAAAGCTGTCAACGGTTCTTGTGATCTATAGTTAAAATCGTTGACGACCAAAGAGGTGTGGTGTTTGTTATCAAAGACGCGCGCCTCTTCAACATTGCCGTCGATTTTGTCATCAATACTGGGGTCTTCTGGGTCGGCGAGGACATAAATCCTGTGGATACCTGTCTCAAGCGGTGCGTTCAGGTTGAGGGTGGCTGTTGCGCGTTGCCACACATAAGTGCCTTCCACCCAATCTGTGGCTTTGACGGTTGTGATTCCGAGAATATCGGCATCTTCGTCAACGATGAGATCGCCATCAGCATCAGGATTCCCTTTGGCAAATACGATTTCGATATCAGCGAGCACAGGACGCTCGCCGTTATTGATCAGTTCTGCTACGAGTTGGTAGCCGTTCCGATCTTCATCGAAAATATACTGAATCGGTGTGCGATCCGTTTTATCTGTGCCGATAGCGACATTGGGTCCCTCAGGAACCCGGACGACGTAGCGTTCGAGTTTCGATGGCATGGCGACCTCGTGTCCGTTGCTGTCGGTGATGAGAATTCTGTAGCGTATCTGCTTTCCTCCTGTTGGGAGCCGGATAGGCGTTTCGAGTTCATACCACTGTCCGCCGAGGGGGACATCACCGAGTGGTATACGTGCGGGGGCCATAGGGGTTATCGTGTCTTCATAATTAGTAGCCGTATCATCCCATATAACGCTTATATCTTTTATGCCATCGGATCCTTTGTCATCAACGACGAGGACACTGATATTAAGGGTGTCCGTGACTTTGGTATCGAGTGTTTCGCGAATGTCTTGTACGACGGGTGTGTCGATCGAGAATCGGGTTCCGCCGACGGCAGCACGCGTGTCATCGTGGGCAAAGACGCGTGCAAAGCCACCGCCGGGTATTGCGTTATTAGGAATATCGATCCGAATTGTGCCGTATTCTCCCTGCCAGACTCTACCACCTGCTTGCCGCGTGAGGTCATTGCGAAGGTTATCATCAAAGTTATTTGCGAAAGCTGCGAAAGCCGTAAGCTTCTCGGTGCTGAAATCGGATGCGGGCGTAAAACTCACGCCTTCCGCACCGCCGACTCCAGAATCTCGGAGGACTCCGACTTCATTTGCCTTGACAACAATCTTGTGTGTATCGTTGAGTGCGGTGCGTTCGAGTTCCACCTTTACGTCAAGTTGCGGACGCGCAAGACGAGATGCTGGATCACCGAAAAGTGTGTATTGTTCGGCACCAGGAATCCAACTTGGGTTCTGGATCCGCGTGATAAAACTGATCTTGGCATCAGCAACAATGTGTCCTATCGTTGGTTGTAATGTGGCATCGCTGGTTACTAATTCTGGCGACACCTCAGGTACCCGAAAAAGTGCTTCAAAGAGGTCGATATCAAACGCTGCATTTGCTGAACCGTAGGTTAACCGCGTCGCTGAAAGAGTTGCGATTGCGCCGTATCTCCCGAGTAGAAATTGTTCGCTGAGGCAGAAATTTCCGAATTGTTGTGGTTTATCGAATTGTCCGTTGAGGCAGGTCGTTGTAACAACAAATGGGAGGTATCGGTTCTGTAGACCGGCAACATCCTCGATTCTGAAGATGGACTCATCTGCCCACGTCTGGCTTCCGCCGTGTCCGGCATATTCAAGGACGAGCGCGCCTCTATTAATTTCAGAAAGGATCTTTCTGCGCGTGACCTCGGGACTTTTAATCTTTCGGAGATAGATTTGGCGGGTGTCATATCCGACGGGTATAACTTCCTGGACCAGTTCATCACGG
Source organism: Candidatus Poribacteria bacterium WGA-3G (assembly GCA_000406005.1). Classification (GTDB taxonomy): domain Bacteria; phylum Poribacteria; class WGA-4E; order WGA-4E; family WGA-3G; genus WGA-3G. The sequence continues at coordinate 17,364 of ASZN01000028.1, forward strand.
GACCTCTCAAATTCTGCGTCGGATGGGTTGTCAATCTCGTTATCAGCGACCTGAATTAACGTGCCTTGCCACAGCCCGATCTTAGGATTTTCCTCGTAGTCGATGATCTTTTGGATCATAGTTGTGAGTGCTTCAGGTGTTTGTACGGAGAGTCGTCCTATGAGCATATCAGGCAGTGCGTCATCACCACTGATGTTAACAAAGCGCTGGTCCATGGCAGTTTCGCCGCTTGCGGGTGCCCAGCCGTGATACGTCGGTACAAAATTCGGATAGAGATTATAGGTGCCGGGAAACGTGGTATCTCGGCGGTAGATTTCAACTGTAGCGTTTTTGTAGTCGTAGTGTGCATCGCCGATGAGAAGCACATAAGTAGGTGCGGGCTGCTGATAGTTGTGATAGGCGTACCGCAGGAACTTTTGGATAGCGAATGGGTTGAAGAGCCCGTCACTAAATTCGTCGTAGATGTCGTTAATGTCAACGACGAGGGTTTTCAAACCTTGCGAACTTCGGAATTCGACGAGTGGGATAATACTTTCGGCGAAGGTCGGGTGTGTGATGAAGATATAGTCGACTTGGTTGCCGGGGTTTTTCAAGGAAGTCGGTGGTGTCGGAATGAGTGCGTTGATGCTTCGGTAGCGGGTGCGACCTATTACAAAATAACGTCTGTAATTGTTAACGGTATCTTCAAACCGAATCTGATGTTTAACACCCGCCGGAGAAACGACTCCACCGGTGAGTTTGCTCGTAATGCCATTCTCATTGAGTTGGTATACATCTATTGTTTCGTCAATGATGTTTCCGACGCGGTATTGAACTTGGCCGCGGTAGACTGGTTCGGTATGGGTATTAAATTCGAGACGGTTGTTATCTGCCTGAAAAGTCCGCCAGTAATCAATTTCGTACCAGTCGAGGTAGAAATCGTAAGAGCCTGGTGGTGTCTTGTTTCTATCCAGTGCCTCAATACGCATATGATTCGTAGCATCGTGGTGGACAAGCTTAGCCTCAATTTCACGGGTTGCGATTTGGAAGGCTTGCCGTCTCCACTCTTCAATTCTACCGAGTTGATGGTTGTTGAAAATGATACGTGCTTCGTGTCCGGCATTCGTTTTGTAGGACGCGCCTTGGAATTTGATACGCAGTATAGCGGGACGCTCGATCGTATCTCTCGGTATTGCCATGGGCAACTTGATTTGGAAATCTTTTCGGCTTGTACTGAGGTCGCCACCGCGGAAGGCGACACCGAAATAGTGGTCTGCGAGTTCGGATTTAATATCGTTGGCTGCCAAAACATCGTGAAACCTGTTCTCTTCAAACCGGGTGCGCGTTAAAAAGGCAGTCGGTGTTGGCGAGTTTTGCGTTTGTGGTGCCGCGTCTCGGACTTCTACGCGAGATGCTTCAAAACCTGCAGCGGGTTCTCCACGCAAACCGAATCGGAGCCAGTAAACATTTTGGTCGGTAAATTTGTTGTCCGCTAAAGCGCGTCCGTAGAAGATGAGTTGATCGCCAGGGTCGAGTGTGTTGTTTCCGTTTTCATCAAAAATATGGACACCTTTCTTTTTCCCGCCGCTCTCCAATCGAACTGTGTCAAGATCTATAGTTTCGGGTTCAATGTTAGCGTAAGCCCGAATATTGTTATAGGTTATCTTATACATGTCTGTACTGGTGACAGGGATTCTAAAACGGCGTGTGTTAGCAGTTATCAGGGGCGGTGCGCCGGGAGCATAGGCTTCGTTTGTGGCTCGGTGAGATGTTCGGCGTTGTTTGCGCCACGGTTTCGCTTGTTCATAGTTCCACAATGTGCTTCGGAATAGATTCTCAAAAACGCGTGATGATTCTCTGAAAGAAGTAGGTGCAGTCGGAATAGATGCAGCATTACCGATAGCACCGGTTACTGGAGAGGTCGGAAAATGCACCCGAAACGTCACAACAGCAAAGATTTTTAACTGCTTGGTTGCGGGGTTGTATTGGACTGGGTTGATTTGTAAATTCCCGATACGTTGATTTCGGACGAAGCCGCTCGGGGTGACCTCTACAAGTTGTGTTGGGTAGAATCCTTGCGAAATTTGGGGAGGGTCTGTAGGATTGCGTGTCGGGAAAATCGGATCGTCCGGTGTGATACGTACGTTTTCGATAGTCTTAATTTCTGAGCGCGCTTGAATAACTGTAACGACCGGTGTTCCGGTGGTCGGGACCCCAATGCGTTGCGTGTAAATCGGTAGACGCGGTTTGCCTACGTCGAGCGTCCAATCGGCACCCGCAAAATGTATTTCAGTTAATCCATCTTCGGAATTACCGTCAGTAGAGGAGGTGCGTGTTTGTATCTTGAGTTCTGGCAAGACGAAGCGTGCGGTAAAGGTGTCCGCTGTCATGGTCAGTGTTTGTAACGGTGGTGCCGATTGTGTTTGACCGATGGCAATTAGCATCGGAGCGGTCGCAAACGTAAAAAGTATGGCAAAAGAAATAAGCGTCTTTTTCATAGCGTTTTGTGATTCTTTTTCGTGTGAGTTACAGGATAAACAGGCTGCCTTCGTTAGTGTGCGTTTTTAACTTTGTTGCTTTACAATATCTTTTTAATTTTAAAATTTACCTATTTGCTATGTCACGCCAGAGTTGATGGGTACAAAGATCGCGAGCGCAGCTCGCTCCTACCAACAGAACACTATTTACTGGTGGTTAATTCGCGAGTTGTGCGGCGCTGTTTAGTGCTGCTACAAGACTGCTCTCGCTTGCGATACCTTTACCGGCTATGTCAAACGCTGTTCCGTGGTCCACACTGGTACGAATTATAGGCAGCCCCAAAGTGACGTTTACCAGTTCACCGAATCCGAGGAGTTTTATGGGTATATTACCTTGGTCGTGATACATAGCGATAACGGCGTGCCAATGTCCCTGATTCGCTTTCACGAACAGTGCGTCAGCCGGGAGTGGACCGTCTATTGTAGCGTTGGGTGTCTGTGCTTGTGAAATGGCTGGACGGATAAAACGTTCTTCCTCATCTCCGAACATACCGTTTTCACCTGCATGAGGATTCAGTCCGGCAACGGCAAGTCGCGGTTCAGAAATACCGCAGCGCATCAGTGCTTGTTGCGTGATACGGATAACTTTCACGATTCTTTCAACAGAGAGAGATTTCGGCACATCAGCAACGGGGATATGATTTGTAACGAAAGAGACCGCAAAACCGACATGTTTATCTTTGACACCGTTATTCGTATTTGTGCTCAACGCTTCAGGTGTGCAGAGCATCATCACTACGTCAGGCGTATTTGTGAATGCGGCAAGCATTTCGGTGTGTCCTGGATGCGGGGATCCGGCGCGTTTTATAGATGCTTTGCATATTGGCGCAGTCGTGATAGCGTCAAGTTCTCCGAGCATCGCGAGGTGTGTAGCGACTTCAATCGCTTTGACAGCGGCGACTCCTGCACGAGCATCTATGGTGCCGGGGCAGATTTCCGCCGGAGTTATTGAGGAGACATCAAGCACATCAATTATCCCACAGATTGCTGATGCTTGTTCCGGAGTTTTGATGCTGTTAATTCTTAATCCTGTCTCTGTCCGTTTCGAGCAGTCGGGACGAACTTCACTAAGCGCTGGTATCAGTTGACAGGCTTGTTCAAGGATAGCTGGACTCCCGATCACAATTGGCTGGCAGAATGAATATATGTCTTTGTGTGTGAGTGCCTTGACAATGATTTCGGGACCGATACCGGCGGCATCCCCCATGGTGATGCCAACCCTCCATCTATTTATGGAACGCGATGTGTGCGTCTTGGAGACAATAGTTTCGGGTTGGACGTGGTGTTCTGTGGGAATCATTGCGACTTTCTCAATTTTAAAAGTTGTCAGTCGTCCGTACGATTTTTTCTCGAAAAAAATCTTTCAGTTGTCAGTTAAAGAGGGTTTCTGTAGGGGATACAGTTGACGGTTACGGCTTTAGCTGACGATAGAGTGTTTCAGCGCGCGCCCGTGAGACGTTTCCGGTGGGGAGTTCGACGACTTCGTATTCCGGTTCAGGTGTATCCTCAATGCCTATCGGATGCGGCATGCGAATTACATCGCCTACAGAGAGCATCTTCCCGGCTTTTGCGGTATGTCCATTGACACTCACTGCGCCTTTGCTACAGAGGGTATTCGCAATTGTGCGCCGTTTTACGAGACGGCTGATTTGTAGGAATTTATCTAATCGCATATTTTTTAGAGTTTTCAGTACGGTTTGCGCAGCAAACCGTACTGAAAACTGATAACCACTCTACACTGGCGGTTGGGAGGCGACTGGCATTTCTACAGGAACTTCAGGTTCGACGATAGGTTCTGTCAGTGCGAGTTCCAGTACCTCCATCATGTCGTTGACTTTATGAAAACGGATGCCTTCACGAATCTCTGTTGGGATGTCCACTTCATCTTTCTCGTTGTCGATAGGGATGACGATGTCAAAGATACCGTTTCGGTATGCGGCGAGTGCTTTCTCTTTTAGGCCGCCGATGGGTAGTACTCTGCCTCGGAGTGTGATTTCACCTGTCATAGCGATGTCTTTTCTGACGGACTTCTCTGTGAATGCGGAGAGAATCGCTGTCGCGAGGGTGATACCTGCGGAGGGACCGTCCTTGGGGACTGCGCCTTCAGGGATGTGGATATGAATATCTTGTTGCTCGAACTGCTTGTCAGATAACCCGAAGGATTCGGATCGTGAGCGGATATAGGCGACAGCAGTTTGAACAGATTCACGCATGACTTCCTGAAGTTGGCCGGTCATACTGAGTTTGCCTTCGCCTGGCATCGTTGTTGCCTCAACGGAGACAATATCACCGCCAATTTGCGTCCATACCATCCCGGTAGCGACCCCGATTTCGTCGCGTTCCTCGGCTTTCGTGCGGGTCCACTTAGCGGGTCCGAGATAGTCGCTCAAGTTATCTAGTGTTATTTCGACGTTGAGATCTGGTGTCTCTTCGGTAACGATCTCTCTTGCGACTTTCCGCATGACAGTGGTGATTGTGCGTTCGAGGCTTCGGACACCGGCTTCGCGGGTATATTTATGTATCATTTCATAGATGGCATCGTCTCTGAAAGTGATATTATCCGTTGTAAGTCCGTGCCGTTCGAGCTGTTTTGGGATGAGTCCATTCGGTGTAAAAGTAGTGATGTTATGCTTCTCGAAATCGGTATATCCCGGCAGTTCGATGATTTCCATCCGGTCTTGGAGCGGCGCGGGTATCGTAACGCGGGTGTTAGCGGTCGTGATGAACATGACATCGGAGAGATCAAAGGCGATATCCAGGTAATGGTCTCGGAACGTAGAGTTCTGTTCTGGGTCAAGTACCTCGAGGAGTGCAGAGGCTGGGTCACCTCGAAAATCGGAACTCAATTTATCGATTTCGTCAAGTAGAAAGAGCGGATTTTTTGACTTCACATCTCGTAGCCCTTGGATGATACGTCCGGGAATCGCACCGATATAGGTGCGTCTGTGTCCACGGATTTCTGCTTCATCGCGAACGCCCCCGAGCGACATCCTCACGAATTTCCGACCCGTCGCGCGAGCGATGGATTTTCCGAGCGACGTTTTTCCGACGCCTGGCGGGCCGACGAGACAAATAATAGGTCCTTTTAGATGTTTCACGAGTTGTAAGACAGCGAGATATTCGAGGACGTTCTCTTTCGGTTTTTCCAACCCGTAGTGATCTTCGTCGAGTATGCGTTGTGCTTCTGGCAGTTGAAGTTGGTGTTCGGTGCTCTCTTTCCAAGGGAGTGTGAGTATCCAATCCACATAAGTGCGAATGACGCCAGATTCTGCGGATTGCGGCGGTATCTGTGCGAGCCTATCCAATTCTTTGAGTGCCTTTTCCTCCGCTTCCTCGGACATCCCGGCATTTTTCACCTGTTCTCGGAGTTCGTCAACTTCAGCGATGTCATCTCTTCCGAGTTCCTTCTGTATCACTTTCATCTGTTCCTGAAGGTAGAATTCTCGGTGTGTTTTCTGGACGGATTCACGTACCTGATTGTGGATATCGTCCCAGAGTTCATTGCGTTCGGATGCCTCTTCGAGGAACCGGATAACAAGTTGTAGTCGCTTAATCGGGTTGAGTTCTTCAAGGGTTTCTTGACGTTCGGACGGTGTGAGTCCGAGGAGCCCGGCGATGGTATCTGCAAGGTGCCCCGGTTCTTCTTGGTCTTTAATACTCCGTTTGACTTCTTCAGAGGTCAGGTTGTGAGACTGTGAACCTCGTCGCTGTTCTTTTTGTCGTGTTTTTGCGTACTCGCTGAAAAGCTGTTTCGCTTTTTTGACGAGTGCGGTGGCAGCGTTTGCTAACCCGATTTCTTCATGAACGACTTTCACATCCGCCTTCAAAAAATCGTTCGTTTTTGTATAGCGAAGGACGATGGCGCGCTGCTCTGCGGCGACAGCGATACGGATGGTGCCGTCTCCGGGTTCATAAGATTCGATGATATTAGCGACAGCACCAATACTGTGGAGATGTTCAGGCGTGATTTCTTCTGTTTCTTCCGCCTCCACTTTCTGATGAAGCAGGAGGACCCGTCTATCCGAACGGAGTGCGGCATGGACTGCCTGGATCCCCATTTTGCGAGTAGCGTTTAGAAGAGATTTCGTCCTCGGGAAAACCGTATTGAAATCCGGTGGTAAATAGATAATGGGTAAACTTACCGGTTCATATTCTTTCGTTGCTGTCGAATTCATGTTTTTAATCCTTTATAGTTGTCGGTTGTCAGTTGTCGGTTACAAGAGTCTTTTGATTAAACTGTACCCACTTTAACGGATGACCGATAACCGATGACCGATAACTATTATGCGGTTTTAAGTTCTTCGGACTTTTTGTAGATAAGCTGCGGTGGTTCACCGTTCCGGACGGTGTCTTCACTAATATGGCACGCTTCGACATCATTGAGCGTTGGGAGGCGATAGAGCGTATCAAGCATAATTTTTTCAAAAACGGCTCTTAATCCGCGTGCCCCGGTTTCGCGTTCAATAACTTCATCGGCGATGGCTGCGAGTGCTTCATCTTCTACATGGAATTGCACACCTTCGTACGCCAAAAGCCGCTGGTATTGTTTAACGAGCGCGTTCTTCGGTTCCGTAAGTATACGAATCAAAGCGGATGCGTCTAAGTCATGAAGCGTTGTGACGACGGGAAGCCGCCCGATCAATTCGGGTATAAATCCGTATTTAATGAGATCTTTAGGCGTTATTTGTGCAAGGAGTTCGTGGATTTTTGTCTCCTTTTTCGGTTGGATGGGTGATCCGAACCCGATGCTCTGCTTTCCGAGTCTGTCCTTAATAGTCTTCTCAACGCCGATAAAGGTACCGCCGCAGATGAACAGTACTCTCTTTGTATTCACCTCTATCATCTCTTGGTGTGGATGTTTCCGCCCGCCCCGCGGGGGTACACTCGCCGTTGTTCCTTCGAGAATCTTCAGTAGTGCTTGCTGAACGCCTTCGCCGGAAACATCACGCGTAATTGACGGATTTTCGGATTTCCGTGTAATCTTATCAATTTCATCAATATAAATGATACCTGTTTCGGCGCGTGCGATATCACCGTCTGCTGCTTGCACGAGCTTTAGGATAATATTTTCGACGTCCTCGCCGACGTATCCTGCTTCCGTCAATGTTGTCGCATCGGTAATAGCAAAAGGGACATCTAAAACCTTAGCAAGGGTTTGTGCAAGTAGCGTTTTCCCTGTGCCTGTTGGTCCGATGAGTAAGATGTTACTCTTATCTAATTCAACATCATCATCCGTATCACCGTGGTGTAAGCGTTTGTAGTGCGTGTAAACGGCGACAGATAAGGTCTTTTTAGCGTGTTCTTGACCGATAACGTATGCATCAAGCTTGGTTTTAATTTCTTCAGGTGAAGGTGGCACCGCGGGTATTGTCTGTTCGCCTTTTGTTCGAGAGTTCGTTGTGCGTGCAGTCTTCGTTTTCGATGGATCGTGATTGCTGTGTCCTTGTGCGTGTCCAGATTTTTGCTGTCTGTCTTCCGGTCCGTGCTGCCCGTTTACTGTGTCTGTTTTTTTGAAATCCTCAATAGAGAGCGCGAGACTGCCATCTGGATTTCGCACGAGAATGTCGTTACACAATTCAATACACTCGGCAAGACATCTCTCACAGATGTCCGCCTCAAGTCCATTAAAGAGCCTTTCGACATGCGTATTATTTCGTCTACAGAATGCACAAGAAGCGTTTTCTGCTGTGGATGCTGATAGGCGAACGATACATTCGACACAGATATTGGCATCGCGTCCCTGAAGGAGACGTAAGCGTACCTGTGTACTGTGTTGTTGGCAGAAAGAGCAGGACACTTCACGATGGGCGGATTCTGACATAGAGTTCTCCTTTTTAGATGGCTATTCGCTCTCTGTGGCACGCTGTGCGACAACATGGTCAACGAGTCCGTATTCACGAGCCTGATCCGCAGTCATATAAAAATCTCGATCGGCATCTGTGGAGATCTTCTCAATATTTTGTCCGGTATGTTCGGCTAAAATAGTATAAAGTCGATCTCGTTCGTGTAAAATTTCTTTTGCATGAATGCTAATATCAGAGGCTTGTCCTGCGATACCGGTTGCCATCGGTTGATGGATCAATGCTTTTGCGTGAGGTAGCGCGTAGCGTTTGCCGGGCGCTCCTGCTGCGAGCAGAATAGCACCCATACTATAAGCCCTGCCTAAACACCAAGTTTGTACGTCCGCTTTGATGTACTGCATTGTATCGTAAATTGCCAATCCTGCGGAGACCGAACCGCCGGGTGTGTTAATATAGAGAACGATATCGGCATCGGGGTCCTTTCCTTCAAGGAAAAGCATTTGTGCTGTTACGATATTTGCGACGGTGTCATCATCAATTGATGTTCCGATCATAATGATCCGGTCTTCAAGTAGCCGAGAATAAATATCATAAGATCGCTCACCTCGACCGGTTTGTTCAACGACGACAGGTACAAGATTCATCTTTTTTATTTTATCCGATTAATGTTTATATTGTTTTTGTAGGGGAACTGGGTATTCCAGCCCTCCTATGATTTTGCTGGTATCTTTTAGCGACGACGGATGGAACAGTTGTATCTATTGAGACAGCGTAGATCAGGTGATTATGAGTGACTGTTTCGCGGACGCTCGATGGATAAGGAACTGATAGATTTTCTCATGTTGTAGTTGCCCGCGAAAATCTTCCAATCGATTGCTTGATTTCAACATGTCAGCGTATCTTTGCGCATCTCGGTTTTGTTGTTCAGCAACACGCCGGATCTCGAATTCTAATTCATCGTCGGATACGTAAATACCCTCTTCTTCAGCGATTGTGTTGAATATCCAGGACTGCTTGGTTTGTTGGATGACATCTCGCCTGAGTTCATCAGGCAGGGTTTCCATATTAATACCAGCATCTTCAGGCGTTCTCTGTTCGCGTGTGAGTTGCTGTTTCACATTTTGAAGCGTCTGTTGGACGTATTGATCAATTAACGGTTCCGGGATCGTAATGTCAATTTTTTCAATAAGTTGCGCCAGCAATTCTGCTTTCTGTTTATCAACATGTGTACTCGTCTCTTCTTCGACCATGTTGTTCCATATCACGCCGTAAAGTTGAGAATAGTTTTCATATCCGAGGTCTTTTGCGAATTCATCATCCAAGGGCGGTAGATGCTTCTGTGTGATAGCGTGCAGTGTAATCTCATATTGCGCGGTTTTTCCAGCGAGATCGGGGTTTGGATGTTCTTGTGGAAAATCGATGTCGACGGATTTCGTCTCCGCGACTTGCATGCCGAGTATTGCCTGCTCAAGGTTTTCGTGCATGCCGCCGACCCCCAGTTCTACATCGATGTCTGTCCTTGATTCGGCATCAATCCGTTCGCCATTAATTAAACATTCCCAATCTATTCGGACGCAGTCTTTTTCTTCAACGGGGCGTTCACTGTCGAGCGGTTCGTAAGTTGCAGATTGCGCCTGTAGTCGGGTGATATAGGCATCAACATCTTCACGGGGTACATTGACAGGGTTTTTGTCAGTTACGAGTTCTTCGTAGGGTGGGATATCTATATCGGGTTGAATATCAACCGTGGCTGAGAATGTGAGCGGTTCGTTTTCCTTAATTTGCAGTTCGTCAAGAGCGGGTGTAAACATGGGTTGAGAGAGCGGATTGAGGTTTTCGCGCTGGATAGCATTTTCGTAAGCGGGAGCGATGAGATATCGAACGGCTTCGCTGCTGATATAATCAGGGAATCGGGATTTGAGAATTGCGACTGGCACACGTCCTTTCCGGAAACCGGGGATAGAGACCTGTGTGCGGAGCGACGCATAAGTTTCCATCAAGGCTGCGTTAACGTCTTCAACGGGAACCTCTATGTCCAGGCGGACTTGCGTGGCATCTAATTTTTCGACTTGAACTCTCAAACTTTTGTCCTCACGCTGGGTATCCAAATATGGGATACCTTTTGAAGTGTGGTCTCGTTAAAATATTAAAAAAAGACGAACTATGCTTTGACAGCACAATCCGGTTATTGATCAAACCGACACACTTCTGTAGGGAGTGTGGTTTCACTCTCTATTAAAATTTGGCAATCCCACTCATTTTCGGCTGTTTTAACCGTTCTGTTCTGGCTGTCCCTTCAGATGAGATACAACTATGGGCGAGGAGGGACTTGAACCCTCACGAGGCGTAACCCCAATAGATCCTAAGTCTATCCTGTCTACCAAATTCCAGCACCCGCCCGAATTTTGTGTGCGTTACCGACGATGCGCCGTGAAGGAATCGAACCTTCAACCGCCTGATTAAGAGTCAGATGCTCTGCCAATTGAGCTAACGGCGCGCTTGCCCATTGTGCTGTAATGTTTTTAAGACGCGTGCTCGGCACCCATAAGTATTCGCGTCCGGAGGGATTCGAACCCCCAACTTATAGTTCCGAAGACTATTGCTCTATCCATTGAACTACGGACGCTCATGAGGGTGGATGATGGGATTTGAACCCACGGCCTCTTGATCCACAGTCAAGTGCTCTGCCCCTGAGCTACATCCACCATATTTTGACGTTGCTATCAGTGATATGAAAAGCACGCCTAGCAGGACTCGAACCTGCAACCTACGGATTAGAAGTCCGTTGCTCTATCCAATTGAGCTATAGGCGTTCGTGCGATCTGTTCTATTTTGAATCGGGGCGAGAGGATTCGAACCTCCGACCTTCTGCTCCCAAAGCAGACGCGCTAGCCGGGCTGCGCTACGCCCCGAAAAGCGGACACTGTATCGGTTTACAAGCGACACTACCACTGTTAATAGCACTAACGAGGGACGTAAAATATATCAGGGAGTCGCCCTCACATCCTTCTTTAGTCGTATAAATTATACACTATTTTTTCGCGTATGTCAAATTAAATACGAATAATTCTTGTGTTTTTTTACAGAGCGTGTTATGCTATTGACACAATTGTAAGGCAAGACTTCAGTGCCTTGTATCCTTGTTTTTCTGCGAACTATGATGCTCTATAATGATGCTGCTGACACCGGAATTTCTGAAGCAACTTGATCCGTTTTACATTCGTACGAACCGCTCGTTTCGTGCGAAATTTAGAGGCGAGCGGCGAAGTCTCAATCGCGGCATAGGCATGGAATTTGCCGATTATAGGGTCTATGAACCCGGCGATGACTTGCGGCATGTCGATTGGAACATTTACGCCCGTTTAGATAGACTTTTCATCAAACTTTTCCATACGGATGAGGCACTACCGCTCACATTGCTTATCGACAATAGCCGCTCTATGGACTTCGGAGCACCTACTAAATTGATGTGCGTCAAACAGGTCGCAGCGGCATTGGGCTATATCGCCTTGGCATACGCTGACAGTGTGACAGTCTACACCTGTTCGGAACGGCTCTTGCCGGTCCTACCGCTCATATCAAGCAAATCGCAATTCCCTCGTTTGACAAGAGTTCTTGAGGCAATTACAGGAGCCGGGCGAACACGTCTGACGGAATGTCTCAAACAATTTCCGATGTACCAACGACGCGCCGGTATGCTCGTCATACTTTCAGATTTTTTGGACCCGAGCGGTTACACCGACGGACTCAAATTACTCTCTGGATGCGGTTTCAGTATCACAGCAATCCATGTCGTAAGTCCTGAAGAGACAGACCCGCAAATACACTTAGAAAACAGACCTACCGACGGTGATTGGTTGGTGGAAGATGCCGAGACAGGTGAAACGAAAGCCGTAACAATCAACGCGGAAACGCTGGCGCAATATAGAAATCAACAGCAGGCGTTTTGTGAGAGTTTGCAACGTTTCTGTGCGGATCGAGGTGTCGGCTATGTGCAACTCAAGAGCGATATACCGATAGAATCGTTTATCTTAGAGGAACTACATAGGGCAGGTTTCATTCTGAGGAATCGTTAAAGAGGAGGTTTCATGAAGAGACAGATTAGAGAGACGACCTTGGAACTGATTCAAGGCGATATAACCAAATCGGAAGTTGATGCTATCGTGAATGCTGCGAATAGCGAGCTCATCGGCGGTGGCGGTGTGGATGGTGCAATACGTCGCGCTGGGGGCGATGAAATTGAGCGAGCCTGTGCTGAGATCCGTAGACGCGAAGGCGGTTGTCCTACCGGTCAAGCTGTTATCACCCCGGGTGGGAATCTGCACGCGAAATATGTGATTCATACAGTTGGACCGGTGTGGAAAGGCGGCAACTCAGGTGAAGCGGAACTGCTTGCGAGTTGCTATCAGAAGAGCCTCCGCCTCGCTGTAGACAACGACATTCAGAGCATCTCCTTTCCATCTATTAGCACCGGTATCTATGGATACCCAACGGAGAAAGCTGCAGTTGTTGCACTGACTGCGGTGAAAGGATTTATGTTCCAAGACAACACTGTGCCAACAACTATCCGGTTTGTTCTATTTGATGAGGTTACCCATACGTGCTATCTGGACGCTTTACGCACTGTTTTTGGAAAGTAAGACGTGCTAAACAGTTACTTGTGCTGAAAGGCACCCGAAATTGAATAATCCCAAATTTAGCCGTGTCTCGTTGATTCTACCGATCTATGTTCCGGCGTTCTTACTGTCAACAGGGATGGGTATCGTTTCACCGACACTTTCGATTTATGTCAAATCGTTTGAGTTATCCTACACATTAACGACGGTTGTTCTTGCTGTTGGCGTGTTAGGGAATGTCCCTGCGGGTATTTTGGTGGAGCGGCTCGGGCGTAGATCATCGATGTTGCTCGGTCTTGTGATGATAGGGTTGTCAACCATCGGTATGGGTGTGGCAACGAACCTCTTCCAACTGATGGGCGCGCAGTTGGTCGGTGGGATCGGAAATGCGTTGTGGATGCTCGCTCGGCACGCCTATATGACAGATGTCATTCCGATAGCGAATCGTGGCAGGGCGATTGCGCTGTTTGGTGGTGTCAATCGGATGGGTACGTTCACCGGACAGTTCTGTTCTATCTTCCTTGGCGTAAACCTACGTTTGCCTTTTTTTCTCTATACCGGAATTGTGGTGCTTAACTTTGTTCTCTGTTTCTTCTTCATTCCAGAAACACGTCTTTCCCGTCAAACGAACGATAAGAAGCGACCGTATCTGAGCAATCTGCTTCAAGTCTCTCGCCAACATATACGGATCCTTGCTACCGCCGGGATAGGACAGGTATGTGTCCAGACACTACGTCGTGGGTGTCATATCATCATTCCGCTCTATGCCGATGAGGTCGTCGGATTAACAACGCAACAGGTTCGATCGGTTGTCATGGTATCTTCAGCGGTAGATATGTCGATGTTTCCGATTGCTGGTTTTATGATGGATCGTTTCGGCAGGAGATATGCGACGGTTCCTGGGATTTGCGTCTTTGCGACTGGGATGGCGTTGATGCCGTTCACAAGTACATTTACGTGGTTATTGCTTGCGGCGGTTCTGATGCGTCTCGGCAACGGTGTCGCTTCTGGGACGATGATGACGCTGGGTGCCGATTTAGCACCACAAGAGGGGACTGGCGAGTTCTTAGGTTTGTGGAGGCTGACAGGTGATTTCGGCGGTTCGGCGGGCCCGGTCGTTGTGGGGAACATCGCCGATGTGTTCGGATTAGGTTATTCCGGTTTCGCGTTGGGTGGTATCGGTTATCTGGCGGTCGCGATTTTCCTATGGTTGGTGCCGGAGACGTTGCAAAGAGAATGACAATCTTTATCTTCTATCTATAGGCAAAAAACGCCCCACACGAAAGATAGTGAACACCTTTGGTTAGGACTTGTTCTTTTTCACCTGTTCTAAAAGCCGTTCTGCCCGTTCTGCTCGCTGTCTCTCTTGTTCTGCGCGTTTTTCCGCCTGCTCTGCGCGTTTTTCCGCCTGCTCTGCTCGCTGTCTCTCTTGTTCTGCGAGTCGTTTGGCATCTAAATAATACATAATGCGCTCCAATCCTTTACAACAAACGATGGTAATTATTGTTAATAAGACGGTAAAAGCAGCCAGGTGCTTTACAATAGATGCTGCTGTTTCCAGCAGCGGTATTCCTGCTTTTCTGCCTGCAAGTATTTCACCGAATATAACCCACGAAGTGTATCCAATGAAGACAACGACAAAGCTGTAAAATGCTGGATCCAACCACTTTTTCGGGATTCCCCCTGGAAAAGCGACATATATGTCGTCTTGTTCTGAATCGAGGTGAATTTCTTCCACCGATTGACTCCTAATTTGAAATAAAATGCCGGGAAAGGGGCTCGAACCCTTACGCGCATAATGCACACTAGACCCTGAACCTAGCCTGTCTACCAATTCCAGCATCCCGGCGAATAATTATAGTATATCCGAATTCTCATCTTTTGTCAAATTAAAATAGGGCAAACGAATGCGGAGAAATCAGATTAAACTTGAGCAGGCGTAACAAGTCTAATGCACCTAATATGTTAACCGAATTGCTGGCAGGTAATCGTATCAATCTACATCAAAAGGAGTACAAACTGATGAGACTGAAGATATTGCTCTGCGCGACGCTCGTGTTAATTCTGGTCACGGGTTATAGCGATGCTAAAATTGATCCAGACCGGATTGTTGGTATCTGGTTATTAGATGAAGGCAACGGTGATGTCGCTGAAGACGTGTCTGGAAACGAACGTGAGGGACAATCACGCAAGGTAACTGGGAGGATGGCAAGTTCGATGGTGCCCTTGAAATCAAAAAAGGCGGAACTGTCACTATTCCGCTTGGTACAGGGATTATTGAGGATAAGGTGACCTTCGTTCTGTGGTTAAACTTTACCGACATAGCCGGTCAACAGAACTATTTCTCTATATGGGATCAGAGCAACAATCGCTATGTCCCGTATAAAAACGGCGGAAATCTCATGCGTAGTTGGACGAACACTTGGGATGTCGCCAGTGGTGTGACTGTTAAAGCAGACACGTGGTATCACGTTGCAAACGTCTATGATGGAAAAACTTGTCGAATCTATATCGACGGTGAAGAGAAAGTGTCTCAAGATGTCGCGAAGTTCCAGCTCCAAGACCAGGATCAGACAGCATGGCTCGCGACGGATAGAGGTACCGGCTTCCTCTCCGCTGTTATTATGGACGATGTCGGGCTCTTCAACGATGGACTCACCGAAGACGAGGTTCAGGGTATTATGAATGACGGTATCTATCATACGGCTTATGCTGTGGAACCGTTGGACAAACTCTCTGTTTTGTGGGGAAAATTGAAGATGGAGTAACACGTTTGCGGTCCCTCTGTTTTTTCGGGACCGCATTCATAAACGGAGTGATTTGATGCGATACTTTGCCTACGGGTCCAATATGAACATTTCTCAGACGCAACAACGGTGCCCCGGTATCACGGGTATTGGGCAGTACCAACTCGATGGCTTCCGTCTGGTTTTTAACTACCACGCCGATATTATCCCTGCGGTGGGATGTACGGTTCACGGTGGCCTCTGGCAAATTACACCAAACCACGAATCCTCTCTTGATAGATACGAAGGCTATCCATCCTACTACGATAAACATTATCGAGACGATGTTATGTTCTATAGGATGAAAGAAGCGTCTGACAATTCGGAACCGCCGTCAAGATGGTATCTCGAAGTCATTATTCAGGGATACAAGGATTTCGGTTTAACACAAGATGATTTTGAAGAGAGCCTCGGTGTTCAACAACTCGGGTTAACGGAAACAGCCGTTGAACAGATTCTCGGCGTGTCAGCGGCTGACTTAGAACGCTTATTCTCTCGTGTGGCAACCAGTCCTACCTATTAATCCACCGATTAGATCGCCCGTTTCACATACACATAATACGCCCCGACTGCCAATTCACCGGTTTCATCGGTTAATTCCGTGTGAAGACGGGTTTGACCAGCAGTGAGGTTGAACGTAAATGTCACGCCTTTTGCATCGGGTGCGATTGCTTGTGTTGCTGCCTGATCGCCGACGCGAATTTGTGCTGTCGTGAGTGCCAACGCCTTTCCACCGTTGTAGAGATCGATATGTTCCCCCGGAATCCCGTCCGTTATTGCCCTATCTTCGGCGTAGGGCCACCGGCGCAACTCAAAGCTGTACGCGCCATCTTCAGGTATCTCAATAGCCCAATAGCCGTTGCACTCCATACCGCGACGGATACTTCCCTGATTCCATGCCTGTGCTTTACCGTGCCAATCGTGTGTTGTGATACAGGTAACGGGTTCATTTTGCGTTCCGACGACAATCGGACAGTCCTCATCAAAACGCCTTGAGACCAATTTCCACCACGCTTCGTAATGCTCTCGGAGTTCTGCGACGACCTCTGGGTGTTCGTTGGCGATGTCGTGTTCTTGTCCGGGATCTGCCTGAATATCGTAGAGTTCTTTTCCGTTAATAAGTCGCCACCGTTGGGACATTGTCGCGCTATCTTTCCACTTAATTGGGTTTTCGACGCGTTGTGAATCGGTCACGATAACCCGTTCTTCCCATGTTTCTGTCTCGTTTTTCAACAGTGGTGTGAGGCTTGTGCCGTGGAAAGTCGTACTTTCGGCGATTTCGAGGTCACAGAGGTCTATCAGTGTCGGGAGTAAATCGATATTTGCGGTTAGTTCATGAACTTCCTGCTTTTCTGAAAAGCCGCCACCGGGCCAATGCATAAAAAGTGGCACGCGATGCCCACCTTCATAAGGTGATCCTTTTTTCCCGCGCATACCGGCGTTATATCCCGACTTGACGAATTGTCCTTCACCGAGATCACATCCCGCTGCAGAGCCGTTATCGGTCATGAAAATAAGGATGGTGTTTTCCTCGATTCCGAGTACGCGTAGGTGGTGCCGTAAGCGCGCCATATTGTCATCGATATTGGTAATCATACCGTAGAAATTCGCGCGATCCCCCGGTACCTCTTTCCTACGATAGACTTCGCTGTAAGCGTCGGGAACACGGAACGGGCCGTGTGGTGCATTTGTAGAAAGGTAGCAGAAGAACGGACGGTGCTGGTCGCCTTCAACGTGTCTATCTATGAATGCCATCGCCTCTTGGAACCAGACATCGGTGCAGTAACCGTCGAAGGGTTGCTCGGAACCGTTTCGGAAATAGGTGTCATCGAAATAGTCGTTGCCCCAATAGTCCGGGGTTTGGCTGATCCCACCGCCGCCGTGGTAGAGTGCTTCGTCGAAACCTCTATCGTGTGGACGGAACGGATAGTTGTCGCCGAGGTGCCATTTACCGAACATACCGGTCTTATAGCCGTTGCGTCGGAAGATATCTGCCATGGTAATCTCATCGCTGCGGAGGAGCGAACGTCCACCGATGGTGTGCCACACGCCTGTGGAGTTGCAGTAGTGTCCCGTCATAATTCCGGCGCGTGTCGGCGAGCAGGTGGGTCCGACGTGCAGGTTCTGTAGTTGCACGCTCTGTTCGGCGAGGGCGTCGAGATTCGGTGTATTGATAACGGGATTTCCGGTGCATCCCAAGTCGCCGTAGCCTTGGTCGTCCGTGATGACGAAAACGAGGTTAGGTGTAGTCTGCTGTGGCACGATAATATCTCCTTGTAAATCCGCTATTTGCGGTGTACTCGCCCAAATGCGACGTGCATTCAGACAGCCAATGTAAGAGGCGCAATGAATTGCGCAACTACGAACCAAGAGGCGGTTATTATAAAACGCCTTGTGCTTTTAGTCGTGAAATCAGCTCGGCTTGTGTGGCTTGTCCCTTTGTAGAATTGCAAGCACCGCAGAGGAGTTGTAGGTTATCCTCGTGGTCGGTGCCGCCTTGCAATTTTGGCACAATGTGGTCAACCGTCATGTTCCGAAACGGAAATTGTGTCCTGCACCCGTTGCATAAGCCTTCCTGTTTACCGTATAGCGTATGTTTATGGGTGCGATAATTGGGTAGCTTCTCACTCCGTTTGGGGATGTCCGTGCGGTGGATAACGTCTCCGAAAATTCCGACCTCGGCCTCTAATCGCACGCGTACAAGGTTAACTGCTCTGGGAGATACATCAATACCGATCCACTGTCGTTGTAGCCGTTCTGCTGCGACACAGGTCGTGGCACATCCACAGAACGGGTCTAATACCATCTCGTCTTTATTGCTGCTGGCTTTGATGATGCGCTCTAATAAAGCGACAGGTTTTTGCGTAGGGTAGCCGGTGGATTCTTTTGCTTGAGAATTGAGTGCACCGATGTCTGTCCAATTATCCAACGCGGGCCGTCCCATGGATTCATCCGCATAACGTTTATAACTCGGAATCCTAACGCGAGACCCCGGTGTGATACTCTGATGCACAATACGCCCTTCGGCTAACCATTGATGTGCTTGTTCTTCTGTCATTCTCCAATTTCTTGTAATACCCAGAAATTCGTAGCGATGCCCGCCAGTATTTGGGGCGTTCAAGTTATCAGCTCGGAAACGTCGCCCGTCTTCATCTGTATAAGTATAATGCGATTTCAGGTACTCTTCACTTAAGGGTTCATATTGAACATTGAATTTAGATTTGGGCATTCCGTAGAACAAAACAGTGTCGTGCCCTCTACCAAAACGGGTTTTGACGTTGTTTTTAACACCGGTAGCCGAATTCCACACAATCTCATTTTTAAAGTGGTTCTTTCCAAACACACTATCCAGAAGCGTTTTCAGGTAATGGCTTGCAGTCGGGTCGCAGTGTAAATATATGCTCCCAGTTTTTTTGAGGACGCGCTTCATCTCTAACAACCGCACTGCCATCATAATGAGGTAAGACTTCATGCCTTTGCCGTGTGTGAGTTCGGCTGCGTGTATTGCCTGATACAAGGCAGGTTCGCGGTCAGCAATTTCGCCGTGCCATGCGTTGTCTACATCAGACAGCGTCCATGTATCTTTGAAGGCTGCGCCTGCTGCTTCACTCCCGATGGGTGCAGCGTAGTTCCGATTGGAATTGAATGGCGGATCGAGATAGATCAGATCGACGGATTCGGTGTCTATGCCTCGCAGGACCGGTAGATTGTCGTTTGAGAAGATGGTTCGGTTTTGGACATTCATCGGTTGTATTGTTATTCTGTGTCGGGCGTTGATTTAACGATAGTAATAAAGCACTGGACGGGGTTAAAAACCCCGCCTGCAGTGGGTTTGCGTAAGTTCTATTCTATGCCAGTGCCTTTTTAATCCGATCCAATCCGCGGTTAATCTCTGTCAATGAAGTTGCGAAGGAGAGACGGAGGTGGTTATCCGCTCCGAATCCGTTGCCCGGCACAACGCCGACACCTGCTGAACTGAGCAGATAGTCGGTGATATCCATCGAACCTTCGATCTTTTGCCCGTTAATCGTCCTGCCGTAGTGTTCAGAAAAATCGGGGAAGATGTAGAACGCGCCTTGCGGCTTGACATAACTGACCCCTTTGATCTCGTCGAAACGTTGACAGATCACATCTCGGCGTTCTTCAAACGCTTTTCGCATCTCTTCGACAGCGTCCTGCGGTTCGTTCAATGCGACGACAGCGGCTTTCTGTGCGATGGATGTCGGATTTGAAGTGCTGTGTGATTGGATACGCGACATCGCTGAGACGACATCTTCGGGACCGGCGGTATATCCGATCCGCCATCCTGTCATCGAGTAGGCTTTTGAGACACCGTTAACAACGAAGGTAATCGCTTTCGTCTCTTCGTTAAAAGCGGCGGGACTCTGGTGTGTTGCGCCGTCGTAGAGGAGTGCCTCATAAATTTCGTCGGAGATGAGGTAGACCTGATGCTTAACGGCGAGGTCGGCGATCGCTTTGAGCGTGTCTACATCGTAAGTGGTACCAGTCGGGTTGCTCGGACTGTTAACGAGGATCGCTTTCGTTTTTGGGGTGATCGCTGCTTCGATCTGATCGGGTGTCATGCAGAAGTTCTGTGCTGGGGTCGTCTCGATGACGCTCGGCACTGCGCCTGCAAGTTTAATCTGTTCTGGGTAGCTGACCCAATAGGGTGCGGCGAGGATGACTTCGTCGCCCGGATCGCAGATCGCTTGGAAGATGTTATAGATGGTGTGCTTGGCACCGCATGAGATGATAACTTCGGACGTTTGATAAGCCAATCCGTTATCGCGTTTGAATTTCTCTACGACCGCCTCTCGGAGTTCGGGGGTGCCGGGGACGGGTGTGTACTTTGTGAACCCATCGTTGAGTGCGGCGATTGCGGCATTTTTGATATAGTCGGGTGTGTCGAAATCGGGTTCGCCTGCCCCGAATTTGACGACATCTACGCCATCAGCGATCAACGCGTTAATTTTCGCGGTGATCGCTAAAGTGGACGATGGTGTAACGTTTTGACTCCGTTGTGATAATGAGATCATTTGTTCTCCTTATTTTCAGGTATAGCCGAAATTGAGCGAGTTTAAGTCTTATGTCTATCTTCCAAAAAAAATCTTATTGCCCCTGTTTCAAGTAGTGCCGTGCGCTAGTAGTCTGTCAACATTGAAATGAAAGGTAAACCCGGTTCGTAGTAGTGCGATTCATCGCACGTCGGAACGGGCAATGAATGGTTTCCCTACTACGAACCATCCATCCGTTTAGATGTGACAGACTACTAGATTTAGCAAGACGCATCAGATGTTCAAAAGGTTAAGCTGGACGTTTCTCTGCCTTTTCCTTCCGATGGTCCGAGTAATCAACGTATTTCACGCCCTGCTTCATACGTTTATTTTGCTGTTTCATTAGAAATTCCATATATGTTTCTAAGTCACCAAACAGGGCAACGAGACGCGCTTTGGCTTCTTGGATGTCTTTTACGGGATTATCACACATGAGAGTTCCTCCAATATTCCTTCAGGAGCGTCAATACGGGGCGGCTGATAGCCCGCATCATGACAAATCTGTTCAATTTTAGGTAATGTTCGTGGGTTTGCAAGGTGCGCAAAGTTCCAAGTTGCTAAATAAGGGACAAGATGTCTCGCAGCAACAGCCACGTGGACAGCATCGGTAAAAGCTGCTTGTGGTATTGCTTTTCCATCAACCAGCTGTTGTGCAAGCCCAAGATCCGAATCCTCAACAACCAAATTTGGGAGTCCGTCAACCACTTTTAACCTATCCACCACCTGAAGATTATCACCAACTGATATTTCGGCAATAACAGCATCCGATACAATGAATTGGAAACGAGTATCATTCCAAAACTCGCGGGTGATGTTTTGCCATCCTGCGATTTTGGGATCGCGACTTTGTCTAGCAACTAAATTGCTCGGTATCGTTGCATCAATGTAAACATCAATGTAAGCCTGACTCATCCGCAATCCCCTGCATGCTTTTTGTAAGTTTACCTATCATTACTCAAAATTGCAATCTTTTTTATTTAATTTAGTTTTGATGACATCTGCGCATCAGTGATCGATGCGTTAGTTTTCGCGGTGATCGCTAAAGTGGACGGTGGTGTAACGTTTTGACTCCGTTGTGATAATGAGATCATGTGTTCTCCTTAATTTTCGATATAGCCGAAATTGGTTGAGCTTAGGTTTTATGTCTATCTTCCAAAAAAATCTTATTGTACCTGTTTCAAGTGGTCCCGGGCGCGGGATTTAGCAAGACGCATCAGATGTTCAAGTTGTAAACAATGATTGAGTTCTGCCGTTTCTTCAGAGGTTAGTCCTGTCGTCTTCTCGCGATGGATGAGATCTGCAATACGCTCCTTCGCCTCTTCGGATGGGCAAAAATCTATTAAATTTTGAGGGGTCGTCCCTGCTGCGATAAAATCAACAATTTCTTGATATGCAGGTGATATGTACATTGAATTCTCCTCGCTATTACTTGTAGGTTCAATAAACTCCTTGATTTTCTATTGTATCAAAATCGGGTTCGCCTGCCCCAAATTTGACGACATCTACGCCATCAGCGATCAACGCATTAATCTTCGCGGTGATCGTCAAAGTGGACGATGGCGTTACGTTTTGACTCCGTTGTGATAATAAAATCATTCGTTCTCCTTTGAAAATAGATTTTTAAACCAGTTTTTGATCCCTCGTTTTTGCAATTCGATTTTCATGTCCGAAAGGGGTCTTTCTAACTTTTGCATTTTTTCTTCAAGAAGGTTGTCTAACTTTCGATGGATTTCCTTATGCAGTTCGGACTTATAATTTTCCAGCGTCTCAATCTGCTGTGTGAGATCTGAAGTGCGTTCAGTTAGATTGTGCTCGGTTTGCGTGATCTGCTCAACTGCATCCATCAGTTCGGATTTCTGGTTTTCTAATCCAGCAGTAATTTCACCTTTGAGATCTCTAATTTCATCTCTAAGCCTTTCGCGAGTGGTTATTCCCTCACCAACTCCTTCCTTAAATTTAGAAAGGTCAATCTCAGGAATGCAGTTTGCCCCCCGATTCTCATAAAATTTCCAATCCTTAGGCTCTGCTGTATTTGCAAAAATACCAAAGCGGGTATCGGTTGCAGAGAGGTAAGACTTCAACTGTTCAATCCCGTGACCTACATACCCTGCACCCTTGCACTCCGCAATCGCAGCGAAACTCCCATTTCCATCAGCCAACACAACGTCAGCGATTCCATTGCGTGCTCCAAACTGAATTTGATATTCCCTATATGGAGAAAATCCATTGACCTGAAGTTCATGAAAATAAGCATAAACCGCATCTGCTACTTTAGTTTCATGGTCTGGACTCATCGCGTAACATTCCGGACACAGTTCGTATAACTCATCTGGAGGACGTGGAAGGCATCTGGCACACGATTCAAAATTCGCAATTTCGCGAGGGCGATTACATTGGTGGTTCGCACTTGTACATTGGGCACACCCTGGGCATTGGCACTGCTCCGTGCTATTTTCTGTTATTGGGTCTACACCAGTAACATCAATTTGATATCGACTCTGTGAAGGATAGATACTAACATTACCTCGGACGCACACGTTATTCCCTACTTGCACTGGGGAACTTATAGATCCGGAGCGTACACATTTAATCTGAAGCTCTGGTGGACCGCCCACGTCGCAGAGATCCCAATTAGAAACTGCAGCTGAAAAAACTGCTAAAACTTTACCTTGTATCCGGATATTTTGCAGTTCTGGTTTTTTTGCTACAAGTTTTGATATTTTATTACTTATCTCTGTAACGTCAAACGCCTTCGCGTTAACCCCGTTAACTTGTATGTCGCTAACGGTGATCTGGTATTGACTAAAGGAAAAAAAAAGCGTAATTTTCCCATCTATGACTACTACCTGTCCTTGTTCCAACGGAGGAGCCATAACGCCTTTTGGTATGAAACATCTAAGTTTATTCGATTTGTTTATGAGATAAAAAGCATTTGAAGGTCCATCTGTTAATATCTCTACCTCACCCTGTACCAATATATTTCTCTGTATAGTACTTGATAATATATTCGTTATGTGACTCACATTGTAGATAGTTGGCATCTGCCCCTTCTCCTATACTATGTTACACAAAGAACCGCTCAAAACAGAAAAAAAGAATTTCAGAAGTGATTTTTACTTTTTTGTCCAAGAAAACAGGACAAACGAAATCCGAGGACCGACAGTGCCTTCACGTAACATACATACGCTTCCTCTTGGAATAGGAAAAACTGAATAAGTCTCGGCACGGAGTCATCATGTCGCTGTGTCTGTTCCACAAATTCTGTCACGGTTTTCAGCGCAATAGGTGCTGCCTTTTCAAGCGGGTAGCGAAATGTTCCAGTACTAATAGCCGGAAAAGCAATGGATTGAACGCCGTTTTCCACAGCCAATTGAAGGCATTCCCGATGGCAACTCTCGAGCATCTTAGGCTCTCCAATTCCGCCTCCAATCCAAATCGGTCCGACAGTATGAATGATATATTTTGCAGAGAGGTTACCCGCTGTAGTAATAACCGCTTCACCTGTTTGACAACCCCCGCGATCTTCGAGAATTTCCTCACATGCACGATCGACCTCGCTACCAGCAGCCTGACGAATCACGAAATCCAGGCCGCCGCCGCCGCTGAGAACAAGATCTGTCGGGTTCACAATAGCGTCAACTTCTGCGTCCATTATATCGCCGAGAATGAGTTCAAGTCGAGTTTGCATAGGTTTACCTCTCATCTCACTTAGTTCCGTTCATCAAGGAGAAACCGAAGTCTCATAGGACATCCGCCGGTTGGGTAGACTTTCTTTTTGCCTCAAGCAATTCCTGAGAAGCCTTGGCAAAGCGTTCCCGCAATTCAACCACGAAAGGCGAAGGATTCCGCAGTTGCTCCTGCTCTGCTGCTTCATCAAGTTGCCGCACGCGTTCAAGATATGCTTCCACTTCCTCTGTTTTCGCCAAATAATAGAGGATAGTTGCGTGTATTTTTTCAAGACTTAAGGTCGGATAATGTAGCAGAATCTCTTCCGGACTCGCGCCCTCCAGATAATCTTCCAACACAATCTCAATATCAATGCGATTTCCTCTAATCCGGATGACATCATCTTGGATAAAGTCAAAGTAATTTTCCAGTTCCATCGCTGAATCCCTTGATTTTTATACGCAATAAGTCGTTTTGGGATGAGTTAAGTTAGGATTAACGCTATTTAGCCTCTCTGTATACCTTAATTTAAGGATAGAAAAGTTCTACTATTTTTATCAGCACTTGAGAGTCGTTTCTTCCCTACATATTTGAGATTTTTCAGACTATCCCTAAAATGTTTGACTTTTTGCTGATATGCCTCACGTGTCCATTTTTGTACAGATGCAATCGCCAATTTGATAAGTGCATCTTTATCATAAACAGGTAGAAGTACATCTCCTCCCATAAGAATCGCGCCCGTCTCAGTATCAGAGACAGTCCAGTAGTTACCTACTGTTTTTTCAGGCGTGAGTCCTCTGTGAATGACAAGTCCTATCCATTCGGGTATTGCGTCTGAAACGATTTGATATGCGTCTTGCGCCTCTTGTTTCCACCATTTATCGCCAATACCTGATGATAAATAGAAAATGACTGGCTTGAGTTCATATTGCATAACTGCTCCTTTGTCTATTTCTTATCAGGCATCATTGACAGAAGCATGTCAATAGGTTTATATCATAGCGTCTTATCGAGTTCTTTCAGGAGGTTTCGCTGTTTTCGGGAGAGCGGTTTCGGGATTTCTACGACCAACCGTACCCGCAGATCGCCCTTTCGTCCGGAGGCATCTGTTGCACCCTGTCCACGTAGACGGAGTTGTTGCCCGGGTTGTGCGCCCGCTGGCACCTTCAAATCCACATCACCCGTTAACGTCTTCACGCGCACGGAACCGCCTAACGCAGCCGTTGTCATGGATATTTTCGCATCGGTCAATAGGTCCGCGCCGTCGCGTATGAGTGTCGGGTGTGGCTGTACAGCGACAGTCACCAACAGGTCGCCAGTGATACCGCTGCGATGTGCCTCTCCGTGTCCGCGGATGCGTAGTGTTTTCCCGTCCTGTATCCCGGGCGGAATTGTGAGGGTGATCCGTTTGCCTTGCACGTTCACCTCTTTCTTTCCGCCTAATACGGCATCAGTGAATGGGACGCTCAAGTTCATACGGATGTCGCGTCCACGCGTCGGTACAGTTGTGCGTCGCTGTCCGAATGCGTCCCCGAATGCGTCGTCGAATCTACCGAAGCCGCCAAACCCACCGAACCCGCGCCCGAGCAGATCGTCCAAGTTGATATGCGTGAAGATGTCGTTCATATTCTGGTAGCCTTCAAATCCCATCCCGTGAACGCCAGCGTGCCCACGTGTATCATAGACGCGTCGCTTTTCGGGGTCAGAGAGCACTGAATAAGCATTCGATGCCTCTTTGAATTTTTCTTCAGCCGCTTTATCGCCGGGATTTTTGTCTGGATGGTACCGGACCGCGAGTTTGCGATAGGCTTTTTTAATTTCTTCTGGAGTAGCCCCTCGATCTACGCCGAGGATTTCATAATAGTCTTTCATAATGTTTTATAATGCGGTCGGTGTAGACGTATGGGTTAGAGCATTTCGATGATCGCTGCGACATCACTGAAATATCTGTGTTGTTTGACGAGTGTTGTTCCGAATTGAAGTGCTGCGTTTTCTGCGCGTAGTTTTTGTGGTATATCAAGGATGTTCTCTATATCCTTGACGTGTGCGGCACCTATGAGCCGGCGCAGTATTTCCAATCCGGTAAACCCGATAGCTTCGTGGAAAATGTTCTCTAACGTCTGCGCTTTCAGTTCGGTATTGGTCATTTCAAATTCGGTCGTGTAGGTTTGCCATGTTTGCTTGATTGCAGTTTTAAGTGCGGATTGCACGTGCGGATTATCTTGGTGTGAAAAATGCGCCAAAAGATAATTTGCCCAATATAATCCGAGGTCAAACCCTATGGGACCATAGAAGGCGAATTCAGCATCAATCACCTTGGCAGTATTGTCTTGAACGAGAACGCTACCTGTATGTAGGTCGCCGTGGGTTATGCCTTGCTGTGCGGTTAGGAAAACCTGCTTGAGATGCGCCACCTGTTCCAAAAAATCCGTATCTGCTTTCAATCTCTGAACCTCTACTTCTAATCCGGGTGTCCAGAAGTTCGTTTCGTGTTCGGTGAATGGGAAAGTGAACACGTAGTCAGCAGTGATCGATTGCATAGTGGTGTTCGCGAATTGTTGTTTATAGTGCTGTGCGGTTGCGCTGTCAACGTTATTGACATGGGTTTGGCTATGCACAGTCCCCATAAACCGGCCGATCTGTTCGGCGATTGCGGTATCCACTGTTCCAGTCATCAGATCGTCGCGTAGAACATTTGCGTATCGGAGGTCTTCCATAGCGATGACTGCTGCTTCTGGATCAAAGTCATATTGTACGGGTACAGTACCGCTTGCGAAACGATCGTAAAGTTCAAGTGCCCGCGCTTCAAAAGTCAGACGTTCAGTGGATAACGGGTAGTCGGGTCCGAGTATCTTAATATAAGGTGGTGCGTGTTTTAAGATAATCGAACGCTCGGGATGCGTTGCATCCGAAACGCGATAGACGGTGTTAAGGTTACCGTCGCCAATTTCTTCTGTCCGGAACGTTGTTCCCCGTTCAAACGGACGCGTCATTGCCGGTCGTTGACGGAGATAATTCGGTAGTGTGGCGAGGGTGATTTCCATAGTACTTTCGCGGGTTTACAATAGATTTTCGGCTATCTGAATAGCATTCAGAGCGGCACCTTTCCGGAGGTTATCGGCGACGACCCAAAGGTTCAAACCGTTTTCTATAGAGGCATCTTCACGAATCCTACCGACATAGACTTCATCTGTACCTGCGACATCAACAGCGAGCGGGTATTCCTGATTGCTTGGATTGTCCATAAGGTTTACGCCTGGTGCGTCGTTGAGTATTTCCCTTGTTTCAGCGACGGTGAGTTTCTTATCTGTTTCGAGGTTTATCGATTCGGAATGTGCGAAGAAGACCGGAACTCGGGCAGTAGTAGCGGAGACACCGATCGTATCGTCGTTGAGTATTTTTCGAGTTTCGTTAATCATTTTGACTTCTTCTTCGTTGTCGCCACTGTCTAAGAAGGGCCAGTCAAATGCGACATTGAACGCCATCTGGTGTGGGAATTTATCCAGTGTGATGGGTTTGCCTTCAAGTGCTTCGGTTGTTTGTTGGACCAGTTCCAAGACGGCGCGCCCACTCTTACCGGAGACGCTCTGGTAGGTGGAGACGACGATTCGTTTGATGCCGGCGGCATCGTAAATTGGTTTGAGTGCGACCATCATTTGGATAGTGGAGCAGTTTGGATTCGCTATAATCCCGTTGTGTGTTCGGGCAGCATCCATATTGACTTCCGGTACCACGAGTGGCGTGTCTTCGTCCATCCGGAATGCACTGGTATTGTCAATAACGAGTGCGCCTTTGTCCACGGCTGTTGGGATAAATTCTCGGCTGACAGAGGCACCAGCAGATGAGAACACCACATCCACATCCGCGAACGAGTCGTGTGTTAACTCTTCAACAACGATGGGGTCGTTTTTAAACGTTAAGATTTCACCCGCGGAACGATGTGATGCCAAAAGTTTCAGCGAAGCGATGGGAAAAGAACGCTCTACCAGAAGTTGTAACATTGTGTTTCCGACGGCACCCGTTGCGCCGACGACTGCAACACGATAACTCTCACGCATTTTTAATGTCTTCCTTATGTTATATTATTTAAACAGGATTTTTTGCGTACCATTTTGCTTTATAATTTTACCACAAACACATGCCTTAAAGCAAATATTTTGCTAAAGTCCAATATTTGGAAGTGAAATTCGCTATTTTTTACGCAAATACTTGACAAAGTCTATGATTTGTGGTATTAATATTATCAATCTTCCTGTTAAAACTCCATCCTTTAGGATAGAGATGTAAACGGGGTATTGAAAAAAAAGAGCGTCGGGTAAAATGGCATCTCTTTTTCAGACTTCATTTTGAAGTCGGCAGGCTCGCTTGGGCGTGACCACACGATAACCGATTGCACAGGAGTGCTTTCATGAATAGCCTGCTTGTGGCGTAGATATAAGACCTTAAAAAAAAGTCAAACTACGATGAAGCAGAAGCCCACGCTTCAGCGTGTGGGTACCATGAGAAAGATATATGTATCATGTCAAGCGACATTAGGGTTTTCCACTAATGATGAAGTGGCGTGGGTTGTATTAGAATGGTATATCCGCCAATAATTCCGCGCTAATTTTGGCATAAGTTAAATTTTTTTCTTGACATATCTATATCTGTATAGTATAATATAATGACTGTTAGTTTTTGTTAAATTCATTTTACGTCTGCAGCGAGGGGACCGCGGTTCCGGAGTTATCTGGAAAAACAACGTTTTCTTGTTCGGACTAAAAATTAGAGGAACATTTGACATGGCAAAATTAACGAAGAATAATGTCGTTGACAGTATCGTCGAACAGACGGATCTTAGCAAGAAAGATGCCAGTGCTGCTGTTGACGCATTCGCTGCGACTATTTGCGAAGCTTTGAGCAATGGCAATTCCGTTGGCCTGATTGGATTTGGAACATTTGAAGCCAAACACCGCCCGGCACGTACAGGTCGCAACCCACAGACTGGTGCACCGCTTGACATTCCGGAGAAAACGGTTCCTGTTTTCAAAGCTGGCAAGAAACTTCGCGATGCCGCTGCCGAAAATTAGCGGTTTTTTCGCTCAGTTTCTCGGAAAAGCTGCTGAGACTATGTTTCGTTTCAAAAACGGGACATAGTTCCGGCTTTTCCGGATTACGTTTAAACATTTCTCTGGTGTCTTCTGTAAAGAATACCCTTGCAATATACGCGAATAATATCAACTACAATCAACGGGTAATTCTGTCTGGTTTGTAGGTAAACTTTCCGATTTTGATCCGCATCATTTCTAAGACGTTCCACGCGCTTGCTAAAAACTGATGTCAGGAGACTCGTCATGCTAATCCGAACGAGAGCCCCGGTCCGCATTGATTTCGCTGGCGGGTGGAGCGATGTTGCCCTTTTCACCGAGCATTCAAAGGGTTTCGTCGTCAATGGGGCGATCAACCGATACGCTTATGCTACGCTACGCTGTGAACGCCAAACGATACAAGACGATTCCGTTGAGCTACAGCGTGTTTTGGACAAAAGTATTCGTATCTATTCCGCGGATTTTGATACTTTCATCGAAGCGGATGACATACGTCAACTTGAATATGACGGTAACGTCGATTTGGTGAAAGCCGCTGTTCGTCGGATGTCTATACAGATCGGCGGGTTTGACCTTATCACGCAGTCAACTGCACCCCCTGGTAGCGGGTTGGGTACTTCGGCATCAATGGGTGTCGCGCTCGTCGGTGCCCTTGGTGCGCTTAAGGATGTAACCTATCTCCCTTATGAGTACGCGGATCTCGCCAGTACGATTGAACGACACGAACTCGGGATACTCGGTGGTAAACAGGACCACTACGCGAGCGCACTCGGTGGTATCCACTTTATGGAGTTCCAAGGCGAAGATGTCAAAACTTCCCCATTACGGTTCCCACCACACATCCGTTATGAACTCGAAAAGAATCTTGTCCTCTGTTATACCGGAAAGTCCCGTCTCTCTGGTAATATACATCAAAATGTGACAGATGCTTATAAAAGCGGTCAACCGAGTGTCCGTGAAGCTTTAGAAACCCTCAAAGCCATTGCTGAAGCGACGAAAACTGCGCTCATGCGGGGTCGATTAACGGAATTTGGCGAGCTCCTCACGGAAAACTGGAAGAATCAAAAAAAGTTGCACGCCTCTGTTACAAACGAACAGATTGAATCTCTCTTTAAAATTGCGATGACACACGGTGCAATCGGCGGTAAAGCTTGCGGTGCTGGTGGTGGTGGGTGTCTCTTATTTTACTGTGAACCTGCACGTGAACATCGTGTCCGCCAAAAACTTGAAGATGCGGGGGCACGCGTCATTGACGTTAACTTCGATTTCGACGGACTTCAAATGTGGAAGGTTGCGGACGACTAACCCTAAAAAAATATGAAAAACGACACACCCATCGCGGAACCCTTGACCGACATGGAAGCCGCTGAAACTTTAAAAACGGCAAGGGCAAACATTTTAACAGAACTTAAAAAGCGGATCATCGGGCAGAACGAGGTCATCGAGCAACTTCTTATCGCGCTCTTTTCACAGGGACACTGTTTATTGGTCGGTGTTCCCGGGTTAGCGAAGACACTGTTAATTAGCACGTTCGCGGAGATTCTTGAACTCCCTTTCAACCGCATCCAATTTACGCCGGACCTGATGCCGTCTGATATTATCGGTACGGATATTATTGAGGAAGGCGAGGCGGGGAAACGCGCCTTCCGCTTTATTAAGGGACCGGTATTTGCTAATATCGTTCTCGCCGATGAGATCAACCGAACGCCTCCTAAAACACAAGCCGCGCTTTTACAAGCGATGCAAGAATACAAGGTTACAGCAGGTGGTAGGACTTATGCGTTAGAACGCCCATTTTTTGTCCTTGCAACACAAAACCCGATTGAGCAGGAAGGCACCTATCCGCTACCAGAAGCGCAACTTGATCGGTTCATGTTCCACATTACACTTGATTATCCAGATAAAGATGCTGAAAAAGAGATCGTGATGACGACGACTGCGGCTTATGAACCGGAGATAAAAGCCGTTATCACCGGGGAAGAAGTACTGCAAATCCAACAGATCGTCCGGAAAGTTCCGATCGCGGAGGCAATTGTGGACTATGCTGTAGAATTGAGCAGGCAGACGCGCCCGACACCGGATGCCTTTGATTTCATTCAGGATTGGGTGCAATGGGGTGCCGGACCGCGTGCGTCGCAATACCTTGTGCTCGGTGCGAAAGCGCGTGCGATTCTTCATGGGCGGTATCATGTTTCTTATGACGATATCAAGGCTGTCGCGGTCCCAGTGCTACGCCACCGGATTTTGACGAACTTCAACGCCGAAGCTGACGGGATCACGAGCTTGGATATTATCAATAAACTGCTGGAACAGGTTGAACCGCCGGCGGTACAATAGGCGGAGGTTTTAAACAGAATTATGCGTGCAATTGATACTTTCAAAGTGGATAAGGGAACGCTTTCTGTGCTATCCTCTTTCAAAGAAGCGGATGCAGCTGACAAAGCATATTGGCATTCTAAAAGCCCACAAGAACGTATGGCAGCCCTCGAATTGATGCGGCAGATTAACTATGGCTACGATCCAACTACCGAACGACTTCAAAGAGTTCTTGAAATTGCTGAACTCACGCCAGGAGACTAAAAGAGTAAAGAATGAAAATTGCAATTATAGGAACCGGATACGTCGGTTTGACCACAGCGGTTGTCCTCTCTTATCTGCATCATGATGTTGCCGGAGTGGATAAAGACGCAAGCAAACTCACTCTTTTACATGATGGAAAAAGTCCGATCCATGAACCGGGCATCCAGAACCTCCTTGAGGAAGTATGGCGGACGATCCGTTTCACGCCGAATGTGGCTGAAGTCGTCCCGGACGCGGAACTGATTCTGATTGCTGTCGGAACACCACCGAAGCAGAACGGCGAAGCGGATACACGACACGTTGAACAAGCTGCGAGAGAAGTGGCTCAGGTCTGCCTACCGAATAAACACTATACGCTTGTCGTCAAGTCCACTGTCCCAATTGGTACCAACCAACGTGTTGCCGAGGTCGTCGAAAACGTCTTTTCAGAACGCGGGATTCGAGGGAACGTCTCTGTCGCTTCAAATCCTGAATTCTTACAAGAGGGATTGGCACTGCAAGGCGCGTTCTATCCGGATCGGATCGTCGTCGGTGCGAACAGTGAAAAGGCGATTGATACCTTGCGTCGTCTCTATAAACCGATCCTTGAACAGACTTTTGACCCGCCGAGCGAGTTTCCACGTCCGCCTTCTTATCATCTTCCACCGATGATGACGACGGACCCGAACAGTGCTGAGATGATTAAATACGCCGCGAACACCTTCCTCGCTCTCAAGATCAGTTTTATTAACGAAATCGCTGGCCTCTGTGAAGAGGTTGATGCGGATGTAACAGAAGTCGCCCGTGGTATTGGACTTGACGCGCGTATCGGACACCGATTTCTCCGGGCGGGTCTCGGTTGGGGTGGGAGCTGCTATCCGAAAGATACCGCTGCGCTCTTAGGGGTCGCGGCGCAATCTGGTTACGAAATGCCGATTACGGAAGCCGCACGCACGGTCAACTTCCGACAACGGGAACGTATCGTCGAAAAATTGCGGGATGTACTGCACACGTTTGAAGGCAAAACCGTCGGTATCCTCGGCCTCGCCTTTAAGCCGAACACCGATGACATTCGAGAAGCACCGGCACTTGATATCATCCGGGAACTCCTCGCAGAAGGTGCGATTGTTCGCGCCCACGACCCGATCGCTATAGCCAACGCACATCAGGCTTTAAGCGAAAAAGTTGATACTCACAACAACGGGTTGCACTTCACCGAAGATGTATACGAACTGCCGTACGATGCAGACGCACTGGTGCTTGTTACCGAATGGGACCTCTACCACAGACTTGAACTCCGCAGGCTCGCAAAACAGATGAAGACACCAATCCTCATTGATGGACGCAACGTCTATTCGCCAGAAGAAGCGAGAGCCGCAGGTTTTCGCTATATCGGTGTCGGCAGAATGTAAGGTGCTTGGTGTTGAAACCTTTAAAGCACAAAACCCGTCGTTTAACCGCAAGGAATAATTAAAAAGCCGAAATGCGAAACCGTAGCCTGTAACGTAGTGGAGGGCGGAATTAAACGAAAACCGTCAAAGCACAAACCCCGTCGTTTAACCGCAAGGAATAATTAAAAAACAACCCGTACCCTTTGATAAAAATTGGCAACGATATTGCCCACAAAAGCCGTTTCCACCGTATCGCCATATACCCGGTGTCACGCCACATCCGATTCGCGACCCGAAGGGGCACAGTTATGGAGTGGAAGAAGGACACGATGCTGAACCTTTAGCACCAGAATTCTGGCAGCAAAACGAGGATTACCTCTACGGTGTAGATTTATACAACTTTGCCTATTGGTGGGAGGCACACGAGGCATGGGAAGGACTCTGGCACCAAGCAGAAGATACGTATCGTCTCTACCTTCAAGGGTTAATTCAGGTGTCAGCATCTTTGATTAAGTATCATACACGGATGTTGCGGCCGTTGCGTTCGCTTTCTACGGCTGGACGCGATAAGTTACGGCAAGTTGTCGTTGAATGTGACGATGCATCGGGTAATTATATGGGGCTCAATCTACCAGGTTTTTTGGATACCGCTGATACGTTTTTTGCACCTTTCTTTGC
This sequence comes from Candidatus Poribacteria bacterium WGA-3G, assembly GCA_000406005.1. Taxonomy (GTDB): domain Bacteria; phylum Poribacteria; class WGA-4E; order WGA-4E; family WGA-3G; genus WGA-3G. The sequence continues at coordinate 51,518 of ASZN01000028.1, forward strand.
CGATACCGTAACAGAAGCCACCTATCATCAGGATTCGGTTAAACCGCTGATACGGCTGGAAAGTTGACGTAAATCCCTACCTATCTATTCTGAGGAAGCGGCATGCCGACATTCTTGCCTTTTCTCATCTTCAGTTTTGTATGTATTTTCATCGTTCTGCTGCTGTTTATTCTGTTTAAAATAGGTGCCTATTTCGGTAGGAGCGATGTAGATGAGTTCCGAGCCGTTCGGTGTCCGCAGTGCCAGACGCGGCGGAAGCCTGAAAAAACGGGTGAGGTCAGAAACCTCGTTGAGCTTGAGATGCGCTGCCCGCGCTGCGGATACATCTCTTATGATATTCCACCGAAGACGAATCTCTCCACACGTCCATCCGATCCGAATCAGAGGGAGTGAAGGGACGAAATGTATGAACATATTTGATGCGACTCGAAAACATTATAACGCGGCGGGTGTTCACCCGACAACCGATCCTGATGATCCGAGATCGCAATTTGCCGTTGACAGATATGAAGACCAATTGCGCAAACTCATAAAACCCGGCATGCGCGCATTAGACTTAGGCTGCAATGCAGGACGGTTTACCTTTGCTATGGAAGACGTGGGTGCAATAGCAACCGGTATTGACTTCGCAGAGATTCCACTCCTCCACGCCAAAAAGGTTGCGGAAAAAAGAAAGAGTCGTTGTCAATTCAACATCGGGGATATGGCTGCGTTACCTTACAAAGCGAATTCTTTCGATCTCGCGTTACTCCCACAAAATAATATCTACTTATCATATCAGACGCTGGAAAACTTGTCAGTTCAGCTTAAACGGATTCTATCGGATAACGGTATTTTCGTTGTAATTATGTCCGATGAATTGGTCAAAAGAGCCGGAGAAGAAGCCCTTCCAGAGCGATACGATGTACAGACCGGTTTGATAGGCGGAAGCAGGGCAATTCCTGAAAAAGGTGTGTACCCTTCTCCATCGTACTTTTGGACGGTCGCCTTTGCGAAACACATTATTGAGAAACATCTCCCTTTGGAAGAGGTAGAGCAGATAGAAGAGAATAGATATGTGTTGGTGTTCCGTAACAGAAAGGGATGAAGACTTTCGTGTGATCTTCTCATACATTGATGTCATTTCGGTCCCAAAAGAAATGAAGCAATTTCTCACGACTACGCGAACAAAATTTGTTAGTTAGACGTTTCGGACTCATAGATGATTAGCTAATTGGACACAGCGGTCTAACGGTGGATTCCAACGACAGTCCGGTTTTGCCCCTCAGGACGAGCACCGCAGCCCGATGCCGATAGAGTCAATAGAATAGTCAGCAGAATTGACTTATAATCACTACAGAGCATCAAGTACTGAATTCATTGTAGGACACCATTCTTCATACCCATGAGTAGACAATCCTATTTTTGTGCTATATTTAGCTCCTAAATAGGGGATTGCCTGCATTGTAACATACATACCTAAATTGTCCATATAGAAACGAAAAGTTTCATGGGTCAGCACAGGTAATTGTTCCCAAGGCGTGCTTTCAAATACACTTTTGATAAAATCTGGGCATTTTGGTGTGCCTTCCGAATACATACCAATTAACGATATTTCTTTGTCTGTATGATTCTCCTTGATATATGCTACTTCAAGTTCTGTATTGATATCTTGCCAGTCAGATCGAAAAGCAAATACAGTACATCCTTGGATGGGACGGGTAAATTCACCTATTTCCTCAATTGAAGCACCATTTTCAGCGAAATCAGGATACCTGATGTCATCTCTCTGAATCACTGGAGACGTGAATAAAGATAAAAAACGAGCAGGAATCTCCTCAAAGGTATCATCCGGCATAGCCTCATCCGATATTAGCAATACAGTCTTTTTTATCATTTTTATATATTTTCCGTATATGTGAAGTTTACCATAAATTCACATATCCGTGTGAATCTTCATAGCAGATTCACACGGATAGGGTGGGCATCTGGATATACGACAGTAGGCAGAAGTTTATTTACGAATTAGAATTTAGTCTCGCCGTATCTGTGAAGGGGACACCCCCATGAAAAACTCGTAAATCTCAATTACCCTATCAGGGTTCGTGATAAACCACTCTCTTTCCCGATTTATATCCACTGGTGGTATGTGTTTGCCGCGCAGTTTTAAGGCTATGTGTATCCCACTTTCTAACTTTATTTCCTCATCTGTTCTCAGTAAAAGCTCGGTTATGACCTTCTCTCGAAACTGCCTAGTTTCTTTGAGAATTCTACCCTCCACAGGTTTTTTCGACTTAGTCCTGCCAATATTACACCTCCACTCACCTTCCGAATGACTGCTTTCTGAGGCATTTACCTCGGTTCTGGTTTTATCACCTGATAGATAATAGAGATAAACCCAATTTTTTCCATTCCCGTAAATCCTTAAAGGATATTTAGCGATGATCCAATAGCCTTCAGAAAATTGATTTGTTTCTCCTAATATGGCAAGATACTCAAGGGCATCTTTAGTAAGTTTCATGAGCCTATTGTTTGTTTCTTCTAATCCGCCGAGACATGTATGAATAAGACCTACAGTATACGATAAACTCAATGTTGATGGAATTATATAGTAGTCACTGGACACCTCATGAAGACGTAGTGCTAGATTAATTAGCCGACTGATTTCTTCACGTTTCGCGTTTCTAATTTCCCATGGTTCGTCATCAGGCATTGCTATATATCTTATGATTTCTTCAACTACCTCAAACTTTAAATATTTATTTTCACATGGATATTCCGTCTTCATCTACATCTCCATCGCCGAAAGATATTTTCAAAACTAGCACCGAAACAGATATTGTTTATGGCATTATATTATATCCTCTTGGCACTAGTGTTCCGCGCATAGAAATATAGAAACTTTCGATGCGTGCTAATTCGATATGTGATATGATGCCTGATCGCAAAACCGATATACTGAAAGCTCCTCTACCATATGCACGAATATCGCGTGCGAGATCGGTATTTACCCTACCAGAAATAGCGTCAGAAACATGTTCATTAAATCGGTGATTTACGTCTCCGATAGTTTTTCCGACATACTGCTTCCCATTCACCAGATTGGTGATGAGATAAATTTTGCCATTCAAGGTATTCACCTCTTATTTAAAATCAATTGTTATTAGGTGTTCACGTAGTTCTATCAGGGTAGTTCCCGATGCAACTTAGTTTCGGTAGAGACCACGCCAAGCATCGCGGATCGTATTTTCTACCGGCTATGCTTCCAGATAGTTTACCACATAATTTTTGCAATATCAAGGAAGAGTGCGTTTGTGAAAGTTGTCAAACTATAGTAAAGCCTACAATTGATTATACACTGACAGATTGGTAGGGTTACAAACCCCTTCAGCGGTGTGTGATAGTAACTACTTGTAAGAAAATTGCGTAAGTCTTATAAAATTTTAGCCAACCCGACCAATGTATAAGATGTGCACAGCCATGTCCACTGACGATTCCATTCGCCAATTTCGACTTCATTTTCTTTCTTCATGAATGCTATCTCCGTCGTCAGTGCCAGTGACTAATTTCAGTGAGGACAAGGATCCTCAGAAACCTATTCAACACTTTAAATCCTACTATAGTTTTGAAAATTCGTAATTTTTCCACTTGTTCTCACATGATAAAGCGTGGTAAAATAGTCAGCACGCTTTTCAGGACAGCCCTTGCATTGATTGGTTACTTCAGTTAGACAGAATAAGGACATCCTGATACCGAAAGATTCTCCGAAAAGGGTAGGAGTTCCATAAATGGCACAACAAGACGCAATAGAACATCTCGAAACATTCGGCTACTGCTTAATTGAAGACGCGATACCCACAGCACAGGCAGACGTGATGGCGGAGAAATACTTCCAACTCCACCAAGACCCAACGAATCGACAGACTTTTCAGGATCCAGATGCTGAACTGTATCAAACCCTTTTCGGTGTGGTCAACCTTGATGAGATGTGTTGGAAGTGCATCGCACACCCACAGGTGCTACAGGTTGTCCGCCATTTTCTCGGTGCCAGCGCACGGTTGGGTGAGGCTTGCACGAAATGGGTCAAACCACGTGCGCCGCAAGGTGGTATACACTCCGATTCGACGCACGACTTGCCAGCGCGCCTTCCCGAAACGCCGTGGATGATTAATTCAATCTGGATGATAACGGATTTTACCGTTGAGAACGGTGCGACGCTCGTAGTGCCATTTAGCCATCGCGCGCGGCGGAGGCCATCAGCATCGGATATGGCAGAAAGTCATCCGGTCTCTGTCTGCGGACGGCGGGGTTCTGTGCTGTTGTGGCACGGCGGTACATGGCACGGACAGGGCGAAAACACAACCGACGACCAGCATCGGATGGCGTTGAATATCGCTTACTATCCGGCTTGGTGGAATCTCATGCGCGAGGGTGGACACCAACCTGTTTTTCCTGAAACTTTTGCACGAATGCCGGCGGATATGCAAGCACTTGTTCGACATAAGGTCGCAAAACGACGTGAGGACATCTATGAGTTTTGATCTGACCAAACGCCCGCTTTATTTCAGACTTTCACGACGAACTTGCATCCCTGTTGGAACCATTCTCGAAGGATCGTATCTTCGTTGCAAGTCCGTTTTGCCTGTGAACCTGTCGCTTTTGAGAGGTCTATTGTTGCCGAGACGATGTCATCCCCGAAAAATCCAGCCTCTGTGATAACATTACCATCTGGATGGACAATCTTCGAGTTCCCGTGCGATGAACCTGGTGAGCGGATGTCATTAGGATTCGCGGGTGTATTCGCCATTGCGAGGTAGATACCGTTTTCCGTAGCACGTGAGATCGGCATGGCGCGATACGCAGAAAGTTTATATTCCGACAACAATCCTGCCTCACACGAGCAGAAGATGCAGAGCTGCGCACCCATCGCTGCGGGTAACTTAACCAACTCAGGGTAGCGCACATCGTGGCAGATGATAAAACAGCAGTCAACACCGGCGAGTTGCACAATCGGCAGTTTACCGCGATTGTTGATACACCATTTCTCCCCGGCGAGGAAGGTCTTGCCGTACCGGTATTTAAGGCTTCCGTGCTGGTCGAAAATCGCTAAATCGTTGTGCCAATTCTCGCCATCGTGATGTGCGGAACCGACGACGACAGCCATGGCATGTCGGCGCGCAGCTTCGGCAATTTTCGCTTCCGCCTCTTTAAAGACTTGTGGCGAGATCCGTTCCCAATAATCTGTCCGACAACAGTAGCCGAACAGGCACCCTTCCGGGAACGCTGCAATCTGGATTCCTATCTCTGCACACGCCTCAATCTGCTGTAGTACTTTTGCAGTGTTCGCAGAAACATCTTCGCTTGTGAGCAATTGACACGCCGCGATTTTAATCTGGTTCTCAGCCATCTGAATGTCCTCCTTTGTATTTTTGGCATTGTATCATATCTGGCCATTTGGTTCAAGTGACGGTAATTACAAATTTGAATAGACATACATATTAGAATCGGATATAATTTCCGTAATAGCCGCATTATAAAACGCAAAGGTGAATATCGGCATGCAAGACAATCCATTTGAAACGAGTCGTGATCTTCGTGGTCGATCACTGTTAATGGTTGGTATTCTCACTGCTGTTGTCACTGCTGTTATTTTTTTCATCTTCTTTAAATACAGCAGAGATTCTCCACTTTCCAAAGCACTGTCCAATTTATTTTTATACGGGTTCTTCTTTCTATTTCACTTTAGGGGTTTCGCCCGTGCAGGTTTGTCTTATGACAAACTGTTCGGTACATTTCCGACATGGCGCAGACTTGGAGGATACGCGCTATGGGTGGTGCCGCTTGTTATTAGTGCCATTGCGTCTGTCTATGTTTTGTACCTTCCCCTATCTTATGTTTTTCCCGGATTTGTCGAGGCGTGGTACCTTGAGAGTTCCACAATAATGATTTGGAGGGAAGGCGATAATTACATTCTTGCGAACGCGATCAACTACCTAACGATTGTGTTAGTTGCCCCTGTGATAGAGGAGTTTTTCGTACGTGGCATTTTGCTAACGCGATGGACTGTCAAGTGGGATTTGACAAGGGCTATTCTTGTTTCGTCAATTGTCTTTGGACTGTTACATACTAATATCATCGGCGGGTTCTGTTTCGCTTGTGTGATGGCTGTTCTCTATATCCGAACGAAGTCGCTTTTCGTTCCGATTTTTATGCACATTCTAAATAACCTAACGGCGTGGATTATGGAGTACTTTACAATGGACCTTGATACCTCTATTTCTTATGAAACGATAGCTGAGTTTCAAGAATCTTGGTGGGTAGGACTGATAGCACTCGTCCTTAGCGTTCCGTGTGTTATTCTATTCTGGAGACGCTATATTTCAGACATCGACTGGCGCGTCCCGTATCTTACTGAAGTTCCTAACGCAGATTAACACCGTGCTCCGGTCATACGTGGAAGCAAACAAGTAATGTGCGCGCGCGGCCCTATTTGATCTCTGCGAAATCACCGAGGACTGATACTCGGTTAGCGCACTCGGATGATTCTGCGTCCTGTGAAAGTCTGACCAAACATATCTGTCGTACGGACGTAGATAACATGCGTTCCTTTCGGAGCATTCGCTGGAAGCTTTGCTTGCCAGATGTGTGATGATTTTGGAACTCCGTAAACAAGTCGTTTTCCCCTTTGTGGCAGTTTGTCCTCTTCTTTCAACAACGGTTTCATTGTCTCTCGAAGCGCAGTATGCATTTTCCGTTCAAGGTGATACGTTTCGTCTCGCTCCTTGAGTGCTTGGAAGTATGGGTCTTTCTGGGGCATATAGGTCATTGGCCGCCATGCCCCGGCTTCGCCGAGACGAATTTCAACCGTTGAGCGTTCGGTGCCTCCGAAAACATTAACGATGACATCTGTGTCGTCAGTTTCTTCCGACGCAATTTCCCATGGTGCCCATACATTCATCTGATAATCGGCTGGACGACGGGCGGCTTTAAAGCGAATTGAATATTGGTTTCCAGTGAATGTGAAGATGCCATATCCGTTGGGTGCACCATCTCGCATCGTTGTGTGCGGAATACCGATTTCATCAAGCGACCCCTGCCACCAAGAACCAGATGTGGTTGCATGATTGTGGTGATGATGTGGGTCGTCGCCGTGCCAACCGTGATCCGGTCCGACGAAATCATCGCGTTGGATGTGTGTGTGTGCCGACAGGGATAACGTGTGTGGTCGAGCACCGAGAAGGTTCATCAACTCCTTTACATCACGCATCTCGATCAACGGAATATGAAAGGATACAACGACAAGCTGGTCCTTCGGCACAAAAGCGAGATCGTTCCGAATGAACGTCAACTGCTGTTCTCCCACCTCACTGAAGTATGAGGGCTTATTCTCCTCATTGTGGTAAAAGTGCACATTGTCGATATTGATGAAATGGACAGGTCCCCAATCAAACGAATAGCACGTGGGTCCATAAACACGCTCAAAGGTTTCATCGGCATATCGGTCATCCGTAGCAAGCCGGTTCATATCATGGTTACCATAGACGTTGTACCACGGGATCCCGACAGTAGCGATCACTTCGTTAAGTGGATAGAATAAGTTTAAATTGTCACCTACCAAATCACCAAGACTGAGGCCGAACACGGCATCAATACCAATAACCTCTTCAATCACATCATGTGCTAACCACTCAATCTCTTGCATATTATTGGGTTGTGTATCTCCAAAGACAAGCACCTTAAAAGTATCGGCTTCGGGCTGTTCAGTGAGCGGAAAATCAATCGATTCCGGTAATGGACCCGTTGGTGCGATACCGGCATATTTCAGTCCATCTGGTGAACCGTGCGGTTTGTGAACGTAATAAAATTTCGGGAGCCGATTTTCATCAACCGGTGTCATAAACCCACGGGGCTTAATAACAAAGAGAATGGTGTCATCACTGACCGCGAGCGTGTATTGCCCGTTGGCATCGGTTTGGACAATATCTTGTCCATTAGAGACACGAACCCCGGGCAGCCCTTTCTCATTGTCGTCCTTCACTTGGTTGCCGTTTGTATCCAGAAATACAGTGCCAGTTGCGGTTGAATTGGCTACGACACTGTTCCCAATCCCGAAAAAAATCAAGATCACGATTAAGACCACAAAATTCCATTGCTTGTAAATCATACGAATTTCCTTAGTCATAGTATTATTCCAATCCCCACTCTCGACGGAGTTCTGTTATCGGTTTGTAACTTGCACCTTTGTTGTAAAAATTACCGAGCCAGCTGCCGTCTTCACGGAAAAAGAAGCGGTCATCCTTCTCTTCGCGAGCAAGTTGATATCGCGTATCGATGCTGATACGATAGCGGTCAGAACGATTCGGGGCACTGCTGTGCATCATGTAAAGTCCAAAAATAATAACGTCACCCGGTTGGAAATGCGCTGTTGCCAGCGTGAACCCGAATTTCTCGACCATCTCGCGTGGATCGGTGCTGAACACAGCTTCCGTCAAATCTCGGTCCATATCGGTCGCGCCGTAGGTGGATTTTAACCGATCGTGCCGATCAGAACCGAGGCAGATGACGAGCGGTCCATTTTCCAGACCGATGTCCGTCAATGCACTCCACATCGTGTACCGGTTCTGTGTGCCGCGCCCAACGTAAACGCTATCGTAGTGAAAATGGTTGTGTCCACCCTTCGCCATGCAGCGAAGCCATCGTTTGTCAAACGTAATGACTGGACCCCCGAGAAATTCCTCGTAGAACTGCATCGTCCGTTGGCTATCGACAACATCAAGAATCGGTTTGGCATGCACCACCTCAGTTTGCCGAAAGAAACTAAATGTCTGATTCGCTTCGCTGATGATACCCGCTTCAACCGGAGTATCCGGCTTTAACCCACCGTTTTTCGCAATGGCTTGTAAAGTCCAGTGTGCGGCTTTCTCCGCATGCTTCCGCGGATGGAACCCTCGGATGAAGATGTAACCATCCTCTTGCATCCTACTGTGCAACGCACTGATATTATTGAGGAGTGGAGAGGAGTCCACTAATTCGACGATCTCCTCGCCAAAGTGGAAACGATGCTCGCCGAATTCAAACGGTGTTCCCGTTGCGATTTTTTTTGGTTTGTTCAATGTCATCATATCTTTATGAAAGTTAAGGTCCTCTCAATCAACAGATTATTAAGATACCGGTAGGCGTTGGGTGCTATCACAGATTCTTATTATACTTGATAAAAATCGCTTTAACCTGTAGGACGCTTGTGGTGTCCGTGTTGATGATCTCTACATCCCCTATGTCATTGACGATGGTTTGTTCTCCGGTCTCTACCCGATCGAATCCTTCAAATATGATTCCATCAGCCCCGCTGTCGCGTGCCTTCTCTATTAACGTTTCTTGTAACGTCTCTGTGTCACCGCCGTCTGCAGTCGCGTGTCCGATCACCAGATAGCCTTCGGTTACATCATCCTCTGAAAAGTAAACATCCACATGAGAAGTAGGCGTATAGGAATCCCCAAGATAATTGACATCAACATCATCACCACAAGCGGTAAAAAATAATATCATCGATAGGATCAACACGCTGATTTTTCCATTCACATTTGCGATCAACATGAGAAAACTCCTTATATTTGGTTTCCGATTTAAGACAGATTTGACAGTGTGCTACCGTTTTGATATGAGAAAACCAATGGCAGATGTTCATCATCCGCCAACACGTCGCCTGTCTTCAACTTCGCAACCACTTCATCGGGCAACGCACTTTTCTTACCATTGAATGTGGCATCCTCTGGCATAAAGAGCATTGCAAACGCACGGCGTGGGTGTGTCGTCATATTCGGTCCCGCCGCATGCGCAACCATGCCACTGATGAATACCCCGGCTCCGGCTTTCATCTCAGCGGCGTAGGGTTCAATCGCCGCCCACTGCGGATATTCGCGGAACAGTTCGCCGACACCCGCCTCTCCGAGACTGCCACCCACCTCAAAGCCGCTCGTCTTATGTGTACCGGGCAGAAAATACAGACAGCCGTTCTGAACCGTCGTATCGTCAAGTGCTACCCAGAACATGATTGCCTGATGCGAATAGAACGGATCGTACGGATTATCAACATGGAAGTTCGTCGGATTTGCCCACGGTTGCTTGACCATGGCGTGGTCGTGATACAACCGCACTCCCGAAGTGCCAGCGAGATCTGCCGCCAGTCTACCCAACTGAGGGTCAAGAATCAACTGTTTAATCCGCTCGCTCGTTTTCCACAAATTGACGCATTGAACGAAGACGTTCTCGTAGTAACCGTCTCCTCTGCTTTGATTGTGATAGGTATCGTCACGTCCCACATGTTGTGTGATAGCCTCATCAACAGCATCCTGCCACAATGACAACTCCGCACCTTGCAGGAAATCGTCAATAACCAGAAACCCATTCTCACGGTAAAATTCAACCTGATCGCTCGTAACTTGTGTGTTCATGGCATCTTAGGTAATGGAAGATCAGAGGTTTATTTTCCCTAAATTGACACTTATGGATACTTGGTCAAAGTGCCTCTATGTCATACAATCCAACAGAGGATGGTCTGTTTTTAAGCCATTCAATTACTTTATCAGCGGAATATCTAAAAAATTCCCTATCTTTATTAATCCGGTATTTTTTAAACCTTTTATGTAATATCTTTTCAAGAGTTTCAGGGTATTGAGATGGAATTGAGTAGGTGATCGAAAAGGGTTCTGGAACCCCTGTTGTATAAAGTTCCTCGGCTCGCTCATGAGCAGTTTTTTCTGTCTTTCCTATTTTTATCAAACCCGGCATAGATGGATTCGTTAAGATATATACACAATTCCTCTGGTTGTTTTTGGTTGTTCCAAACCTCTCTTTCTTCAGACGCTTGCGCTGGTTAAAGACGATGGTCTTCCCTCCGCCTTCGGGTTTAGGTATACCTAACATTTTTGCCAATCGTCTATTAGGAATATGGCAGAACAAGTCTGGATCGTTTTCGTCCTTGCCCAGATTTTCGTCCTTGCCCAGATACATATCTTTCAGAACATGGTATGCTGCATCTGCATTTTTACCTTGCTGGACCATGAGCCTTGCTTCTTCAAGTCGTTTCCTAAACCTCGGATTCCTGAGATTAGCTTTAATTCGGGATTCAGTAATTTTTGCCATAATTCTCCTTTAACGCCAGTTTGATTAATCACTTCGGATGTGTTGCAGTTCTATTTTCGCATCACAGAGACATCAATTGTAGCACAAACTTCCCAGTTTGTTGCGTATATGACGTAAATTAACAGTGGACGCTACATAAGTCCAACATTTATCAAACTCACGTTCCTTTAGCATTTCTATTTCTCGTGTGAGCTCATCAATTTTACGGTTTCATTCCCGATATCTTCTGCTATGCCATGCGATGGCGATCTGTGGTATATCCACGGCTACCGCCATTAAGACCATTAGCCATGAAATATGTTAACCTTAACGAAGTTGTCAACATTTTATTTTTTCTCAGCGAGAATAGCAATCGGCTTTCAGGCTGCTCCGCCGTGAGAACAGTCAGGCACTGTCACATATCTCACACTTATTTCAAGATTAACATCTTCCGTGTAGCCATAAAACCGTCCGTTGTGAGTTTGTAGAAATACACGCTACTTGCGACAGATTCACCGAACTCGTTTTTGCCATCCCAATACGCTGCACGCCTACGACTTTGATACATCCCCGCAGCTTGATGCCCAAGTGCCAACGTCCGCACCAATGCACCGTTCACAGCATAGATGTGCAGTGTAACATCCGCGTCCTTTGCCAAGTGATAGGGTATCCACGTCTCAGGATTGAACGGATTTGGGTAGTTAGGAAGCAGGGCAGTCTTTTTGGGAATCAACGCTGTGAGGAGTTGTTGTAAGAACAAGATACCGCGTTGTGACGTTGTATCTGTAAGGTTTAATCGCTGTGCAGCGGATAGCCACTGTTTGACTTCTGTGGCAGTGATCATTTTTAAGGCTTGAGGATTTAGAGAAGGTGCGGCGGCACTATTGCTCAATGCGCCAGCAACCAAGACGAGATCCGCAATGTTGACCTGTCCATCGCCATTGACATCTGCAGCATTCTGTCCTGTCTCGCCGAGATTTGAGGCGACTAATACCAAATCAGCAATGTTGACAGTCCCATCACCGTTAATATCTCCTTTGAGTTTAATAGGTTCAGTTATCTCTGCGTTCTCAACTTGTGGGACAAACGTCTCCCCTGCCCTGTTGGTTAGCAACACATCGGAAAGCGTCAAAGTGGATGCCTTCACTGCGACGACTTCAAACGTGAGTGTTGCCAGAATGCCGTCCCCATTACTTTCTCCAGCAAGAGACGCTGCGTTCAGTTTGACAAGATTACCCTCTACTTTCGGTTCCACAAAGAACGCACCCACAGGCAGAAAATCACCATTGGTACTTGAGACATAGTGGAGAGCAGTTGTATCAAATTGCACGGTTGCTTGATAGCCTGCGACATTTTCGCCGCTTGCAATTTTCAGGGACAATTTGAGTTGTTGACCGATATTAGGGGACTGCACACTTGCAGGCAAGAGACTCACCATATCTGACAGGCCTCCTGTACCCTCATCAATAATTGGTTCAACAGGCGGCAACGAAATTTTGTCGTTATTTTCTAAAAGGAAGTTAGCGATGAGTTCAGCAGCAACCTTGCCTTTAGGGTTTACCTCGTTAAAGGTTTGATAAACAATACCAATCCTTCCAAGATTGCCATCTCGCACAATAACTGGATCCGCTCTGGTGGCTTGCGAGGTGCCTGTGTTGCTCGCAAGCACCTTTTCGGCAAACCAATCCCCGGTAAGTTCATCAAGGTGAAAGGCTCTATCGGATTGAAAATTTGTAAGACTTGGGGTCATTTCTTTGCCATCTTTCGTGACTATCATTGGCGTATTATTTTCCAACCCAAAGTCCCACATTGTGATATGTGGAATATCCATAATGTCTTGTAAAGTTTGGACACCGTTGCTGTCTACAAAACCGAAGTAATCACCATGGTTAAGAATAGTATTTCCGTCAGTTGATTCAATCCAAATTTCTGCCATAGAACCGTCCGATTGACTGTTAGGGAACTGATAAATAGAAGTTGGTAGGATCCCGTAAAGGATTAAAACATCTACGTTACCATCCGAAGTGGTTTGAAGCATCCAGTCTCTAACAGCATCTTCGGTTTGAACGATTTCGGCTTGAATCCCTTTTGAAGAAAGCAACTGCTTTGTCATTTGAGATTGTAGATTGGCATCATCAGGGCTCACCCAACTAACAGCCCCCGTATACATTAGAACGTTTATATTTTCATAAGATTTTGGAGTATCTTCTTGTAGATTGATTTTTCTGAAAATTGGACGGCTATCTAATAGAATTGCTTCTTCTTTTGTCATTTGCATTCTATTGCCCCATTCTTCGGTTGTATCTCCCCATGCTATTACAGTACCATTTAATGATTCTCCATTGTTATAGTTATTATGACCAGGATCAAGTGCAAAAGCATGGCCTAATTCATGTGCAACTACTCCAAGATAATGATGGGGAAAATCATTCTTTATATCCATAGTTACAATTGCGTTACCGCCCGACCTACCTCCGTGCCAAGCAAAACCCATAGCAGGCCCTCCACGCCAATTTCCATGCATTTCTAAACCACCTATGATAATTAGATGGACATTATCACGAGAATTCCAATTTTGCTGATTGTTAAATTTGAATGGAAGTTCAGGTTCAATTAGATCCCAATGCCTATCTTCGCCAATATCATAGTGTTCACTATCGTGTTTCGCATTAATTGTATGAATAACAAGCTTACCGTTTTCATCTGTTTCCAATGGAAACGTTTTATCAGTAAACCCATGTCGCGTCATTTCTGACTGATAATATTTCTGAATATCTTTCATTATTTTATCCTGGTACTCATGATCTATACTTGGGGCATCTGTTGGTTTAAAATACAGAACATGGACATCGAATTTAGCAATGGATGACAGAGACGATACTGAAATTAATATTAGGATCAAAAACGTTAGTAGAAGTCGGAAGTGTTTCATAAGGGTTCCCTTATTATATATTAGGGTCTATCATAATTGTAAAAAATCTCAATCATAATTACTCGGTCGGTGATCGCCGAGGAGCCGTCTCTGTCGGGGGTTCGCTTGGGCGAGGATGGATGCGTCAAACTGAAACTTATTCAGATAAGGCGGGTATTTCTGTGTAATCATCCGCTGCGCATAGTGTACCTGTAAAAGATAACGGGTTTCGTCACTCGTATTGGCAGAACCGCGATGCCAGACTTCACTCCGAAAAAGCACGACATCCCCGGCATTGCACAAGATACTCTCTTCCGTCCGGTTATTCCACTCGGTTGCGCCGTTTGGAGAGCAACCGGAGTAATGGCTGCCCGGCACAAACTTTGTCGGACCCAATTCCTCGTACATATCGTTGAGATAGTAATGGGCAGTCGTGATGAAGATCGGAATTTTGACTCTCGGATCAGAACGCACATCTGCGGGTAGGGAGATCGGCAGCCAATCGGTATGTAACCCCTGATCGGGTCGTCCCGGTCCTGTTATCCACGATTGCATACCGATGCAATGACAATCTTCACCGTGCGTCGCTTCAGCAACTTCAATAATCGGTGATTTGTCAAGGAATTGGAGATACAACAGGTCGCGATTAAAAGAGTTGTTGATGATTTTGTTGAGGAATCCGTCGCCATTTTGAGGCGTTTGGTGCCGATCCAAACACTCGGGGATCGTCTCTAATCGGTCCATAGTCGCTCGCAATTCCGCGACTTCCTCAGCATTAAGCACACTGGGGAAATAGACATACCCATCCCTTTCGAGTGCTTCAACTTGGCTTTCTAAATCGTTGTGTGCCACGAGTGAGAGAGTTTTTGCCATTTTCAGTCCTCCTTCAAAGCAAATATTGGGATGAAAGGATGGAAGGAAAGGAAAGATGGAAGTCCGCCTTCCACGCTTCCAGCCTTCCAATTTTCCGATCCTGTGAGGAAGGGAAGGAATTTTGCGTAAGTCCTATTCTGATAGTACAATGACACCGCACCCGATACGCGCGCCTGCGGCACCTGACGGTTGCGAAGTGAAATCGTCTGCGCCAGCATGGACAATGATACCTTTACCAACAACATCTACGTCGGAACCTGTGTCGATTTCCCAGAGATCCGTCGTCAATGTAATATGACCTGTTCCATCTTCTCCGACGGTGATGTTGCCGATATCCCCGAGATGGAACTCACCTTCTCCCCATTTCCCGTGCGCAACACCGGTAGGATTCCAGTGACCACCAGCGGATGTCCCGTCGGGTGCACTGCAATCACCGTTTGCGTGGATATGAATGGCGTGCAGACCGGGGGACGCGCCCTGGATTTCAGCCGTGAGCGTGATGTCGTCGCCGTTTTGTGTGAAGACTGCCATTCCAGTTACGCCACTGTCGTTTGATGCACCAATCATGGCACTTGCTTGTTTTGCGGGTGCTGTTGGAAGAATCCCTGCCTGTTGGTGTGCTCGCTCGCACCCTACCAATAGGGTAGAGATACTAATCAATAGGAACAATGTTGACTTTATACTGAGAGACATTAAACGCTTTTTCATTGATAGCTCCTTGTGTTAAAGGTTGTTAATCTAACGTGAATTTGACGACAGCAGAGGGTCAACGCTTACTGCTATGATATGTTAACCACAACGAAGTTGTCAATCAAAAAATGTGTCGGCGTTGGATTTCAAGCGTCCGGATTTCCTGTAAGTGCCATCACAAAGCGATTGCCCGATACTTCAACTATACTGCCTTGAGTTTTCACCATAGGGTAAGTTGCAGTTCGGTATTTCCTATAAAAACCTACAAAAACCTATAAGCACCTCATAAAATCTAAAGTCATGTAGTTTTTACTTGACAAATCTTTTATTTTTCTGCTATAATATATGTATGAATAATAGATTTGTTAAGATTGGTGAAGCTGCTAAACTCTTGGGTGTGTCTGTTCAGGCACTTCGGAATTGGGAAATAGAAGGTAAGATAATGCCTTCCCACCGCAC